>DATFMP010000055.1:0-92668 GCA_035266845.1 bacterium
TCGCGCCGCCCCAAGGGTCTCGAGAGGAACCTCCCGAGATGGCGGGATGACAAGGCGCCGGCATCGAACGACGCCGACCGCCTCATTAACAGCATAGCGCCGCGAGCGCCGGTACGATTTGACGCAGGTCAGAAATGTGGCGCAAAAACGCCCGATCCGGGCGGCGCAGCGCCGCACGGCGCGGGAGCGGGACCCGGAGGCACCCGGGCCGCACGCCACAGCCCTGCACATGCAGTGATTCATGGCGCCACCGCCCCCAACGCGGGCGCCTCTTCGGAGCGAGAGCATGCACGGAATTACCGCCTACGGTTGCTACATCCCCCGCCTGCGCCTGAGCCGCGAGGCGATGGTCGCCGCCAACGCCTGGAGCAACGCGGCCCTGCGCGCCCACCGCAAGGGCGAGCGCTCCATGTGCAACTGGGACGAGGACCCCATCACCATGGCCGTGGCGGCCGCGCGGGACTGCCTGGCCGGGAGCGATTCCGCCGGCCTGGGCGGCATCTTCCTGGCCTCCACCACGCTGCCCTTCGCCGACCGGCAGAACGCGGGCATCGTGGCCAATGCGCTGATGCTGCCGGAGAGCGTGCTCTCCATGGACATCACGGCGTCCCAGAAGGCCGGCACCTCCGGCCTGGTGGCCGCGCTGGACGTGGTGAAGGGCCGCCAGAACGGCGGGCTGCTCTACGTGGCGGCCGACCAGCGCCACGCCAAGAGCGCCTCGGTGCAGGAGATGTGGTACGGCGACGGTGCGGCGGCGCTCACCCTGGGCAGCGAGGGCGTCATTGCGCGCTACCTGGGCGGCGTCTCACGCACGGTGGACTTCGTGGATCACTACCGCGCGGCGGACCGCGAGTACGACTACAACTGGGAGGAGCGCTGGATCCGTGACGAGGGCTTCCAGAAGATCGTGCCCCCGGCCGTGCAGGCCGTGCTGGAGCAGACCGGCACCCAGCCCGGGGACGTGCGCTTCTTCGCCATGCCCTGCGTGTTCTCTGCCGTGCCGGCGTCTATCGCCAAGAAGGTGGGCCTGCCCGCGGAGAGCGTGCGCGACACGCTCTTCGCTACCTGCGGCGAGACGGGCACGGCCCATGCCCTGCTGCTGCTGATCGACGCGCTGCAGGAGGCCAAGCCTGGCGACAAGCTGCTGGTGGTGGGCTTCGGCCAGGGCTGCGACGCGCTGCTGTTCGAGGCCACCGATGCGCTGCCGGCCTTCCACGCCCGCGCCGGCACCCTGGGCGTCAAGGGCGCGCTGGCCAACCGCAAGGAGGAGACGAACTACAACAAGTTCCTCACCTTCACGCACCAGGTGACCAAGGAGTTCGGCATCCGCGCCGAGGCGGACGTGCCCACGCCGCTGAGCGCGCTCTACCGCAAGCGCGACATGGTGTTCGGCCTGATGGGCGGCCGCTGCAGCGCCTGCGGCACGGCGCAGTTCCCCCGCACGGACGTGTGCGTGAACCCCGAGTGCAAGGCCGTGGACACCCAGGAACCGCTCTCCTTCGCGGACCGCCCCGCGCACATCAAGACGTGGACGGCGGACTACCTCACGTTCACGCTCGATCCGCCCGGCTACTACGGCATGGTGGAGTTCGAGGAGGGCGGGCGCTTCATGGCCGACATCACGGACGTGGATGGCGGGCAGGTGGACGTGGGGATGCCCGTCTCCATGGCCTTCCGCCTCAAAAGCATCGACGAGCGCCGCGGCCTGCGCCGCTACTTCTGGAAGGCGGTGCCGAAGGCCCAGTGACCGCGGCGCCGGTCCATCGCCTCAAGTGATTCCGGCTGCCCCAGGCAGTCCTGCGCGGGCGTCCGACCGACGCCCGGCCCCATTCGCTCATCCCCGTCCTACCGACGTCCTCCCGGTCGTTTGACCGGGATCATTCCGCCTCGCAGCCGTCACGGCTAAGATTTCCTATGAGTGCATGCAGAGGAGGAACCATCCGCTGAGTTCTCCCGGGCTGCGCTTCCGGCCCACGCCCCCACCAGGAGGACCACCCCATGACCGCAGCACACTCCCCCACGGATACACGCTTCCTGCCAGCCGCCGGGCTGTTCCTATTGGGCTTCGGCCTCTTCATGTTCTGCCGGCGGAGCGATTTCCTGCCGATGATCCCGGCCATGATCATCGTCGCGCCGATCTTCATCCTGCGGTTCAGCCGGGTGCTGCCCACCGGGCGCTCGATGCTGCTGACGGCGCTCGGATTCATCCTGGCCATCAACATCGCACTGTGGGGCATCTTCGACTTCTCCCAGTCCGGCATGGAGCTGGCGTTCAACCTGATCCGCTCCACGCTGATCGGGCTGCTCTACGCGCTGCCCTACCTCTTCGATCGGGCCGTCACCCCGCGCCTGGGCGATCGGTTCGCCGGCACGCTGGTGTTCCCGGCGGCGGCCACGGCGGTGATGTTCCTCGCCTCGCTGGAGGGGCCGCTGGATGGCACCCAGGCCAAGAACGTCTTCGGCACCGGGCCGCTGCCGATCCTCCAGCTCTATGCGCTCGCCGGGCTCTGGGGCTTCGTCTTCCTGTGGTCGTGGGTGGCGGCGCTCGTGAACTACGCGTGGGAGCGGCGCTTTGAGCGGCGGGCCACGATGGTGGCCGCGCTGGTGCTCGTCGCGGCGGTGGGCGGCGTGACCGCCTACGGTGGCCTGCGGCTGGCCCTGCGGCCCGCCGTGCCGACCGTGCGGGTCGCATTGGCCATCCTGCCGGATGAGGGCGGCCTGCAGGGCATGCCGGGCGTGCACTCCATGGAGCAGGTCTATGACGGACGGCTGACCAAGCCCTACGAGGCGACGCTCGCGCACATCCGGGCGGACGTGACCGAAGCCGCGGCCGCCGGCGCGCGGCTGGTCACGTTCCAGGAGTCCGCCATGATCGTGACCGAGGCCGATGTCGCGCGGCTGAAGGCGGATCTCGGCCGCATCGCCGCGGAAAACGGCGTGTGGCTGGCGCTGCCCTACGCGTGGTTCCCGCCGACCGGCAAGGGCGCCAACATGCACCTGCTGGTGGACGACACCGGCGCGGTGCGCATCGACTACCAGAAGCGCTACCTGCTGGGCTTCCGTGAGTTCGGGGAGCCCGCGGTGTTCGCGTATGGCGCGGAGGTGATCCAGACCACCGACAGCCCCTTCGGGCGCATCGCGGTGGCGATCTGCAAGGACATGAGCTTTCCACCCTATGCCCGGCAGGCGGGCCATGCGCGGGCGGACATCATGCTGACCGGCTCCCATGAGTTTCCCAGGGGCTACCGGCTCAACGATGCCTTCCGCTCGGTGGAGAACGGCTTCACCCACGTGAGGACGACCTACGACGGGATCAGCTATGCCATGGACCCCTATGGCCGCGTGCTGGCGCGAATGGCCAACGCGGAGCAGCAGGGCGGGCTGGTGGTGGCCGACGTGCCGACGCAGGGCGCATGGACGCTCTACGCGCGCCTCGGCGACTGGCTGGCGTGGCTATCGATCGCCGCGGTGCTGGGCTTCGCCGCCTGGGCGATCATCGCCGGGCGCCGCAACGCCCCATAACCGATCCTCTGCGCTGGAGATCGTCGGCTGCCCCGACGACTTGCCCCACCGGTTTTCCGCTGCGGGCGGAGTGTGGTATGAATGCGGAATAGGGCGCGCCCGGCCCGAGGGCCCTCGCTCCGGCTCCGACGCGCGAAGGCGGCACAACCCGCAGGGGAGGTAGGCCAATGGGCAGCGGCATTCGCGACAAGGTGGCGATCATCGGCATGGGGTGCTCCAAGTTCGGCGAGCGCTGGGATGCCGGGGCGGAAGAGCTGATCGTCGAGGCGTTCGAGGAAGCCCGCAAGGAGGCCGGCATCGGCACCAACGAGATCCATGCGGCGTGGTTCTCCTCGGCCCTGGAGGACTTCAACGTGGGCAAGAGCGCCCTGCCGCTCTCCATGGCGCTGCGCCTGCCCAACATCCCCGTCACGCGCGTGGAGAACTACTGCGCCTCGGGCACGGAGGCCTTCCGCGGCGCCGTGTATGCCGTGGCGGCCGGCGCGGCGGATATCGCCCTGGCCGTAGGCTCCGAGAAGCTGAAGGACACCGGCTACGGCGGCCTGCCCAGCCGCACGCGCGGCGTGAACAACGACATGACCTGGGCCAATGTGACGGCGCCCGGCAGCTTCGCGCAGCTCGCCTCGGCCTACCGCGCCAAGCACGGCATCGATGCCAAGGAGTTCAAGCGGGCGCTGGCGCACGTCTCCGTGAAGAGCCACGCCAATGGCGCCAAGAACCCCAAGGCGCACCTGCGCAAGCCCATCACGGAAGAGACCGCGATCAACGCTCCCATGATCGCCGAGCCGCTGGGACTCTATGACTGCTGTGGCGTGAGCGACGGCGCGGCGGCGGCCATCGTTACCACGCCGGAGATCGCGCGCAGCCTGGGCAAGAAGGACATCATCACGGTCAAGGCGCTGCAGCTCGCGCTCTCCAACGGCCAGGAGGCGGCGCACAACTCCTGGGACGGCAGCTACTTCCTCACCACGCGCATCGCGGCCAAGCGGGCGTATGAGGAAGGCGGCATCTCCAATCCGCGCGAACAGCTCAGCATGATCGAGGTGCACGACTGCTTCTCGGTCACCGAGCTGGTGACGATGGAGGACCTCTTCATCTCGCCGGAGGGCGGCGCCATCCGCGACGTGATGGACGGCTTCTACGATGCCGAGGGTCAGGTGCCCTGCCAGATCGACGGCGGCCTGAAGTGCTTCGGGCACCCCATCGGGGCCTCGGGGCTGCGCATGCTCTACGAGATGTACCTGCAGCTCCAGGGCCGCGCCGGCGAGCGCCAGCTCAAGGATCCCCGCTACGGCCTCACGCACAACCTGGGCGGCTTCCCGCACCAGAACGTCTCGTCCGTGGCCATCATCGGCCGCCAGGACGCTTGAGTGGACTTCTTCCGCGTGGCCCGGCGGCAGGCCCAACCTGCCGCTGGCTCACCGCGGAGACGCCAACCCGTTCATAACCCTCGGGAATCCCTGAGGGTCTACTTCCCGCCCAACGCTGGACAGACCCCGGAACGGCTTTGCACGTTTGGCGCAACCGGCTGCCTGTGGCCGGTTACGATGCGTTCAGCGGCCCGCTAAAGCGGCCGAAGCACCACCCTGCCGTAGGCAATGAACGCGCAGATGGCGGCCACGACCAGCCAATAGGCCATATGGCCGTAATTCGGCGCACCCGAGACCAGGCCCAGCCCACAAAAGAGCAGCATTTCCGCGGCGATGAAGACCGCCGCGATCGGCGCCAGGATGGCCAGGGATTTGTTGAGTGCCGGGAGGACCAGGCCCACGCAGCAAAGCAGTTCGAGGACGCTCATTGCCAGCCAGACCCCGGGGGGAATCGCGGCCAGGGAAGGCACGGCCTGCGCGGGATTGGAAAACTTCCACACCGCGCCAAGGGCGGTGTGCAGGGCGAGCAGGAGTTGAAGGACCCACAAGAGTTTGTGCATCGTAAATCTCGTCTTTGGGGGGGCTGGGTGGTTCGGGGTTTCCTCAGTCGGCGCGTGCAACCTCGGCCGCAAAGCCTTCCAGCATCAGGCTCCAGCCGGCGGCCGAATCCAGCGCCTGGAGCATGCCGGCCGCGTACTCGCCGTAGCGCTCGAAATTGCGGTGCTCCAGCTCCACGCGGGTGGCGCCGGGCCCATCAGCAAGAAAGCGCACCTCCACCTCCACCATGAAGTCGGGCCGATACTGGTACGTCCCGTCGATCTGCCACGCCAGCACCAGCCGCTGCGGGGGTTCCCAGGCCAGCACCTTGCCCCATGTGAGCTCCGTGCCGTCCGCCGCGCGCTCGTACCAGCGCCCGCCGATGCCGGGCTCCAGGATCAGCTCGTGCCGTGGCTGCGAGAGCAACCCATAGTGCGGCGGCCACCAGCGCCCGATGCGCTCCGTGAACACGGCGAAGGCGTGTTCCGGCGTGGCCTCCACGCGGATGGTCTTGCGAATCGGGGCGGCAGCATTCGTGTCGTTCACGGGTTCCTCTTGTCTCCGGGGGGTGCGGCCGAGGCATGCACCTCGTTCCTGAAGGACTCCAGCGCCTGATCCCAGAAGCGGTCCAGCCAGGCCCGCAGTTCGGCCAAGCCCTGCGGGTCGATCCGGTAGATGTGCCGCGTGCCCTCGGCGTGCGCACGCACCAGGCCCGACGCCCGCAGCACCGCCAAGTGCTGCGAGACTGCGGGCCGGCTCACCGGCAGACCGCGCGCCAACTCGCCCACCGCCTGCGGTCCCTGCGCCAGGCGCTCGAAGATCGACCGCCGCGTGGGATCGGCCAGGGCCGTCAGGGATTCCATTTGGTAAGTCATGCCTAACGGTAAGTTTAGGGTTACGGAATGTCAAATGCCTCTGCGTGCGGCTCAGCTCCTTCCTGCGCAGGGCCGTGTTCGACCGAGGACCGCTTCCACTTTCGGTTGGACACCCGTGGCTGTCCCACCGACGCTGGCCTTCGCCCCTTGCCAGCGCGGGCGGCATGTCACATGGTGTGAGGCAAGCGCAACCGTTCATCCCACGACCGCACGGAGCCAACAGCCGTATGAGTAAGCCCAATCCGTTCGACCTCACCGGCCGCACGGCCATCGTCACCGGCGCGTCCAAGGGCATCGGCCGCTCGATCGCGGAGCACCTGGCGGCCGCCGGGGCACAGGTGGTTATCTCCAGCCGCAAGATCGACCCCTGCGAGGCGGTGGCCAAGGCCATTCGCGGCGACGGCGGGCAGGCCACGGCGATCGCCTGCAACGTGAGCCGCAAGGACGAGGTGGCGGCGCTTGTGGATCAGACGCGCGAAGTCTATGGCCCGGCGGACATCGTGGTCTGCAACGCCGCCGCCAACCCCTACTACGGGCCGCTACCGGAGATCAGCGACGAGGCTTGGCACAAGATTATGGACACCAACGTGCTGAGCCCCCTGTGGTTCGGCCAGCAGGTGCTGCCGGACATGATCGCGGGCGGCGGGGGCGCCTTCATCGTCGTCTCCAGCGTGGGGTCGCTCAAGGGCAGCCCGGTGATCGGCGCCTACGACACCTCCAAGGCCGCGGTGAACGGCCTCGTGCGCTCCCTCGCGACGGAGTGGGGCAAGCACAACATCCGCGTCAACGCCATCCTGCCGGGCCTGGTGAAGACGGACTTCGCCCGCGCCCTGTGGGAGAGCCCGGAGGGCCAAGCGCGCATTCGCACCTTCCCCATCCCGCGCGTGGGCGATCCGGACGACATCGGCCCGCTGGCGGTGTACCTGGCCTCCCGCGGCGCCACCTGGACTACCGGCCAGATCTTCGTCGTGGACGGTGGCGCCACCATCTCGATCTGATCCGCAGCCTGGCAGAGTCAAGGCGGCCGACGCCGGTTCTGTCGTCGTGCCGCCAGTCCGCCACCAGGTGTCATTCCGAGGCCCGCGGCGCGGGCCGAGGAACCTGCTTTGCCCGAGGCACAACAGATTCCTCGCTTCGCTCGGAATGACCGGCGCTGGCCGGCTCCTGCGATGCGGGGGCCCACGGCCCCCGCATCGCACTTCGTAGGGATTTGGCCGAGCCCCGCGCCTATTCCACGCGGAAGGTCATGCTGGTGCGCCCGCGCCTGAGGGAAAGCTCGGCGTGCACGGTGCCGATGTCGCGGGTGTTGGAGGGGTGCGTGCCGCCGCAGGGGATCACCCAGTCCTCGCACTGCCAGTAGCGGAAGCCCGGGCGCTGCTCGTCGGGGTAGGTGGTGATGCCGTGGCCCTCTGCTGCGAACGCGTTGAGCTGCCGCAGCACGTCCTCCATCTGCTCGGGCGTGAGCAGCTCCTTCTGCTCGTAGCGGTTCAGCCCGTAGTCCGGCTGCAGGTCGGACGTCTCCGGCGGCTTGACCTCGCGCCCCAGCACGTGCTGCACGAAGCAGTGCAGCAGGTGCGCGGCGCTGTGCAGGCGCATCTGGCGGTGCCGGAAGTCCCAGTCCAGCCGCAGGCGGTAGGGGTGGCTGCCCACCAGCACGCCCTCGGCCACGCCCACGTCCAGCGGCGCGGCCAGCACGTGCAGGATGCGCCCGTCCGCCCGGCGCGTGTCCGCAATGGCCAGGCCCTCGCCCTCCAGTCCCAGCGCCGCGGCGTCCTCGGGAGGCAGCAGCAGCGTGGCGCGGTCGCCCTTCTGCCCTCCGCCGTGCGGATGACATAGCGTTTGGCTGAACACCAAGCACGTGCCGTAGCGCTCGTCCTGCTCCAGTGCGTCCACCCACACCTCCAGCTCGGTGCGGTAGACGTCCTCGTAAAACGTCGGTTCGGTTTCCAGTTCAGAAGGCATGGCACTTCCTGTCAACGAATGAGACGGCGACAATCGATCCACAGCGTTTGCGGCGCAAATTCAGCGGCCCGCCTCAGGCCTCCGCCTTCTCCAGGTCGTAACCGTCCTTGCGGTCGCGCACGACGAAGCCCTGGGCCGCGATGGCATCGCGCAGGCGGTCCGACTCGGCGAAGTCCCGCGCCTGCCGCGCGGCCCAGCGGGCCTCGGCCAGCTCGCGGATCGCGGCGGGCACGGCCTGCTGCGCTTCCAGGCGCGAGAAATCGAGCAGCCTCAGCGAGAGCACGCCGTCCGCGTAGGCGGCCAGGTGCAACTTCTCTGCATCGGGCACGGCGGCGTCGCGCAGCACGGTCCACAGCGTGGCCAGGGCCTTGGGCGTGTTCAGGTCGTCGCAGAGGTCCGCCAGCAGTGCCTCCTCGCGCGGGCTGGCCGGTGCCGCGTCGCGGGCCGGCGGCGACACGTCCCCGCCACCCAGCTCCCACAGCAGCCGGCGCAGGCCCATCAGGGCCTTGTCCGCTGCCTTGAGCGCATCCGGCGAGAAGTTGAGGTAGCTGCGGTAGTGGTTGTTCAGCACCAGGTAGCGGTAGGCCAGCGGCTCAAAGTCCTGGTCGATGAGCGTTTGCAGGGAGATGAAATTGCCCTCGGACTTGCCCATGCGGGTGTCCTCGCCCAGCACCAGGTGCTCGCCGTGCAGCCAGTAGCGCACGAACGGGTGCCCCGTGGCGCCCTCGCTTTGGGCGATCTCGTTGGTGTGGTGCACGGGAATGTGGTCCGTGCCGCCCGTGTGGATGTCGAAGGTGTCGCCCAGGTAGGCCATGGACATGGCCGAGCACTCCACGTGCCAGCCGGGGAAGCCCCGGCCCCACGGGCTCTCCCACTCCATCTGACGCTGCACGCCGGGCGGGCTGAACTTCCACAGGGCGAAGTCCGTCTTGTGGCGCTTGCCGCCCATCTCCACGCGCGCGCCCTCCTGCAGCCCCTCCACGCGCAGGCGCGCCATGCGTCCGTAGTCCGGGAAGCGCCCCGTGTCGTAGTAGATGCCGTCGTCCGTGCGATAGGTGAAGCCGCGCGTCTCCAGCGCCTGGATCAGCGCGATTTGCTCGGCGATGTGCCCGTGCAGCGCGGCATAGCGGGGCGAGATGGCGGCGATGCGCTCGCGCAGCTCGGCGGGAATCTCCCCCGCGGCGCGGGGCGCCACGTCCGGCAGGGCGATGTGCAGCCGCTCCAGATCCTGGAAGAAGCGCTCGGTGTATTGCGCGGCGATCTCCCATGCGGAGCGGTGGGCTTGGCGCGCGGCGCGCTCCAGCTTGTCCTCGCCCGTGTCCGCGTCGCTGGTAAGGTGCCCCACGTCCGTGATGTTGATGACGTGGGTCACCCGATAGCCCAGCCGCCACAGGGTCTTCTTGAGGATGTCCGGGAAGATGTAGCTGCGCAGGTTGCCGATGTGGGCCTCCGCATACACCGTGGGGCCACAGGTATAGATGCCCACCTGCCCGGCCTTGAGCGGCCGGAACACTTCCTTCTCGCGCGTCAGCGTGTTGTAGAGCTTCAGGTCCATGCCCGGGGGCGGCGGCCGTATCGGGGGTTCACGAGACGGCGCCGCGCGGCGCCGCGATTCTGTCGCCGCTATGGTGTCATCTTGCGGCGCCCGGTGACAAGGCCGGCCTGCGCGCCACCCTGGCCGGCGGCGCGCTTGCGCCTGCTTAGCCCTCGGATGCGTCCGGCTTGGGCTTGGCCCTCGGCCGCGCCAGCCGCGCGACCAGCACGCTGATCTCGTAGAGGATCAGCATGGGCCCGGCCAGCAGGCACTGCGTGAAGGCGTCCTCCGAAGGCGTGATGACGGCCGCGAACACGAACACCAGCACGATGGCGTAGCGCCGGTTGATGCTGAGCGCCTTGGGGTCGATCAGCCCCATACGCGTCAGCAGCACGCTTACCAGCGGCATCTCGAACACGAGCCCGAAGGTAAACATCAGCGTCAGCGTAAACGAGACGTAGTCCCCCACCCGCAGCGAGGGCAGCAGCGAGGAATCGAAGTGGATCAGGAACCGCAGCGCCGGTGGATACACCACGCTGTAGCAGAACAGCCCGCCCCCCACGAACGCCGGAAACGAGAGCAGCAGGAACGGGTAGATGACCCGCTTCTGCCGCTCGTGAAGCGCCGGCGCCACGAAGCGCCAGAGCTGCACCAGCGTGAGGGGGAACGTGAGGAACACCGCCGCGCTGATCGCCGCCTTGAAGTGCGTGAAGAACGGATCGGTCAGCGTGTCGAACTGCAGGTGCGTGCCGGCGGCCAGCAGGGGGCGCTCGATGAACGCCATCACGTAGTCGCTCAGGCTCCACGTGACGGTCAGCGTGGCACCGATGGCCGCGGCGATGATGAGGAGGCGCCGCCGCACTTCGCGTGCGCGCTGCACGAGCATCAGCAAGGGGTTGTCGTCGCCCTGCGCTGCACTGGGATTCAGGGTGGTCATGGATCCGCGCCGCCCGGGCTAGGCCCGGCCGCGGCACCGATGCGGTGGATCCGCTCCCGAGGGGGAGGGTGGTGCGGGGGGAACGAATCCCGCAACGACGGCGAAACCGAGGGGGCCGGCAGCCCAACCGCTACCGGACGCGGCCTCGGCGCCGCTTCACCGTTACGAGGAGGCATGCTAGCACGCCCGCGGAAAATGCAATATCCAATGCGTGCGAACATGCGAGTTGCCGCGGATCGCGGTCGTTTCAGCCGGACGGCGCGCGGGGCCGCGCCCGGCTGCGACTTGGCTCAGGAGCCCTTGCGGGCCACGCTGGTGCCGCTGCGCTGGTTGCGCAGGGCGCCGAGGGCATCGCTGAGGGCCTGGGCCACGCGCTGGCGGGTATCCGGACGGAGCACACCGAGGCGGTCCGCGCGGTTGTTCAGGTTCGCCACCTCCACCAGCACGGAGGTGGGCACGAGCGAATAGCGCAGCACGCCGGGCAGCGTGCGCTCGCCGTTGCGGTAGTAGTACGGCCGCACGGGCTTGCGGTGGCTCACGCCCAGGCGATCGGCGCGGAAGGCGCCCATCACCTGCTCCGCGAAGCCGCGGCTGGAATCCTCGGCGCTGCGGTTCTGCGCCGGGTGGAACAGGATCGTGCGCAGGGCCGCCTGGGCCCGGATGCGATAGACGTGGCCGTTGGGCGCGAACTCGTGTACGCGCAGGCGATGGTCGGGGTAGTATACCATCGCCCCGCGCAGGGTGGGCGCCAGCGCGTCGCCGTGGATGCTCACCAGCACCACGTGATCCGGCGAGACGCCCTGCTTCTGCGTGAGCTGGCGGTACAGCGCGTTGATCAGGTACACGCGCATGTTAATGGACACGCGCGAGGAGCGCATCTTGTACGGCGGGCTCACGGGCACCACCTCGTCCCCCAGCGCCGCCAGGGAGAGCTTGGCGCGGGGATAGTGGTTGCCCGGGTCCACCACGGTCGTGAACACCTTGAATCCGCGCGCCTTCAGCAGCGCCTTGAGCCGCGTGGCCACGTCGAACGCCACCTCGTGCTCCCAAACGCGGTCCGGCGCGCCGCGCTTGCCGTAGACGGCCCCGGGATCGACCCCGCCGTGGCCCGGGTCGATGATCACGTACATGGGCCCGAACGCCTTGCCGGGCTGCACGGGCTGCAGCGCCGTCTTGGGCGGCGCGGGTTCCGGCGGCTGCAGACGCTTCACGGGCATGTGCCCGGCCACCAGGTAGTCCTCGCTGAGCCACTCCAGCGGAATGCGCAGCGTCCGGCCCACCAGCAGCCGCTCCTCGCTGCGCAGCCCGTTCAGCTTCACCAGCAGCCTGGACATGCGGTTGATCTCCTCCGCGCGCTCGCGGTCGGTGAAGCGCAGCAGCAGGGAGTAAAGTGTGTCGTCCTGGGCCACCGTATAGAGCGCGTACAGCTCGCCGGTCTTCTTGTCCTTCTCCAGACGCAGGGGCTTGGCCACCGCCACGGGCCGGAAGTGCAGGTCGTCCGGAATCCAGCGCAGGGGCACGGTGATCTCGTCCCCGATGCGCAACACGTTGGGATTGCGGATGTGATTCAGCTTGGCGAGCTGCCTGAAGTAGCGCCGGCTGCCCGTGTAGGCTTCGGTGAGCTGGATCAGGCTCTCCAGGGGGTCGGTCACTGTGTGCGCCCAGCCCTTCTCCGTCAGCTCGTCGTCCGGATACATGGCGTGCAAGGCCATGCTCCACAGGGCCGGCTTGAGGCTGGCGATGGGGAACACCACCGGCCGCCCGGTCATCACCGGCTGCTTGCGGTTGAGCTTGACGATACCCTGGTACCCGTCCGGATCGGACATCACGCGGCGGGCGATCTGGATGTAGCCCTCGTTGGGCTGCGGGTACACGCCCACGACCAGCATGCCGTTGAGCCAATACACGCTCATGCGCGCGTTGGCATCGCCGAAGTTCACCGGATCGGCGAACGCCCGGCCGGTGCCGTACAGCAGACAGGCGGATAGGAGCAGACAGACGACCGCGCCGCGCGCGGAAGGCAGGAGGTGCCGCATCGTTCCTTCCCTGGAAGCGTTGGCATCCGTGCCGATGACGGCGCGGCTCCCCGCATCCTGCAGGGCCCCCACGCCGACGCACACCATGTGCCTCTACGGGTAGCGGATCGGGCCCCCCGGTGCAAGGGAAATCGCGACCGCCCCCGCCGCCGGACCCTTGCCCAGCGCACACAGGCACCTGGGCCGCCCGGCAGGTCCGCTCCCTACATGCCATTGCACGGCGCGCCGCGCGCGAACCAAGGTGGTCCCTGCGCCTTGCCGCACCGGGGTAGCATTGGCACTGGCGGGCCGGGAGGCCCGCCCCACCCGACATACCCAGGGCCACGGTGGCGCGGGCGTCCCCGCCCGCGCTCGCCAGGTCGGATTCCGCCCGGACGGGCCGGGAGGCCCGCCCCACCCGCAATGCGCAAGAGGCACGGCAGCCGGCCGAGCCCAGCGCCACACACCACGTGCACGCCCACGGGCGTGCCGAAAAGCGGTGCGCGCCGGGGTCTCCCTGCCATTTGCCAAAGCGGCGGAGGGGTGGGTAACCTGTGGCGACTGCCCGCCGTGACCGCGTGCGCGCCCGCGGCGCCCCCTGGCAGCGTGCCTTGCACCCCCGGATGGACGGGTCCGCTTCGCCCATGCGCATCGCCCAGATGTTCCGGCCCGACCGGCCGCTCTTCTCCATCGAGCTGTATCCGCCCAAGACACCGGACGGCGTGCGCAACCTCAAGCACAAGCTGGAGGAGATTGCGGCGCACCACCCGGACTACATCAGCGTCACCTACGGCGCGGGCGGGGGCACCCGCCACACCACGCGGGAGATCTGCGCCTTCATCAAGCAGGAACTGGGCATCGAGGCCATGGCCCACCTCACCTGCGTGGCGCACAGCCGGGGTGAGATCCACTCCCTGCTGGACGGCCTGCGCGCGGAGGGCATCGAGAACATCATGGCCCTGCGCGGCGACCCGCCCCAGGGGCAGGAAAGCTTCGTACCGCCGGAGGATGGCTTTGCCTATGCCGTCGAGCTGGTGCGGGCCATCCGCGAGCAGGATGGCTTCGGCATCGGCGTGGCGGGCTACCCGGAGGGCCACCCGGAGGCCGCCGGGTACCACGTGTCACTGCGCCATCAGATCGAGAAGATTCAGGCCGGCGCGGACTTCGTGGTCTCGCAGCTCTTCCTGAACAACGCGGACTTCCTGCGCTGGCGGGACGACCTGCGCAAGGGGGGGGTCACGGTACCGATCGTGCCGGGCATCCTGCCCGCGCTCTCCGCCACGCAGATCACGCGCTTCGCCGGGACGTGCGGGGCCAAGGTGCCGGACGCCCTGCGCGTGGGCCTGGAACGCTTCGAGGCGCACCCGGAGAGCGCCGCGGCCTACGGCTTGGTCTACGCCATGCGCCAGATCGAGGCCCTGCTGCGCGAGGGCGTGGACGGCATTCACCTGTACGCGCTGAACCGCCTGGAATCCATCCGCGCCGTCAGCGCGCTGGTGGAGGACTACCGGCCGTCGGCGGCCTGAGCCGCGGGGCAGCGCCGCATCGCCCGGCGGCCGGCCCGGGCGCCACCAATGCCACACCACAGCGCAGGAGGGGAGCCGCATGCGACTGGGAATGATCCTCGGCTATTCGGGCGGCAAGGTCGCCTGGGACTTCGATCTGGTGCAGGAGGCCGAGCGCCTGGGCTATGGCGTCGTGTGGACGGCGGAGTCCTACGGCTCAGACGCCGCCACGCCGCTGGCCTGGGCCGGTGCGCTGACCTCGCGCATCCAACTCGGCTCGGGCATCCTGCAGATGCCCGCGCGCACCCCGGCCAACACGGCCATGACGGCCATGACCCTGGACGCGCTCTCCGGCGGGCGCTTCATCCTGGGCCTGGGCATGTCCGGCCCGCAGGTGGTGGAGGGCTGGCACGGCGTGGCCTACGGCAGCATCCTGCGCCGCACGCGCGAGTACGTGGCCATCCTGCGCAGGATCTTCGCCCGCGAGGCCCCGCTGGAGTTCGAGGGGGATTACTACACGATCCCCTATCGCGGCGAGGACGCTACGGGCCTGGGCAAGCCGCTCAAGAGCATCCTGCACGCACGCAAGGACCTGCCCATCTACATCGCCGCCATCGGCCCCAAGAACACGGCCCTTGCCGCGGAGATCGCCGACGGCTGGATTCCCACCCAGTTTGCCGCACGGCACTTCGACGTGTTCCGCCCCCACCTGGAGGCGGGCCTGCAGCGCGCCGGCAAGACCCTGGCCGACCTGGACATCTGCGCGTCAGTGAGCGTGGTGCCCGGGCCGGACGTGCAGGCCTGCCGCGACCAGGTGCGCCCGCGCATCGCGCTGTACGTGGGCGGCATGGGCGCCCGCGGCCGCAACTTCTACCACGACCTGGCGTGCCGCTACGGCTATGAGGAGGCGGCGGACACCATTCAGGCGCTGTACCTGGACGGCCGCAAGGCCGAGGCCATCGCCGCCGTGCCGGATGCCCTGGTGGACGACATGGCCCTGTGCGGCCCGCGCGAGCGCATTGCCGAGATGCTGGAGCCGTGGCGCAAGGCGCCCATCACCACGCTCAATATCCGCGAGCCCACGCCCGAGGCCCTGCGCATCATGGCCGAGCTGCTGCTCTAGGAGGGCCGGGCACCTTCTTCCTCCCTTCACTCCCCATCGTCCCATGAGCGCGGACTGGTACGTCCACTTCTATCAGGGCTTGGCGCTGGAGCTGTGGCGCAAGGCCGTGCCGCCGGAGGTCACCACGGCCGAGGCCGACTGGCTGGAGCGCTCCCTGGCGCTGCGCGGCCGGCGCCGCGGCGCGGCTGTGCTGGACGTGCCCTGCGGCAACGGACGGCTGGCGCTGGAGTTGGCCCGGCGCGGCCATCGCCTCACGGGGGTGGACCTGGCCGCGGACTACGTGGCGGAGGCCCGCGCCGCCTCCAAGGCCGAGGGCCTGGCGGTGGACTGGCACCACGGCGACATGCGGCGACTGGGGCGGCTGCTGGGCGCCCCGCGCGGGCGCTTCGACGCCGCGTTCTGCTTCGGCAACAGCCTGGGGTACCTGGACCGCCCCGGCACCGTCGCCTTCCTCAAGGTGCTGGGCACGGCGCTGCGGCCCGGCGCGCGGTTGGCCATCGACACGCTGATGGCCGCGGAATCGCTACTGCCACAGCTAGACGAGCGCTTCTGGCTGCCCGTCCGGGACATGCTGCTGCTGGTGGAGAACGACTACGACGTGGGGGACAGCCGGCTGGACATCGCCTACACCTTCGTCCGCGGCGCCCACCGCGAGACGCGGCAGGCCTGCCACTGGATCTTCACCGTGGGGGAAATCGGCGACATGCTGGCCCGCGCCGGCTTCACCCCCCTGGAGCTTTCGGCCGACCTGCACGGC
The DNA here is from genome assembly GCA_035266845.1 of bacterium. GTDB lineage: Bacteria > SAR324 > SAR324 > SAR324 > JACQKK01 > DATFMP01. Next base: position 16,138 of record DATFMP010000055.1, read on the forward strand.
AGCCCCTACGCCTTGGGCGACGACCGCCTGCTCATCGTGGCGGAGAAGACGGCGTAGCGCCGGGCTGGAACAGCGCAACGCAACCGCATGCGGGGACCGTAGGCCTTCGCACCCCCACAACGGGCCAGAACCAAGGCTGACGGAAGCTCGCGGGCAATCAGGCAACCAGGAAAGGAGTCGGCATGAACCGCGTGACCATCGTGCGCGAGGGCATCACCTTTGGGAGCGCCCTGGCGATCGCCATCTCGTTCACGACGAATCACTCAATCCTGTGGGCCATCGTCCACGGCATCTTCTCGTGGCTCTACGTGATCTACTTCGCGCTGACGCGGTAGGCGTGCCGCCGCGCTCCCGAAGAGCGGACAGCGCAAGTCGCCGGTAGCCTCGGCAAGGTCTTCGACGCGCCGATGGTGTCATTCCGAGCGCAGCGAGGAATCTGCTGTTGCTCGCACCGGGGCCCGGCGGGGGCTACTCCGGGGGCCGCACGAAGGCCTGCACCAAGTCGTCGTAGGTCTCGCGGCGGCGGACGAGACGCGAATTGCCGGTGCGCACCAGCACCTCGGCCGGGCGCGGGCGCAGGTTGTAGTTGGAGGCCTGCACCATGCCGTAGGCGCCCACATCCAGCAGCGCCAGCAGATCGCCCAACTCCGGACGCGTGAAGCGGCGATGCTCCAGTCCCTCCGGCCCCTGCGTGAACACGTCGCCGGACTCGCACACGTTGCCCGCCACCACGGCCTCGATGGGCTCCCCGCTGACGCGGCTGGCATTCACCACTTCGTGATAGGCGCCATACATGGCCGGGCGCACCAGGTGGTTGAAGCCGGAATCCGTGCCCACGAATGTGTGCGCGGGCGTGTGCGAGAGGTTGGTCACGCGCACCAGCAGCGTGGCGGCCTGGGCCACCAGGTAGCGGCCCGGCTCCAGCTTCATCTTGAGCGGGCGCCCGTACTCGCTGCAGAACGAGGCGAAGCGCTCGCACATGGCGCTGCCCAGCTCGCCCAGCGGCAGGGGCTCCTGCTCCGGGCGGTAGGGGATGCCGAAGCCGCCGCCGAAGTCCACGAACTCCAGGGCAGGGAAGGCGCGGGCCGTGCCCAGGATGATCTCCATGGCCTCCAGCATCTCGTCCGTGCGCAGGATGCCGGTGCCGATGTGGGACTGGATGCCGACCAGGGTCAGGTTGTAGCGCTCCAGCAGCGCGGTGATGGCCGGCTGCTCGGTGTGGTAGATGCCGAACTTGGAGTCCGGCCCGCCCGTGATCACGTGCGGGTGGTGACCCGCCCCCACGTCCGGATTGATGCGCAGGCTGATGCGGCCGCCCGGACTCATGCGCCCGAAGCGCTCCAGCTCCACCAGCGAGCCCGCATTGATGGGCACGCCCTGGGAGATGCAGTAGGCGAAGTCCTCCTCGCTGGTGTTGCTGCCCGTGAAGAGGATCTGCTCCGGCTTGAAGCCCATCTCCAGGCACAGGCGCACCTCGAAGGGCGAGACGGCATCGATGCCCAGGCCCTCGTCGCGCAGGATGCGAAGAATCGCCGGGTTGAAGTTCGCCTTGACCGCGTAGTGCAGGTCCGGCTGGGCCGCCGCGAAGGCCTCTCGCATGGCTCGGCATTGGCGCCGGATGATGTCCTCCTCGTACACGTACAGCGGCGTGCCGAAGGCATCCGCCAGCGCCTCCACCGCGCAGTCGCCCAGAAAGAGCTGATTGTCGCGCACGTCCATGCCCGCCTCGCATCCTTCCCTGCTTGGGGCGCAGGTGCGCCGCCGGGGCCCCCTGGAGCGGAGGCCGGGCCCGCCCTGCGATTCTGCGGCCACCATAAGGGATCGCCCGGGCCGATGCAACGCAGCCCGGCCCGCACTGCGCTACAATGACCCCGCGGCCGGTGCACGCAGCCATGGTGGCGCGGGCGTTCTCTCGGGGCAATGGTGGCGCGGGCGTCCCGCCCGCGTGTCGCGCAGGCACCGAACCGCCCCGCGGGCCCGCTGCTCAAGAATACCAGGGTTTCCGCCGATACTGGAAGCACGAGACCTTACGCATCCAGAGGCACAGACACACAATGACCATGAGCACGCGCGCACGATGGGCGAAGCGCATCGCCGTCGGGGCGGTACTGCTGCTGGCGGGGCTGGCCCTGCTGGGCGGCTGCGCGGCCAAGGGGCCGCTCAAGGAGCCGCCCAAGGTGGACGAAGCCGCCCTCAAGCGGGAGGCCGAGGAGCAGGCCAAGCGCGAAGCCGAGGAGGCCCGCCTGGCCGAGGAACGCCGCAAGGCCGAGGAGCAGCGCCAGAAGCAGGAGCTGATGCAGGCCTTCGGGCCCGTGGGCGAGCCGCCCCCGGTGCCGGGTCAGCCGGCTACGGCTCCTGCCGCGCCAACGACGGCTGCCGCTGCCGTCGTGCCGGGTGCGGCTGCTGCACCGGGCGCCGCGCCAACGGAGGTACCCTTCGACCAGGCCGTGCCGCCGTTGCCCCCGGAACCCACGGTGCGCGTGGTCGTGCTGAGTCACGACACGCCCCTGCAGCACGGCCGGCAGGTGGCCTTGCTCATCGGCGAGTACGACCGCGAGCGCATTGAGGAACGGCTGGGGATGGCGGTGAAGATCCTGTACGTGGCGGAATCCACCCAACCCCTGCCCCGCCCCAGCGAGATCCACTACCGCAAGAGCTACCTGCGCGCCGCGCAGTCCATGGCCGAGGCCATGTCCGCCCAGCAGTGGATCGGCCCCATGACCACCAATGAGCTGCACCAGAAGGGTGTGGACGTGATCATCCACATCGGCAAGGGCTATCGGTAGGACAGCGGCGGCCGCGGCCGCGGCTCGAAGCACTTGCTCTCATCATCATTCCGAGGCCCGGCTGCGGGCCAAAGCATCTGCTTGCGCACGACGGCACAGCAGATTCTTCGCTCCGCTCAGAATAACAAGCGCGGTACAAAGCGGCGCCCGAGCCAAGCGGCACCGGCTGGCTGTGGGGACTTCCGGCAGACGGATACCGACGCGCGGAAACGTCCGGCAGGTAGAGCCGCTACGCCTTGAGCGTAGGATTCTTGTAGAAGGGGCGGCGCACGACGACGGCGTCCACGGGCTTCTCGCGGATCTCCACCTGCAGCGCCGTGCCAAGCTTGGCCACGCTCTGGCGGATGTGGGCCAGCGCCACGGCCTTGCCGGTGGTGGGCGAGAGCGCGCCGGAGGTGACCTGGCCGACTTCCTCGCCCTCGTGCAGCACGCGGTAGCCCTCGCGGGGGATGCCGCGTCCCGTCACCTCCAGCCCCACCAGCCGGTAGGGATAGCCCACGCCGCGGATGGCCAGCAGCGCCTTCTTGCCGATGTAGTCCTCGCCGCCGTCCAATTGTACGGCCCAGCTCAGGCCCGATTCCAGCGGGTGCCACTCCTCCCGCAGTTCGTGACCGTACAGGGCCATGCAGGCCTCCAGCCGCAGGGTATCGCGCGCGGCCAGTCCGATGGGCGCGATGCCGAGCGTGCCGGTGAGCTGCTCCCACAGCGCGGCGACCTGCTCGCGGGGCACGGCCAGCTCGCAGCCGGGCTCGCCCGTATAGCCCGTGCGCGCGAGGAACACCGGGATGCCGAACGCCTTCGTCTCCGCGAAGCTGTAGTACTTCAGGGCACCGGGCGGCTGCTCCACGTGGGGCGCAAGGCGCTCGAAGGCCTGGGGCCCCTGCACCGCCAGCAGGCACCAGCCCGCGGAGATGTCCTCCAGCTTGCAGGCGAAGTCCTCCGCGATGCAGGCCAGCCACTCGTAGTCCTTGGCGCGCGTGGCAGCATTGACGATGACGCGGTAATGCGTGGGGCCGTAGCGATAGATGATCAGATCGTCCAGCACACCGCCGTCCTCCCTGCACAGCGGTGCGTAGAGCGCGTCGCCATTGGCCATGGTCCGCACGCTGCCCGGCAGCGCATACTGCAGAAAGTCCTCCGCCCGCTCGCCGGTAACCACGAACTGGCCCATGTGGGAGATGTCGAACACCCCCACCTGCTGACGCACGGTGTGGTGCTCCTCGATGGGCTTGCGGTAGTACAACGGCATCGTGTAGCCGGCGAACTCTCCGAACTTCGCGCCGAGGGCTTCGTGCTGGTCGTGCAGCGGCAAGCGTTCCATGGATCCTCTGTTGCGCCGCCCGGGGCGCCGGCTGGGCCCTGTAGCGGAAAGCGGACTGGACTTGCCCGCACACGCCGTGCTTGGGTACTGTGGCCCGGCGCAGCGCGGTGCTGCCGCGATGGGGCCCGCCGCGCACCGAGCGGCGCGGCCAACAGGCGGGGCGTTCCGGGCCGCCTGCTTCGTCAGGCGCGGACGGCACGGCACCGCCCGCAACGCCGATGGGCGCCTTGATCTTAGGCAAGCCGGACACAAGGAGCAAGTGACGCGTGGAGCCAGCCAAGCCTTACGAGGGGTTCGCCCCGTTCACCGCCGAGGAAAAGCAGCGCCGCCTGGCGCGGCACATCGGCCTTTCGGACTACTTCGAGCTGCTGGGCCTGCGCCTGGTGGATCTGGAGCCCGGCTACGCGCGCATGGAACTGCCGTTCCGGCAGGACATGACGCACTCGGGTGGCATCGTGCAGGGGGGCTTGGTCACCACCCTGGCGGACTCCTCCATCGCCCATGCCGCCATCGCCGCGCTGGATGCCCAGGCGTTCACGACCACCACCATCGAGCTGAAGATCAACTTCATCCGGCCCGCCACGGGTGGGGTGTTCACCTCCGTGGCGCGCCTGATCCACCTGGGGCGCCGCACGGCGGTGGGCGAAGCGGAGATCACCGACGACCGTGGCCGCCTCATCGCCAAGTGCCTCTCCACCGTGCTCGTGCTGCCGCGTCAGGAGAAGGCTCCGCGCCGCGAGGGGTGACGCTGCCGCGGTTCCAGCCGATCCGCTCTCCCTGGGCCCGACCACCGCCCTGCTTGATCTGGCTCAAAGCGCTGCACCCGCCCCGGTGAGACGCTAAGTGGAGAGGCCCGCCCCCGCCAGGGGCGGGCGGCCATGCTTCCGGGGAGGCGCGCATGAAGTTCAAGGTTCTGGAAGACGAATCCAAGCTCGATATCGAGATCGAGGGCCTGCACGGCAAGCAGGAGACCGTGCTGAAGTCCCTGCAGGCCTGCGCCGAGGGGCGCTGCACTTGCCCCACGCCCGAGTACGACAAGCTCGACTCCATGGCGCTGACGCAGGACGGCGACCGTATCGGCGTTTCACTGAAGCCCAAGCCGGGCCAGAAATTCGAGCGGTCGGCCATCGAGACCTGCGTCCAGCACACCATCGACAAGGCGGAGGACGAATAAGGTCCAGCCGGCGCGGGCCACCCGTCGGATCGTTCACTCATACCGGTTGTCCCGAGGCCCGCCCTGCGGGCCGGCGTAGGCGCTTGTCCGCAGGCTGCCGCGAGTACGCTGCCCCACGCTCAAAACCAGAGCCCTGCGCGGGCGGGCGAGCGGACGGCGGGGCCGGTCCCTCCAGGCGCGCATGCGCTCCGTTTACAATCCCCGGCGCGGACGGTACACCTGAGAGGGAAGCGGGGCACTGGTCAGCATAGGCGCGGAGGCATGGACGGACTGCTGGTCTTGAGCAACGGGCGCGTGTTCCGGGGGCAACTCCGGGGGGCGCAGCGCCCCACCGCCGGCGAGGTGATCTTCAACACCTCCATGAGCGGTTATCAGGAGATCCTCACCGATCCGTCCTACGCCGGCCAGATCGTCACGATGACCTATCCCCATATCGGGAATTACGGCACCAATCCCGAGGATGTGGAATCCCGCGCCCCCTCTGTGCGCGGCTTCATCGTCAAGGAGCTGAGCCCGGTCACCAGCAACTGGCGCTCCACCGAAAGCCTGGACGACTACCTGAGCCGCCACGGCATCACCGTGCTGGAAGGCATCGACACGCGCGCGCTGGTGATCTCCCTGCGGGAGCAGGGCACGGTGCCGGGCATGATCGCCCCAGCCGAAGCCGTGGACGAAGCCCGCCTGCGCGCCGAGGCCACGGCACTGCCCAGCATGGTGGGGCAGAACCTTGCGCGGACGGTCTCCGTGCCCGAGCCCTACGACTGGGCCACGGTGGAGGCTCCGCCCGAGCCGGTGCCCACGCGTTTTCGCGTGATCGCCTACGACTACGGCATCAAGTTCAACATCCTGCGCTGCCTGGCCGCCCGGGGCGCGCAGGTGGAGGTGGTGCCCTACGACTACCCGGCGGCGAAGGTGCTGGAGCGCAAGCCCGACGGCGTATTCCTCTCCAACGGCCCGGGCGACCCCGAGCCCGTCACCGCGGCGGTGGAGAACGTGAAGGCCCTGCTGGGGCAGGTGCCCATCTTCGGTATCTGCCTGGGGCACCAGATTCTGGGACTGGCGCTGGGCGCCAAGAGCTACAAGCTCAAGTTCGGACACCACGGCGCGAACCACCCCGTGATGCACCTGGACACCGGCAAGATCGAGGTCACCAGCCAGAACCACGGCTTTGCCGTGGCGGAGGACAGCCTCCCTTCCACCGTGCGGGTCACGCACCGCAGCCTGAACGACCAGACGGTCGAGGGTTTCGAATCCCTGGTGCATCCCGCCTACTCGGTGCAGTACCACCCGGAGGCAAGTCCGGGCCCCCACGATTCGCTCTACCTCTTCGACCGCTTCGTGCAGATGATGGAGCGGGACACCCGGCACAGCGCGTAGACCCCTTCGGGTCTCGGCCGCTTGGCGCCACCGGTCCGGCCGCTGTCATCCTGAGGCCCGCAGGGCGGGCCGAAGAATCTGCTGCTCTGTCGCCCGACAGCAGATTCCTCGCTGCGCTCGGAATGACCCTGTCGGGCGGGGACACCACTTCGGTAATCCCACTGAGCTGCTCGCTGCCCCTGCTGCGGCTGGACGTGCCCACGCGGCTTGTCAGGCCAGGGCCACCTCGCCGAGCCGGGCTGCGTCCAGGATGATGGTCTTGCGCTGGCGGGTGGAGATGAGGCCGCACTGGCGGAATTCCATGAAGGCGTAGCTGACCGTCTCGCGCGTGGTGGCGATCAGGTTGCCGATCTCCTGGTGCGTGATGGCGTAGTTGATCAGCGTGCCGCGGGGCGTGGGTTCTCCGTACGCCTCCGCCAAGTGCAGCAGCACCTCGGCCACCTTGCCGCTGGCGCTCTTGAAGAGCAGGGTCTCCAGCCGCTCGTGCAGGCGGGCTTGTCGTTCACCCATGCGCTGGGTGAGCCACAGCCCAAAGTCCGGGTGCGTTTGGGCCAGCGCGAAGAGGGTCTCGCGCTCCAGTTGGTACACGACACACTCCGAGCGCGCCAGCGCCTGCGATTCGCGCGGCCGCTGCAGCAGGATCTCCATCTCGCCGAACACCTCGCCCGCGCCCAGGTGCTCCAGGGTCAGCTCGCGGCCCTCCGCAGTGAAGCGCGAGAGCTTCACCTCCCCCCGCTCCACCAGGCAGACGTGCGTGGCCGCGTCCCCCGGCGAATAGATCAAGCTCTGGCGCCGGAAGATGCGCGGCGTGGCGTGCTCGCGCAGCAGGCCCGCGCCAGTGGTGCCCAGGGGCGGGGCCGGCGGGGCCTTCATCGTCAGCAGTTCCATGCTCCTCCCGTTCGCATGCGGGGTGGGGGGCCGAGTGGTGCCGATCGGCCCTGTGCGTTGCTATGGTCATAGTCGGGCCCGGCCCGGAAATGTTACAAAGGGCTGCGACCTGTGACCGTCTCCCGCGCGCCCAGCGTGGCCGCCCCATCGCGGAACTTGGATGAGCAGTCAACTACCCGACGACTGGATCGAGCGGCTGCGGGCGCGGGAGCACGAGGCGTTCAACGAACTGGTGCGCCTGCACCACGGCGCGGTATACCGGCTGGCGCTGCGCATGCTGCGCCACCGCGACGACGCCCAGGAGGTGGCGCAGGAGTCGTTCCTGGCCGCCTACGAGGGCATCGGCGGCTTCGCCGGACGTGCCAGCCTCAAGACGTGGCTGCTCTCGATCGCCTATCGCAAGACGGTGGATCGCCTGAAGCGGCGCGGGGATGAGGGCGCCATCATCAGCGGCGTGCTGGACGACAGTGAACTCTGGCGCATCGCCCAGAGTGTGCAGAACCTTACCGACTGGGGCGTGAATCCGGAGCAGCATTACAGCCGCACGCAGCTCAGCGAGCACCTGGGTACCTCGCTGGGCCGGTTGCCGGCGGATTCGCGCGCCGTGTTCGAACTGCGCGACCTGCAGGGGCTTACCTCGCAGGAGGCTGCGGACATCCTGGGCATCAGCGAGGGCGCAGTGCGGGTGCGCCTGCACCGCGTGCGGCAATACCTGATGCGTGAACTGCAGTCCCTCTTCGGCGGGCCGGGAGTACATCGATGATGAAGCTATTGGCCGGCACCCACGCCGAGGTGCGCGAGTTCCTGCTGGACTACCTGGAACGCGAGCTGCCGCTGCTCAAGCGATGGCAGTTCCGGCTGCACCTGCTGATGTGCCCCAACTGCTCGGCCTACCTGTCGCGCTACCGTTCCAGCGTGTCGCTGGCCCGCAACTATCTGGACGATCCGCCTCCGCCGGAGCTGGTCGATCTGACCCTGCAGTTCCTGGCCCAGCGCCTGCCCGAGCAGGACGGAAACGCCTCGCCCACGCCCTGAGCGCAGACGTCCGCGCGCGCCACGCTGGCGGCGGGCAACGAAACGAATTCTTGAGAGCTTGGGGGATCTGCCGCGGCGGGGCGGCTCAGCCGGCCTGCAGGCGGGCAGTCTGGTCGGCTTCCAGCAGGGCGTCCACCACGTCGTCCAGGTCGCCCAGCATCACCTGCTCCAGCTTGTAGAGCGTGAGCCCGATACGGTGATCGGTGACGCGACCCTGGGGGAAGTTGTAGGTGCGAATGCGCTCGCTGCGGTCGCCCGAGCCCACCATGCTGCGGCGTTGGGCGGCCTCCTTGCTGTGCTGCTCCTCCAGCATCCGGTCGTACAGCCGGGCCCGCAACACCTTGAGGGCCTTGGACTTGTTCTTGTGCTGCGACTTCTCGTCCTGGCTCTGCACCACGATGCCCGTGGGCAGGTGCGTGATGCGCACGGCGGAGTCGGTCGTGTTGACGCTCTGGCCGCCAGGGCCGGAGGAGCGGAACACGTCGATGCGCAGGTCCTGCGGATGGATGTCCACCTCAATTTCCTCGGCCTCCGCCAGCACTGCCACGGTGGCCGCGGAGGTGTGGATGCGGCCCTGCGTCTCGGTCTGGGGCACGCGCTGCACCCGGTGCACCCCGCCCTCGAACTTGAGGCGACGGTACACCTCGTTGCCCTCCACGCCCATGATCACTTCCTTGAAGCCGCCCGTATCGCTGTAGCTGGCGCTGAGCAGCTCGGTGCGCCAGCCATGGCGCTCCGCGTAGCGCATGTACATGCGGTACAGGTCGGCCGCGAACAGGGAGGCCTCCTCGCCGCCCGTCCCGGCGCGGATCTCCAGCACGATGTCCGAGTTGTCCAGCGGGTCCTTGGGCACGAGCAGGTGCCGTAGCTCCTCGCCCAGGTCTTCCAGGCGCTTGCGCAGCGCCGGCGTCTCCTGGTGCGCCATGGCCTTCAGCTCCGGATCCTCGTTGGGATCCTCCAGGATCTGGCGCTGGTCTTCCATCTCGTGCTCGACGCTGCAATACCGATCGTACGCGGCGACGATCGGCGTCAGGTCGTTGTGTTCCTTGGAGAGCTTGCGATAGCGGGCCTGATCCGTGATCACCTCAGGGTCTGACAACTGCCCGGTGATCTCTTCGTAGCGCCGCTTGACCTCAGCGAGGTTCTCGAACATCTAGCCGAGGGGGCAGGGGCCGCCGGACTTCAGCGGGCGGCCGGGATGCGGTTGTAGCGTCGGTTGAACTTCTCGATGCGGCCCGCGCTGTCCACCAGCTTTTCCTTGCCGGTGAAGAACGGGTGGCACGCCGAACAGATATCCATGTGCACGCTGCCGCCCATGGTGGAGAACGCCGTGAAGCTGTTCCCGCAGGCGCAGGTGAACGAGGTTTCCTTGTACTCGGGATGGATTTCGGGCTTCATATCGCTCCGCTGGATGCGCGCGTCTCGTCTGAGCAGAACTTGCTGCGTCAATCGTCTAATATACTGAGGAGCGCACCCGGACGCAATGGGTGCGTTGCCGGGCCATCTGCCGCGACCCTCCGCAGCGGGCCGGGCCCCTGCCACAAGGGCGGGGACGCCCGCGCCGCCGCATCGGCGAAGGTGCCGCGAGCGCCGCCTACATCTTGTCCATCATGTCCAGGAAGCGGGAATTGCTCTCGAAGTTGCCCAGCTTGCTGGACAGGAACTCCATGGACTCCACCACGCTGAGCGGCTGCAGCACGCGGCGCAGCACCCAGATGCGGTCCAGGTCGTACTTCGGGATCAGCAACTCCTCCTTCCGCGTGGCGGACTTGGAGATGTCGATGGCGGGGAAGATGCGCTTCTCCACCAGCTTGCGGTCCAGCGCCAGCTCCATGTTGCCGGTGCCCTTGAACTCCTCGAAGATCACCTCGTCCATGCGGCTGCCGGTATCCACCAGCGCCGTGGCGATGATCGTCAGCGAGCCGCCTTCCTCAATGTTGCGGGCGGCGCCGAAGAAGCGCTTGGGCTTGTGCAGGGCGTTGGAATCCACCCCACCGGAGAGGATCTTGCCGCTGGGGGGCACCACGGAGTTATAGGCCCGCGCCAGGCGCGTGATGGAGTCGAGCAGGATCACCACGTCCTTCTGGTGCTCCACCAGGCGCTTGGCCTTCTCGATGACCATCTCGGCCACCTGCACGTGCCGGGTGGCCGGCTCGTCGAAGGTGGAGCTGATCACCTCGCCGCGCACGGAGCGCTCCATATCCGTCACCTCCTCGGGCCGCTCGTCGATCAGCAGCACGATGAGCTGAATATCCGGGTGGTTCTGGGAGATGGAGTTGGCGATGGACTGCAGGATCATGGTCTTGCCGGTGCGGGGCGGCGCGACGATCAGTCCGCGCTGACCCATCCCCACCGGCGTGATCAGGTCCATGATGCGCGTCGTCAGATCCTCCGGGTCCCGCTCCAGCACGATCCGGCGTTCCGCATAGAGCGGCGTCAGGTTGTCGAACAGGATCTTGTCCTTGGAGGCCTCCGGCGGCTCGAAGTTGAGATCCTCCACCTTGAGCAGCGCGAAGTAGCGCTCGTTCTCCTTGGGCGGGCGGATCTGGCCGGAGATGGTATCCCCCGTGCGCATGTTGAAGCGCCGGATCTGAGAGGGCGACACGTAGATGTCGTCCGGGCCGGGCAGATAGTTGTAGTCCGGCGAGCGCAGAAAGCCGAAGCCGTCCGGCAACGTCTCCAACACCCCGGAGCCGTAGATCACGCCGTTCTGGTTCGACTGCGCCTGCAGCAGCGCGAAGATCAGATCCTGGCGACGCAGGCTGCTGGCGTTCTCGATATTGTAGCCCTTGGCGATCTGGTTCAGCTCGGCGATGCTGTGGCGCTTGAGCTCCGTCAGGTTCATCGCTTTGGGGCTGGGGCCGCCGGCATTGCCCTTGGCTTCCCTGCCGTCCTTCTGCTCTTTGCTGTCCTTGCTGTCCTTAGGCTCCCGGGCTTCCTTGGGAGGCGGAGCCTCGGGGGGTGGGGCCTTGGCGATTTCTTCCGTCATGGTGGCTGCGCGGTTGGTGGTTTTCATGGATGGCTGCAACGTCGTGCGGTCGGAGGGAGGATAATCGCGGCGCCATGTGCCCTCCTGCGCATGGGACGTCGCTGAGATATGCGGACGGACAACGGTTCCCCGGCCGCCGGCGGTTGGGGGTGGGACACTGTTCGGTTCGGATTCGGTTACGTCAAATTGAAAGCTGCGGTGGAAGTTGCACGGTGCGGGGCCCGCAACGCCGTCCGGTCTTACCCCCTCTCCGGCCGGCGGGCTCGCACGGGTGCGAGGACGCTCAAGCGTAAGCTATGAATTCCGTAGGCAACAGGCCCGAGGAATTGCCTTCCCTTGCACGGTTCTCCGGCCGGGGCCGGAGCGGTGTTCCTTCACGTCCGGAATGTCGCTGCAACAGGACCAGCGGACTGCATCCAATCCTGATTGCTAGAACGAGGGGAACGACGGGTAAGAAGCGGACTTTTCAGCCCTGTAAGCAGTGTGCCCATTCCTGTCGGCGTTGTCAACCCGCAAGTTCCCGGCGGCGCGAGCCCTGGTGCGCCCAGCGCGCGCGCCTGCCGCGCGCAGCCGCTTCGCGCGCGGCATCGCCCGCCCTCTGCCGCTCGGATGGCGCACTGCGGCTCATGCATCGGGGTCCGTATTGGCCTCGCGGGTGGCGCGGGCCTCCTCTTCGCGTCGGCGCCAGAGTTGCTCTTCCCAGTCCAGGTCCAGGTTGCGGGCATAGCGCTGGAAGCGCTCACGCCAGGCGGCTTCCGCTTCCGGCCGCTCGAATTCGTAGCCCGGTACGTCCTGCGCGGGCGGTTCCGCCTCGGCACCCAGCGACGCCTCTGGCTGCGCGGCCGCGAGGCCGGGTGTGGTGATCGCCGCGGCATCGTCCCCGCCAACCCCGCGGTCCAATTCCTCGTCATCGCCCAGGATGCGCGGGGGCGGCGTGGCCCAGCGGCCCCGGTCAGCAGCAGCCGGCATCGCGGGGGGCGGCTCCGCCACATCCGCCTCGGTGTCCATGGGCGCAAACCATGCGTCGAAGGCGCTCGCCGCGGCTTCCTCCGCGTCCGCCATGGCGACTTGCCCAGCGGCTTTGCCCGCCATGCGGCCGGCGGATCGCGGGCGCGGCGGCTGCTGGGCCGTCCGCTCCATCGAGCGTGCCTTGACGCGCGCCAGTGACGGTGAGCGCAGCTCGGCCAGCCATGCCAGCGCAATGCGTGGGGGCTGCAGCAGCATCCGCCGCAGGCCGCCCAAACCCAGCCGCGTGCCGCGCGACAGTCCCAGCGCGGTTGCACCGGCCACGCGCTGGGCACGCGCCGCACGCATCCGCACGGCTGCCCAGCCATCGCGCCACTGCCGCCAGCTCTCGCGGAGCATCCAGGTGCCGAACACCCGCGCATCGCGCAGGGCCGCCCGCGCCAGGGGTCCATAGAGCACGCGCACGGCGGCGAAGGCCCCGATGTACGCCAACAGCGCGGCAGCGGCCCAGGTGCCGGTGGTCAGCGCCGCCCAGCGCCGCACGGCCCAGCCCGCGAGACCCGGCCCCAGCAGGGCGGGATCGCCCGGCACAACCACCAGTCCGTGCAAGCCCGCCAGGGCCAGCAGCAGCCCCGCGCTCCAGCCAGTGTAGCGCAGCGGCGAGGGGCGGTTGCGCGCGCACCACGCCCAGTTCAGCACCAGCAGCGGGGCCGCCAGCGCCGCCGTGCCCAGGCACTCCAGCAGCGAGCCCCCCAGCAGCGCGCCAGGCAGACCGAGCCAGTTGCCGATACCCCCGCTGGGCAGGCGTAGATTGGTGAACGTGGGATCCTGCAGGTGGAAGCTGAGCAGGCTCAGCAGCAGCGCCAGCGCCAGCGCGGCGCCGAGTGCCTTCGGCCAATAGCGCAGAGCGTTCCAGTCCATGGTGCATCCTTGCGCCAGGGGCGGTTTCGGCCGGGGCCGCTCCGCCCTGCGGGCGCCGCCATCCAGGCGGCGCGATGTTGCGACTACTTGGGGAGGTGCTCGCGCAGCCGCCGGACCACCTCGGGCAGGACGTAATCGTCGATGTCCTCGCCCAGCACGGCCAGTTCGCGGATCAGGCTGGAGCTGATCGCACCCAACCGGGGCTGCGTGAACAGCACCAGGGTCTCGATCTGTTCGTTGATCCCCCGGTTGCCGAAGGCCTGCTCCATCTCGGCTTGCAGATCCATCACATTGCGCAGGCCCTTCACGATCACTCCCGCGCCGATGCGCTCCGCATAGCGCGCGGTGGCACCCTCGTACGCCTCCACCGTAACATTGCCGAGCTTGAGATAGCGAACATAATCGCGCATCATCTCCAGCCGCACGGCCTGGGGCGTGTCGTAGCGCTTCTTCGGGTTCACGGCCAACGCCCAGGTGACCTTGTCGAACACGCGCGCGGCGCGCTCCATCACGTCCGCGTGCCCCCAGGTGGGCGGGTTGCCGCTGATGGGGTACAGGGCGTGGTCGTAGTCCAACTCCTCGGATTGCTCCGGCGCGCGGCCGGACTTGCGCGCGGCGCTCATCGGGCGTGCACCGCGGCCAGGGCCCGCTCCTTGGCCGCCGCGCAGAGCGCCTCGGTGACCTGCGGGGACTCCCGCGACTCCGCGTAGACCCGCACCTTGGGCTCGGTGCCCGAGGGCCGCATCATCACCCATGAGCCGCCATCCAGCGCGAAACGGTAGCCGTCCTCCGCGTTGATCTCAAGGATGGTGTAGTCGTGCCCGCCGGCCCGGAAGGTCTCGCCGGGCCGCGTGGCACCCAGGGCCTTGAGCCGCTCGTGGGCCTCCGCCGCGGACATGTCGATCATGAAGGTCTCCTGGCGATAGTGGTAGTGCCCCAGCTCCGCCTCCAGCTCCGCCATCAGGGCGCTGAGGGGGCGGCCGTAGTGCAGCACGATGCGCGCCCCCAGCAGTCCCACCAGCACGCCGTCCTTGTCCAGCGTGTGGCCCCGGATGGTGAGCCCGTTGCTCTCCTCATAGGCCAGCAGGGCTCGGCCGCCCTTCAGGTGCGGCCGGAAGTTCTTGAAGCCCGTGGGCGTGAGCAGCACCGTGCTGCCGTGCCGCCGGGCATAGTCCGGCCCGAGCTGGCTGGTGGGCAGCGTGGTCACCAGGTCGCCGCTGAGGCCCAGATCGCGCAGGTAGCGGAACACCAGCGGAGCGAAGCGATTCATCTGGATCGCTCCCGCCTCGTCCCCCACCAGCCCGCGGTCGCTGTCCGGGTCGTTGCGGATCATCACCTTGTGCGCGCCGGGCGTGCGCTTCAGCAACGCCAGCGCATCGGCCAGGGTGTGCTCGTTGGGCTCGGTCACCTGCCCGCCGAAGTAGGGGTCCACCTCCGTGTGGATCACCTGCAGCACGTCCGCTCCAAGCCGCTGCTGCAGCCGCTCGTAGACCGGCACGGCGGCGCCCCAGGTGGGGTCGGCCACGTAGGCCAGCCGCTGCCCGGCGGGCAAGGCCCGGATCTCCTCGATCAGCTCCGCCAGCCGCACCACGGGGTGCTCGTTCAGTGCGTCCAGATACGCATCGTGCAGGTCCACCCGCTCGATGCGGCGGGACTCCGCGGCGATGCGTGCCTCCAGCGCCGCGGGCGCCGGCCAGTCCGCGGGCGCCGTGGCGGCCAGCAGGCGGTTGGCCTCCGCCGCCAGGGGATCGGTGAGGTCGCCTCCGGCCAGCCCGCCGTCCGCCGGCGCGAACTTCATCCCACCCCAGCGGAAGGGATTGTGGCTGGGCGTGAAGTTGAGCGAACCCGCCCAGCCCCGCAGCGGCACCAGCAGGGACAGCTCCGGCGAGCTGATGCGGCCCGCATAGCGCACGGCGTAGCCCGCCTCATGCAGCAGCGACGCCGCGTAGTACGAGAACTCAGGATTGAACAGCCGGTTGTCGTGACCCAGCACGAAGCCACGACGCTGCACCGCGCCCAACTCCGCAGCGCCGAACACCTCCCCGCGCTGGGCCGGCGGCATGGCCGCGATGGCCTGCAGCAGCGCCGTCACGATGACGTGCACGTGCAGAAGCGTGAGGCCCGAGCCGATCACGCCCCGGTGCCCGCCCGTCCCGAAGACCACGGGCACCACCCGCGCCCCGCCCGCTCCCGGATGCACGAAGATGCGGTGCCGCAGCAGCGCTTCGGCCGCGTCCGTCACCGAGCGCACGGTGCCGGCCGCCATGCCTCCCCGGCGCGGCACCAGCCATTCCAGCACGGCGAAGGGGTCTTCCTTGCGCTGGCGCGTCAGCACATCCGCAGGGGCACCGGCGGCCCGGGCCGCCTCCACCAGCCGGGTCTGCAGCGCCGACTCGTCGTGACCCTTCGCCGCCGCGCCTAGGCGCCGCTCCCGAGGGACGCGCCGCTCTGACCGCGTGCGCCGGGTTGGCGCCGTCCGTCCCGCCTCGGACGCCCGCCGCTCCGCCACGGCGCGCCGGGGCACCACTTTGCGGCGGGATTTGGCGCGCCGTTCGTCCGCTGCCGACTTCGCCGCCGGGCGCTTCGCGGCTTTGGCCGCCGGCTTTGCAGCCTTGGTGGCAGTTGTGCGCTTCGCGTTTGTACTGGCCTTGGTGGCCTTGGTGGCCTTGGTGGCGGGCTTTGCAGCCTTCCCGGCGGTCGACCTCTTGGCCGCAGGCTTCGCCGGCTTGGCGGCTGTAGTGCGCTTGGTGGCCTTGGCGGCGGGCATCGTTGCCTTGGCAGCCTTCGCGGCGGTCGTGCGCTTGGCCGCAGGCTTCGCGGTTCTCGCCGCGGGCTTGGAAGGCGCCTTCGTCGCCGGTCGCTTGGTGGCCTTGGCGGCGGGCATCGTTGCCTTGGCCGCAGGCTTCGCAGCTGGCCGCTTGGCGGCTGCCTTCGTGGCCGGACGCTTCGTTGCACTGGCGCGCTTGGATGGCGTGGCGCGCTTGCCCGCTGCCGGACCCTTGCTCATGATCGTTGCTCCTGATGCCGCTCGCCACGCTCCACCAGGTGCAGCAGCACGCCGGCGGTGGTGCGCGGGTGAAGGAAGGCGATGCGTGCGCGGCGGCTGCCGGGCCGCCCCACGCGGTCGATGAGGCCGTGGCCAGCCTGGGCCAAGCGCTCCAGCATCGCGTCGATATCGGTGACCTTGAAGGCGAGGTGGTGCAGGCCCGCGCCCCGCTGGGCGATATACCGCGCGACAGCGCCCTGGTCCTGCTCCGTCGTGCCGGCGCGGCCGGCTTCCACGCGCGGTGGGCCCTGCGGCCCCAGCTCCTGCAGAAACTCCAGCTCGCAGTCGCCCACGATCACAAACGCCACGCGCAGGCCGCCCACCACCTCCGGCTCGCGTGCGTGGTGCACCACGCCGTAGGTGTCAGACGTGAAGCTCTCGTAGGCGATGCGCGTCTCCACATCCGTCTGCGTGCTCTCCAGGGGCAGGCCCAGCCGGTTCACGAACACCTGCAGGGCCTCGGCATTGTCCCGGCTGGCCACACCCAGGTGGTCCATGCGCTGCACGGCACCGTCGTCCGGTACGGGCAGGCCCGTCAGCGGCGGGGTGAAGGCCACGCGCACGCCGCAGGTGGCGTTAGGATCGAGCAGGATGCGCTCGCCGCCACCCAGCCCCGCGGTGACGCTCTCCGTCAGCGCCCCCACGCCCTCCTCGCGCGCACTGCGAGCGGCGGCGTCGGGATCGGCCGCGGCCAGCGCGACGTGGTGCAGCCCCGGCCGCTCCAGTCCCGCCACGAACGGATCGCCCACGGCGAAGAAGGCCAACGCGCTGCGCCCGATGCCCAGCACCGGAATGCTGCGTCCGCCGCAAGGCACCTCGCGCCGCGGCAGACCGAAGTCGCGCTCGAACATCGCCGCGGCCGCCGCCGGCTCCGCGACGGCCAGGGCCACATACGCCAGCCGGTCGCTGATCATGGGCGCTCCTTCACAGCCAACTCTCACCCGCCGCCATGATTGCGTTACACCACCGCGGCACCCCGCCCCTGCTCAGGGTCGGTCTATCCCATGATACATGACCAGGGCTATTCCGGCTTGCATTGCACGGAGGAAGGAGGCGCTGCCTCCTTCCTCCGTACCTCCTCTCGCCGGCAGGGGCCGTGAGCCCCTGCACCCCATCCACAAAAGGGGTCAAGGGGGCTGGCTCCCTTGCGGGGGTGCCCGAGGGGGCGGCGCCCCCTCGGAGCCGAAACGTGCCCCGGCGATTCTGTTAGTTCGGAGCGGCGCGCTCGAAGTCGATCTTCTCCTTGATGGGCAGCCCCTTGAGGAAGCGGCGCAGGCTGTCCAGCCCCATCTCCACGGCGCCCAGGCGGATCCAGTCGCGGTTGCCCACCAGCCGGCTGCGGCGCGAGGCCACCTCGCTGCCCGTGCTGACCCCGATGCAGATGGTGCTCTGGATGTTGGGGTGCTGGGACTCGTCTCCGAGGGCCACCAGCACGGCCAGACCCACGTCCGCGCCGGCCTGCCGCCGCGCTGCCTCCGCGACGGCTTCCGCCACCTCGGGGGCCAGGGGCGCATCCTCCGGCGGAGCCGCGCCGTCCATCTCCAGCGCGCCGTACAGCTCACCCAGTCGCCGCGCCACCATGCCGCGGGTGAACACGGCCTCCGCGCCCGGCAGGGGTGCCAGCCGCGCCGCGGCCTGCCCACCGGTGTAGGTCTCGGCAATGGCCACCGTGGCGCCCCGCTCGCCGAGCAGGCTCAGCACCACGCCCTCCAGGGTCTCGTCGTCCTCGGCCAGGATGAAGTTGCCGATGCGCTGGCGCACCTCCGCCACCACCGGGCCGAGCTTGGTTTGGATCTCTTCCTCCGTGGCGCCGCGCACGGTGAGCTTGGTTTCGAGTTGCGGATAGTGGGCGCGGAAGCCCAGCTTCAGCGTGCCGTCCGGCACCATGGCCTCCAGCCCGGTCAGCAGCGCATCCGCATGAGATTCGCCGATGCCGAAGGAGTGGAAGCGCTTGAGGCGGATCACGGACTGGCTGCCGGCCTTCTCCAGCACGCGGGGGATGATCTCCAACTCCAGCATGCGGTGCAGCTCGCGCGGCACGCCCGGCGTGAAGTAGAAGCGGGCCTTGCCGATGGTCACCGCGAAGCCGCAGGCGGTGCCGATGGGGTTGTCCAGCACCTCCGCGCCTTCGGGCAGCATGGCCTGCTTGGTGTTGTTGTCCGGCATGGTGCGCCCGCGCCCGGCGAAGTAGGCCTTCATGTGCTCCAGCCAGCCCTCGTGCAGTTCCAGCTTCACGCCCGCGGCGCGGGCCGCCACCTCCTGCGAGAGGTCGTCCACGGTGGGCCCCAGGCCGCCGTTCACCACCACCACGTCGGCCCGCTGCCCGGCGCGCTGGAAGGCGTCCAGCAGGTCGTCGCGGTCGTCGCCCACGGTGGCGCCCCACTTCACGCCCAGCCCGAAGTCTTCCAACTTCTGGGAGATGTAGGAAAAGTTGGAGTTGACGATCTTCCCGGTCAGCACCTCGTCGCCGGTGCAGATGACTTCGATGTGCATGGGCGCAGCGATTCCACGGAGCAAGGGGATAGAAGAGACGCGGCGGACCCGGCCTCGGCCGCCGCTTTCGCGCATCCTAACCCGGCGGCCCCCGCCGCTCAAGAGCCGGGGGCGCGGCAGGGCCTGCGCCGCCTATAGCGGCAGGGTGATGGCCTGGCGCTGCTCCATGGCACGGCCCACGGCCTCCACGAACTCCATGTAGTCCGCACCGTCCGCGAAGCTGGGGAAGACCGGCGTGCCGTTGCGAATGGCCGAGACGAAGTCCGCCTCCACGCGCCACTCCCCGCGCACGGCGGCGGGAATCTCCACCACGGGCGGCGGCTCCTTGGGGCCCACCTTGCCCACGCGCTTGATCTCGCCCGGCTGCACCTTGCCCAGGCGGATCTCGTGGGTGGGCACGTCGTAGATCAGCGCGCCCTTGGTGCCGTACAGCTCGATGCGGTCGCCGGGAGAGTGCGCCGCCACGGAGGAGAACGTGTACGCGAAGTGCGCGCCGCTCTCCAGCTCGCCCGTGGCCACGACGCTCTCCGGGATGCGCACGGGCCGCGGGGCGCCCGTCTCGGGGTCGGGCCGCGACTCGGTGAAGAGCCGGCCCGTGGCCGAGACCGTGCGCGCCTTGCCCACCCAGCGCTGCAGGATCTCCGCGTAGATGCCCAGCGTCATCACGTTGTAGCCGGAGATGTCCCAGTCCATGCGCCAGTGCCAGGGGGCCTGGGGATTGAGCTGGGCATCCGAGAGGTGCTGCAGGCGCACCAGCCGCAGCTCGCCCAGCTCGCCGGCCTCCAGCAGTTCGCGCACGAAGCGCTGGCCGGGGAAGACGTGCGGCGCGGGACAGATCATGTTCACGAGGTCGGGATGGCGCTGGGCCTCGTCCCGCATATCGCGCGCCTCGGCCACGTTGCGGGCCATGCGGGCCTGGCAGAACACGTGCTTGCCCGCTTTGAGCGCGGCCACGGAAAGGTCGCGGTGCAGGTAGGGCGTCGTGCCCACCAGCACCACGTTGATGTCGTCGCGGGCGATCACGGCCTCGGGCGTGTCCACCACGTGGGGAATCTTCCACTCGGCCGCCACGGCCTCCGCGCTCTCGCGGCGCCGGTTGCACACGGCCACCACCTGCACGTCGGCCTCCTTGGCGAAGCCGGGCAGGTGCCGGGTCTTCACGATGTTGCCGGCACCGATGATGCCGATGCGGATCGGGACTGAGCTCATGCACTCCTCGCTGGCTGTGGATTGGCAGCCCACACTGTTGTACGAACGCGCCCCAAGGCGCAAGGGGCGGGCGATAACGGTAACGGCGATGCTTACTCCCCCCCAGACGGGGGCCCCTCCTCCGCTCGCTTGCGGAATTGGTCGGCCACCTGCAGCAGGCCCTCGGTGCAGGCGTCCCAGCGGTTCTCCTCCCAGCCGATCAGGCTGGCCAGCAGGGGCGTGCGCAGGGAGCGCGTCCAATCGCCCCAGCGCTCGAACTTGGCGAAGCGCTCCAGTTGACGGAGTTGCAGGTACATCAGGTCCAGCCCGCCGCCGGCCACTGTGTACGTACCGTTGTGGAAGAGCACGGCCTTCTTGAAGAAGCCCACCGGATCGAGCAGGAACGGGTGCGTGTTGGTGCGTCCGCGGATGATGGGCACGCCGGCACGGCCGCGCTCGTAGAAGCCCGGCGTGGAGGCCAGCAGGAACAGGTTGGTCTCCACCATGCGCGTGACGTGCAGCACGTCCTCCGCCAGCTCGGCGAAGACCCCCTCCATGGTGGGCGGGGCCAGCCCGATCTTCTCCAGCAGTTGGTTGTAGCGCACCCACAGCACGGAGCGGCTGCGCAAGGGCCGCTGCTCGGGCTCCAGCACCATCACGCGCTGGCGAGGCAGGCCGCGTCGCCGCAACGGCAGGCCCAGCGGCGGGAAGGCCTCCACCCGCTCCGCCGGGGGCTTTGCCAGCAGCGCCTGCAGCTCGCGCAGGGCGCGATCGAACCAGTCGAGCTGGTTCTCCTCCCAGGCCACGATGGCGGCGTTGAGGCGCGGCTCCCACAGCGCCAGGTGCCAACGCGCCAGCGCCAGGCGGTCGCCCTCGGGCAGCGGCGCGTACAGGTTCACCGCGTCGTGCTCGGCCTGGGGCCGGCCGCGCCAGCGCCGGCGGTGGGCCACCTCGGCCTCGCCCGCCCAGGTGTTCAGGAAGCGCGAGAGCCGCGCCAGCTCCAGCAGGGTGCGGTCGCAGCTTTCGCTGCTGCTGCGGTAGCCGCTCTGGGCGAAGTAGTCCTCCAGCCAGGCGCGCAGGGCCGCCAGGCGGTGCTCCAGGGCCGGGAGAAAGGCGTCGGGCCCCGCGCCCACGTCGCAGTCGTCCAGCCGGTTGGCCGCGTCGGGCTCCATTCCGAAGTGGAACCCCGTGGGCGCGTAGCCCCGCTCGTTGAGCCGGGGCTGCACGAGGTCCTGCCCGTCCACAACGCGGGTCCAGAGCTGCACGGCTTCCTCGGCCAGCTGGTTCAGGGGCTGGCGGGGCTCCTGCACAACGGCCGCATGGAAGTCCGCGAGGGCGGCGACGAGGGGGCTGTCCGGCGGGGCCGGCTGTTCGGTCATCGCGGGAACCGGTTTTGGCCGGGTGTCGACTGTGTTATCACGAGAGGGTAGGATCAAGCGCCACCGGTGCCACGGCCGCGTCCCCGGCGCCCCGGGCACCCGGCAGCGCACGCCGCGCGGGGGCCGGCGTGCCGGCCACCGTGCGCATCGCCAACTGCTCGCCTACCGTTCGAGGGGCCTTGATTGATCCCGCCACGTTGATGACCCGCTGGGCACTGCGCGCCCTGCTGCTGTGCTGCCTGCTGGGCCTGCTGGCCGCGCCCGCGGCCGCCCAGAAGCCCACACCCGGCGACCTGACCGCCCGCGTGACCGAGCTCGAGAGCAAGGTGGCCCTGCTGGAAAGCGAGGTGGCCGCGATGCGGGACCGGATGGAAGCGGTGCTGGGCAGCGATCCCAGCTCCAAGGTGCAGAACGTGACCATCGGCGATTCGCCCATCCGGGGCAATCCCAACGCGCCCATCACGCTGGTCATGTTCGGGGACTATCAGAGCGACTACTCAGCGCGCGCCCAGTACGTCGTAAAAAAGCTGCTGGAAGCCTATCCACAGCAACTGCGCTTTGTCTACAAGCACTATCCGCTCACGCAGCAGCACCCCATGGCCAACGACGCGGCCCTGGCGGCCCTGGCGGCGGAGAAGCAGGGGCTGTTCTGGCAATACCACGACCTGCTGTTCCAGAACTCCCGCCGGCTGGACAACAACCTGCTGCTGGTGCTGGCCGAGCAGGCCGGGGTGGACCTGAGCCGCTTCGACCGCGACCGGAGATCGCTGGCGGCCCTGGAGCGCCTGCAAGCGGACGAGAAGGAGGGCGCCCAGCTCGGCGTGGCGGGCCTGCCCACGCTGTACCTGAACGGCCGCCTGATGCCCACCTGGCGCTTCGACTATCTGCAGACCAAGATCAACGAGCTGATCGGCAAGTAGCGGCAACGCAGGCGCTCCGGCCCGGAGCCGGGGCGTTTCGCCTCGTGTCCGCGGCTACTCCAGCACGGCGTCCAGCGCAGCGAAGTTGCGGGACTGCACCTTGGCGGCGATGGCCCGGTAGCGCGGCAGGATCTGGAACACGTAGTGCTCCGCCGTCTTGATCTTGTTGTAGTAGAAGCGCGCGTCCTCGTTGTCCGCCGCCAGCTTGCGCAGCGCCTCCGCGTCCGCGCCGTTGCCGCCCGCCAGCGCGCCCAGCTTCTCCTCGGAGATCAGCGCCATCCTGAGCAGGTAGTAGGCGCTCATCACGTCCGCGAAGAACACGCACACGTCCGTGGCGTGGAACACGCCCTCGCGCGGCCCCAGCTCATCGGCCAGGTTGGCCAGAGAGGCCACGGTGGCCTTGAGCTGCTCCTTGGCATCGTCCCAGGCGGCGATGGCCTGGCCCATGGAGGGCAGGCGCGCGTTGCCGGCTTGCACATCGCTCACCTCCTGCATCAGCGTGTCGAACAGCTCCCCGCCGCGCAGGCGCAGCTTGCGCGTGACCAGGTCCAGCGCCTGGATGCCCGTGGTACCCTCGTAGATGGAGGCGATCTTGGTATCGCGCATGTGCTGCGCCAGGGGGAACTCCTCCGTGAAGCCCACGCCCCCCAGCACCTGCACGCCCAGCCGTGTCACCTCGAAGCCGTGATCGGCCCCGGCGTTCTTGGCTACGGGCGTGAGGATGTCCACCAGGTCCTGGTAGCGCTGCCGGCTTTCCGCCGGGCCATGGTGGGCCATGTCGGAGTAAAACGCGGTGGCGTAGATCAGGCCGCGCGTGCCCTCCGTGTAGGCCTTCATGGTGAGCAGCATGTTGCGCACGTCCGGGTGCGCAACGATGGGCGTGCGCTGCGCGTTGCGGTCCTTGCCGTGCTCCACCGCCACGCCCTGCACACGCTCGCGGGCATAGGCCCAGGCATTGCGGAAGGCGCCCGAGGCCGCACCCAGGCCCTGGTAGGCCACCTGCAGGCGCGCTTCGTTCATGAGCTTGAACATCTGTGACATGCCCAGGCACTCGCCCTCCAGCAGGTAGCCGTGGCAATCGCCGCTGGTGCCGAACTCCAGCACGCAGGTGGGCGAGGCCTTAATGCCCAGCTTGTGCTCCAGCCGCAGGGTGGTCACGTGGTTGGGCACGGTGGGCTTGCCGTCCGCATCCGGGCGGTACTTGGGCACGATGAACAGGCTGATGCCCTTGGGGCCGGGAGGCGCGCCTTCCGTGCGGGCCAGCACCAGGTGCACGATGTTCTCCGTGAAGTCGTGGTCGCCGCCGGAGATCCAGCTCTTGCTGCCCTTGATGAGGTAGTGGTCGCCCTCCTTGATGGCACGCGTGGTGATGTCCCCCACGGCGCTGCCCGCGTTGGGCTCGCTGAGGCACATGGTGCCGCCCCAGTGCCCGGTGATCATGTGCTCGCAATATTCGTTGCGCTGCGCCTCGTCGCCGAACTCGGCGATGAGCCCCGCCGCCCCGGCCGTCAGCATGGACGTGGTGTAGAGCGCGGGATTGGCGCCGTACATCGCCTCCAGCACGCCCACCGCCACGGAGAGCGGCAGGCCCTGGCCGCCATACTCCGCGGGGGAGACCATGCCGATCCAGCCCGCCTCCGACGCCTGCCGCCAGGCCTCCTTGAAGCCCTTGGGCGTGACCACCTTGCCGTCCGCGATACGGGTGCCTTCTTCGTCGCCGGACTTGTTCAGCGGGGCGTAGACCTCCTCCACGAAGGTCGCGCCCTCCTGCACCACCATCTCGAAGTCGTCCGGCGCGAAGCCCTTGAACGCCTCCAACTCGGTGAGCCGCTCCACGTGCAGCAGCTCCTTCTGCACGAACCGGATGTCCTGCCGGTCAACGCTGTACTCGGTGCTGTTCATGCCGATCGTCTCCGCTTGCGGCCGCCCGCCAGGGGGGCGGCCCGGTGCCTCTGCTTTGCATAGGAGGGCGGCTGCGGCAGCCCGGCGTACCGGGGCCGGCCGATTGGCCCATTAGACCACAGCCGCCCCAGCCGGGTAAACCGCGCGGGGGCGGCGAGACGCTGGGCCGCGCGGCCGTCCCTGTCCCCACTTGTCCGCATTCTCCCGCTGCGCCCAGCGGCCCGGCACGGTACGATGGAATCGGCCGCGGAGCCGCCAGGGGCGAAGCTTTGCGCTGCGCGGAAGATTTTTGCGAAACGAAGCCACTGGGTGCGGCGAGGCACCGAGGTCGCCTGCCGACCATCGGGTCGCCTTTGCGAAACGAAGCCATTGGGCAAGATGGGGCGGCGAGGCGGCGCTCCGGGCACCGTTCCGGCGCTGCGGCCGATGCGCTAGAATGAGGTGAGCGTGCCACCGCCTGCAGTCCTGTCCCGAGGCACCGCCCATGAGCGAGATTTTCTCCACCTCCACCCGGCCCCGCTGGATCGAGCGTCAGCTCGTGCGGCGCGGCATCCGCGACGAGCGCGTGCTGGACGCCATGGCCCGCGTGCCGCGCGAGGCGTTCGTGCCGGCAGCGTTCCGCGGGCGGGCGCTGGTGGATGCGCCCATCCCCATCGGCTGCCGCCAGACGGTCTCGCAGCCGTTCGTGGTGGCGCTGTCCCTGCAGGCGCTGGCGCTGCGGGGCGAGGAGCGGGTGCTGGACGTGGGCACGGGCTCCGGCTACCAGGCCGTGCTGCTGTCGTGGCTGGCGCGCGAGGTCTACACGATCGAGGTGCACCAGCGCCTGTACACCAATGCCCGCCTCGCCATCGAGCGCTACGCGCACTCCGCCGTGACCACGCGCTGCGGGGACGGCTCACAGGGTTGGCCGGAGGCCGCGCCCTTCGATGCCATCGTGGTGGGGGCCTGCGCGCCCAAGGTGCCGCCCAGCCTGCTGGCGCAGCTCGCGCCGGGCGGGCGGCTGGTGCTACCGCTGGGCAGCGAGCACTCGCAAACGCTCTACCGCATCGTCAAACGGGCGGACGGCACGCTGGAGAAGACCCTGCTGGAGCGGGTGCTGTTCGTGCCCCTGGTGGGCCGGGAGGGCTCCGGGTTCCTGCCCCAGGCATGAGGCGGGCCCCGGCGTGACGGGCGCGGGCAGGGTCCGCGCGCGGAGGCCGCCGCGGCGATCGCGGCGGGTGCCTCGTTGGGGGGCCAACGAGTCCGAGCAGGTGCAGCCATGAGCGCAGCGTCCAGGCCGTCGCGGGTGCCTCGCCCGCCCGCCCCGTTCCACCGGGATACGCCGCTGAGCGAGGTGATGGTGCGCGACGTGATCACGATCCAGCTTCAGGACCGCAGCAGCCTGGTGGACACGCTGATGAAGCACCACCCGATCCACCACCTGCCGGTGCTGGAGGGCGATGTGCTGCGGGGGCTGATCGCCCAGCGCGACCTGTACCGCAGCATGCTCAGCGCGCTGTACTTCGAGGGCGAGCCGGAGCTGCACTCGTTCCTGGACGACTTCACGGACATCGCCAGCATCATGACGCCCGACCCGCTCACGCTGGAGCCCACGAACACGCTGGACGATGCCCTGCAACTGATGCTGGAGCACAAGATCGGCTGCGTGCCCGTGGTGGACGACCGCAACCGCCTGCAGGGCATCCTCACGGACTCGGACCTGCTGCGCATCCTCAACGCCGTGCTGCCGCCGCCGGGGGCGGGGCGGGCCTCTTAGCACCCTCGCAGGCGGTTCCGGCATAATACCAGGCACGGTACGGCAACGCGTGGTGTCGATCCGCCCGACGATCCGACGCTTTCATTCCAAGCGCAGCGATGAATCTGCTTTTCCCGTGGTCTGCCGGCCCTGGCGCTAGGTCGGCGCCATGGGCACGTACCCCGGCTGGCTGCGCACGCGCTCCAGCCAAGCGCGGATGGCGGGGTAGCCGGCCAGGTCGAAGCCCCCCTGGTCGGCCACGTGGGTGTAGGCGTACAGCGCGATGTCCGCGATGGAGTAGCGCCCACCCACCAGGAAGGGCGCCTCGCGCAGCGCGCCCTCCAGCACGTCCAGGGCCGCGTAGCCCTGGGTGCGCTTTTGCTCCAGCAGCGCCTGCTGCGGGGGCTCCAGCCTGGAGAAGTGCCGCAGCCAGAAGCGCGCCGTGGCGATGTTGGGCTCGTGGCTGTACTGCTCGAAGAACATCCATTGCAGCACCAAGGCCCGCTGCAGGCGCTCGTCCGGCAGGTAGGGCGTGCCCTCGGCCAGATAGAACAGGATCGCGTCGGACTCGGCCAGGGCCGTGCCGTCCTCCAGCACCAGCAGGGGCACGCGGCCGTTGGGATTGAGGCGCAGGAACTCGGGCGTGCGGGTCTCGCCACGCAGGATATCCACCTCGGTCAGCTCGTAGGGCCGGCCGAGCTGGTGCAACAGCAGCCGCACCTTGTAGCCGTTGCCCGAGTCCGCATAGTCGTACAGTCGCAGCATGTGCGCACTCCGCTCCCGGTTGCGGGCACCCGGCCAGCCGCGCGGGGTGGGCTGCCCCGGCGGGCCGGCACGGGTGGTCTCAGCTCTGCCAGAACCACTTGCTGGCTTCCTTGTACACCGTACCGCGGGAAACGCCGATATCCGAGAAGAAGCGCGGCTCCCGGGCCAGGGTGGCCCGCAGCTCCGCCCGCTGGCGGCTGCGCCGTACCCACAGGCGCAGCAGCCCCAGGGCCTGGATGGCCCGGCGCACCCATGGATTGGGGGCCCCCACGTACCGGCCGGTCCACCGCGAATCGAGATTGCGGGCCTTACTCCATGCATTTAGATTTCTTGCATTCATGTGATCCTCCCCTTGCTGGCTCGCCTTCGTGAATCGAGTGCCTTCAGGCCTCCATGGTGCCACTGGACACCGCGCAGGCAAGCGATTTATCCTCACTAAGCGATTTAGCTATTCTGAATCGCGTTGATGGCACCGCGATGGTCGTGCGGCGTCCCCATCAGGCTACGGCCGGCGACGGGCGGCGCCCACCCGCTGCTTGCGACACGATTCCGGAGGTCCATGGAGAATCTGCCGTCCCTCAACGGCCTGCGCGCCTTCGAGGCCGCCGCGCGCTGCGGCAGCGTGAAGGCGGCGGCGGCCGAGCTGTTCGTGACGCCCGGCGCGGTGAGCCAGCAGGTGAAGGCCCTGGAGGCGGCGCTGGGCACGCCGCTGTTCCGGCGCGTGGGCAATACCCTGCAGCTCAGCGAGGCGGGCGCGGCGCTCTACCCCGTGCTGCACGAGGCCTTCCAATCCATCGCCGGGGCGGTGCGGCGTGTGCGCGAGCGCGAGCAGGCCGGCCCGCTCACGGTGAGCACGGTATCCTCGTTTGCTTCCAAGTGGCTCGTGCCACGGCTGGGGCGCTTCCGCGAGCGGCATCCGCAGATCGACGTGCGCATCAGCGCCACGGAGCGGCTGGCGGACTTCTCCCGGGATGATGTGGACGTGGCCATCCGCTTGGGCAGCGGCAACTATGCGGGTCTGCGCAGCGACTTCCTGTTCCGCGAGCCCCTGTTCCCCGTGTGCAGCCCGCGGTTAGTGACCGGGTCGATACCCCTGCGCGAGCCGGCGGATTTGCGCCACCACACGCTGCTCCACGACGAGACCTACGACGCATGGCTGCTGTGGTTGCGCCAGCATGGCGTGCAGGGCGTGGAGGCCCGCCGCGGGCCCGTGTTCAGCGACGCTTCCATGGCATTGCAGGCCGCCATGGACGGCCAGGGCGTGGCCATGGCCCGCGGAGAGCTGGCCGCGCAGGACCTGGCCGATGGCCGCCTGGTGCGGCCCTTCGATCTCTCCGTGCCCTACCGCTTTGCGTACTTTGTGGTCTCGCTGCCGGAAGCGGCGGAGTGGCCCAAGGTGGCGGCATTCAGAGAGTGGGTGCTGGAGCAGGCGCGCCAGTTCCGTGCGGAGCACCCGCAGGTGGCGCCAGCGGGGATGGGTGGGGTGGACGACGCGACTCCACCGGGCCGCGGGACGCCCGACGGACGGCATCAGCCGTAGCGCAGGCCGTCCACGGGCTTGAGGGAGGTGGCCTTGCGGGCCGGGAAGAGCGTGGCACCCAGGCAGATCACCAGCGTGGCACCGACGACCCACAGCATGTCCAGCACGTCCACGCGCACGGGCACGCGATCGCTGCCGGGGTAGACGCCGGGGGGGATCTCGAACACGGGGAAGGTGGCCAGCACCCAGCACACGGCCAAGCCCAGCAGCACGCCCAGCAGGGTGCCCACCAGCCCGATCAGCAGCCCCTGCATCACGAAGATGCGGGAGATGGTGCGCTCGCGGGCCCCGAGGGACTTGAGGATGGTGATCTCGCGGGTCTTCTCGCCCACCAGCATCACCAGCGCGCCGATCATGCCGAAGAAGGCCAGCAGCACGATCAGCAGCAGCACCAGAAACAGCATGGTCTTCTGCACGCGGATCACCTGGAACAGTCCGCGGTTGCTCTCCAGCCAGCTATAGACGAACACCGCGCGGTGCTGCTGCTGCATCCGGTCACGCAGCCACTGTGCGGCCGCCCCGGCCTGCAAGGGGTCCTGCAGGCGCATGCCGATGGAGCGCGGCAGCGGCTCACCCGGGAAGATGGCGTTCACCTGGCCGATGTCCATCATCACCACCAACTCGTCGAAGGCCTCGATGCCCGTGGTGAGATAGCCGATGATCTGCAGCCGTGTGGCAATGGGATGCGGGCTGAAGCCTTCGCCCGCCTGTGGGAAGCGCAGCGGCACCAGCCGGTCACCGAGCTTGGCCCCCAGCTTGGCAGCCAGCGTGCGGCTCAGCAGCACGGGGGCCACGCCAGGCGCCAAGTGCTCCTGCAGCCGCAGCATCAGGGCCTTGGCCCGCCGCTCGCGCTCCGGGGCCGTCAGGGCGCTCCAGTCCGGGCTGCCATCATCCAGGAAGGCCAACAGCCCAGGCACGTGGGTCTCCGCCTCGGGATCGATCGCGCGCACCAGCACGCCCTGCACACCGCCCACGCCCGATTGCGGGCCGGCCAGCAGGGTCTCGTGCAGCACGTAGGGCGAGATCACCTTGGGGTGAAGATGGTCTTCCAACTCCGGCTTCAGTTTGTCCAGGGGCGGCAGCGCATCGGGCATCATCTCATGCAGGGAGATGTGCGGCAGGGCGCCGGCCATGGCCCGCACCAGATTGGTCTCGTACCCGTTCATCACGGACATGGCCACCACCAGGGCCGCCACGCCCAGCATCACGCCGCCGATGGCGATCCAGGTGATGAAGGAGACCGCGCCCTCGCCCCGGCGCGAACGGAAGTAGCGCAGGCTCACTGCCAGCTCGAATCGCACGCCTGCTCCCATGCCATGGGTGCCTGTGCCGGCCGGAGCCATGCCCTTCACGACCCCGCCGTTCACAGCGCCCATCACACCGCGAATGCGCGCCGATGGCAACGCCGGCGGTGGGCGTGACGCAGACGATGGGACGGCGCCTCAAGGGCACACGCCCACACCGCGCGCCGGCGAGCGGCCGCGAAGGCTCGGGGTCAGGGGTACTGCGGAAGGGGGTACGACGAGTCGACCATCCTTGGTCGACAGCACTGCAGGAAGGCGTGGTGGGCCGGGAGCCCGCGGAACATCGGGAGTGGCTTCAGCCCACCAGCGCCATACGCACTTCGGCGATGGACTCGCCGACCTGTTCGCGGGTCATTTGCATCAGCTCGGCGATGGCCGCATAGCTGAAGTCGACCGCGTCCTTGAGCAGCCAGCACAGCACGCTTTCTGCGGCAATGCCCGGCAGGAACTCATTTTTGCCCGGCAGATCGCGCACCTTCGCGACCATGCGGCCGTAAAAATCCTGCTCGGTCAGCACCGGTTGCCCGTCCAGCGACCGGAACACGCCCTCACACAGATCGAGGCAGGTGCGCGGATCGTCCTCAAAGAGGTTGAACATAAGGTACGCGCGATCGAAGCAGGTGGCGATCAGTCCATCGATGGGATTGGTCTGCACCGGATCCAGCCGGTCATCCAAGGCAACGGTTTCGACTCGCATGGGCCCTCCATTCATTGGCAACCGAAGAAACACTGGCCCTTCTTCTACAAGTCTTGTGCCATCGGAAAATATGCTGCGATTTCAGTATATTCAGTATTCAGTTTATGGATAGTTCTTATTTATGTCCCAATTCAATACATCACAAATAGTCTGATGAGGCCCAGGATGAGACAGTTGTGGGACACTTCGTGAGACGGTTGTCTTTTGCCCAGCGCCCATGTAAGTGTGATCGATTGGAATGGGCCCGGTGCGTGCGTCGCATCGCGGTCCGAAAGGCGACGATGGGGAGGAGTAGCCGGGCCACGCGGGCCCCAGCGATCGGGAGACGGTGCGAGTCCCGAGCCTGCCCCCGGCGAAGATCACCCCGGAGCCGTTGACCGAACCGGAGCCGCGTGCGAGCTCCGCAGTAGGCTCAGCCGGCTGGCCACCGTGACCGGGCCCGGGAGAGCAAGGCCGGCGCCGCTCTCCCATCGAGGCCGCGCCCCGCAAGGTGCGTGGCGAATCCGGGTGGTACCGCGCAGCGCCCCGCCAAGCTACAGGTGGCGGGCGCGCCTTCGCCCCGGTGGACTGACGCAATTCGCGCAGCCCCGGGGCGTTTGTGTTTGGCGGCCCCTGTTCCCGCGGGCCCAGGCTGCGCACCTCCCAGAGCCACTGAAGCCATGAAGTTCGAGGAAGTCCCTAACCGCTACGACGGGCCCGGTCTGGAACTGGGCGTGCAGACCTTCTGGCGCGACCAGCAGGTGTTCCCCCGTACCCTGGCCATGAGCGAGGGCCGGCCGCTGTTTGTCTGGAACGACGGGCCCCCCACGGCCAACGGCCGCCCGGGCATCCACCACGTGCTGGCCCGCTCCTACAAGGATATCTACCTGCGCTACAAGACCATGCGCGGCTATCACGTGCCCCGCAAGGCCGGCTGGGATACCCACGGCCTGCCCGTAGAGCACGAGATCGAGAAGGAACTGGGCATCTTCGACAAGAAGCGCATCGAGGAGGAGGTGGGCATCGTCGAGTTCAACCGGCGCTGCCGCGAATCCGTCATGCGTTACATCGGCGCCTGGGAGCAGAACACCGAGCGCATGGGCTTCTGGGTGGATCTGGAGCACGCCTACTACACGCTGAACAACGACTACATCGAGTCCGTCTGGTACCTGCTCAAGGTGATCTGGGACAAGGACCTGCTGTTCCGCGACTACAAGGTGGTGCCCTATGACCCGCGCATCGGTGCCACGCTTTCCTCCCACGAGGTCGCGCAGGGCTACCGGGAGGTGCAGGATCCCTCCGTATTCGTCCGCTTCCGCTTGGCGGACGGCTCCGGCGCGGCCTTCCTGGTGTGGACCACCACGCCGTGGACGCTGCCCTCCAATACCGCCCTGGCCGTGCACCCGGAGGTGGACTACGCCTGGGTGGAGGTGGACGGCGAGACGCTGATCCTGGCCGAGGCGCGGCTGCCGGCCGTGCTGGGCGATGCGCCGCACACTGTGGTGCGTCGCGCCAAGGGCGCCGAACTGGTGGGCATGCGCTACGAGCGCCTGTTCGACTATCTCGCTACCACGGAGGACATCTGCCGCGTGCTGCCCGCCGATTTCGTGAGCACGGAGGACGGCACGGGTATCGTGCACATCGCCCCGGCCTATGGGGCGGACGACCTGGAGCTGGGCCGCAGCCACGGCCTGCCCGTGCTGCACGGCGTGGGGCTGGATGGCTACTTCAAGCCCGAGGTGCCCCCGGTGGCGGGCAAGTTCTTCAAGGAGGCCGATCCCGTCCTCACCGCCCTGCTGCGCGAACGCGGGCTGCTGTTCCGCGAGGAGAAGGTGCTGCACAACTACCCCTTCGGCTGGCGCACCGGCGATCCGCTCATCTATTACGCCAAGGAGGCCTGGTACATCCGCACCTCGGCCTACAAGCAGCGCATGGTGGAGTTGAACCGCACCATCAACTGGGTGCCGGAAACCATCCGCGAGGGCCGCTTCGGCAACTGGCTGGAGAACAACGTGGACTGGGCGCTCTCCCGCGAGCGCTTCTGGGGCACGCCCCTGCCCGTATGGACCGACGGCGAGGGCGAGTACCTCTGCGTGGGCTCCCTGGCGGAGCTGGAGGCACTGGCGGGACGCCCGCTCAAGGAACTGGACCTGCACCGCCCCGCGGTGGACGAGATCACGTTTGTGCATCCCGGCACCGGCCGCGAGATGCGCCGCGTGCCGGAGGTGATCGACTGCTGGTTCGATTCCGGCGCCATGTCCTACGCACAGTGGCACTACCCGTTCGAGAACCAGGACGTCTTCGAGCGCAGCTTCCCGGCGGACTACATCGTGGAGGCCATCGACCAGACCCGCGGCTGGTTCTACACGCTGCACGCCATCGCCACGTTGGTCTCCGATTCGGTGGCCTTCCGCAACGTGATCTGCCTGTCCCATGTGGTGGATTCGGACGGCAAGAAGATGTCCAAGTCCCAGGGCAACATCGTGAACCCGGACGACGTGTTCGATACGGCCGGGGCCGATCCGCTGCGCTGGTTCTTCCTGGTGCGCTCCGCGCCAGAGGCCCAGAAGCGCATCTCGGTGGACATCGTGAAGGAGGTGGCCGCCGGCTTCCTGAATACGCTCTGGAACACCTACGCATTCTTCGTCACCTACGCGAACCTGGACGAAGGGGCACTGGACACCGACGTGCCCCTGGCGCGCCGTCCGGAGATCGACCGCTGGATTCTGGCCCTGCTGGAGGAGACCGTGCAGATGGCCACGGCGGCCATGGACCGCTACGACAACAAGGCCGCCGGCGAGGCCATCGAGCGCTTCGTGGATCAGCTCAGCAACTGGTACATCCGTCGCAACCGGCGCCGCTTCTGGAAGTCCGAGTTGGGCGAGGACAAGCAGTCCGCCTACCTCACGCTCTACGAGTGCCTGGTGACGGTGAACCGGCTGATGGCTCCGTTTATGCCCATGGTCACCGAGGCGCTGCACCAGAACCTGGTGCGCCGCCTCCAGCCCGATGCGCCGCTGAGCGTACACATGGCACCCTGGCCGGAGAGCGACCCCGCCCGGCTGGATGCCGCGCTGCTGGCCCAGACGGCCACCGTGCAGCGCGTGGTGGCGCTGGGCCGCGCTACGCGGGCCACCTCCGGCCATCGCGTGCGCCAGCCGCTGAGCCGCCTGCTGGTGCGGGTGCCGGACGACGCCGCGGCCCAGGCCGTGCGCAGCCACACGGAGCAGATCCTGGAGGAGCTGAACGTGAAGGCGGTGGAGTTCATCGCCCGCGATGCCGACCTGGTCAGCTACCGCATCAAGCCCAACCTGCCGCGCCTCGGCAAGCGTTACGGCAAGCTGATCCCCGCCATCCGCCAGGCCTGTGCCGAGGCGGACGGCGCCCGCATCGCCGCGGCTGTGGCCGCCGGCGAGCGCTTCGAGCTGAGCGCTGGGGGACAGACGCTGGCGCTGGAGCCCGAGGACGTGCTGGTGGAGACCGCCTCCGCCGAGGGATACACCTCCGCGGAGGACGAGGGCTTCCTGGTGGCGCTGGATACCCGCCTGGACGATGCCCTGCTGCGCGAGGGCCTGGCGCGGGAGCTGGTGCGCACGGTGCAGGACGCCCGCAAGCAGGCCGACCTGCGCATCGAAGACCGCATCACGCTGCGCATCGGGGGCAGCGCCGGTGTGGAGGCCGCGTTGGCGGAGTACCGCGATTTCATCATGGCGGAAACCCTGGCCACCGCCTGGGGCGATGGCGGCTTCAGCCCGCAGTTCAGCGTGGAGCACGACATGAGCGACGAGCACTGGCGCATTGAGCTGGCCCGCCAGGGGTAGCCCGCGCCAGGGCCGCCGCGAACCTTCATTCGAGTCCCCGATGCCCGATGCCACGCCCCCGCAACCGCCCCAGCAGAACGCCTTCGGCGTGCTGCTGGGGCTGCGCATCGACCGCACGGAGGCCGGCGTGTGCGAGGCACACCTGGAGACGCGCCCGGAGCACTTCAATCCCCACGGCGTGATGCACGGGGGCGTGCTGTTCTCCCTCGCCGATACCAGCATGGGGGCGGCGCTCTATCCCCTGCTGCGCTCCCAGGAGTCCTGCGCCACCATCGAGGTCAAGATGAACTTCCTCAAGCCCGTGACGGAGGGGAAGCTGCGCTGCGAGACGGTCGTGCTGCGGCGGGGCAAGACCACCGCGGTGCTGGAATCCAAGCTGCACAGCGGTGAGAGTCTGGTGGGCATCGCCCTGGGCACCTACGCCATCTTCCCTCGCCCGGCGTGACGCCGCCCGTCGGCCGTCCCCGCCCGCCCGAGCCAGAGCCTGCAGCCATGAGCGATTCCGCCGTGCCCCGCTACGATGTGGTCACTTGGGGCGAGACCATGCTGCGCCTCTCGGCGCCCCGTGGTGAGCCGCTGGAGGCCACGCCCGCCCTGGAGGTGGCCGTGGGCGGCACCGAGTCCAACGTGGCCATCGCCCTGGCGCGGCTGGGGCGGCCTGCCGCGTGGGTCTCGCGCCTGCCGGCCAATCCGCTGGGCCGCCGCATTGCGCGGGACATCGCCGCGCACGGCGTGGACGTCTCCCATGTGCTTTGGGCGGATGCGGCGGAGAAGGCGGGCCTCTACTTCATCGAGCCCGGCGCCGCGCCCCGCCCCAACCTGGTGCTCTACGAGCGGCGGGACTCGGCGGTGGCCCGCCTGCAGCCCGATGCGCTGGACTACGCCTTCCTGGCCTCCGGGCGCGTGCTGCACCTCACCGGCATCACGCCGGCGCTGAGCGAGGGCTGCCGCGCCGCCTGGCTGCGCTCGGCCCGGGAGGCCCGGGCCGCCGGCCGCCGCGTCTCGCTGGACGTGAACTACCGCGCCAAGCTGTGGAGCCCGGCCGCCGCCCGCGAGACCCTGGAGGCAGCGCTCGGGCACGTGGACGTGCTGTTCAGCGGGCTATGCGATCTGACGCTGCTGTTCGGGCTGCCGGAGGATGCCGAGGCCGCCGCGCGCACCTTCGCCGCGGCCTACGGCGTACCGCTGGTGGTGGTGACCCTGGGCGATCAGGGCGCGCTGGCCTGGGAGGGGGACACCGAGCGCCTGCAGCGCGCCCCCGTGGTGCCCACGGACGTGCAGGAGCGCATCGGCGCGGGCGATGCCTTCGCCGCGGGCTTCCTGCACGGCTGGCTGGAGCGCGACGTGGCCCACGGCCTGCACTGCGGCAATGCCCTGGCGGCGCTCAAGCAGACGTGGCGCGGGGACGCAAGCTGGGCCACCCGTGCGGAGTTGGACGCGCTACTGGCCGACGGTGCCGCCGACGCCCGCCGCGTGCAGCGTTGATGTCACGGCTCCCCGGCTATGTACCGAAGTGCCCGGTCAGGGTCAGGGTAACGGTGGTCTGCTTGAGATCCGTGCCGGAGATCTGACCCTCTGTGCCACCTGCCGAGAGCGTATCCAGTGACGCGCTCTGCGTCATGATCGCCAGTTCCAGCCCGAGCGGATCGAAGAAGAAGGCCGCGCCGCCGCCCAGTGCCAGACCTGCCCCTCCGAACGAGGAACTGATGAGCGTCGGGTTGGGCGGCAACTGCGTATTATTGTCGTAGCCCACCGCGTAAATGCCCAACCCGGCGCGGCCGAACACCTCCATGGAATCCCCGAGCGGTACCATCAGGCGCAGCGAAGCCAGCAATTCGGAAATGCTCAGGGTCAGATTCTGTCCGGGCAGACCGGCGTGCGTGGCATCGTGGTTGGTACTGATGAATTGAAGCTCCGCGGCCAGGCTCTTGCTGATTACCGCGCCACCGGAAATAACAAGGCCCGAGCCCTTCTCCGGCTTGCCGGCATAAACGAAGGGCCCGTTGGTCGGGTCCGCGTAGAACACCTGGTTGCCATCCAGGCCGCCGGAAACCGAACTGCTGGCCGCACCCAGGCCCAACCACAGTTTCTTGTCCGGCCGGGCCTGCGCGCTCGAAGCCGCCAGCAGCAGGCCACCCGCTGCCAGCGCACACACCAGTGCCCGCCCCATGCGAATTGCATTCGTCGCCATCCGTCCCCCTTTTTGCAGCTGGTCTTTATGAATCGGGATCCGCAATGGATCGCGCATGATTGTACTATCCGGTCTGCCGGCCGCCCGCTGCGCCCCCTCCTGGGCATTGCGGATCGCCAGGGCCGCGGCTATGGCCCTTTGAAGTGCATGGTCAGCGTAAGCGTGACGGTGCCCAGGCCTATGTAGGCATCCTTGAACTCGGGCACCGCCTGTTCCGCGGCGATCAGCTCCGTCAGCCGCGCGCGTTCCTTGAGCACGGCCAGCTCCAGACCCAGCGGATCGAAGAACACGGCGATGCCAAGGCCTGCCGCGGCGCCGATGCCGGTCATGCTGGAGCTGAGGCGCGTACTGTTCGGGGGGAGCAGGGTGTTGTCCGTGTAGTTGACCGCCACGGGCCCCAAGCCCACGCGGCCGAACGCCTCGAACGTCTCGCCCAGGGGCAGCATGAAGCGCAGCGTGCCCAGCAGCGAGGTAATGTGGGCGTTCAGGTCCGTGCCCGGGAAGGCATCGTGCTTGGCGATGTGCCGCGTGCCCAGCAGCAGCGCCTCGATGCCGAAGTGCGGCGTGACGTTGTAGCCGGCGAAGATCATACTGCCGCCGCCGTTGTCCGGCTTGGCCAGGTAAGAGACCGGGCCGTTGGTGGGGTCGTGCTGGATGACGGTGGCGCCGTCCAGATCGCCCGTCACGCGGCTGCCCGCGATGCCGAAACCCAGTGTGAGCGGCTTGCCTTCCGGCCGCGCCTGCGCCACGCGCACCGGCAGCACCATGGCCAGCAGCAGCGCAACGACCGCCATGCGCACCGTGGCGACGCGCAGGCAACGGGTGCTCCGGATGCACCGCATAAGTGGCTCCTGTGGCGATGGGTGCGGTACGAGGCCGGTCGCACGCCGGCCGCCTCTTCACTCCGGCTCGTCCTCGAACAGCGGGTCCTCCTTGGGTCGCGCGGCGGCCAGCCCCTTGCCGACGGCCTTTGCGGTCGTTTCGGATTCGGAGCCCATTCCGCCGAAGAGCGCCTCCAGTCGCGCCCGGGCCGCGGCGGCCTCCTGGTCCGACCCCGCCGTTAGCCCGGCCTTGGGGCGGAAGTAGTCGCAGAAGTTGGATTGCTCCTTGTCCGTCACTTCGTCGGCCATGGGTTCGTGGCACATCTTGCTGGCCGAGCGGTCAAAGAACTCGCACATGCGGCAGACGTGCAGCGAAGAGCTACAGTGGGGGCATTCCTCCCGCCGCCCGACGGGCAGCGGCAAGTCCTCCAGGGAAGTGCCGCAGTGCCAGCAGTTCAAGCGTTCGTGTGCCATCGGACACCCCTTGCGTAGCGCGGATTCACCCCGCCTAGTGTAGCACGCCGGCACATCGTTGTCCGGTACCGCACCCCGGCTCGCCTTGGGCGCGGCGCCGTCCAGGCACACGGCGGACGCCTGCTCCTGCGTGTCCCCCAGACCCTGTCTACTCCCGAGCGGCCACTACCAGCACTACGGCCGCGCTGCGTCGCAGGGAGCGGCCCACCGCCGCACGCTCCAGATAGGCCCGCACGGCCTCCGCATCCTTGCCCAGGCGCGCGGTCAGCCCCCCGGGCCGCGCCTTCGTACCGAACCAGCGTCGCAGCAGCTCAGGGCTGATGGCGAACTCCACCGGATGGCGCAGCACCTCGCGGTGCAGGGGCCGCAGACCAGCCGCCCGGCACGCCTCCGCCAGCGTTGCATCGTCCCAGTCCACCGCCGGGTTGTCCGGATCGGCATAGACGGCATCCTCGGCCGCGATGGCGCTCTGCGCCAGCTCCTGCGGCGCCCCCGTCCAATCCAGCGCAGCCAGCAGGCGCTCTCCCAGCCGGGGCGCCCGCTCCGCCAGCACCAGCCGGCCGCCCGGCGCCAGCAGCCCGGCCAGCACGGCGATGCAGGCCTCCCGCGACTCCACGCCGGCCAGCAGGTCGCGCGCCAGCACGCGGTCGAAGCGCACGGGCTCCCCGGCGGCCTCGGCGATCAGCTCCGGCAGGGTCTGCCAGGGGCCCTGCACCACGCGCGGAGCGGACAAGGCCGGCAGCAGGCTCGCCTCGTCCGCCAGGGCCGCGGCCTGGGCATCATCGTCCACGCGGGCCCACACACCCCCTTCGCTGGCACACCGCACCGCCTCCCAGGTGAGCAGCCCCGTGCCGGCGTTGGCGTCCAGAACCAGGTGCCCGCGCTCCAGCTCCGCCAGGGCGAATACCCGCTCGCGCACCAGCGCCAAGTGCTCGCCCAGCGTGCTGCGTCCCCGCACCTGCCACTCCGCCTCGCCGGCATCACCGCCGGCCTGCCCGCTGCCCCCGGCAAAGTGCGCACCCAGCGCCGAGGCGCTCTCGCGCAGGGCGGCCAGGCTGGCCTCGCGGAGCTGCTGCACGCGGGTCTGCAGGCCTGCCTCGAAGCCCATCCCAGAGGGTTCGTAGAACACACGGCCCTGCAGGCTATCCGGCAGGTACTGCTGCGCCACCCAATGGTCACGATAGGCGTGCGGGTACATGTAGCCCTGACCGTGCCCCAGCCCTTCAGCATCGCGGCTGGCGTCCTTCAGGTGGTTCGGCACGTCCGCCGTGCGCTCCCGCTCCACCGTGGCCAGGGCATCGAAGAACGCGAAGGCCGAGTTGCTCTTGGGCGCCGTGGCCAGATACAGGCACGCCTCAGCCAAGTGGAAGCGTCCCTCCGGCAGCCCGACATAGTCGAAGGCCTGGGCCGCGCCCGTCACCACGCGCAGCGCGTTGGGGTCCGCCAGCCCCACGTCCTCCGCGGCGAAGATCAGCATGCGGCGCAGGATGAAGCGCGGGTCCTCGCCCGCGTAGACCATGCGCGCCATCCAGTACAGCGCCGCGTCGGGATCCGAGCCGCGCAGGGACTTGATGAACGCGGAGATCGTGTCGAAGTGGGCGTCGCCCTCTTTGTCGTAGAGCACGGCGCGGCGCTGGATGGAGTCCTCCGCCACGGTCAGGTCGATCACGATGGTGCCGTCCGGTCCCGGCTCGGTCGTCTCCACGGCCAGCTCCAGCGCGTTGAGCGCGGCGCGGGCATCGCCGTTGGCCACCGCCGCCAGGTGCGCCAGGGCGTCCTCCTCCATGCGCACGTGGCGCTTGCCGTAGCCGCGCTCCTTGTCCGCCACGGCGTGCTGGAGGATGGTGCGGATGTCTGCCTCCTCCAGCGGCCGCAGCTCGAAGATGCGCGAGCGGCTCACCAGCGGCTTGTTCACCTCGAAGTACGGATTCTCCGTGGTGGCGCCGATGAGGATCACCGTGCCGTTCTCCACGTGCGGGAGCAGCGCGTCCTGCTGGGCTTTGTTGAAGCGGTGCACCTCGTCCACGAACAGGATCGTGCGTGCGCCCTGCTGGCCCAAGCGCTCCTGCGCCTCGGCCACGGCCTTGCGGATATCCGCCACGCCTGCCAGCACGGCGTTGATGGCCGTGAAGTGCGCCCGCGTGGTGTTGGCGATGATGCGCGCCAGGGTCGTCTTGCCGGTGCCTGGCGGCCCGTAGAAGATCAGCGAGGAGAGCTGGTCGGCCTGGATCGCCCGCCGCAGCAACCGCCCGGGACCCAGCACGTGATCCTGGCCCACGAACTCGTCCAGCGTTCGCGGCCGCATGCGCGCGGCCAGCGGCGCCTTTTGCTCCAGCATCTGCTCGCGGGCGTGATCGAAGAGGTCCATAGCCCCATGATCCGCGAAGGCCGTGCGCGCGGCAAGCCGAAGCCGGCCGCATCCGACCGAGCTACCTGCTGCGGCCAGGGCAGCCGGCCTCGTCGTCATGGCACTGCTGGGCTATACTTGAAGCAAGAGACTCGTTGGTGGGGCCCGCCTCGGTGAGGCGGGGGGTGGGAAGGCGTCGACTCCGCGCTGCCGGCGGCGGATTGTACCCGGTGTCGGCTGGCGCAGCGGGCAAAAGGAGAGACGACCATGTCCTCGTTCGCCAAGACCGTTGAGCTCAGCGCCGAATCTCCCAATGGCTTTCAGGAAGCCATCGCGGAGGGCATCAAGTACGCATCGCAGACCCTGCGCAACATCCGCAGCGCGTGGGTGGAGAACCAGGAGGTGCTCGTGGCCGACGGCACCGTAAAGGGCTATCGCGTCCACCTGAAAATCACCTTCCTGCTCGAAAGCCACGAGCACGTGCGGTAATCGCCATTTGCGGCCGCGCCCCGCACTGGCGGCCAGAGCACCCCGTGCGGTCCGGCCCCACGGCGTGACCGATTGCCGCCGCCCGGGCCGCAATGGTAAGGCTGGGCCATGGATGCCATGGCGGGGGAGAGCCGAATCGTCAGCGGCGAGCGCACGCGCAGCCACGCCGAACTGATCCAGCGCGCCGTGCGGGCGGCGGGCGGATTGGCAAGGCTGGGCGTGGGCGCCGGCGATACCGTGGCGCTGCTGCTGCGCAACGACTTCCCGTTCCTGGAGGCGAGCCTGGCGGCCGGTATGCTGGGCGCCAGGCCCGTGCCCATCAACTGGCACTTCCAGGCCGACGAGGTGGGCTACGTGCTGCGCAATTGCGAGGCGCGGGTGCTGGTGGGCCATGGAGACCTGCTGGCAGGCGTGTCCGAGGCGGTGCCTGCCGACGTGACCGTGCTGGGGGTGCCCACACCCCCGGAGCACCTCACCGCCTATGGCCTGCCGGAAGCCGCCGACGCGCTGCCGGCCGGAGTGCAGGGCTGGGATGCGTGGCTGGCCGACCATGCGCCCCGGGCGCAGACTGTGCCCACGCCCCCGGGCCCCATGCTGTACACGGGCGGCACCACGGGCCGGCCCAAGGGCGTGCGCTACGAGGCCCCCACCCCCGCGCAGATCGACGGCATGGCAGCCATGCGCGATACCGTGTTCGGCATCCGGCCCGGCATGCGCACGGTGCTGGCCGCGCCCCTGTACCACTCCGCCCCGTTCTCCTTCGCTGCGGGCGCGCTGCGGGCCCAGGCGCACATCGTGCTGCAGCCGCGCTTCGATGCCACGGACCTGCTGGCGCTGATCGAGCAACACCGCATCACGCACCTCTACGCCGTGCCCACCATGTTCGTGCGCCTGCTGCGCCTGCCGGAGGCGGAACGGCGCCGGCACA
Source organism: bacterium (assembly GCA_035266845.1). GTDB lineage: Bacteria > SAR324 > SAR324 > SAR324 > JACQKK01 > DATFMP01. The sequence goes on from DATFMP010000055.1 coordinate 57,614, forward strand.
GCTTGGCCTCGCTGCAGTGGGTGATGCACGCCGCGGCGCCCTGCCCGCCGGAGGTGAAGCAGGCCATGATCGACTGGTGGGGGCCCGTGATTCACGAGGCCTACGCAGCCACCGAGATGGGCTGGCTCACGCACTGCACCAGCGAGGAGGCCCAGGCCCGGCCGGGCACGGTGGGCCGGCTGATTCCGGGCGCGGTGGCCCGCATCTACGATGAGGATGGCCAAGTCCTGCCCACCGGCGAGGTGGGGGAGGTCTACGGCAAGCACACGTCCATGCCGGACTTCACCTACCACGGCCTGGACGACAAACGGCGGGCCATCGAGCGCGACGGGCTCGTCACCGCGGGGGATATGGGGTACTTCGACGAGGAGGGCTACCTGTACCTGTGCGACCGGCGCATCGACATGATCATCTCCGGCGGGGTGAACATCTACCCCGCGGAGATCGAGGCCGTGCTGATCACCATGCCCGGCGTGGCGGATTGTGCCGTGTTCGGCATTCCGGATGCGGAGTTCGGCGAGACGGTGGCCGCTGCCGTGCAGACCGTGCCCGGCGAGTCACTGACCGCGGAGGGGGTGCAGGGCTTCCTGCGCGAGCGCATTGCCCATTACAAGGTGCCGCGGCTGGTCGCCTTCCACGATGCGCTGCCGCGGCTGGATTCCGGCAAGCTTCTCAAGCGCCGGCTGCGCGATCCCTACTGGCAGGGCACGGGCCGCACCATCTGAGGCCCGCCGCAACCGCTGGATCATCACCGCGAGTCCGACCCTACTGCCGGGCCTCCAGGTCGGCCACCATCATCCGCAGCAGATCCACCAGCGTCTCCAGCCGGTTCGTGCGGATCATCTCGATGGGCGTCTCTCCACCCAGTTGCGTGTTGGGCTCCCGCAGCCACTCATCCACCTTGGCGCGGTCGCCGTGGTGGTACATGTAGACGACCTCCAGGATCTTTTCCAGATTGCTGCGATCGTCGTCGCCGGGGCTATCGGCCATAAACGCGTCTCCCTTGTCGGGGATGGGACTCCAAGGCGGGTTGGTCAACAATGCTACGCGTGTTGGGGCCGGATTCCAAGCGCGCCCCAGGGAGGCACAGCGCGGGGCGGGGCGGCGTTCAGCGCAGTCCCAGCGCGGCCAGCGCGCAGGCCGCGAGGGCGGCCGTCTCCGCGCGCAGGGTGGTGGGCCCCAGCCGGATCGGGACGTAGCCGGCGGCCATGGCCGCGGCCACCTCGTCATCGGTGAGCCCCCCCTCCGGCCCGATCAGCACGTGCACGGCCAGGGACGGCGGAACGGCCCCGGCGGCGGGTGCGGATAGCGCGGCCAGGGTCTCCGCAGCGCTGCGCTCGGCTCCGGGGTGCAGCACCCAGCCGTGCGTCCCGGCGGCAGGCTGCGGCGCGTGGGCCTGCAGCGCTGCGGCAAGGCTGGGCACCATGGCGATGGACGGGGGGAACTGCCGGTCGCTCTGCTTGCAGGCCTCCCAGGCGATGCGCTCCATGCGCGCCCGGGCGCGCGGCGCCTCCAGCGCCTTATGGGCCACGCTGCTATGGGCGGCCGCAAAGAAGCACAGCCCCGCCACCCCCAGCGCCGTGCAGGTCTCGACCAGGGTCTCCGTCGCCTTGTCCTTGATGACCCCCTGAAGCAGAGTTATGCGCACGGGCGGAGCGGGCGGCACGGCCAGCGGCGCCAGGATCGTGGCCTGGGCCTCGCGCCGGTCGGCGGCGGTCAGTTCCGCCTCGAAGCGCTGCCCGGCGGGATCCTGCAGGGCGAAGCGCTCGCCGGTGCGGATGCGGCGGGAGCCCAACAGGTGGCGGGCCTCCTCGCCGCGCAGGACGACGGTCTGGCCCGGGGTCAGCGGGGCATCGTGCAGGAAGTAGGTCATGCCGCGCCAGTCCCTAGCCGGCTTCGATGCCCAACTGCTTGATCTTCTTGTGCAGGTTGCTCCGCTCCAACTTGATGGCCTCGGCCGTGCGGGAGATGTTCCAGTTGAAGCGCTCCAGTTGCGCGCGCAGGAAGGCGCGCTCGAAGGCGTCCTTGGCCTCGCGATAGGTATCGCCCCAGTCGGCCAGCTGATCACCGTCGTTGGAGGCCGGCGGCTCCTGGGCGGAGCCCACGGCCTGCCGGATGGCCGGGGGAATATCCTCGGTGCGGATGCGATCGCCCGAGACCATGATGATCATGCGCTCGACGATGTTCTTCAGCTCGCGCACGTTGCCGGGCCACTTGTACTGCTTGAGCACCTCCAGTGCATCCGGGGCGATCTGCTTGGGCTTGTGCCCGTAGACCTGCGAGAAGTACTCGATGAAATAGGGCACGAGCAGGTCCACATCCCCCGCCCGATCGCGCAGGGGCGGCACATCGAGGGGCAGTACGGCCAGCCGGTAGTAGAGGTCCTCCCGGAAGCGCCCGGCGGCGATCTCCTCCTCGAGCTTCTTGTTGGAGGCGGCGATCACGCGCACGTCCACGGCGATGGTCTTGTTGCCGCCCACGCGCTCGAAGCGCTGTTCCTGCAGCACGCGTAGAATCTTGGCCTGGGTCTTCAGGCTCATGTCGCCGATCTCGTCCAGGAACAACGTGCCGGCGTTGGCTTGGTCGAACTTGCCGATCTTCTTGGCCGTGGCCCCGGTGAACGCGCCCTTCTCGTGTCCGAACAACTCGCTCTCGATCAACTCCTCGGGAATGGCCGCGCAGTTTACCTCCACGAACGGGCCGTCCTTGCGGGGGCTCTGGGCGTGGATCATGTGGGCTACCGCCTCCTTGCCGGTGCCGTTCTCCCCGTGGATCAGCACCCACGCATCGCTGGCGGCGGCGCGCTCCGCCTGCTCCATCAGCCGGCGGAAGGCCACGCTCTGCCCCACGATGCGGTGCTGGCTGCGCTGCATGTCGTCGCGCAGGCGCACGTTCTCCCGTTCCAGCTTGGACTGGCGCAGGGCGTTGCTCAGCGTGAGCATCAGGGTCTCGGCCGAGAAGGGCTTCTCGACGAAGTGATAGGCGCCGTGCTTGGTGGCGGTCACGGCCGTGTCAATGTTGGCGTGACCGGACAGCATGATCACCGGCAGATTGACGCTCTGGGCCTTGAGCTGCTTGAGCACCTCGATGCCGTCGATCTGGGGCAGCCAGATATCCAGCAGCACCGCATCGATGGGCGGGTCGCCATCGGATTGGTAGCGTGCCAGGGCCTCCTCGCCGCTCTTGGCAAGGGCCACCTGGTAGCCCTCGTCCTGGAGCAGGTCCTTCACGCTGCTGAGAATGGCCTGTTCGTCGTCAACGACAAGAATCGTCTGCGCCATCGTTTCGCACGGCAGGGTTGGGACGGACGGTCAGGCAGAGGCCCGCGTTCCGTCTGTCAGCGAAGGCGGAACTCCATGGAGAACACGGTGCCGCGGGGCTTGCGGTCGCTGTAACGGATGTAGCCATTATGGTCCGATACGATCTGGTTCACAATGGTAAGCCCCAATCCGGTGCCGCCCTCCTTGGTGGAGGTATACGGTTCGAACATACGTGCCCGGATATGATCGGGCACGCCGCTGCCGTCGTCCATCACCTCTACGTTCACGGCCTGGGCCTGCGCGTCGTAACCGGTGCGGATGGTGATCGTGCCGCCACCGTGGGTGGCGGCCACGGCATTGTCGATCAGGTTGGTGAAGACCCGCTTCATCTGCTCCTTGTCCAGCGGGAACGGCGGCAGGCTGCTGTCCAGTTGTAGATCCAGGCGCACCTGTTCGGGCAGCCCGTTCTCGTAGAAGTCCGACAATTCCTTGATCACCGCGTTGAGATCGCCCGGCATCGGCCGCGATTCGGGCAGCTTGGCGAACAGGGAGAACTCGTTGACCATCTTCTTGAGGCTGGTCACCTCGTTGATGATCGTGGCCGTGCACTGATCCAGCACGTCGCCCTCGCCGTCCAGGCCCGCCAAGTACTTGCGGCGAATGCGCTGGGCGGAAAGCTGGATGGGCGTGAGCGGGTTCTTGATCTCGTGCGCGATGCGGCGCGCCACCTCGCGCCAAGCCAGCGCCCGCTGGTTGCGCTGCAGGGCGGAGACGTCCTTCAGCAGAGCCACCGTGCCCTCGGACTGGCCGTCCTGGTTCTCCAGCGCCAGCAGGTTCACCTCGATGATGGCCGCCTTGCGGTTGGCCGCCAGGTTCAGGTTGCGTGTGAGCTGCCGCTTGGATTCGGTGCGCATGCGGTCCAGCATCTCGTCCAGCAGGTCCACCACGTCCCGCGGCAGCACAGCGCGGTAGTGCCGGTCCTGCCAGGTATCCTGCCGGAGCTGCACCAAGCGCCGCGCGGTGCGGTTGAGCGCCGTCACGCTGCCCATCGGATCGAGAGAGACGATGCCCGCGTCGATGTTCTCCAACAGCAGCTCCACCAGGCGGTTGCGCTCGCCCAACTGGTGGTGGCTCGCCCGGAGGTCCTCGGTGGTCTGCAGCAGCTTGAGGTTCTGCTCCTTGAGCTGCCGGCTCATGGCGTTGAAGGATGTCACCACGCCGGCAAAGTCCGCCTCCAGCGGCCCCAGGCTGGACTGATCGACCTGATAGCCCAACTCACCTTCGGATACCCGGTGCGTGGCGTCGTCCAGCTTCTCGATGGGCGCCACGAATCCGCGCGCCAGATAGAAGGCGATCCACGTGGCCGCGAAGATGATCAGCAACGTCATCACGATCAGGAACGTCAGCACCAATGCGGCCAGATCGCGGCTGAAGAAGCGGCTGTGCTCGAAGCGCGAGTTCAGCACCGTCAGCGCCGTGGTCAGCTCCGGAGGTGTGAGCGTGAGCACCTCCACCTTGAGCGGCGAATCCGGCACAGGGCGCAGCACGTGGCGCGCGGCGCGGCCGCCGTGCTGGTCCGTCCAGGCGATCTCGCTCCCGTTCTGGAACTCCTGTGGCGGCGGATACTGCCAAGCCGCACCCGCGGCCTCGCCGGAGACCCACTGGGCGATGAGCTGATCGTCCTTGTCGTAGACGAACACCCCGCCCTCGAAGCTCGGCCGGTAGCCGCCGAGCCAGTCCGGCCGATCGTAGGCCGTCCGTTTGCGCGGCAGGTAGGCCACCAGCTCGTCCGCCCGCTGCCGCATGCGCGCGTCATCGCGGGAAGTCAGCTCCTTGGTCACCACCTGCGCGTTGGTGAGCACGCGGCTGAACTCGCCCTGCGACCAGTTCTCGAACAGGAACGCCATGAAGCCGCCGGCCATCAGGTGGAAGGCCGTGGAGGGCAGCGAGAGGGCGACGAACGCAATGATGAGCTTCGTCTTCAGGCGCACCCCGGCAAATGGCTGCTTGCGCTCGTAGATCAGCTTGAACAGGTTGCGCAACAGCATGTAGAACACCGTCGTAAGCAAGACGATGTTCACGTTCACCGCCACGAAGATGGTCAGGTTCGTGTCGATGCGCTTCCAGTCGTTGAAGCCCGAGTAGTTCACCAGGAATGCGAACAGCACGATGATCACCGCGAGCAGCGAAAGGATGCTGATCACGCGGTTGCGGATGCGCACACGATCGCGCCGGGCCTGGGCTTCGGAGCGTTTGGAAGGCACGGAGGGACTGGCCATCAGTGAGTGCTGTGGCGACCGCGCTTGGCGGAGGCTTTACAGGGAGGTGGAAGGGGCTTCAAACCCACTCAAGTTGTTGAGAATATTATCATTGGCGCGGAGGGTTGTCTAAGGTCGCGAGGTGCCGCGCCTGGGTGCCTTCCACGCCCCGATGCGCGGCTGCGTGGCCGAGGGCCCACATTCCCCCTTCCGCACCGCGATGCGGGTGTGCTATGAATAGCAGTTCCTGCGGAGACGCGGCTTGCCGAGCGGCCCTGCGGGCAACACATGCTCCCGTAGTTAAACTGGACATAACGGTGGATTGCGATTCCGCTATTCCAGGTTCGAGTCCTGGCGGGAGCACTTCCTTCACAACCTGAGCCGGCCCGGTTTTCGCCACCGGCGTGCGGCCCCATCGATGGGGCTGCGCCGCGCGGGAGCCTGCCTCGTGCCGCGGCAGCGATCTCGTCCAGCGTGAACCTGCGTGTGCCGTAGGTTGAGCCGGCGAGTGGAGCCACGCCGGGTACGATTGGGGCACCTGCGCCGGCGGATCGGCGCGGGCGGCAGGCTTGCCTGCCGCCAAGCGGGTGCCGAGCGGCTAGGCGGAGGGCCCGCCGATGCCGTAGAGGTCGCGCGTGGTCTTGATGGAGCGGTGCCCCAATAGACGTTGCAGCGTGCGCAGATCACCCCCGCGCCCCAGAACGGTACGGGCGAAGGTGTGCCGCAGGGTTTGCGGGGTGGTCTTGAAGCCCAGCGCCGCATCCTCCCGCAGCGTCTTCACGATGCGCTGCACCTGCCGCGCCGTGATCCGATAGCTGCCGTCCTTCTTGTTGCGCTGGCGACTGACCACCAGCGGGTCGTGCGACTCCATGCTGTAGCCCTGGCTGCGGTTGTAGTCCAGGATCACCGCCACGGCTTCGCGCGCTTCCCGGTCCAGCGGCACTTTGCGGGGTGCCTTGCCATGGACGCCGGGGATCATCAGGTTCATCTTGACGCGCTTACCCGTGAACACCTCACCGACATTGAGGTGCACGAACTCGTTGATCTTGAGCCCCGTGTGCAGCAGAAACTGGAGCATCTGACGGTCCCGCTCCTGCGCAAAGCCCCAGGTGCTTTTAATCAGTGCGGATGCCTGATCGTCACTGAGCGTCGAAATTGCCTTCTTCATGGTGCGTTCTCCCTGCTGTGCTGACACGCCCTCACGCTTTTGGCGCCAGTGTCCACTTCGGTGTCGCTTTTGGCAATAGACCAGCCCCATCCATTTTGCACACTCCCTCCACAATTGCAAGCAAAAGCATGGTTTTATTTCGGTCACACGTGAGGCTGGCGTTGCCCCCCGCCGTCGCAGGCATGGGGCCCCTTCGGACCGGCCGTACCGCGCGCGCCCACGGTCGATGCCGCCCGGGTTGCGGGCAAGCGATTGGCGTTTTACATTTCGCCGAGAGCGATTAAGATTGAAATCATTCTGCAATTGCGGACTCTGGCGTCGTGCTGCCTCGGTGCGACCCATCGGCCGGCACGGCGCCCCCCTGGCGCCCGCGCCCGCACCCCGCAAACCGAAGCGATACGCCGCATGGATTGCCTGACCCAGCCCCCGGTGCCGACGCTTGCTGCGTTCCACACACCGCGCCGTGCCCGCGGGCCACTGGTGCGGACCAACACGGGCTGCGGCCCTGGGTCGCGCTGGCTCCGGTACGGGATGCTTGCGCTGCTGCTGGCGGCGTTGTGGCAGGGGGCGCTGCCGGCCCCGGCCGCTGCGCAGTCGCGCTCGTATACGGTGGATGCACACGCCAGTTCGGTGCAGGTGTTGGCCTACCGCAAGGGTCTGTTCTCACTGTTGGCGCACGACCATGTGTTCGTCGCGGATGGCTTTGCCGGGCGCGTCACCTTCGATCCGGCGGACCTGACCCGAGCGGCGCTGCAGCTCACCGTCCCGGTGGCTTCGATGCTCGTGGATCCCCAGGACGCGCGTGACGCCCTGGGCCTGGAAGGCAAGCTGGACGACAGCGACCGGGCGGAGATCAAGGCCAACATGCTGGCGCCGGATCAGCTCGACGGCGCGCAGTACCCGCGCGTGACGGCCACGCTGGCCTCCGCGAGCGGCAAGCTGCCCGACCTGACGCTGGCTGTGCGCGTGCGCATCCGGCAGGTTGAAAAGGTGCTCAACGTGCCCGTGCACGTGGAACTGACCAGTGGTCAGTTGCTCGCCACGGGGCAGTTAGAGCTGCTGCAGTCGGACTTCGGCATCGAGCCCTACAGCACGCTGTTCGGCGCCATCGCCGTGAAGAACCGCGTCCAGGTGCGCTTTCGCATTCTGGCGCGGGTGGACGCGGGTTGAGTCGTGCGGCCGGCCGACCGGGCCGCCAAGGGCGCAGGCCCAGAGGTGGTGCCGACCCCGCAATGCCCGACCCAAGCAGGGGAGCCATGCCGCGGCAAGCGGTCAATCATCGGTTCGAGATCCTGCCCGAGGTGTATCGGGTCGGTGAGCGCATCCACAAGGCGGGCGGCCGCCCCATCCTGGTGGGCGGCTGGGTGCGCGACGTGCTGCTGGGCATCGAGCACCGGCAGGACTACGACATCGAGGTGTTCGGGCTGCCCATGGGGCGCCTGCGCAACATCCTGGCCGGCATCGGCCCCGTGCACTCCGTGGGGCGCCACTTCGGTGTGCTCAAGCTGAAGACCCAGGCCGCCGAATACGACATCAGCGTGCCCCGCCGCGAGAGCAACATCGGCAAGGGCCACCGCGGATTCCTGGTGGAGCCCGATCCGCACATGAGCTTCGACGAAGCGGCGGCCCGGCGCGATTTCACCATCAATGCCATGGGCTATGCCTTCCTGGAGGAGCAGTTGCTGGACCCCCATGGCGGCGAGCGCGACCTGCGCGAGCGCATCCTGCGTCATGTGGGGCCGGCCTTCGGCGAGGACCCCCTGCGCGTGCTGCGGGCCATGCAATTCGCGGGGCGCTTCGAGCTGCGCATCCTGGAGGAGACCCTCGCCATCTGTCGGGCGCAGGACCTGGCCGAACTGCCCCGCGAGCGCATCTGGGAGGAGTTCCGCAAGCTGACGATGCAGTCCGCGCGGCCCGCCCAAGGCTTGCGCTATGCACCGGAACTGGGCGTGCTCCACTACCTGCCGGAGCTGCGCGCGGTTTACGAGGCGCCGTCTCAGGAGGGCACGAGCCCCTGGGAGCTCACGCTGGCCATGCTGGACTGCGCCGCTGCCTTGCGCGAGGGGCCCGACGATGAGCCGCGGGTGCTGATGACGGCTGCGCTGTGTCACCAGATGGACGCCAACGGCAAGCCCGAGCCCGACGCTGTCGCGGGGGCGCAGGGCCACACGGCGACAGCCCGCTTTCTGGCCCGGCTCACCAATGAACAGGCATTCGTGGAGGCCGTGCTGGGCCTGCTGAGCGACCTGGAGACGCCGCGGCAGTTTTATGAGCGCCGCGACGCCATAATGCCCGGCGATATCCGCCGCCTGGCGCTGCGGCAGCGCCTGCCGTTCCTGCTGCGGGCGGCCACGGCCCACCACCAGGCCCGGCACGGCGAGGCGCCGTTTCCCGCCGCCCCCTGGCTCAAGGCCCAGGCGCGGGCGCTGGACGTGTGGGAGCACGCGCCCGAACCGATCCTGATGGGCCGGCACCTGCTGGAGCGTGGCCTGGAGCCCGGGCCCGCCGTGGGCGAGTGGGTGCGCGCGGCTTTCGAGCGCCAGTTGGATGGCAAGATCAGGACGCTGGACGAGGCCCTTGCCTGGCTGGATGGCCAGTGGGCCGGCGCCGGTGAGCCCACCGCACCCCGGCCCTCTCCGGGCGGAGGTGAGGCATGATCTGCTACCAATGCCACGACGTGATCCCGGAGGATCAGCCGTTCTACAACGATCACGACCAGTACGTCTGCAAGCCCTGCTTCCTGGACGCGAAGCGCTGCTTCGTCTGCCGCTTTCCCGGCAACCAACTCCAGGAGGTGCCCGGCCTGGGGCTGGAGTGCGAGTTCTGCCGAGGCCACATCATCGACGAGTCGGCCGACCTGACCGCCACCATCGAGCCGCTGCGGGCCTTTCTGGCGCCCTTCGGGCTGCGCGCGCCAGAGCGGCCCCGCTGGGAGTGGACGGACCGCTTGGCGCTGCGGCAGATGCAGACCGATGCGGACCTGCCGCCCGAGGAGTTCATCGACGACTTTCTGCGCTACGCCTACCCGGTGTACCACCACGATGGGTCGTTCCACCTGCTGCGCCGCATGACCAAGCCCACCTTCGTGGCCTACGCCGTGGTGCAGCTCGCGGCAGCGGATCTGGCCCTGAGCCATGGATTGCCGGACCTCGCCGGGCGCACCCCCTTCCACACGTTCACGCGGGGCTGGTGCCACTGGTTGGGCTACGAGGCCGCGCGCCTGCTGGGCTACGACCTGGAGCGGCGCCAGCTCCGCAAATGGCCGGAGTTGGGCGCCCAAGGGGACTTCGAGCGGTGGGAGCGCATGTCCCGCGTCAACAAGCCGGCACGGATGCTGGAATACTTCCGAGCCCACCTGAGCGCCCTCGTGAAGAAGCACCTCTCCCCGCCGGGGCAGCAGACGAGCCCAACTGGCTGAGCGTCTGGAACCGCCCGCGGCTTCTCAACCCCGGCCGCGTCTGCTACATCTAGGGAATGGGAGAAACCGCCACCTGCCGCCGTACCCCATCCACCGAAGCCCGCCCTATGGACAGTGCCCACCTCGTCCGTCGCAAGTTCCATGACCGGCTGGTGCTCGACATCATCGAGAGTACCGACCTGCGCGAGAGCTTCCGCGAAGACGTCCTGCGCGGCTTCACCAGCGATCCCAAGACGATCCCGCCCAAGTACTTCTACGACGAGCGGGGCTCGCAGCTCTTCGAGGCCATCACGGGGCTGGAGGAGTACTACCCCACCCGCACGGAAGCGGCCATCCTCGCGCAATCCGGCGAGGAAATGCTGGACGCCGCCGGCCCGGGGCTGACCGTCGTGGAACTCGGCAGCGGCAGCTCCACCAAGACGCGCCTGCTGCTGGAGCGGTTGGCCGGACGGCAGGAACGGGTGGATTACATCCCCATCGACATCTCGCCCACCGTGGTCACGGAGTTCGGCGAGCAGTTGCTGCAGGACTATCCCTCGCTGCACATCCGGGGGCTGATCTGCGACTACGACCGGGCCCTGGGTGAGCTGAAGGAGCAGTCCCACGAGCGCAAACTGTTCCTGTTCCTGGGCTCCAGCATGGGCAACTTCACGCCCCATCAGGCCGCGGCGCTGCTGCGCGTCATCCGCGAGGCGATGGGCCCCCAGGACAGTCTGCTGCTGGGTGTGGACCTGAAGAAGGATCGCGCCATACTCGAGCGTGCGTACGACGACGCACAGGGCGTGACGGCCGCGTTCAACCTGAACCTGTTGGAGCGCATCAACCGCGAACTGGGCGGCCAGTTCGACGTGGAGCGCTTCCGCCACGTGGCGCTCTACAATGCCCAGCAAGGCCGCATCGAGATGCACCTGGAAAGTACGGTGAGCCAGATCGTGCCCATCGATGCGCTGGGCCGCAGCTTCACCTTCCGCCGCGGCGAGCGCATCCATACCGAGAACTCGTACAAGTTCGACCGGGAGCAGCTTCAGCAGCTGCTGGGCCTGGCCGACATGACCCTGCAGCGCCAGTGGCTGGACCCGCAGGGCTGGTTCTCTCTCAGCCTGGCCTCTCCGGTCTGACCCCGAGACGGCGCCTCGCCATGGCCCAGCGGTCCCGCGACGACTATCGCCCCGGGTGGTATGTGCTCCTGGAGCGCGCCTTCGATGTCATGCTGCGCGGCGCGGTGGTGCTGGTGTGGGTGTGGGGACTGGCCGTGTTCCTGTTCGTGGCCTGGGGCATCTGGGTCACGTTCTTCCAACCGCACCACTAGAGGCCGGCTCCGAGACCACAGGATCGCCACTCCGCCGACCGCTGCTCACAATCCTTCCAGCTTTCCTCCCTACGCCGCTCACGTCCCTGAGGGATGCTATGGAAAACGGAGCGGGCCATCGGAGGCCCACGCCATACCAAGCGATCCCCCTTGCGACGGACCCCATGAGCGACCCGGAAACGATCCTCGGCACCACGGACCTGGGCGGGCACACCATCCGCACGGCCCACATCGACGGTACCGAGTTCGTGTCTATGCAGGATTTCTGCGTCTATTTGCAGGGCATGCTGGTGAAGATCGTGGATCTGACCACGCGCCAGCAGGAACAGATGACCCACATCAACCTGTCGCTGGACGTGCTCTACGACACGCTCTCCGAGCAGCACCCAGAGTTGCGGCAGGCCCTGCTGCGCATGATGCAGCAGCGCGCCCGCCCGGTGTAGCGGGCGCGCCGCACCGCTAGAACTTGTACTCGCCGTAGATGGATGCGCCGTCGTCGGCGAGCCCAGGATGAGCCTCGATCCCAGCCAGGATATGCGGCGTGGCCCAGTACTCGGCACCGACCACCGCGCCGAATTTGGAGTCCACGGGCTCGTTGCCGAACGCGGGTGAGTAGGTGCCGGCTCGGTTCCGCTCGTAGATTGCCGTGGCGAAGATAGCGAGATTCTCCAGGGGCGCGACGGAACCGCCCAGTCCGATGTGAAAGGTATTGCCCTTTGCCTTCCCGAACGGTGTATCGATGTTGTCCACGTTGTAGCCGCCCTGTACCGCCAAGGTCACCGGGAAATTGCCCAGCTTGAACGGCTGGCCCACCTTTTGGCGATAGGTCAGCCCCAGCACGCTGCCCGTTACGCCTGCCCCCAAGTCCAAGGTACCTGCCTGTAGCTCGGCCGTCCCTGCATCCGACACGCCGAAGTCACCGTAAAGCAGATCCAGTTTGTCAGACAGAGACAACCCGACTCCCGCTTCGCCTTTCTTGAAGTTCGGAGCGGGATTGCCCAGGTAAAGCGCCTGGGCCGTCCCGCCCCAGGTCGCAACGAGCAGCAGCGCCAGCGATGCCAGTGCCACTGCGAAGACGGGTCTGTGCTTCATGCGTCCTCCCTTTGACGGCTGCAGTTCGCCGCCTGTAGATACCCCCCTCGGGCTCCGTCTGCCCCCTTGCTGCATTTGACCTGAAAGTGGAGATGAGACGGGACGGGCTTGGGTGGGTAACTGACCGATCCATGGCGCCCCTTGATCGGCCTACCCATTCCCGAAAAGCATACTTTTGATGTCAGCGTCTGCCAAGCGGTTCGATGCGGTACGCCGAGGTGGCCCCACCTGCCGCAGGCCGCGCGCCTCCTGCTGGCGCACGCGCCGGCTGCGATGCTAGCCTGGACGGAGCGCGGGCCGGTGCCCGCATTCGTGTCCCCTAGCCCAACTAGCCGCCATGATCGCCCTGGCCTTGCAGATCCGCATCGTGTTCCTCCTGCTGCTGGTGGGGCTGACGCTATGGCTGCTCGTTCGGTTGTGGCGCGCCGCCACCTGCGATCCGCGCCTGCGCCGTGGGCTGCCACTGCTGCTGGCGGGTCTGCTGCGGCGCGGGGCGCTGCCGCTGCTGGTGGTGCTGCTGCGCATCCTGCGGGTGCTGCGATGAGCCGCCACGAGGCCCCGACGGCCGACGCGGAAACGTCCGGCGCATCAGCTGTGGAGCTGCGCTACCTCGCCCGCGACCCTGCTCTGGTGGCCACCATCGCGGGCTGGCACCACGAGACCTGGGCCCACCTGACCGGCCGCAGCCACGCCGAGCGCATCCGCGAGTTTGACGAGCAGTTGGAGAGCGACCGCATCCCGCTCACGGTGGTGGCCTTCGCGGACGGCCGCCCGGTGGGCTCGGCCAGCCTGCTCGTGGAGGATATGGATACGCACCCGGACTGGACGCCCTGGCTGGCCAGCGTGTTCGTGGTTCCGGCGTTCCGCCGCAATGGCATCGGCGAACAACTCTGCCGGCGCATCGTGGCCGAGGCCCGGCGGCTGAGCGTGCCGCGGCTGTACCTGTACACACCGGATCAGGCGCCCTTCTACGCCCGTCAGGGCTGGCGCACCCTCGCGCAGGAGACCTACCACAGCGAGGCGGTGACCATCATGGAGATCGAGCCCGCCTGAGCGCGGCGGATCAGTTGAGCGTGCCGGGAACGGAGAGCGTGAAGAGTGGGATGCGGATATCGAATTCCTCGCCGGCCGAGCTGATCATCTGGTAGGTGCCTTCCATCGTGCCCATGGGCGATTCCAACTGCGAACCACTCACGTATTCGAACTCCTCGCCGGGTTCCAGCACCGGCTGCTCGCCTACCACCCCCGGCCCCTTCACGTGGCGCACCGTGCCCGTGCTGTCCGTGATGATCCAGTGCCGGCTGAGGAGCTGCACGCGCACCTCGCCCACGTTTTTCAGGTGCACCCGATAGGCGAAGGCATACTGCCGTTCCGTCGGCTGGGATTGGTCGTCCAGATAGAACGCCTCGACGTCCACCTGCACCCCTCGCGTCGTCGCGGTTTCCATGGCGCTCTCCGTTTGCGGCTCCGGGCGGTTCCCGGCCAAGCCCCTTCGCTCCGTCCTAGATGAGATTGCGGCCGCTCGCAAGCGGTTTGGCACACCGTGCCCTGCCCGGCCCACACGCCGGGCGGTGGCTTGTGACGCGGCGATCGGGCACAATGGAGCCTGAACCCGATATCCCCCAAGCCCGCCGCCGACACCGATGTCCACGGACCCCATCGTTCGCACACTGGAGGAGTGCTGCCTCAACGCCTGGCCGGGGTTGCGGCACCAGGTGCTGGATGGCTGGCTGGTGCGCTTCGGAGACGACTTCACGCGCCGGGCCAACTCGGTCAACCCCCTGCATCCGGGCACACAGGACGTCGAGCGCAAGCTGACACGCTGCGAGGCGGCCTATGCGGCGCTGGGCCAAGCGTGCGTGGTCAAGATTACGCCGCTGGCCGAGCCGTCCACGCTGGACGCCTTGCTGGAGCGCCGCGGCTACCGGCGCGAGGGCGAAACCATCGTGCAACTGCTCGATCCCCTGGCGGGCGCCGCCGCGGACCCCGCCTGCGAGCTGGGCGACCCGCGCGAGGATGCCTGGCAGGCCGCCTTCACGCGCATGGACGCCACGCCGCCCCAGCACCACGGGCCGCTGCGCGCCATCCTGGGACAGATCACGCCGCCGCACACGGCCGCGCTTCTGCGGGCCGATGGCGGGCCGGTGAGTTGCGGCCGCGCCGTGCTGGAAGACGACCTGGTGGGCCTGTTCGACATCGCTACTGACCCGGCACGGCGCCGCCAGGGCCATGCCCAGCGGCTCATCGCGCACCTGCTGGACTGGGGCCGCCGGCAGGGGGCCCGGCGCGCCTACCTGCAGGTGGAGGCGGACAACGCCCCTGCGCGCCGGCTCTACGAGCAACTGGGCTTCCGCGAGGTCTATCGCTACTGGTACCGCGTCCACTAGCTGCCGCTGGCGGCGATACAGGGAGCGCACCGATGTTCCGGAACCGCATCACGTTGTTCCGCCTGCTCGGCTTCGATGTGCGCGTGGATGCGAGTTGGCTGCTGCTGGCGTTCTTCATCACCTGGTCCCTGGCGCGCGGGTACTTCCCCGGGCTGCTGCCGGGTCATTCCCTGATGGAATACTGGTGGATGGGGGCTGCCGGCGCGCTGGGCCTGTTCGTCTCCATCATCCTGCACGAGTTCTCCCACTCGCTGGTGGCCCGGCGCTACGGACTGCCCATCAAGGGCATCACGCTGTTCATCTTTGGCGGCGTCGCGGAGATGGAGGACGAGCCCCCCAACGCCAAGTCCGAATTCCTGATGGCCATCGCTGGGCCCATCGCCAGCCTGGCCATCGGCGCGGTCTGCTACGCGGCGGCCGTGGTGATGGCGGGGCCGCAAGCGGGCGCGCTGGACAGCGTGCTGCACTACCTGGGCGTGATCAACGTGTTGCTGGCGCTCTTCAACCTCGCCCCCGCCTTTCCGCTGGATGGCGGGCGAGTGCTGCGCGCCGCGCTGTGGCAGTGGCAGGGCAACCTGCGCAAAGCCACACGCATCGCGGCCTCCATCGGCCGCGGGTTCGGCTTCTGGCTGATCCTGATGGGCGTGTTCAGCGTGCTGGCGGGCAACCTGCTGGGCGGCGTGTGGTGGTTCCTGATCGGCCTGTTCGTGATCCAGTCCGCCGGAGCCTCGTACCAGCAGGTGCTGCTGCGGCAGACCTTGGAGGGTGAGCCCGTGCGGCGCTTCATGACCGAGCACCCCACCTGCGTGCTGGCTTCAGAGACCGTCCAGCGGCTCGTGGATGACTACATCTACCGCCACTATTACAAGTTGTACCCCGTACTGCAGGACGACCACCCCGTGGGCTGCATCCACACGGACCAGATCAAGACCATTCCCCGCGAGGAATGGGGCCGGCACACCGTGGGCGAGATCATGCAGCCGCTCACCGCGGACAACACCGTGCCCGCCGACGCGGATGCCATGCAGGCGCTGAACATCATGAACCGCAGCGGCAACAGCCGCCTGCTGGTGATGGAGGACGGTCACTTGGCCGGGCTGATCGCCCTCAAGGATCTCCTCAAGTTCTTCCACGTCAAGGTGGACCTGGAAGAGGGTGGCTCGGACAAGCGCTGGTTCGAGCGCTGAGCTCGGCACTGGCCCGGCGCGCCGCGTCAGAGGTCCTTGAAGTCCGAGTCGTCCAGGTGGGAGAAGTCTGGCGCCACCGGGGTGTCGGGCTGGTCCTTGGCCCAGGCGATGGATTCGCGCAGCCCGCCTGTGCCCTTCGCGCCCCGGGCTTTCGCCTCCCGCCCGCTGCCGGGCGCCGGCACCGCCTTGGGCTGCGGGGCCTGGATGCGCTGGGCTTCCACGGCGCTGCCGTCCTGCTGCGCCTCGGCCTTGCCTTTGCGGCGCTTGCGGCGCACGCGCTGGGCACCCACGACGCCGGTGAGCTGGTCGATCAGTCGCAGCAGACTCTCCGACTGCGCCGCGAGTTCGAGACCGGACGACGCCGCCTCCTCGGCCACTGCCGCGTCAGACTGCGTGCGCGCATCGATCTCGGCGACGGCCGCGGCCACCTCGGCAATGCCCTGCGACTGCTCGGTGGTGTGCGACGCGACCTCGTTCACCAGCGTGGTCACGCGCTCGTTCGATTCCTCGATGGCCGCCAGTTCCTGCTGCATCTCCCGGGTCATCTCCACGCCGGACTCGGACTTGAGGCGCGCGGCCTCCAGCTTCTCGTGCGTGGTGTGCGTGGCCTGTGCGCTGCGGTTGGCCAGGTTGCGCACCTCCTCCGCGACCACGGCGAAGCTCCGCCCGGCATCGCCGGCCCGGGCGGCCTCCACAGCAGCGTTGAGGGACAGCAGGTTGGTCTGGAACGCGATCGCGTCGATGGTCTTGATGATCTGCATGGTCTCGTCCGAGGCCCGCTTCAACTCCTCCATGGCCTCCGATAATCGCGCCATGGATTCGCCCGCGTGCTTCACGCCTTCCCGGTTCTCCTTGGAGAGGCGGTCGGCCTCCTGGGTGCGCTCCGCGGTCTCCTTGGTGTGACCGGACAGCTCCTCCAGCGTCGTCGTGGATCGCGCCAGGCTGGAGGCTTGGTCGTGCGTGCTCTGCGCCAGGGACTGACTCGACGAGGCAATCTCGCCCGACGCTGCGGCCACCTGCGAGGAAATCTCCGAGAGCCCGTCGATGACCCGCCGGATGGGCGCGGCCACCGAGTTCGTGACAGTACGGGACAGGAGAGGCATCAGCAGCAGCAGGATCAGCGCGCCGCCCGCGATGAACGCCAACAGCACCAGGTCGCCCCGATGCACCGCTGCAAAGGCCTCGCTCCGGCCGATCTCCGCCACGACGGCCCAGGTGACGGCCCCCAGCTTGACGGGGCCGTAGGCGGACAGCACCGGCTGGCCCAGGTAGTTCGTGGACAAAAAGGCGCCCGTCTTGCCGGCCAGCGCGAGCCGCACAGGCTCGGTATCCACGCGCCCCTGGTCGGGATGCTCCAGGGATGCCGCGATCGAGTGATGCTTCTTGTCCAGCAGGGAGTTGGAGCGCATCAGGTGGTCCGTGCCCACCAGGTAGGTCTCGCCTGTCTCTCCCAGCCCGGTGCGTGTACCCATGATCGCGTTCACCTGGTCCGCGCTCATGCGGAACGCGACGGTGCCCGCCGGCTTCAGGTTCGCGTCCAGGATCGGCGCCACGATGAAGGCCGCGGGCCCGCTCGCCGGCTTGTAGTAAGAGAAGTCGACGAACGCCGTGTCCTTCACGCCCCGCTGGATCGCCTGACCCAGCGCCGTATCGCGGAAGGGGCCGCTTTCCAGGCTCGTGCCCAGGTCCGCGCCCTGCGTGGCGGAGTAGACGATATTGCCCTTCGTGTCGATCATCAGCAGGTCGGTGAAGTCGAACGACTTGCCGAACGTCCGCAGCTCGAAGTCCCGCTGCTCTTGCGCCATCACGTACTTGAAGCCCTCTACGCCGCCATCGGCGAAGGCCGCTGCGAATTGCGGCAGACCTTCCGTGAAGCGCTTGTCCGAGCGCACATTGTCCATCAGGCGCAGCAGCTGCTCGATCCGCGCCTCCACCTGCAGCTTCTTCGCGTCCCGAAGCGCCACGAGCTGGTCGAAGGCCTTCTGCCGCAGCGCATCTGAATACAGATAGCGCGCAATCAGCCCGCTGCCGGCCAGCGGCACCATGCTGATGAGGAGGAAGGTCAGCAGCAGCTTCGTCCCGAATTTCATGTTGCGGCTCTCGTTTGTACCAGTGGGGGCCGGAGCCCCGCGGCCTGTGATCACGGGCCGGCGACTGCGGCGCGGCAGACGTGCGGCGCGGTATCAGGTAAATGCGCTCTCTGACGATCCCCCCTTGTGCGCATTACGGGGTTCCGCGACGGTTTGCAACCCCCTATCGCCCGCGGATGCCCCTGGTGTCGCGAATTGCCGGCTGGCCGATCCGGAGAGAAGCCTCCGCAGGGCTTGGTGGGGCGGACCATGCCGCGAAGCCGCGGTGCACAAACCCGGGCAGTCACCGAAATGAACGGGCGGTCAATTGTAGTTTCGCGGCGGCGGCATCTGTTCCGCGTTGGGTGCGGGGGTGCTCAGGCGCCGCCCTTGCGGGCCAGCACCTCGACCACAGCCGAGTAGTCCTGCTCACCCAGACCGGCACGGCGTGCCAAGCCAAACACCTCCTTGGTCGCGTGCGCGGCGGGCAGCACGACGCCCGTCTCGTAAGCAGTGGTTGAGACGAGCTGCAGGTCCTTGTGCAGCCACTGCAGCGGGAACTCCACTTCGTAGGTGCCGTTGGCGAACTTGGCCTTCTTGCCCGCCAGGAAGCCCGGTGTCATGCGGCCCCCCAGCAGCTTGTCCAGCAACGTCTCCCGGGCGATGCCCAGGGATTCGCCCAGCACCAGCGCCTCCGCGAAGGCCACGGCACCCATGCCCAGCAGGAGGTTGGTGACCATCTTCATGGCCGAGCCGGCCCCCACAGGCCCCATGTGGCTCACGCCGCTGCCCATCACGTCCAGCAGTGGGCGCGCCGTGGCCACGTCGGCCTCCGCTCCGCCCACCAGGAAGGCCAGCTCGCCCTTCTCTGCGGGGCCCTTGGAGCCGGAGACGGGGGCGTCCAGGAAGCGCAACCCCAGCCGGTCGCAGGCCCCGCCCATCTCCCGCGAGAAGGAGGGATTCACGGTGCTGCAGTCCACCCACAGCGCCCCGGCGTTCAGCCCATCCAGGAAGCCCTGGGGCCCCTCGGCCACCGCGCGCACCGCCGTGGGCTCGGAGAGCATGGTGATCAGCACCTCGACCCCGCGCGCGGCGGCCGCGGGCGAGCCCGCCCAGTGCGCGCCCGAGCCCAGCAGGGCCTCGGCCTTGGCACGGGTGCGGTTGTACACGGTGAGGTCGTGCCCCTCCCGCAGCAGGTTGGCGGCCATGCGGCTGCCCATGATGCCCAGTCCGATGAAGCCCACTTTCATTGGCATTGGTGATCTCCGGTGCGTGGCGCGCCCCGACCGATGTCCGGCCTGGCATCGCGCGCGGTGTGGCAGGAATCCGTCATTCCTCCGGCAGCCGCACCCACAGTGTCAAGCGCTGCCCTAGGCTCGACGGGCGGCGGGTACGCCCCTGTGCGGCGCCGGTCGGCCGCTGCACACGGGCGTCAGCGGGCGGCGCCGGATGCGGCGCGGTGACCCAGCTTGGCGGCCTTGCGCCAGTCGCGGCGGGCGGCGCCCTTGTTGCCGAGGGTCTGATAGGCATTGCCGCGCTCGTGATAGGCCTGCGCGTGACGGCGGTCGTGACGGATGGCCAGGTTGAAGTCCGCGATGGCGGCGCGGGGGTCACCCCGGGTGGCCTGCGTGCGGCCCCGGTTGCAGTAGGCCGTGGCCAGTTCGGGATCCAGCGCGATGGCGCGGCCGTAGTCGGCCAGGGCTCGCTCCGTGTCGCCCATGTCGTCGTAGGTGATCGCGCGGTTGTTGTAGTACAGCGGGTTGTCCGCATCCACGCCCAACGCGCGCTCGTAGTCGCGCAGGGCGGCCTCCTGCTGGCCCAGCTTGTAGAAGGTGTTGGCGCGGTTGTTGAGCGCATCCCCATAGTCCGCCCGCAGGCGCACAGCCTGGTCATAGTCCGCGATGGCCTTGGAGTAGTCCTCCAGCCGGTAGTGCACGTTGCCGCGGTTATTGAAGGCCGCGGCAAAGCGGCCGTCCAGCTCGATGGCCTGGGTGTAGTCGCGGATGGCTAGCGCGTCCTGCCGCAGGTAGTAGTTCGCATTGCCCCGGTAGAACACGTACACGGGATAGTCCGGCACCAGCGCGATGGCCTCGTTGATGTACTCGATGGCCAGCTTGCCGTCGCGATACTCCAGGCCGGTCCACAGCGCCTGCACCTTGTCCAGCCACTCCTGCGCGGCCAGCTTGCGCGTCGTTTCCTCGAAGCCCTTGCGCAGCTTGCGCTGCAGGGCGGGGCCCGCCTCTGTGCCGGCGCGGCTGTTCTCGGCCTCCAGAGCGGCATACTGCTGCAACAGCTCGTCGGTGCGGCGCTGGGTGGCCTTGAGTTGCTCAAGCTGCATGCGATCGCCGAGCAGCCGTCGCACGCGGGGTGTAAGCCCGATTGTGGAGACCCGGCCCTTCACCACGATGCGCACACCCTCGCCCTGGCGGGTGCGCAGCCGCTTGTCCTTCACCACCTCGGAGCGCACGAGGCCGCTGGTCAGTGCGCGGGCGTCCTCCGCTGCGGAACCGCCGGCACCGGCCGCCCCCTGGCGCTCCAGGTAGGTGCCCATCTCCTCCAGGATGGCGCGCTTGGCCCGGGCGATGGCCCCGGCGCGTGCGTCGTCCACGGTCTCCAGCCCCTCGACGATCTTGCGCACCTCCTTGCGTACGGTGCGAGTACCCAGCCGATCCAGGGCGCTCCAGCGGAGCAGCGCCCCCACCATTTGTGCCAGTATCTTGCGATCCACGCGGGTCTCCGCTGTTGGTTGCCAAGCCGGTCGGCGGTGCGGGGTCCCTGCACACCCGTTCCGGTCGCCCGTCATGCTAGCGGACCGTTCCGGCCCTGCAAACGCCCACGGGACGCACGGCACCGCGGGGCTGCGTTGCGATTTGCGCGGCTGCTTGCTAAGCAGAGCGGGTTCACGCAAGGCCAGGAGCCCCGCCGCCGGGGCACCTTCCTGGCCTGCCCCCAAATCGCCCGCGGCAGGAGCGCGCCATGAAGGAACGCACCATCGACATCCCCACCCGTGACGGGGCCATGCCCACCTTCATCACGCACCCGGAGTTGGGCGGCCAATACCCCGCGGTGATCCTCTACATGGATGCCCCCGGCATCCGCGAGGAACTGCGGGACTTCGCCCGGCGTATCGGCACGGTGGGCTACTACTGCATGCTGCCGAACCTGTACTATCGAGACGGCGGCCCCAGCTTTCCGCCCTCCGACCAGCGCACGGAGGAGGAGTCCGAGCGCCTGACGCGCCTGATGAACGGGCTCACGCGCGAGAAGATGCTCTCGGACACGGAGGCCATGCTGGACGTGATCGACGGCGATCCGGCCGCGGCCAACGGCTCCATGGGCTGCATCGGCTGGTGCATGAGCGGCCCCATCGTCGTGTGGGTCAGCGCCCATTGGCCGGAGCGCTTCAAGGCCCTGGCGGCGCTGCACGGCGTGCGCATGATGACCGACGCGGAGGACTCCCCCCATCGCCTGCTGCCCAAGCTGGACGGCGAGCAGTACTTCGGCTTCGCCGAAAGCGACCACTGGGCGCCGCTGGAGATGGTGGCCAAGTTCAAGGAGGAGCTGGAGCGTCTGGGCGCCAATGCCACCCTGGAGGTGCACCCCGGCACCCAGCACGGCTTCGTGTTCCCCCAGCGCAAGATCTTCGTGAAGGCCGAGGCGGAGCGCAATTGGGAGCGCGTCTTCGCCATGTACCGCCGTCAGCTCGGCTAGGCTGTGTTTTGAAAAGCAGTTCAGCCATGGGGGCCTTGCCCCCATACCCCCACCAGGGAGCAGGGCTCCCTGCACCCTATTCGCGGGCGAGACCGAGGGGTCTGGGTCTAAACGCGTTGAATCGCCCCGCTCTATAGCCAGCAGATGTCATTCCGAGCGTAGCGAGGAATCCGTTGTTGTCGAGAACAAACAGATTCTGAGGCCCGCAGGACGGGCCTCAGAATGACACCGGTGATCGAACACACGGCACCTGATAGATTTCAACCGGAGTCTAGCCGGGCAGGGTGAGCACGGCCTTGCCCGTGTAGCGCCGCTCGATGAGGGCCACGGCCGTGCGCCCCACCGCGCTCCAGTCCTCGCGCACGGCAATGTGGGTGCGCAGGCGGCCGTCCGCCAGCAGCGCCAGCAGGCGCCCCAGCCCCCGCGATGCGTGCTCGTGCTCGGATTCGCGGTACAGGTGGAAGCCCTCCACGCGGCCGCTGCCCGTGCCCATCAGGGCGTGGATGGGCAGCGTGGCCTCCGCGCCGGCCGTGACGCCGTAGATAACGCAGCGGCCGGCCGGCTCCAGCAGCGGCATCAGGCGGCTCAGCAGCGCACCGCCCACGCCGTCGAAGATGAGCCGGTACGGGCCGCGTTCCTCCACGCCCGCGCCTTCCGCGTGCACCACCATCTCGTGGGCTCCGGCTTCGCGCACCAGGGACTCGTGCTCCGCACGCCGCACGTGCGCCACCACCGTGGCGCCCATCAGCCGCGCCAGCGTGCAGGCGAAGAGCCCCGTCCCACCACTGGCGCCCGTGACCAGCACGCGGCTGCCCAGCAGGCGCTCACCGCGCTCCAGCCCGTAGAGCGCCGTCAGGCCCGCGACGGGGAGCGTGGCGGCATCCTCGAAAGACACGGCATCGGGCATCACGGCCAGCTCGTGCGTGGGCACGGCGCAGTGCTCGGCCCAGCCCAGCATGGCCCGCGAGAAGCCCACCACGCGGCTGCCCGCCGCCGGCCCGGTGCCATCCCGCGCGGGCTGCTCCACCACGCCGGCCAGATCCCAGCCGATGCGCATGCCGGCCGTACCCGCCTCCGCCCGGCGCAGCTCGCCGCGATTGAGGGAGACGGCGCGCACGCGCACGATGGCCTCGCCCGCGTCCGGCTGCGGATCGGGCACGGATTGGATGGCCAGGTGGCCCTGGGCCGAGTGATCCACGCAAACCGCTTGCATGGCGGTGCCTCCGGGTCTTGGGTTGGGGTGGGGGCCGGCCGCTCGACTGCCGCCTTCAGCCGATGTGCTCGCAGAGGTAGTGCGCGAAGGGCAGGGAGCAGGTGAAGCCGGGAGAGACCGCGTTGAGCACGTGCATGGACTTGTCGTCGTGCTGGAACACGAAATCCATCTCCAGCTTCTTCTTCCGGATATCCAGCAATTGCGCGCGGATGCCCGGCTTGCCCCAGCGCCGGTAGTCCTGCGGCTGCACCTCGTCCATCAGCGCGCCGGCCAGCTTGACCAGGTGCGTGCGCACGTACTTGCGCAGTTCCTCGACGGCGAGGGACTTAAAGTCGAAGCCGGAGCCGAAGAATAGCCCCGCCTGCCGCAGCAGGATATCCAACAGCTCGCTGAAGCGGAAGTTGCCCAGACCGGTGTACTGCTCGCGCCAGAAGGCGGGAATGGCTGTGGGGCCGATCTTGGCGTGGCCGTCCACGGTCACGGTGAAGTGTACGCCCAGGAAGGGATTGCGCAGATCGGGCACGGGGTAGATGTTCGTACGGATCGCGCCGGGTGCCTCGTCCGAGTACAGGTACAGCCCCTTGAAGGGCAGGATGCGGTAGTGCTCCGAAAAGCCGTAGTCCCGCGCGATCTTGTCCGCGTACAGCCCCGCGGCGTTGACCACGTAGCCCGCCTCGAAGTCGCCCGCACTGGTGCGCACGCCACCATGGCTGCCCTTGACGCGGCCCCGGTAGGCGGCGCCGGTGTGAATCTGCACGCCTTCGGCCACGGCATCCTCGCGCATGGCGGCCATCACGGCGTTGGGGTCCACCGAGGATGTGGTGGGCGACCATAGCGCGTGCTGCCACGTCTTCACGCGCGGTTCGATCTTGCGGGCGTCCTCGGCCGTGATCTTCTCCAATTGCACGCCGTTGCGCTCCCCACGGGCCAGCAGCTCGTCCAGCACGGGGTGCTCGCGTTCGTCCTTGGCCACCACCAGCTTGCCGCAGCGGTTCAGCGGGATGCCCTTGGCCTCGCAGTATTCGCGCAGGGTGCGGTTACCGACCACGGTGAACTTGGCCTTCAGGCTATCCGCCGAGTAGTAGAAGCCGGCGTGCAGCACGCCGCTGTTGCGGCCGCTGGCGTGCAGGCCCAGCGCGGGCTCCTTTTCGATCAGGGCCACGGAGGCGTCGGCGAACTTGCGGCGCAGCTCGCGGGCGATGTTCAGCCCGATCACGCCGCCGCCGATGACGAGGAAATCGCAGGTCGTGCTCATGGGTGCATCGGTAGGTGCGGGGAGACACGCCCGCCGCTACACGCGGCGGGCCGGGTTCCCCGCATTGCTAGCACCGATTGGGGCGGCGGAGCAAAGCGCCCGGCACAGCCGCAGTCAGCCGATGGCGGCAACACACCTATTGGCGGCTCCACAGCACGAACTTCTGCGCGGGCAGATCGGAGAATACTTGCTGATCGCAAACGCTGGTCAAGAAGGCGGCTGCCAGCACCCCTTTGTCCGTGGAAAGCGCGTATATCGCGTCGTACGAAGTGATCGGCCAATCAACCTGATTGGCACCCGCCCATCCGGATACGTAAATGCCCTCTGCCGGGTATTCCAACACCATTGCCGAAGGCGACGCCGAAAATGCACCATCGCCGTCATTCCCGCTCAGCGCCAAGCCATCGGGATTAGTGATGGTCGCTGTGCTGCTGGAAGTTGCCGTGATGTCGAAACCTGCATCGACCCGTGCGGCCAAGCCAGCCCAGCTTCCGACGAGGTCCGTCTCTGCATAGGTGGCGGTTGCGGCGGCCCCCTTCTGCGCAACACCGACGTAGCCTTGCTCTCGGGAGGGATCATCCAGGATGTGGAGAGCCAACACAGCGTACTGCCCGGAGGCGTCCACGAACAACTGGCCATCCATGTCGGCTCCGGTGGTCAGCGTCACGTGATAGGCATTGTCTCCCTGGGACTGAATCGTTCCAGTTGCACCCGCAATGGGAGAGCTGCCCGCTACCGTGATCGTGGTACCGTTGATCTCGAATTCGATCGACTCGGGAGACGATTCGCAATAGTAGGTGGGATTCACCTCGCCATACCAACTGCCGTCGACCGACTCCTGTGAGTCGTTCGATCCCGAACTGCACGCCGCCAGCAATGGCAGCCATAGCAGCACCAGCGCAACGCCAAGTATCATCCGCAGGATTGCCTGTGCACTTTGTTGCCGCCCGTTCATTGCGGCCTCCTCTGCACTCGAGGCTGCAATAAACGCCACGCCCCGAATGCGCAGCAACTACAAATGCGCCTGCTCCCCTGGGTTCATTCTACCACTGGCGGGGAGGCGTGGCGCGGTCGGAAGGCGATCGATTTGGGCGAGTGCGGGCTGCTGCTACCGATGCCCCAGCGGCCAGCGACGCCGCGGCTGGAGCCAGTAACGGCGGCTGCCTGGGGCCGGTGACAGCTCCGGCGCGGGGGCCACGCTGCGCTCCATCTGGTACGCGTCGTCGCCGTTGGGATAGTAGGCGATCAGCAGCTTGGCCGTCTTGAAGTGGAACCGTTCGTAGAGCTTCTGGGCGCGCACGTTGGCGGTGTTGACCTGCAGCGTGAGCGTCTCCAGTTGCTGCAGCCGGGCCGTCTCGATCCAGTCGTGGATCAGCTCGCTGCCGTAGCCGCGGCTGCGGGTGCTGCGCTCGACGGCCAGGTTGTCCAGGTTGGTGCGGTCGCGCATGGTGTGCGCGATGTAGAAGCCCAGCAGGCCTTCATCGTCCGTGCGCAGGGCGCGCACGCGGTAGGCATCGTTCACCACCGCCGCGCGGAGCAGTTCGCGGCTCCAGGGCGTGTTGAACGCCTCCTGCTCGATGCGGTCGATGCCGTCGAGGTCCGTCAGCGTCGCCGCGGAGATCGCGAAGTCTGGGCGAGGATTGATCATGCCGGGCGTCCCGACTCGAGCTCTGCCCGCCACCCGCGCTTTGCTCGTCGGCATGGCGGGTGTGGCAGCCTGCGGCCCAATGCCGGGCCGACCTTCAGGATACGCACCGTCGCGCGAACCCGTCAACCGGAAGTCGAGGGGGCACCGCCGGAGGTTTTGTCGCCGTTCAGGCGGGACTGGATGCGCTGCTCCCAGACCGTGCCGCGGGCATAGGGCAGCATGCGCGCCAGCACCTCCTTGGCGCTGGGGGCGGAAAGGGCGTCGATTTCGAAGCGACCCGTGGTTCCGCCGGCATCTCTCACGGGGCGGTACTTGTACGCGCCCACGAAATACAGGCCCGGCTTGGAGATGGTCACGCGCACGGCGGGGCTGGTGCGGGGCAAAGTATAGGCGAGGTGCTTGCCGTCGGGGCGGTCGCCCCCGAACTCTCCCATCAGGAACACCCCGGGCGGGAACTTCTCCATGTAGAACACTCCATTGTCCACGCGCATCTGGTAGAAGGGCGTCTGCGTGACTGGGGAGACCTGCCGGAACTCGATCCAGCCCAGCGGCGTGGGGGCGTCGCTCATGTCCAGATAGCCGAACACGAGCGACTGCTGGTCGTTCGCGGGCGGATCGAGCCGGAGATCTGCCAGGTTGGGCGGTGGCTGGGGCTGCGCCAGCGAGCACGCGGTGAGCAACCCCGCCAGCAGCAGGGCGGCCAGCAGCGAGCGGGCGACGGTGGCCCGGCGGGCAGCCGGGTGCGGCAGGGTCATAGTGATCGGGGCTCCGATGCGTGGGCGGTGGAAGAGCATCCTGGCGTGGAGATAGCAGCAGCCGCGGGGCGGTTCAAACGTTCGTGAGCACCTCGATGCCCGGCAGCTTGCGGCCCTCCAGGAACTCCAGGGAGGCTCCACCGCCCGTGGAGATGTGGCTGATCCTGTCCGCTACGCCTGCTTGGTTCACCGCCGCGACGGAATCGCCTCCGCCCACGATGGTGATGGCCGCGGTTTCCGCCATGGCGCGGGCCACGACAAAGGTGCCCTCCGCGAAGGCGGGCAGTTCGAACATGCCCATGGGGCCGTTCCACACCACCAGCTTGGCGCGCTTGATGGCCTGTGCGTAGGCCGTGGCGGTGGCCGGGCCGATGTCCAGCCCGATGCGGTCCGCGGGTATCTCGATACCGCACTCCTCCGCCTGGGTCTGGGGCGATATCTCCGCCCCGACGCGATGGTCGATGGGCAGCAGCAGCGCCTTGCCCTGCTTGGGCGCCTCGGCCAGCAGCGTGCGCGCCAGTTCCAGGTGCGGCTCGTCCAGCAGGCTCTTGCCGATGGAGCGGCCCTGGGCCTTGAGGAACGTATAGGCCATGGCCCCACCGATGAGCACGCTGTCCGCCCGCTTGAGCAGGGCCTGGATCACGCCGATCTTGTCGCCCACCTTGGCTCCGCCCAGCACGGCCACGAACGGCCGCTTGGGCTTGACCAGGGTCTGGCCCAGGTACTCCAGCTCCTTGGCGATCAGGAAGCCCGCTGCGGCCTGCGGGAAGCGCCGCGCGACGCCCTCGGTGGAGGCGTGGGCGCGGTGTACCGTGCCGAAGGCGTCCGAGACATAACAGTCGGCCAAGGCGGCCAGCGCCTTGGCGAAGTCCGGGTCGTTCTTCTCCTCTTCCGGGTGGAAGCGCAGGTTCTCCAGCAGCAGTACGCCGCCCGGCTGCAGCGCGGCGACGGCCTGCTGCGCGCCCTCGCCGATCACCTCCGGCGAGAAGGCCACCGGCGACCCCAACAGCTCGGACAGGCGCCTGGCAACCGGCTCCAGGGAGAGCTCGGGCTTGCGCTGTCCCTTGGGGCGGCCCAGGTGGCTCATCAGCACCACGCGCGCACCCCGCTCGATCAGGTGCCGGATGGTGGGCAGGGCGGCCACGATGCGCGTGTCGTCGGTCACCCGCCCGCTGTCCAGCGGCACGTTGAAGTCCACGCGCACCAGCACGGTTTTTCCGGCGACGTCCAGTTGCTCCACGCTGAGCTTGGCCATGTTGCGAATCGCTCCTTTCGACGGGCGGTGTGCGGATGATCGGCCGGCCACGCGCCACCGGGCTTGGCGATGCTGAGGCCGCAGGGCCGATCGGCCAGCCGGGGGCGGCCCCGCTCCCCGCGAGCGGTGGCGCGGCTTTTCAACGTCCGGGCGATGGCCTATCCTCGGAGGCAACGCGTCGGTGATCACGAAAAGTGTAACGCATCCCGCCGGAGCCCGGAAGGCCGGCCCGCCGCGGGGGGAGCCCGGACGACAATGGCAGACAAGGTGGTACCCATGCAGCGATCCAACGGCCCCCAGCCGGCGGCCGGGGAGACGGCCGCCCAGCGCCGCGGCGGTGGGCGCACGCGCTTCATGATCAACAAGCAGTCGGCTGTGCCGCTGCACGTGCAGCTCAAGGAGCAGATCCGCTACGCGATCATGAGCGGCGACTACCAGCCCGGTAGCCCGCTGCCCTCCATTCGCGAGCTGACGGCGCAGCTTGGCATCCACCGCAACACGGTACACCGCGTGTACCTGGAGCTGCAGGCCGGGGGGCTGCTCTCGTCCAAGGCCGGCAAGGGCGTGTTCGTCAGCGAGACGCTGACGGAGACCGTGAGCACCAAGGACCTGAACGCGGCCGATGCGCTGATCGAACGCTGCTTCGAGGAAGGCAACGCGCTGGGCATCAGCCCCATCACGCTCTCGCGGCTGATCGGCCAGCGCGCGCCCGCCTACGATGCGCGCCACCCCAGCGTGGCCTTCGTGGAGTGCACGGCCCACCAATCCCAGGAGTGCGCGCGGGAACTGGGCGAGGCCTTTGGCATCCGCGTGCACCATCTGCTGCTGGACGACCTGCGGAAGACATCCTACGAGTTGCCCCCGCACCTGCAGCACGTGGTGACGAGCATCTTCCACTTCGACGAGGTGCGCGAGCTGGTGGCGCCGGCCAAGCGCCGCGTGCACCCGGTCACGTACGATCTGCACCCGGCCACACGCAAGCTGCTGCGGGAGCTGCGGCCGGACTGCCGCCTGGGCTTCATCTGCCACGACGCCAACACGGAGGAGGTGATCGGACGCGAGGTGGAGGCCCACGCGCCGCCGGGGGTGCTGTTGGGCTGCGCGAACCTGGAGGGCCCAAAGCACGCCCTGGAGCTGATCGGCCAAGTGGACACGGTGATCCTCACCGAGCCCGCCTCCGCCTTCTGCATCGAGCACTGCACGCCCGAGCACGAGCTGCTGGAGCTGCACTTCGCGCTGAACCGCCCCTCGGTGGACAAGGTCACGCGCACCGTGCTCTTCCAGCCTTAGGCGCCTGGAGACGTCGGCTCCGCGACACCGGCACCTGCTTGAAATTCGGCCTTAATCCGACCAAGATGCGATTCTGTACCGTACGCTTGTGACAGTCCGGTTGTATCCGTGCGGGGCACGCGCTGGTGCCCCCGCCGCTTCGACTTTCGTGAGGGAGGGAACCATGGCGATTGCACAACAGGCCCAACAGGCCGTCTCGGCGGCGCAGATGCGCCAAGCCGCGGTGGCGGAGACCATCGCGCAGATTAAGCGCGTGGAGCAGGAACGCGGCGTGAACCGCGAGGCGCTGGCCGAGGTCCGCGAGATCCTGAAAGGGCTGGCGGCACGCACCGACCTGTTCCCCAAGGACGACTTCCCGGTGGTGCTGGACGAGCGGGGGCAGAACCCGATCTATCTGCTCTCTGAAGAAGCCGACAAGCGCTTCGCGCTCTACATGTCCACCTCCAAGGGGGTGAAGAAGGTGCCGCCGCACAATCACACCACGTGGGCGGTGATCGTGGGCGTCTCAGGCGAGGAGGAGAACTACTTCTATGAGCGCACCGACGATGGCTCCGTGCAGGGCCAGGGCAGCCTGCGGCAGACCGGACACGAGACCGTGCAGCCGGGCACCGGCGTGTGCATGATGCCGGAGGACATCCACCACATCGAAACCCACGGCGAAGACGTGACGCTGCACCTGCACATGTACGGCTTGGCCCTGGATCAGCTTCATGAGCGCGTGCGCTACAACGTGGAGCAGGGCACCTACAAGGTGTTCGGCGCCAGCCAGAACATCCAGGATGCCCGATGACCCGCAGCGTGACCGCCCCTGAACTGAAGCGCATGCTGCGGGACGACAAGGAGCTGGCCCTGCTCGACGTGCGCGAGGAGGGCCGCTTCGCGGCCGGCCACCTGCTGCTGGCCGTGCCAATGCCCCTGAGCCAGCTCGAGCTGCGCGTTCGCGACCTGGTGCCGCGTTGGGCCACCCGCATCGTGCTGCTGGACGATGCGGACGGTCTGTCGGCACGCGCGGCGGAGGGGCTGGAGGGCTTCGGCTATACGGACGTGGCCCTGCTAGAGGGCGGCCTGCCTGCCTGGAAGGTCGCCGGCTACCAGCTCTTTAGCGGCATGAACGTGCCCAGCAAGGCCTTCGGAGAGTTCGTGGAGCACACCTACGGCACGCCCTCGGTCACGCCGGAAGAGCTGAAGGCGCTGCTGGAGTCCAAGCGGGATCTGGTGATCCTCGACAGCCGCCCCATGGAAGAATACTCGGTGATGAACATCCCCGGGGGCGTGGACGTGCCGGGCGCGGAATTGGTGTACCGGGTGCACGACATCGCGCCCGACCCGGAGACGCTGGTGGTCGTGAACTGCGCCGGACGCACGCGCAGCATCATCGGCGCGCAGTCCCTCATCAATGCCGGCATCCGCAACAAGGTGGTGGCCCTGCGCAACGGCACCATGGGCTGGCACCTGGCCGGTTTGGAGTTGGAGCGCGGCAAGCGCCGCGCAGCGCCACTGCCCACGTCCAAAGGCGTCGAGACGGCCAAGGCAGCAGCGGAGCGTGTGGGCAGGCGCTTCGGCGTGCGCTCGGTGAATCAGGAG
Source organism: bacterium (assembly GCA_035266845.1). GTDB lineage: Bacteria > SAR324 > SAR324 > SAR324 > JACQKK01 > DATFMP01. The sequence continues at coordinate 88,473 of DATFMP010000055.1, forward strand.
ACGCTGCGCACGTGGCAAGCCGAGGCGGAACACCGCACGCTCTACCTGCTGGACGTGCGTGGGCCGGATGAGTATGAGGCCGGCCACATGCCCGGCTCCCGCAACGCGCCCGGCGGTCAGCTCGTGCAGGCCACCGATACCTACATTGGCACCCGCAATGCGCGGGTGGTGCTGGTTGACGATACGGGCGTCCGCGCGACCATGACGGCATCGTGGCTGATCCAGATGGGCTGGGCGGAGGTGTACGTGCTGGACGGCGGCCTGCTGCCCTTCGGACTGGAGCAGGGCCCGCACCGGCCGGAGGTGCCCGGCCTGGACGGCGCCGATCATGAGATTGGCGTGGACGAGCTGGCCAGCCGCCTGGGAAGCCCCACGCCGCCCGTCGTGATCGACTTGGCACGCAGCCCGGCCTACAAGCGTGGGCACATCCCCGGCGCCTGGTTCGCCATCCGCTCCGAACTGCCCGCCGCGCTGGAACGTGCGGGGTCGCCGGCTGCCGTCGTGCTCACCTCCGCCGATGGACTGCTGGCCCGTCTGGCCGTGCCGGAGGCACGGACTGCGGGCGTGGCGGACGTGGCCGTGCTGCAGGGGGGCACGGGGGCTTGGCGTGCTGCCGGACGGCCGCTTGTCGAAGGCGCGGAGCACATGGCCAGCGAAACGCTGGATGTCTTCCCCAAGCCCTACGAGCGCGACGGGGGCATCGAAGCCGCCATGAAGGAGTACCTGACCTGGGAGGTGGACCTGGTCAACCAGCTTCAGGCGGACGGCGACGTACACTTCAAGCCCTACGAGTAACCCGCGCGGTGCCCCGCCTGGGGCGCCAATGTGACGGCGTCACAGTCTCTCCGCAACCAGATCGGTTAGTTTGGGGGATATGTGCTGGCGTACCCGGAGCGGTGCGCTGCCGTCATGGTCAATTGAGCGGCGCGGCCGCTCCGCACACCGCAATCCCGTGGGGGGAGGCATGGAGCTTTCGACGATCCTGATATCGCTGCTGGGCGGCGTGTTGCTGGGCCTGTCCAGCGCGGCCCTGCTGCTCTTCAACGGCAAGATCGCCGGCATCAGCGGCATCGTGGGCGGCCTCCTGCGGCCCGTGCCGGAGGAGTGGGGCTGGCGCGCCTGGTATGTGGGCGGTCTGCTCGCCGGCGGCGTGTTGGTCTATGCGCTGCACCCCAGCGCTTTCGCCATCCAGGTGCATCGCTCCCTGCCGCTGCTGATCGCGGCGGGGCTGCTGGTGGGCTTCGGCGCGCGGCTGGGCAGCGGCTGCACCAGCGGCCACGGCATCTGCGGCCTGTCGCGCTTTTCCGCGCGCTCCTGGGTGGCCACGGCGGTGTTCACCGCCACGGGCGCACTGGCCGTGTTCGTGCTGAACCACCTGGGGGGAGGGCTCTAGCTCATGCGCAACGCATTCGCATTCGCCTGCGGACTGGTCTTCGCGATTGGCCTGGGCGTGGGCGGCATGACGCAGCCCGCCAAGATTGTCGGCTTTCTGGACGTGAGCGGCCATTGGGACCCGACGCTGGTGTTCGTGCTGGCCGGTGCCGTCGGCTCGTACATGCTCGCGTACCGCTGGATCCGCCGCAAGCGCCATCCCGTCTTCGCGATGCGCTTCCAGATTCCCCGCACGAGCGTGATCGACACGCGGCTGGTGCTCGGCTCGGCGATCTTCGGGGTGGGCTGGGGCATCGGGGGCTTCTGCCCCGGGCCGGCCATCACGTCGTTTGCCTCCGGGCAGATGGCACCCGTGGTCGTTGCGCTGTCCATGCTGGCGGGAGTGGCCCTGTTCGATCTCACGCCACTGGGGGCGCTGCCGCTGGGCGCCAGGTGGCAGCCGGGCAAGGCACGGGAATCGGCCCCCGGTGCGGCCGCCTCGGCGCCGACGGACGCCTAACGCGCGGCATGGCCGCTGACTTCCTGGAGGAACACCGTGGACATCAAGGCCTTCTACGATCAGGCGACCAACACGCTCACCTACGTGGTGTTCGATCCGGCATCGCGTGACGCGGTCGTGATCGACCCCGTGCTTAACTACGATGCCGCCGCCTCTACCACGGACACCAAGTCCGTGGACGAAGTGGTGCGCTTCGTGGAGCAGAACGGGCTGCACGTGCACTACATCATGGAGACGCACGCCCACGCCGACCACCTCTCCGGCTCCCAGGCGCTCAAGAAGGCGTTTCCACAGGCGAGGCTGGCCATTGGAGCGAACATCACCAAGGTGCAGGAAGTGTTCAAGACTGCCTTCGACCTGCCGGACGAGTTCCAGCCAGACGGGCACCAGTTCGACCGGCTGCTGCAGGATGGCGAGACGCTGCAGGCGGGCACCGTCGCCGTGCAGGTGATGTTCACGCCTGGACACACGCCCGCCTGCGCCACGTACCGCATCGCGGACGCGCTGTTCACTGGCGACGCCCTGTTCATGCCGGACTTCGGCACTGGCCGCTGCGACTTCCCCGCAGGCAGCGCGCGCGATCTGTACCGCTCCATCAAGGACAAGCTGTACGGCCTGCCCGATGCCACGCGCGTGTTTGTGGGTCACGACTACCAGCCGGGCGGCCGCGAGTTGCGCTACGAGACGACCATTGGTGAGTCCAAGCGCAGCAACGTGCAGCTACCCGCCGACCGCAGCGAGGAAGAGTTCGTCAAATTCCGCACGGAGCGCGACAAGACCCTCAGCGCGCCCAAGCTGCTGTTCCAGAGCGTGCAGGTGAACATCGACGCGGGGCGGCTGCCGCAGGCTAGCGACGGCAACCAGGTGCGCTACCTGAAGGTGCCCATCAACCTGTTCCGGCCCCAGACGGACGAGGCGGGCCTGCCGGTGGGCGATGTCACCGCCGAGGCCGTGAAGCCCTCCTAGGCCTGCCTCGCCTGCTGCTGCTCACGCCGCAACGCTACTCTGCGGCCGTCACGATGGGCAGGAACAGTTCCGTCTGCAGGCCCGCATGGTCGGAGGGCCATAGGCCGGAAGGCGTCCTGTCGTCGGGCTCGTCACCCACGGTTCTCGCCAGCACCGGCCCGACCAGCGGGAAAGGCCAGCCATCGAACCAGTTGCGCACCAGCACGTGGTCGATGCGCATGCTGAGCACGGACTCCGCATTGAGCAGGTCCGCATCCTGGCAGCAGGAGTAGCCCGGATCGGCCCCTCCCAGCCGTCGTAGCCACGTATCCACGAATCCGCCGCCGGCCAGGATGGCGTAGGCCTGTCCAAACGGGTCGTCGGGCTCCGAGTTAAGGTCCCCCACCAGCACCACCGGGCGGGTCTCGTCCTGCACCTCCGCCAGCAGTTCATACGCCTGCCCAGCCTGTGCCATCAGCTGGTAGGGCTGCCGCGGGCCGGGATCCACCGATTCCAGGTGCGTGTTGATGATGCGGTAGGTGCGGTGGCGCACGGTGGCGTCCAGCGCGATGAACCCGCGCGCGAATGAGATCAGCAGCCCACCGAAGGGGAACTCAACGTTCGCGAGGAAGTGCCGCATGGTCACGTTGGCTGTCTGTATGCCCTGGCGCCGCAGCACCACATCGCGATCCGTGACGCGGATGTCGTCCAGCGAGGGGGCGCCGGTTGCCTCGTTCGGCCAGATGATGGGCAACTCCACGTCGAAGTCGTCCTGTGCCGCCGCCACCTCGTAGTGCAGTCCCAGGCTTTCCAGGGCGTCCAATACCTCCTGCAGATAGTCCAACGCCACCTCGGTGGCTGGGATCGGGTTGCCTGCCAAGGTGTCACCCGGGTGCTGCCAGCGCACCAGCGTCACCTCCTGCAGCGCGATCAGATCCGGCTGGAACCGCGCTGCTTCCGCCGCAATGGCGCGGGCGCGGGAGGGGAAGTCGGTCGCCAGCACCTGGCCATACATGCCCGCGACGATGAACGGCAGTTGCTCGGGCGGCGCCGGCTGAAAGAGCTGGAATAGGTCAGTCCCGATGTAGAGATTCTGTGTCATGACCTTGAGCGGCCGCGGCCATTGCACTGACACGCGGGACTCCCACGCCTGGGCGGCGGACGGGAGCCAGACGGCGAACAACAGCGCGGCACAGATCGCCTGCACAGTGCGTCTCATGATTGGGTCTCCTTTTGCGCGCGCCGGAGCCGCGCGGGCTCTTGCGCGCATAGCTTGCCGGGCATGCCTCGCCAGGACAGCGGGGCACGGAAGGGGGGACTGCATATTACTACGCCAGGCGCTGGAAGTGAATTAAGGCGC
>DATFMP010000056.1:0-34301 GCA_035266845.1 bacterium
AGCTGCCTGCACCTGGCCGTGCTGGAGTTCACGGACCGCAACGGCCCGCTGGAACCGGCGGATTGGGTGACGCTGAAGGTGAGCAACCACTGCCGCGAACCCGTGCGGCATATGCTGGTGGATCTGTACCTGGTGGACGTGTTGGGCAACGTCTACGGCACGCGCCTGTGGGTGCTGCAGCGCGGCGAGGTGCTGGCGCCCGGCCGCAGCAAGATCGACCGCTACCCAGTGCCGGACGATGCGGACCACGTGCCCAGCCAGTGGGCCGTGCGCCTGGACCACGTGGAGAAGCCGTCGGACTTCCGGCGGCGCGCCCAGGCCCGTCCGCCTGCCCGCACGCAGCCCAGTGCTGTCACCCGCCGCTAGCGGCCCCGGAACGCCGGCCGCCGCTTCTCCATGAAGGCCCGCCGCCCCTCGATGTAGTCCTCGCTGGCGAAGCAGGCCTCCACCAGCGCCTCGGAGCGCGCCAGGTCGCGCTGGGCGGGGTCCTTGCGCAGTTCGGCCACGGTGGCCTTGACGGCACCGATGGTGAGCGGGGCGTTGCCGGCCACGGCGTCCGCCAGCTCGCGCATCTGGTCCTCCAACTGCCCGGGGGGCAGCACGCGGTTCACCAGCCCCATCGTCAGCGCTTCCTCCGCGGAGAACTGGCGCCCGGTGTAGAAGATCTCCTTGGCGAAGGACGGGCCCACCAGCTCCATCAGCTTGCGCACGCCGGGGTACTGGTAACCCACCCCCAGCTTGGCCGCAGGCACCCCGAAGCGCGAGCCTTCCGCGCAGATGCGCAGGTCGCACGAGACGGCGATGCCCATGCCGCCCCCGATGCAGTAGCCGTTGATCATGGCGATGGTGGGCTTGGGGCAGTGCGTCAGGGCCGAGCTGGCCTGCGCGCCCACCTCGTCGTACTTGAGCGTGTCCTCTTTGGAGGCGCGCACGGATTCGAACTCGGAGATGTCCGCGCCGGAGACGAACGCGCGATCTCCCGCGCCGCGCAGCACGATCACGCGCACCTGCGGGTCGGCCACGAACGCCTCCACGATGGGCGCCACCGCCGCCCACATGTCCAGCGACATGGCGTTGTGCCGCTTGGGGTTGTTGAAGATCAGCCAGCCGATAGGGCCGTCCTGCTCCGCAATCATCTTCTCGCTATGGGATTCCAGCTTCATCGTGAGAACCTGCGCTCCGCTCTGGGGGGACTGCCGGGGGCGGTGGGGCTCCGGGACGCTCCGCCGCGCTAGACCGCCACAGTCTATGCCGCCCGCCCCGCCGTTGGCAATCGCGGGGGCTGGGCACCCGCGGGGCTGTGCAGGCAGCGGGGGCGTCAGACGCCCCCGGGATCGATGCCCAGGTGCGAATCGGCGGACGCCGCCCGGCGCCCCGCCCCTAGACGTGGCTGGCCAGCCCGCTGCGCAGGAGGGACACGCGGCCCGGCTCCACAGCGAAGCACATGCCGTCCTCGCCGATGGAGAGCCCGCCGCCGTAGTCGCGCCGCACGTCGGCCACCACGCGCTCGCGGTCGAAGGCCGTGGGCACGAAATGCGTCAGCGCCAGGTGACCCGCGCCCGCCTCCGCGGCCACCCGGCCCACCTCGTCCGTGGTGGTGTGGTAGGCGCGGATGTTGCGCCGGGCCTGCTCCGGGGCGGCCTTGCGGCGCTCCTCGTAGTCCCGGTGCACGAAGGCCTCGTGTACCAGCAGGTCGCAGTCCCGCGCCAGGGCGATCAGCTCGGGACAGTACGCCGTGTCGCCGGAGATCACCGCGCTGGCGCCGTCCGGGGTGTCGAAGCGGAAGCCGAAGGCCTGCGGGATGGGTTGGTGGCGCACCTCCGTGTTGCTGATGCGCACGTGCTCCGTCTCCAGCACCCACTGCCCGTCGATCTCCTCGATGCGCGCCTCCAGGCCGTCCGGTGGGCGCAGCTCGTGGGCCTTGCGCTGGGCGAACTCCGGCTCCCAGGCCGCCAGCAGATCGCCGAAGAAGCGGCGCGTGCGGCGCGGCCCGAACACGCGCAGGGGGGCGTTGCGGTTCTGGTGCCAGCCGGAGATGAGCAGCTGGATGAAGTCCACCGTGTGATCCGAGTGCAGGTGCGTCAGCAGCAGCGCCGTGATGCGCGCGCCGTTGCTGCCGTGGGCCAGCAGGCGCTGCGTGACCCCGCTGCCGCAATCCACCAGCCAGCTCTCCGGCCCGGTCTCCACCAGGGCCGCAGGGCCATAGCGGTGCAGGTCGGCGTTGGGGCACCCGGTGCCCAGCAGGGTCACGCGCATGGATGCAGGCTCCTTTCTCGATAGGGCCGTGGCGTTGCGAGCCGGTGTCGGTGACCGGCGGGGTCTTGCCCGCAATTGGAGTCCAGGGAGCCAGGCTCCCTGGTGGGGTCTGGGGGCAACGCCCCCATTGCCATCGTGCTCTGCAAAGCAGACCCTACTGCTCCTCCGCCTGCACAGGGGCGGGGTCCAGGAAGGCCTTGGCCACGTAGCCGCGGGCGGGGATGCTGATGCGCACCCACTCGCTGTTGACGTCGCCCTCCACCAGCACGCGCTGGCCCTTGTAGAGCACACCCACCTGCTGCCGGCGGGAATCCGGCCCGTCGCGCACGTTGAGCTGGTTGGCCGTCACCACGTACCAGTTGCGGGCGGCGGCCTCGCGCCGCAGCTCGGCCACGTTGAACGAGCGCGGCCCGAACAGCATCAGCCCCAGTCCCACCAGCAGGGCCAGCACCACGCCGGGCACCACGAACAGGCGCGGGTCGGCCCGCAGGGTCGTCACCCACTGGGCGGGCCGCAGGGCGCCGGGCCCGGGCAGCCAGCGCGTGGCGTCCAGCAGGCCCAGGCGCGTGGCGTCCGGCGGCCGCTCGAACATGGCGCTGCGCGCCTCGTCCGCGTAGTCCGTGAGGCGCCAGCCGCGCGTGCCCATCCAGGCCGCCACGTGCTCCAGGCGCGCCTTGCGGGCCGGGGCGCTGGGGCCCGGGATCTTGAGGATGCGGATCATCGCCTCGCTGGGTCTGGGGGCGCCGGGCGGCGGGGCACCTCGTCTCAGGCCGGCCGCAGCCCGAACAGGACCGCCGCGTTGTCGTACAGGATGCGACGTTTGGCCTCCCGGCTCAAGGGCAGCGCCCCGATGCTGCCCACGGCATGGCTGAGCGGGTAGGGAATGTTGGGAAAGTCGCTGCCGAAGAGCACCTTGTGCGAGATCGCCTCCATCCGTGCCAGTTGCTCGGGCGGGAAGGGATCGCAGGTGGCGAAGCCCACGAATACCATGGTGGTGTCCAGGTACAGCGTGGGGTGCTGCTCGGCCAGCGCGAGGTAATCGTCGCATTCCCAGGCCCCCATGTGTGCCACCACCACGCGCAGCGCCGGGTGCCGCGCCAGCAGCGCCCGCAGGAACGTCGGCTCGGTGAAGCGGCCCGGCTCCGGCGCGCTGCCGCAGTGGATCACCACGGGCAGCCCTGCCGCCTCGATCTGCTCGAAGGCCGGCGCCAGTTGCGGCAGGGTGGGGTCCAGGTCGGACACGCGCAGGTGCAGCTTGAAGCCGCGGAAGCCGTAGTCCTCGATGCAGCGCCGCACGTCTTCGGGCGCCTGCGGCTCGGCGAAGAAGGTGCCGCAGGGGATGGCCTCGGGCGTGCGCGCGCAGAACTCCGCGGTCCACTCGTTGAGCCACGCCGCCATGTTGGGGCGGTGCGCGTAGTTAAGCGTGGTGAAGCGTTGCACCTTGTTGCGGCGCACCCACTCCAGCCGGCCCTCGGGGAGCTGACGGTAGGTGATGGGCCAGTAGTGGCGGTCGAAGTAGTCCCAGATCTTGCGCATCACCGATTCGGGGAACCAGTGCGAGTGCGCGTCGATCAGCCCGTCCAGCCCCAGTTCCCGCAGTAGCGGGCCATGCCGCACGCGCCCGTCGTCCCGCGGGGGCACGGGCGTGGTGCCCTCCAGCCAGCCGAAGCGCGCGGGCCGGGGCGCATCGGCGCCGCCCGCCTCGCCGCGCGGGTGGCCATGCCCGTGCGCGTGATCGTCGCCTTCGTCATCCGCCAGGGCCGCCAGGGCCGCACAGGTGCCGCCGTACATCGCCATCGTCGTCGCGGGTGCTCGGTTGGTGCCGGGACTGCCGGCCGGGTGCTCACCGTCCCGCAGCCTAGCAGGGCGGGGCGGGGCGCGTCATCCCCCCCGCGGTGCGGCCAAGTCTGGCCAGGGGCAGCGGAACAGCAGGTGCCTCGCTGCGCTCGGCATGACCGGAGTCTGGCCCGTCGATCGCCTGGGTTCTGTTTTGAAAAGCATGATGGTGATGGGGGCAAGACCCCGCCGGCCTGGGTCAGGGTCCGTATCGGGGGTGTGGGGGCCCTCGGCCCCCGCGCTGGATGTCTTGTGATTCCTAAGCGGCTGAACCGCTTAAGAATCCATTCCCAAACAGAGCCTAGCCTTTGAAGGGATGGTCCTTGAGCACCTCTGGCTTGAAGGCCAGGCCGTGGCCCGGCCGGTCCGGCACGCGCACGGTGCCGTTCTCCGGGGGCAGGGGGTGCACCCATAGGTCGTCGTGCCAGCCCATGTATTCCAGCCAGCTCCCGTTGGGGATGGAGGCCAGCACGTGCGCCATCAGCTCGTGGTACAGGTGCGGCGCAATGCGGATGCCCCAGGTATCGGCCACGGTGGCGATCTTGCGCAGCTCCGTGAGCCCGCCGCGCATTACGTCCGGCTGCAGGATGGGCACGCAGGGGTCTTCGAAGAACGGCCGCAGGTCCCACCGCCCGAAGTGGTTCTCGCCCCCCACGATGCGCAGGGAGGTGGCCTTGGCCACGCGGCGGTAGCCCGCGAAGTCGTGCGCCACCACGGGCTCCTCCAGCCAGTAGATATCGAAGGCCTCGAACTTGCGCGCCATGGGGATGGCCACGTCCGCCGTCCAGCCCTGGTTCACGTCGATCATGATCTCGATCTCCTCCCCCAGCGCCTCGCGCATGCGGCGCACGTTGAGTGCGTCCTGCTGCTGCGTGAAGACGTGGGCCACCTGCATCTTGATGGCCTGGAAGCCCTGCGAGACGTAGCGGTGCGCCTTCTCGATCATGCCGTCGCCCCCCAGCCCGCGGAAGCAGCCGCTGCCGTAGATGGGCAGCTCGTCGGCATGGGCGCCCCACAGCTTGTAGAGCGGCAGCCCGGCGTGCTTGCCGTGGGCATCCCACAGGGCGATGTCCAGCAGCGAGAGCGCCATCACGGAGAGCCCCATGCGGCCCTGCACGTAGGTGCCGCCGTACATCGCCTGCCACAGCCGCTCGGTGTGCGTGACGTCCTGGCCGATCAGCATCGGCTTGAACACGTCGTGCACGCAGGCGTCGATGGCCCGCAGGGCCCCGCCCAGCGGCTGGATGTAGCCCATCCCCACCACGCCCCCGGCCGTCTCGACCTCCGCCACCACGAACTGGCGCAGGGGGCGGATGCCCAGCCCGGTCTGCGGCGGGTCGGTGAATGGCAGCGAGATGAGCTGCGTGCGGACGTCCTTGATGATCGTATCGCGGTGTGCGGCCATGGCGGCTGGGCTCCTGGGGCAGCGGGTGCGCCTGCGACAGCCGGGACGCCCGGGGGACGTCCGGCAGGCCCATAGGGGCAGCATGCGGCATCCCGGGCCAGGGATGCAACCCGCCGGTGTAGCGGGCATCTTCAGGCCATCCGGTCAAGGTCCGTCCGCCCTGCCCCGCCACTCAGCGCGGGGAACGGCTGGTGGCGCGCCTACCCGCGCGCCTCGGGCAGGGTCACGCCCAGGCGCTGGGCGCAGGCGGCCAGATCGGCCCAGACGGGCGGCTCCAGCGTGATGCCGGATTCCAGCCGCGCGGCGCGGTTGCGGGCCTCGTACTCGCCCGGCACCATCACGGGCGGCGCTCCCGGGCTCGTGGGCGTGGCGTGCAGGTAGTCCACGTAGGCACCGACCTGCGCCTCGTACTCGCTGCGCTCCAGGAACACGTCGGGGTCGATGCAGATCACGAACGTACCGTTGTTCAGGTCGCGGGGCTTGGTCATGGCCGTGCCGGAGCCGGCCAGCACCCCGGAGAGCAGGTCCACCATCACCCCCAGCGCGTAGCCCTTGTGCCCCTGGCCGCCGCCCAGGGGCAGCAACATGGCCGCGCCATCCACGAAGGCCTGGGGATCGCTGGCGGGCGTGCCATCCTTGTTCACGATCCAGCCCTCGCCGGCGGGCTGGCCGCGGGAGAGCGCCTGGCGCACCTTGTTGGCCGCCACGGCCGAAGTGGCGAAGTCCAGCAGGATCGGGGGGCCCTTGGGATTGGGAAAGCCGGCGCCCAGCGGGTTCGTGCCCAGCCGCGGGGCCAGCCCGCCGAAGGGCGTGACCAGCACGCCGCGCCCCTGCCCGTTCACGGTGACCAGCCCCACCAGCCCCGCCGCCGCGATCATCTCCGGGTAGGCCCCCACGCGCCCCACGTGGTTCAGGTTGCGCACGCCCACGGCGGAGAGCCCGGTGCCCCGGCACTTGGCGATGGCCAGCTCGGTGGCGTGGGTGGCGGCCACGTAGCCCAGGTTGTCGTGGCCATCCAGCACGGCGGTGGCGGGCGTCTCGCGCACCACCTCCACCGGCGCCCCGGCGCGGATCACGCCCTCCTCGATCAGCCCCACGTAGCGCGAGGTCTGCCGCACGCCGTGGGTGTCGTGGCCCGTCAGGTTCGCCTCCACCATCAGCCGGGCAGTCAGCGCGGCCTGGTCGTCCGGCACGGCCACGGCCCGGAAGCAGTCGGTGGTCAGGGTGCGGAGCTCATCCGCGGTGAAGATGGGCATGGGGCAGGATCCTCGCAGTGAAGGTAAGTCTCCAGTCGGCCGTGGCCTACGCCAACGGCACCCCCGCGGCCTGCAGGGCGGCCCGAATGGCCGATGCCTGGGCCTCGGAGGCGGGCGGCATGGGGTCGCGCGGCTTGCCGGCGCGGCGGCCCTGCAGCTCCATGCAGTGCCGCACGGTGGCCGGCAGGTTGTCGCCATTGATGGCGTTCCAGACGCGCAGCAGGCGCTTGTGCAGGTCCAGCCCCTGCGCGTGGTCGCCCTGCTGCACTGCATCCCAGAGCTGCACGCACAGCTCCGGCGCGGCGGTGAGGATGGCGGCGATGGCGCCGTGGGCGCCCAGCGCGAAGGACGAGTACATCAGCGCGTCCACGGCCGTGAAGATGCGCGCGTGCCCGGCTTCCGTGAGCAGCAGGTCCGCCAGCAGCTTCAGGTCGCCCGCGCTCTGCTTCACGCCGATCACGCCCTCCACGCTTGCGAAGATGCGCCCCAGCAGGGCCGGCGAAAGGTACGTCCAGGGCACCACGTTGTAGATGATCACCGGCATGCCGGTCTCCTGCACCAGCCGGTCGAAGTGGCGCAGCATGGCGTCGTCGTCCGGCCGGAACAGGTAGTGCACGGGCGTCACCTGCAGCGCGGCCACACCCAGCCCCGCCACGGCTTTGCCGCGCTCCACGGCGGTGCGCGTGCTGTCCGCGATGATGCCGCAGATGACCGGCACCTTGCCCGCGGTCTCCTCCACGGCGCAGCCGGCCAGGGTCACCGTCTCGTCCGTGGAGAGCGTGTGGCCCTCGCCCGTGCTGCCGGCGATGGCCAGGCCGTGTACCCCGGCCTGCTGCACCAAGTGCCGCACGTCGGCGCGGAAGGCGGCCTCGTCAATGGTCTCGTCGGCCCGGAAGGGCGTGGTCATGGGCGGGATGATCCCGCGCAGGTTCTCGTGCATGGTGCACCTCCTCGAAGCCTTGAGCTTTGGAAGCGGGTGCCGCCCCCGGGTGGCCGGGCAGTGGCGCCGCAGCATGCTGGGCCGCCCCCGGAGCGCCAGCGGCTCTCCGTCGGATACCGCCTAATACACCTAATACGCCTAATACACCGTGCGGCCGCCGCTGGCGTCGAAGCAGAAGCCGGTGGTGAAGCTGCATTCGCGGGAGGCGGCGAAGGCCGCCACCGCGGCGATCTCGTCGATTTCCCCCGTGCGCTTCATGGGAATCTTGTCCGTCATGTATTTCACCTGCTCGGGCGGCAGGGCGTCCACCATGGCCGTGCGCACCACCGCGGGGGCGATGCAGTTGCAGGTGATGCCCGTCTCCGCATACTCCTTGCCGATCACCTTGGTCAGCCCGATCACGGCGGCCTTGGAGGTGGAGTAGGCCAGCATGCCCGCGTTGCCGTCCTTGCCGGAGATCGACGCGATGTTCACGATGCGCCCGTAGTCCGCCGTCAGCATGGTGGGCAGCACGGCGCGGATGCAGAGGAACATCGCCTTCACGTTCAGCTCCATCACGCGGTCGAAGTCCGCCGGGTCCACCTGGTGCGTCTGGAGGTTCGTCTGGCCCGTGATGCCCGCGGCGGTCACCAGCACGTCGATGCGTCCGAAGCGCTCCCGCACGGCCGCCACGGCCTGCTCCACGTCGGCCTGCCGGGTCACGTCCGCCGCCAGGGCCAGGGCCTGCACGCCCTCGCCGGTCAGGGTGGCGGCGGCTTGCTCGGCCAGCGCGCCGTTCTTGTCCAGCAGGGCCACCGCGGCGCCCTCGCTGCCCAGCCGCTGGGCGATGCCCAGCCCGATGCCCTGTGCGCCGCCCGTGATCACGGCGACCTGTCCCTCGTAGCGCTTCATGCCTTGCCTCTCCCGATGTGTGATGCCCCCACCGTGCGCCGCCGACCCCCGCCCGCGCCGCCGCGCGCCAGCCTAGCACTTCCGCGCCGGCCCGCGAAAGGTGGGGGACGCCCGCCGCTGCTCGTGCTGGATTGTTCCCGGAGAGGGCGGGGTCGTGTGCCCGGTCGCCTGTGCGTCGTTATCCCCCAGGCCTGTCATTCTGAGGCCCGGCTACGGGCCGAAGAATCTGCCGGCCTGCGCAGACAGCAGATTCCTCACTGCGTTCGGAATGACACCTTCCGGCTTGTGCGCGGGGCAGTGCCACGCATTGCGGAGTGGTGCCTAGTCCACCTGCAACGCCACCTGGCCCAGGCCTCCGAAGGCGGCCACCCAGCGCTGGCCGGGCCGCAGGGGCAGCAGCGGACTGTACGAGCCGGTGAGGATGACCTGCCCGGCGGAGAGGCCCTCGCCCAGCGGGGCCAGGCGTTGCGCCAGCCAGGCGGTGCTGGCCAGCGGGTTGTCGTTGACCTCCCCGCCGCGCGCTTCCACTTCTTTGGCGCCGTTGCAGGTCACCGTGACGTGCAGGGCGTCCAGCGCCGTGGCGTCGGGACAGCCTGTCGTGCGCTCGCCCAGCACGTAGCCGCCGTGGGCCAGGTTCAGTGCGCGCTGTAGGGCGCGGTCGGCGAAGCGCCCGTGGCGCGTGACCAGCTCGAAGGCCGGGGCCACGTGGCTCACGGCTGCGCGCACCTGTTCGGGCGTGACGTCCGCCCCGCGCAGGTCGCGCCCCATCACGAAGGCCAGCTCCGGCTCCAGGAAGCGGTTCTCCGCGCCCTCCAGCGCCAGCCGTGCGCCATTCTCCAGCCCGCCCGCGGCCAGCACGAAGCCCAGTGCGGCGGTGGTCTCCCCGTTCGCGGCGCGCATGGCGGCGGAGGTCTGGCCGATCTTCCAGCCGCTCTGGGTGCGGCCCGCGGCGCGGTGCCGGGCCAGCACGGCCATCTGCACGGCATAGGCGGCGTCGATGTCCAGCATGCCGGCCAGGTCGGCCGGCTGGTCGGCGCCCGCCTCCCAGGCGCTCAGCAGGCGCTCGGCGATGGCGGCGGAATCCACGGCAGGGGGCATGGGGGTACTCCGGTGGGGGGGAACGACAGCCGGCCTGCGGGCCAGGCTCCGTTCCGCGGTTGGCCAAAAGGCGCCGGCCTGCATGGACGGTCATGCCGTGGTCCTCCCTGGCTGGCGCAGGGTCCGACGGATTGCGGGCACAGCAGATTCCTCGCTGCGCTCGGAATGACACCTTTCAGGTGTCCAGCGCGACGATGCCATGCGTTCCCAAAGAAACCCTACCCGCCGCCCAGCCGCTGGCGCAGGGCGGCCAGGAAGGCACGGATGCGCTTGGCGTTGGCGCCCAGGTCGCCCTTGCCCACGCGGGACTTGGAGCGCATGGCCACCGTGCTGCCGCCGTCCGTGCGGGGCCGCACCTCGATGAGCACGTCATCCTTGAAGCGCAGCAGGCTGGTCACCGCCACGGCCTGCAGCCGCCAGGGGGCCAGGGCCGTGGCCCCGCCGGCTCCGCCCGCGCCCCCCTCGGAGCGCGCCGCCACCTGCCAGCCCATCGCCTGCACCAGGGACTCCACCGCGGCGAAGACCCCGGCCGGGGGCCGCGGCGTCTCCAGGTTCGTCAGGTCGGGATAGGCCCGCTCGGTGGGGCCGCGCAGGCGATCGGCGTCGTAGGCGGGGTTGCGCGGGGGCACCACCAGGTAGCGTGGCGCATCGGCACGATCCGTGCTGATGTCGTTGATGACGGGGTAGCGGGCGACCATGATGGCGATGCCTCCCAGCAGCAACAGCGCCGCGCCCGCCACCAGCCAGCGCGGGCGCAGGGCGCCAACCCGGCCGCGCATCAATCGAAGCGCGCGGCCACGCTGCCCACCCCGGAAAAGCGTGTCTCCCACCGATCGCCGCGGGAGATGGGCAGCGGCGGGCTGAACGAGCCGGACAGGATGCGGTGGCCCACCTTGAGGCTGCCGCCGAAGGCCGCCAGCCGGTTGGCCAGCCAGGCGATGGATTCGAGCTGGTCGTCGATGACGTCCTTGCCCAGCACGTCCGCCTCCACGGTGCTGTTGCGCAGAATCTCGGCACGCACCTGTCCCAGCACCAGATCGCGCGGGTAGGGCCGCACCTCGGGCCCCGTCACCCAGCCCCACTGCAGCACGTCGTCCGCGATGCCCAGCGGCAGGTCCGCCGCCATATCGCCGCGGCCCTCGATGATCTCGTAGGCAGGGGCCACGGAGGCGATGGCCTCGACCACCTGCCCGGGGGTCACGCCCGGCCCCTTAAGCGGCTTGGCCAGCGTGAAGCACAGTTCGGATTCGATGGCGGGGTTGATCACGTCGGCGAAGGAGAAGGACAGCCCGCTGGAAAAGCCGCGATTGGCCAGCAGATAGCCGAATACGGGCGAATCGCTGTGGAAGTGCTTGCGCACGGCGGGGGCGGTGAAGCCGATCTTCCAGCCTGCCTGGTCGTCGCCAGCGGACTGGTGCAGGGCCAGCATGGCCTGCTGGGTGCGATAGGCGGCCTCGATGTCGAGCTGGCCCTTCAGCGCCTCGGGGTAGTGCACGCCCTTGGCGCCAGCATCGTAGAGGATGCGCGCGGCGTCTTCCGGTGTCATTCCGTCCTTATCTCCCCGTTCGCCGGGTCACGGGTGAGGGAGGCGCCCCCGCCCCTCCCCACCCTTCCCGGCCGGTCCATCGTCCAGCGCCGCCCCCTCAGGCGAATTCCGCCAGCACGGAACCCCAGGGCGCGAAGCGCGCCTCGATGAGGTCCCCCTTGGCGATCGGGTACTGCCGAGTCAGCGATCCGGTGAGGATCTTCGCTCCCTTGTCCAGCCGCTGCCCATAATCGGCCAGGCGATTGGCCAGCCAAGCCACCGAGGCCGCGGGCCCGCCCATCACCTCGGCGGCCGTTGCGGCGTCGCGCTGCTCGCCGTTGATGTAGATCTCCACGGACGTCTCGCGCAGGTCCGTGCCCGGTGGCAGCGGCGAGGTGAGCGGCCCCACCACGAACGCCCGCTGCTGCACGTTGTCCGCCAGGGACAGCGGCGCATCCGCGGCGAAGTCCCCCCGCTTTTCCACCAGCTCAAAGGCCGGGGCCACGCCCACGATGGCGGCGGCGGCCTGCTCCGGGGTCACGTCCGGCCCCTTCAGCGGCGTGCCCAGCACCACCAGCAGTTCGTTCTCGAACGAGGGCCCCACCAGCTCGTCGAAGGGAATCGTCGCAGCGCTGGGCCGCTCTCCGCTGGCCAGCAGGTAGCCGAATACGCGCTCGTGGAAGTCCACCTGCTCCTGGATGGCCTTGGCCGTGAGGCCCACCTTCCAGCCCACGTGGCGCTCGCCCGCCTTCACCTCCTTGGCCAGGATGCCCAGTTGCACGCGGTAGCCCGAATCTACATCGAGCTGGCCCCGCCACTCCGCCGGGTAATAGATGCCCTGCTGCTTGCAGTCCCAGATGGATTCGATCGCTTCCTGCAGCTTCATCGGGCCGTGCGCCTCGCCAAGGTTGCCGGTGTGGGCGGGTGGAGCCTAACACGCTTTGCGCACCTGTGGGAACGGGAATGTGCGCCGCCCCGCGCCCTGCGGCCCTGCCCGCCGCGGCCTCCGCGCGCCTGCACGAGGGAGTCGTCGCATTGAACGCGCGCCCGATCCAGGGCAAACTGGAAGGGATAGCCAACCGACGCGGGCGGTGCAGCATCGCTGCCGGGCCGCGCCAGCTCTCTCCCCACGCCGGGTTCCATGATCGAGCTGCACGCACTGAGCCGGTCCGTCTCCATGGGCGGACGCGAGCTGACCATCCTGCATCCGCTTACGCTGACGATCCCGCGCGGCCAGTTCGTGGCCGTGATGGGCCCCTCCGGCAGCGGCAAGAGCACCCTGCTGGGCCTGATGGCCGGGTTGGACGCGCCCACCAGTGGCGAGATCCGCATCGACGGGCAGGCCATCACGGGCATGAACGAGGACGCGCTGGCCCGCTTCCGCGGCCGGCACATCGGCTTCGTGTTCCAGAGCTTCCAGCTCATCCCCACGCTCACCGCGCGCGAGAACGTGCAGGTGCCGCTGGAGATCCAACGCAGCCCCGGGGCGGTTCCCCGCGCCGACGCCCTGCTGGAGCAGGTGGGCCTCTCGGGGCGCGCACAGCACTATCCCGCGCAGCTCTCCGGGGGTGAGCAGCAGCGCGTGGCCATCGCGCGGGCCTTCGCGTGCCATCCGCCCGTGCTGCTGGCGGACGAGCCCACGGGCAACCTGGACAGCCGCACGGGGGCGCAGATCATCGCGCTGCTGCAGCGCCTGCACCAGGACGAAGGCGCCACGCTGGTGATGGTGACGCACGACCCGGAGATCGCCCGCGCCGCCCAGCGCACCATCCAACTGCTGGATGGGCGCGTGGTGCACGATTCGGCGCCCGCCCCGGCGGGCGAGGCCTCGGCGGTGGCCGCGGGATGAGCACCTTCGTCTGGCCCATGCTGCTGCGGGAGGCACGCGCCTCCGCCAAGCGCCTGCTGCTGTTCGTGCTGTGCATCGCCGCCGGCGTGGGCGGACTGGTGGCGGTGAAGGCCTTCTCCCACAACCTGCAGCGCGCCGTGCGGGGCGAGGCCCGCAGCCTGCTGGCCGCGGACATCGTCGTGCGCAGCAGCCGCGCGCCCGGCGCGGCGGAACAGGCGGCGCTGGCCCAGGTGCAGGCGCAGGGGGCACAAGTGGCCCGCTCGCTGGAGTTCATCTCCATGGCCCGCGCACCCGCCACCCGGCAGGTGCAGCTCGTCAGCGTGCGCGGCGTGGGCACCGGCTATCCCTTTTACGGTGAGGTGGTGACGGGCTCCGGCAAGCCCTTCCGCTCGCTGCTGAACGATGACAGCGTGTTGGTCTACAGCGCCCTGCTGCTGAAGATGGGCCTGCACGTGGGCGATACGCTGGAGGTGGGCCACAAGCGCTTCCGCATCGCGGACGTGCTGGTGAAGGAGCCGGACAGCCCCGTGCAGATGTTCAACCTGGGGCCGCGCGTGCTGATGACCGAGGCCGCCGCGCGCGAGACCGGGCTGGTCACGCCCACCAGCCGCCTGCGCTATGCGGCGCTGATCAAGGTGCCGCCCGGCGCCGATGCCGGGGCCATGGCGCGCGGACTGCAGGAGCGCCTGGCCAGCAGCTTCGCCAGCGTGGACACCTTCGACACCTCCCAGCCGCGTTCCTCGCGCTTCCTGGGGCGGCTCACGGACTTCCTGGACCTGGTGGGGCTGGCGGCCCTGCTGCTGGGCGGCATTGGCGTGGCGGGGGCCATCCGCGTGTTTGTGGCGCAGAAGCTGGACACGCTGGCGGTGCTGAAGTGCCTGGGCGCCACCTCGCGCGATCTGCTGGCGGTGTACCTGCTGCTGGCCGTGCTGATGGGCCTGCTGGGCGCGGCGCTGGGGGTGGCCCTGGGCTATGGCGCGCAACTGGCCCTGCCCTGGCTGCTGCGCGACCTGATGCCCGTGAATGTGCAGATGGCTTGGCCCTGGGCCGCCGCGGGGCAGGGCCTGCTGCTGGGGTTGGTGACCACGCTGTGGTTCGCACTGCCGCCCATCTGGGCCCTGCGGCAGGTGCCACCGGCGCGCGTGTTCCGGCGCCAGGTGGAGGCCGAGGCGCCGCGCAAGGGGCGCCGCCGCTGGTTGGCGCCGCTGCGCGCGGGCCTGTCCCTGCTGCTGCTGGCGGCGCTGCTGGCCGTGTGGCAGGCGGGCTTCACCAAGATCGCCGGGTTCTTCGTCCTGGGTCTGGCGGGGGCCGTGGCCGCGCTGCACCTGTCGGCGCTGGGCCTGCTGGCGCTGCTGCGGCGGCTGCCCAAGCCGGCGGGCTTCGAGCTGCGGCAGGGGCTCTCCAGCCTGTACCGGCCCGGCAACCAGAGCGGTGCGGTGGTGATGTCGCTGGGGCTGGGCGTGCTGCTGCTGCTGGCCGTGTTCCTGATCCAGCAGGACCTGCTGCGCCAACTCGTGGCCAGCTCGCCCGAATCGCAGCCCAACCTGTTCTTCCTGGACATCCAGCCCGACGAGCGCGCCCAGTTCGACCAGGTGCTGGCGAGTCACGGCTACGATAGGCCGGAGCTGATCCCGGTGATCCGGGCGCGCATCGCCGCGCTGAACGGCAAGCCGCTGCGCCTGGACGAGGTGCACGACGCCCACCAGCGGCGCCACCTGCGCTTCGAGTACTCGCTGACCTACCGCGACCGGCTGGTGGACGGCGAGCAGGTCATCGCTGGGCACTTTGCCAAGGACCCCGCCATCCCCGGGCCGCAGGTCTCGCTGGCGGACTGGTTCGCGGAGGATTCCGACCTGCACGTGGGCAATACGGTGACGGTGGACATCCAGGGCGTGCAGGTGCGCGCCACGGTGACCAGCATCCGCAAGGTGGACTGGGCCAACCGCCGCGCCAACTTCTCCTTCGTGTTCCTGCCCGGCGCGCTGGAGGACGCCCCCAGGATGTACGTCTCGGCGCTGCGCGTGCCGGACGAGACCCGGCGCGTGACGCTGCAGCGCGACCTCGTGAACGCCCTGCCCAACGTGACTGTGCTGGACGTGGAGATGATCTACCGCATCATCCAGACCCTGCTCGATCGCATCGGTGTGGTGATCCAGTTCATGGCCGCCTTCTGCATCGCCGTGGGCTTGGTGATCCTGCTGGCGGCCATCGCTACCACCAAGTACCAGCGCATCCGCGAGGCCGTGCTGCTGAAGACCCTCGGCGCCACGCGCGGGGCCGTGGCCCGGGTGCTGGCGGTGGAGTACCTGGTGTTGGGCGGTCTGGCCGGCGCGGTGGGGGCCGTGGCGGCGGGCGCGTTCTCGTGGGGGCTGGTGACCTACGTGTTCGAGGGCCGTTGGGATCTTTCCCTGCCACCCTACCTGGCCGCGTGGGCCGTCACGGCGCTGCTGATCGCCGGCACCGGGCTGGTCAGCAGCCTGGACGTGCTGATGAAGAAACCGCTGGAGGTGCTGCGAGAGGAATAGCCGCCGCGGCCCGTGTGCAGGCCCTGAGGCAGGGACGGTACGTGGCGGGGGCGCGGCCCCCGCTCACCGCGGGCGTGCGGGGCCGGGCAGGCCTAGCCGTTGCGGGTGTTGAACCACACCAGCAGGTACACGGCGATCACGCCGCAAACCACCGCGATTCCGTAGTACGTAAAGACTTCCGCCATGGCCGTGCGTCCTTTCCCAATCCGGTGTCGATGCGCCGGTGCGCCGCGTCATGGCGCCGCTCCGGCATGAGCTTTCGGGCCCGCACACCCTAGCAGGATCGCCGCGCGGGAGCAATCGGGGGCGGGGCGCCGCCTGTCCCTACACCCCGCTGTAGGGCGCGCGGATGAGGGCGATCAGGTCCACCTTCCACTGCCCGCCCTCCTGCAGCAGGAGCAGGGTCTGCTTCTTGGTGAAGGTGTCGTCCGGGTTGAACTTGCCGCGGTAGGGAATCTGCGCGGTGACGTAGACCACCGTGCGGAAGCGGAACTGGGCCGAGGTGTGGGTGGGGTTGAGCGGCCCCGCGGGCTTCCAGCTTAGCTGCACCATGCGCTGGGCGAAGTCCTCGCGGCTGATGCGCGCCTGGCTGGAGGCCATGCCGTGGTCGTACAGCTCGAAGTACGCCTCCTCCTGCCACAGTTCGATGATGCGGTTGAAGGACTCCAGCGCCTGCGCCTCGATCTTGCGCTGCTCGTACACGTTCGGCTCGGCCCGCAGCGCGGCGGCCGGCCCCAGCAGCAGCGCGGCCACCAGCGCCAGCGCGCACACGGCGGGCCCTCCGGCCCGCATCCGCATCGGCGTTCCCATCGCCTGCACCTCCCTGTGGGGTCCGGGCGCATGCCCGGCGTTCCTGCGTGTACCGTCCCTCGGCAGCGTGCCAACATCGTGCCGCGCCGCGAACCGGGCCAAGCGGTGGCTGGCACCACCCACTGTCACCGATTCAACCGCCTATGTCATTCCGGGGCCCGCAGCGCGGGTTGAGGAATCTGCTGGTTCACCGGCACACCAGGTTCCTCGCTGCGCTCGGAATGATACCCGCCGGCGGCAGCGCGGAACGATTCCGCGCGTCCACCGGCGTCGCCTACGCCTTGAAGCCCAGCCACAGGGCTTCCAGCGCCAGGGCCTTGTTGGCGTTCATGGCCAGCGCGTCACGGGTTTCCAGCACGGCGTGGTGCGCGCGCAGGGCCCGCTCCGTGGTGAACCACTGGGCGCACTGGGCCAGTTCGTCCGGGCGGTCGCCGTTGACCAACCCCTCCGGCTGAACGCCCTCGGCGTGCAGCGCCAGGTCGCGGAACCAGCTCTCCAGCCACTCCAGCACGAAGCGCCAGTCATCCGAGCCCGCCCAGCGCGCCACCTCGTCGGAGAGCTGCGCGAACATGGGGCGGTGCAGCCCCGTCAGGCTGTGGATCAGGTCCTCGCGCAGCTTTATCCAGCGCGCGGTCTTCTCCGGCAGCTCGGGCCGCAGGCGCCCCTGGGCGAAGCGCAGCGCGAAGTCCAGCCCCGCGTCGTCCAGCGAGCCCCCGGCGGACAGCAGCGCGCGCGTGATGGCGGCGGTGAGCAGCCGGAAGCGCACGGGCACGCAGCGCGACACGATGGTCTCCGGCAGGCGCCGCGCGTCCTCCGCGCAGAGCACGATCAGCGTGTCCGCGGGTGGCTCCTCCAGCGTCTTGAGGAACGCGTTGGCGGCGGGCGGGTTCATGCGCTCGGCCTGGGCCAGGATCACCACGCGCTTGCGCGCCTCGAAGGGGATTAGCGTCAGGCGGTCGGCCACCTCACGCACCTGGTCGATGCGCAGGAACTGCCCGTCGGGGCGGATCGTCTCCACGTCCGGGTGCAGCCCCTCGGCGATCTTGCGGCAGGAGGGACACGCCCCGCAGGCATCCGCCGCGGCCCGCGCCGCCTCGTCGCGGCAGTTCAGGGCCTGCGCCAGCGTCTCCGCGGTGGTGCGCTTGCCCACGTGGTGGGGGCCCAGGAAGAGATAGGCCGAGGGGATGCGCTGGCGCCGCAGGGCGCCCTGCAGGAAGGCCACCGCCTCCGCCTGACCCTGGATATCGCTAAACGACATCGTAGCGCTCCGTCAGCCGCGCCCAGATCTGCTCGTGCAGTACCTCGGGCCCCGCGGCGGCATCGATGCGCACCACGCGGCCTGGCTCCGCGGCGGCGATGGCCGCATAGCCCGCCCGCACCTTCTCGTGAAATGCCGCGGCCGAGCCATCCAGCCGAGATTCGTCCGCTGTGCCCGGCGCGCCCGTGCCGCGCGCGGCGATGCGCTGCAGCCCCACCGGCACCGGCACGTCCAGCCAGAAGGTGGCATCCGGCATCGGCGCAATCTGGCTGCGGATGAATGTTTCCAGCGGCGCGAAATCCAGATCGCGAGCATATTGCTGGTAGGCCACGGTGGCGTCGTGGAAGCGGTCGCACACGACCACCTCGCCGCGGGCCAGGGCCGGGCGGATCAGCTCGTTGAGGTGCTGCACGCGGTCCGCCAGGAACAGCAGCAGCTCGGTGAGCGGCTGCAGCGCCGCGTTGTCTGCGCTCAGCAGCACAGCGCGCAATTGCTTGCCGATGGCCGTGCCGCCCGGCTCGCGCGTTTCCAGCACGGGCAGGCCGCCCGCGCGCAGGCGCTCGGCCAGCAGTCGCGCCTGGGTGGTCTTGCCGCAGCCGTCGATGCCCTCGAAGGTGAGGAAGCGTCCTCGCAGCGAGGGCCGCTTGCCGGTCCGCGCGCCGGAGCGTGTACCGGGGGCGGCGGGGGGAGCGGTCACGGGGCGCGGCTCCCGGGGCATCTCAGTGCACGTCGAAGCGGAAGGCCACCTGATCGCCCACGCGCAGGCCCAGAGAACGGCTGCGGCCCGCGGCCAGCTCCAGCACGAAGTTGGCGGGGGTCTCGGGCTGGTAGATCGGCAGCGCGGAATCGTCCGTACCCGGCGCGGGGGGCGGCACGTCGTGCTCGATGTGCACCACCGTGTCGTTGTCCAGCCAGATCATGTCGATGGGGATGAACATGTCCTTCATCCAGAAGGCGCGCCGGCCATGATCCGCATAGGGGAAGAGCATGCCCCGGTCGGGCGCCAGGTGCCGCCGCCCGCCCAGGCCCAGTGTCTGCTTGGCCTCCGTATCGGCCACATCCACGCGGATGGCGTGGCCGTGGACGATCACCTCCGCCTGCGCATAGCCGGACGTGGCGTGGGCCGCGGGCACCGCGCCGGGCGGCAGGCCCAGCCCGAGCGCCAGCAGGGCCGCGCAGGCGAGCAGCAGCGCCGCGCGGGCCATGGTGCCGCGCGATGGAAGCGGGGACGGTGGGTGAAGCCTCCCTGGCCGCATGAAGTCTCCCGTGGGGCTGGACCGTAACTGCCCGGGCCGCGCAGGCCGCGACGCCGGGCGCGCCCTCACGCGCTCTGGGCGAGCTTGGCGAGGCGCTTGCGCACCATCTGGCGCCGGAGGGGCGGCAGGTGGTCGATGAACAGCTTGCCCGCCAGGTGATCCATCTCGTGCTGCAGGCACACCGCAGCGAGATCCTCGAAGGTGCCCTCGCGCTCCTCGCCGTCCAGGGTCTGCCAAGCCAGCACGATGCGCCGGGCGCGTTTGACCTCCGCGGTGAAGTCCACCACGCTCAGGCAGCCCTCCTCCGTGACGGTCTCCCCGCTGGATTCCAGCAGGCGGGGGTTGCAGAACACCTGCGGCTCCGGCGGACGCGCCAGCCGGGGCAGCTTCTCGCCCTCGGGCAGGCTCTCGTCGTCCTCGGCGTGCAGATCCATCACCAGCAGGCGCTTGAGTTGGCCCACCTGGTTGGCGGCCAGGCCGATGCCGCCCTCGGCGTACATGGTCTCCAGCATCTGATCGGCGAGCTGGCGCAGCTCGTCGTCGAAGCGCGTGACCGGCTTCGCCGGCTGCTTGAGCACGGGATGGGGGAACTTGTAGACCTGCAACACTGCCATGGCTGCTATCGGGTAGGCGCCGCTGACCGGGGGTCGCCCCTCGTCGGACCGGCGACGCAATGTGCGGGTGGGGGCGGTGCGCGGACGCCCGCCCCGGCTGTGCATCGAGTGTTAGGTTACCTTGCAGCGCGCGATGAAATCAAAGAAAAATGCCTGCGCGGCGGGGTCCGGCACCACCTCCAACTCCAGCACCCACAGCCGCTCCGCGGGCTGCGCGCGCCCCGTCAGCTTCACGGCGTCCTTCTCCGTGGTCAGCCAGCGCGGCGCGCCAGCGGCCGCGGAGTCCGCGGCCAGGGCCGCGCCCAGGGCCGCGCAGGCGTCGTCCGGCCAGGCGTAGTGGTCTTCGTGCGCCTCCAGGCCCATCACGCGGGCGCCCAGCGCCTCCACGCTGTGCACGAAGCTCTGTGGGCGGGCGATGCCGCACAGCAGCCGCACCTCGGCGCCGTGCAGGGCCTCGGGCGGCAGTTCCGCGTTGCCGTCCAGGCGGCGCAGGCGCGCGGGCCGGTAGTCGCAGGTGAACACGGGCACCGCCGGTCCCAGCGCCGTGGCGATGCGCCCGCGCAGGGCCTCCGCCTCGCCCGGAGCGGCTTTGGTGATCAGCACGGCGTGGGCGCGCCGGGCGGCCCGCAGCGGCTCGCGCAGGGGTCCCAGCGGCAGCAGCCACCCGTTGCCCAGGCCCTGCTGCGCGTCGATCAGCACCACGTCCAGGTCGCGCGCGAGGCGCAGGTGCTGGAAGCCGTCGTCCAGCACGATCAGCCCCGGGCGGTCCACCAGCGCCGCCAGCCGCGCGGCCAGCGTGCGCCGCCGCGCCACGTACACCGGCACCTCGGGATTGCGCCGGGCCAGCAGCGCGGGCTCGTCGCCCATGGCCACGGGGTCGGGCGCCGGGCCCTCCGCGGCGCGCACGCGGAGGACGTCGGAACGGGTGCGGTTGCGGTAGCCCCGGCTGATGGCCACCGGACGGCAGCCGGCCTGCCGTGCGGCCCGCAGCAGCCAATCCACCAGCGGCGTCTTGCCGCTGCCGCCGGCGGTGAGGTTGCCCACGGAGAGCACGGGACACGACGCGCGCGCCTGCCGCAGCCAGCCGCGCCGGTAGGCCAGCCGCCGCAGCGCGGTTAGCGCGCCGTACACGCCCGCCAGCACCGCCAGCAGCGGCCAGACAAGCGCGCGACCCCAGCGCAGCGCGCTGGAGCGGTCTGGGGTGGCGGCATCGCCCGCTGCGGCGCTCATGGGCGCACCGCCCGCCGGTCGACGATGGGCCCGCTGCGGGTTGCGGGCCGGGATTCGCCGAAGCGGCTCATCACCACGGCAACGGTGTGGTTCACTTCAGGCATCTGGCGGATGTCGTCCCGGTTGAACGCGAAGAGCAGGTCCGCGCGCCCGTCCCCGTCCAGATCGCCCACCTGCACGCGGGAGCCGGAGATGGGAATGTCTCCGTGCAGCCTCGCACCCGGTGCGCTGGCCCACACGTCGTCCTTCCGGCCCCAGTGGATTCCCAGGTTGGTCTTGTCCTCCGAGAGCACCAGATCGGGCAGCCCGTCGCCGTTCACGTCCCCAAAGTCCGCAATGGGCTGGTGACTGAAACGGCCCAGGGAGAACGTGACCGCATAGGAATTCAGGTGTTGTGGGTCGCGCGGGTATCGGCCGTCAGTGGGCATCAGGTAGAAGGCCGCCTGGGCGTTCACCGAGCGCGTGATGAGCGCCTTGATGACCGTCCAGAAGCCGATCTCCACGTTGACCAGCACCAGGTCCTTGCGGCCGTCCGCGTTCACGTCCAGCACCAGCGGCAGGGAGAAGCCCTCGCTGACGTAGACCTGATCCGGCTCGTCCGAGAAGGCGATGGGGGCGCCGTCCTGGCCTTTGCGGCCATAGTACACCAGCACGTTGGTGCGCGTGTTGAACTGTGAATCGGCCGCGGCGTTCTTGGAGAAGATCAGGTCGAAGTGCCCGTCCCCGTTCAGGTCGTCCGCGCTCACCAGCCGCATGGGCGGGTCCCAGGGCTTTTTGGGGTCGAAGGGCTGGGGCGGCTGCAGATCGCGCACCAGGGCCGGCGCGCGCTCGCCGCCGTCCAGGGTGTCGTCCAGCAGGAACACCCACAGCTCGCCGTCCTGGTAGAGCACCACGTCGCGCCAGCCCCGCCCATCCACCTGCTGCACGGAAAGCTCGGGCAGATCGTAGGCCAGCAGGTTGCGCCGGAACCAGTCCAGCACGCGCGCGTTGGCCCGCGTGTGCAGCAGCGCGCGTCGCCGCAGATGGCCCTGCGCGTCCTCCTGCACCACGGCCAGGCCGTCGAAGCGCGGCACCAGCAGCTCGTCCACGCCATCGCCGTCCAGGTCCGCCAGCCAGCGCAGGCCCTGCTTCAGCTCGCCGTTGTTGACGGGGAAGATGCTGTCCACGGGCATCCGTAGGGCCGCCTCCGGCCGGAAGCGGCCGCCGCGCCAGGGCCACACCTGCACCTCACCCGGCAGCAGCAGGGCCAGCCCCGGCCCGCCGCGGAACGCGCCCACACCCGCCAGGCTCACGTGCAGGGGCAGCGCCTCGGCGGCGCCGGCCAGGGGGACGAAGCCCTGCGCCGTCTGGCGGAACACGCGCACGGTGTAGGGCACGTCGCGACTATGGTCGCGGTCCGCCTCCAGCACCACCAGGTCCTTGCGCCCGTCGCCGTCCAGGTCGAAGGGGAACACCTCCGCCAACTCGTGCCGCAGGGCCAGGCTGTCGCGCTGCCAGTGCGGGGGCGGCTCCTCCTCCGTTGCGCCCAGTGCGCCCGTCGCGGCTCCAAGCGCCAGCAGGGCGCTCACCAGCAGTGCCCGCCGCCAGACGCACCACGGCGGGCGCCGGGAGCGTGGGGCGGGCATCGGGGAGGGCGTGGAGATCATGCGGAGACCCGGGATCGGAGCGGATGCGGCCCGCCCCCGGCCGATGGGGGCTGCCCCGGCGGGCTGGCGCCGGCAGGTGCGGCGGACGCCCCCGCCACGCACCATCGCGAGCGGTTGACGCCAGGCGGCCCGGCCCCCTAAGCTTGCGGAGAAGTCGATGCCGGTGCATCCTGCGCCGGAAGGGGAGCCTCGCGCCGGGCAGGCCGCATGCAGCCGCCCGCCGGCGCCGGCACCAACCCAGCCTGCGACAGCCAATGGTCGTGGAGCGCACGCGGAACCCGCTTGCCGCGCCGGCTTGGCCCTGCTTGAAAATAGCAGCGGCCCCGGAAGCCCGCAAGCATGCGTCCACGGCGCGCACCCTGCGCCCCGTGCTTTGGGCGCTGGTGTGTGTGCTGCTGGCGTCGTGTGCTTCCCCGCGCGGCTTGGTGATGCTCAAGGCCCCGCCCACGGTGAGCTGGCAGGACGACGGCAGCGCGCTGGAGCTCACCCGCGCCATCGACCAGTCCATCGCCTACTACCGCAAGCTCCCGCCGGAGACGACCTTCCACTACGGCTCGCTGGTGTATACGCCGGACGAGCTGATCGGCTCGCTGGAGCTGTTCCGCAGCGATTACCTGGCCGCGCCCGACCCGGAGACCCTGGAGCGGCGCCTCGCCGAGCACTTCCATGTGTTCGATTCCGTGCGGGAGGAGGGCGACAACCTCTTCACCGGCTACTACGAGCCGCAGCTCAATGCCAGCGAGACCCCCACCGCGGAGCTGGACACGCCGCTGTACGCGTTGCCCAGCGACATCGTGAAGGTGCAGCTCAGCCGCTTCGGCTCCGGCCTGCCGCAGGTGACGCTGATGGGCCGCGTGCAGGGTGGCGAGCTGGTGCCCTACTTCACGCGCAAGGAAATCCAGGCCAATGGCGCCCTGCAGGCGCGGGCGCAGCCCATCGCCTACGTGGACCCCATCGAGCTGTTCTTCCTGCAGATCCAGGGCTCGGGCGTGCTGCACTTCCCGGACGGGCGGCAGGTGCAGGTGGGCTATGCGGCCAGCAACGGCCAGCCCTACCGCAGCATCGGTGCCCTGCTCGTGCGCAACGACGCCATGCCGCTGGAGCAGGTCTCGCTGCAGTCCATCCGCACTTGGCTGCACGACCATCCGGACCAGCAGCGCCAGGTGCTGTTCTCCAACCCCAGCTACGTGTTCTTCCAGGTGCGCGACGAGGGGCCGCTGGGCAATCTGCGGGTGCCGCTCACGCCTGGGCGCTCCCTGGCCGCCGACCAGCGCGTGATTCCCGCGGGCGGGCTGGCCTATGTGGACACGGAGGTGCCCGTGCCCGGCTCGCAGACCGAGCAGCAATCCGTGCAGCGGTTCATGCTGGTGCAGGATACCGGTGGCGCCATCCGCGGCAGCGGCCGTGCGGACTTGTTCTGGGGCGCGGGCAAGGACGCCGAGTGGATCGCCGGACACCAGCGCAGCACGGGGCGTCTGCTGCTGCTGGTGGCCAAGAAGCAGTATCTGCCTCCGCCCCCCGCCACGGTGGACGCCGGCACGAGCGGCCCGGCCGCGTCCGCCGCTGCCAGCAGCCGCTAACGACATTCTCCCGGGTGAGCCGGCTCCGTCCGCAGGTGGCGCCATCATTGCGCCACTCGATACCACCCAGGGCGCGGGGGAACCGACTCCGCCGCCGGTCGTTTCACTTACAGCAACTGGGTTGTGTGGGGGCCAGGGGGGCGCACACGGCGCCTGGAACGGTGTCGTGAAGCGTGGTATTCTCGCCACAAAGCGTGGCCGCGGAGGGAGCGGCGGGCAGTGGGCCCGCGGCTGGGGCGCGCTCAGCGAGATCCTGCATGGCCGATGATATCCGAGAGCCCGGTGCGGGCAGCGACGCCGCTCCGGCGGGGGAATCCGCCCGCGGCGGCAACCTGCGCGCCGAGGTGTTGGCCCGCATGGGCCACGAGTTGCGAACGCCGCTCAACGCGATCATCGGCTTCATCAAGCTGGTCGAGGAAGGGCTGTACACGACGGACGAGGAGCGACAGGACTACCTCGCCAACGCCCGTCAGTCCGCCCTGACCCTGCTGGACCTGATCAACAACATTCTCGATCTGGCGCGCATCGAGGCCGGCCGGCTCTCGCTGGAAAGCGTGGAGCTGAACCCGACCGAGCTGGTGGAGGGCATCGCCAAGACCCTCGCCCCGGAGGCCCACGCCAAGGGCGTGGACATCGACGCCTTCGTGGACCCGGCCATTCCGGCGCGGCTGCGCAGCGATCCTCTGCGCCTGCGCCAGGTGCTCTACAACCTGGCCGGCAACGCCGTGAAGTTCACGGACGAGGGGCTGGTGCTGCTGCGGGCGGAGCTGGAGGCCAACGAGCACGACGCCAGCCGCGTGCGCTTCACCGTGAGCGATACGGGCATGGGAGTCCCGCAGGAGCTGCAGGCCAGCATCTTCGAAAGCTTCGTGCAGAAGCGGCTGCCTCACTCCGACCGTCTCGGCGGCGTGGGCTTGGGTCTCTCCATCTCCAAGCAGATCGTGGAGCAGATGGGCAGCAGCATCAGCATGAAGAGCCGCCTCAACGCGGGCAGCACGTTCTGGTTCACGCTGACCCTGCCCCGCGGCAAGGCCTATGGTAGCCGCACGCGGGGGCGCAACGCCGACCTGCACGGAGCCCCCGTGCTGCTGGTGAACCCGGACGAGGCCACGCGTGAGCTGTACGTGGCTAAGTTGGGCACCATCGGCGCCCAGGCGCAGGGCGTGGCCGACACAGATGCAGCCCTGGCGCTGCTGGCGGGAGCGCAGACGGGCCCGGCGCCCATGCGGGTGGTGGTGATCGATCCGCACCTGCGGCGCGACGACGCCCTGGTTTTCGCGCGGCGCCTGCGGCGGGAGAAGGCGTGGTTTCAGCCGGATCTGGTGTACCTGTCCATCATCGGCTCCGCGGGCGATGCAGCGCTGCTGCGCGACGCGGGCGTCACCGCCTTTGTCACCAAGCCCGCCACGCCCGTGGCCCTGCGCGGCGCCCTGGCGGCCCTGCTGGAGCGCCAGGGGCCGCACGGCGTGCCCCTGGCGGCGACGGCGGGCGAGGCCGAGGCCGGCCCGACAGCGCCCACCCGCATCGGCACGGCGCGTGTGCTGGTGGCGGAGGACAACGCGGTCAACCAGAAGCTCATCCACGCGCTGCTCTCCAAGCATGGCTACGAGACGCACATGGTGGGGAATGGACGCGAAGCCGTGGAGGCCGTGAAGCGCGGGCCCTTCGACCTCGTGCTGATGGACGTGCAGATGCCGGTGCTGGACGGATTGGCGGCCACGCGGGCCATCCGCGAGCGCCCCGGCAGCCGCACGCTGCCCATCATCGCCATGACGGCCGATGCGCTGGATGGTGACCGCGAGCGCTGCCTGGCCGCAGGCATGGACGACTACCTGCCCAAGCCCATCATGCCCGACGTGCTGCACCGCAAGCTCAGCAAGTGGTTGCAGCGCCCCCTGCCCGCCGGCGTGCCCGCGCCGGACGAGGAAGACGCTGCGCTGCACGAGCCCCTGCTGAACCTGGAGCACCTGGACGCGGTGCGGGCCTACGCGTGGGACCACGACCCGCAGCGCTTCGCACAACTGCTGGCCATCTTCCGCGCCGAGGCCGGCGCGGCCCTGGAGGCACTCGGGCGCCCCGACGTGCTGGCGGATCGCGCCGCGCTACGGACGGCGGCGCAGCGCTTGGCAGGCGCCTGCGCGGGGTTCGGCGCGCCCCGGCTAATGATGCTGGCCCGCGAGGCGGCCGAGCGGGCGGATTCCACGGAGCCGGCCACGCTGGAAGCGCTCCTGCGGCACCTGCAGACGGCCTTCCGCGGGGTGGAAGCCGCGCTGGCGGACCGCTTCGGGCCCGACGGAGAAAGCCCGCCGGCCGCCTGACGGAGCGGTTGCGCAGGCCGTCCGGCCGCCCTATAGTGGCGCTGCCTGCGGCGGGCCGTCCGGCCCACCGCGATGCCAAAGCCGCAGCCGTCGCGCACGATCGCCATGCCCACCGGAGAGCCACGCTTGACCGCACCCTCGCCCCACTCCTCCGCCGCGGGCGCCGCGGCCCCTGCCAGCGACTGGCGCCGCAGCTTCCGCTTCGATCACGTCAAGGTGCTGGTGGTCTGCCGCGGGCCGATCCGCCTGGAGGCCATCGAGGCCTTCGAGCGGCTGGGCACCCAGCCCTGCGGCATGCTGCTCTCGGAGAAGGACAGCGTGGTCTATCCCCGCGCCCTGGCGCCGGAGCTGCGCCGGGTGGGGCGCAACGAGCGCGTGCACCGCATTCCGGACTACGCCGGCACCAGCGCGGCGGAGAAGGCCGAGCGCATTGCGCAGATCCTGGATATCGCGCGGGAAGGCGGCTACACGCACATCTTCGCCGGCTACGGCTTCATGGCGGAGGATCACGAGTTCATCGCGGCCATCGAGGGCGCCGGGCTGGGCTTCGTGGGGCCCTCCACGCGCACGGTGGGCCAGGCCGGCGCCAAGGACGCCGCCAAGGCCCTGGCGCGCTCCATCGGGGTCTCCGTCACGCCGGGCATCGACAACATCGAGGCGCTGGCGCTGCTGGCCCAGGCCGGCGAGCGCGAGCCCGGCGCGTTCCTGGCCGATCTGGCGAAGCAGCACGAGCTGACGCTGCCCGCTGGCCCCGCGGACGAGCTGCCCGAGGCGCTCGCCGAGCGTGTGTTGCAGGCCGGCCGCGCCGCCAAGCGCGAGCTCGTGACCCTGGCGCAGCTGCAGGCGGAGACGGGGCGGCGCGTGCGCGCGCTGCTGGCCGAGCACCCGGGCCGGCGCCTGCGCTTCAAGCACGTGGGCGGGGGGGGCGGCAAGGGTCAGCGCATCGTCTCCGCGCCGGAGCAGGTGGGGGCCGCGGTGACCGAGGTGCTGAACGAGGCCCGCGCCACGGCGCCCGGCGACAACCGCAACTTCCTCATCGAGCTGAACGTCGAATCCACCCGGCACAACGAGATTCAACTTCTCGGCAACGGCACGTGGTGTATCGCCCTGGGTGGGCGCGATTGCTCGCTGCAGATGCACGAGCAGAAGCTGCTCGAGGTCTCGATTTCCGAGGAGCTGCTGGACGCCACCGCCCAGGCCTATGAGCGCGCGGGCAAGGCCGGGCAGGCCGCCGTGCTGCGTGCCGATCTGGCCGTGCTGCGGGAGATGGAGGCCCAGGCCGCGCGCTTCGGCGAGGCGGTGGGGCTCGATTCCGCGTCCACCTTCGAATCCATCGTGGAGGGCACGCGGCACTACTTCATGGAGGTGAACACGCGCATCCAGGTGGAGCACCGGGTCACGGAGATGGTGTACGCCCTGCGCTTCACGAACCCGGAGCAGCCCGCGCAGTCCTTCGTGGTGGAATCGCTGGTGGAGGCCATGCTCTGGATGGCGGTACACGGCCCGGCCCTGCCGCGGCCGGAGCGCATGCCGCGGTACGGCAGCGGTGCCGAGACGCGCATCAACGCCACCAATGACGCCCTGCGGCCCCACGCCGGAGGCATGGTGCTGGACTGGAGCGCGCCCATCGCGGACGAACTGCGGGACGACCAGGGCATCGGCATCCGCAATCCGGATACCGGGGCGTTCATGCCCTACCAGCTTGCCGGGGCCTACGACTCCAACATCGCGCTGATCGTCACCCACGGCGCGGACCGCGAGGAGAACTTCCGGCGGCTGGCAGAGATTCTGCGCCTGAGCGACCTGCGCGGAACGGAGCTGATGACCAACCTGGGCTTCCACTACGGCCTGCTGCACTGGATGCTGGGGGCCGACCCCATGGTGAAGCCCTCCACGCGCTTCGTGGTGGCCTACCTGGCCGGGGTGGGTGCTCTCAAGCGCGCCGGGGCCGATCTGGACCTGGAGCTGGCCTGGGACCTCCTGGCCGCCCGTGCCGCCCACGGCGGCCCCGCGGCGGCCCAGGCCTTCGAGGCCAAGCGCACGCTGATTCTGCGGCCCTTGAGCCGGCTGTTCCAACATCCGCACCTGCTGGCGGGCTGGCTGGCACCCCGCGCCGAGCGCCGCTTCGAGCTGCGGGAGGGTCGGGTGGCGTGGCGGCAGAATCCGCTGGAGGTGCTGGAGCAGCTCTACGGCTACCTGCGCCTGGAGGATCACCCGGGGGTCTCGCCGGAGGAGCGCATCTGGGCCCACGATCAGCAGCTGCTGGCGACGGGGCTGGCCTTCTACCGCGATCTGCGGGCCCAACTGGGCCCCTCCGCGCAGGACTGGGCGGCGCTGACCGCGCTGCTGGCGGCCGACGCGCCCCCGGCGGGCATGGCGGCGGAGCGCTGGCCGGCCGTGCAGGCGGCCCACCGGGGCCATCAGGCGGGGCTGGCGCTGCTGGAGCTGCCCGTGCTGACCGGCGACGAGGCCGGCTTCTACGGCATCGGCGTGGATGTGCAACTGGAGGTGGTGATGCCGCCCGCTTTCGCGGACGAGGCCACCGCGGCCCCGCTGCGCCAGGCGCTGGAGGTGGCCCCGCGCGCAAGCTCCAACGAGGTGGTGGCCTTCACGGGAGGCACGTTCTACGCGCGGCCCAGTCCCGACGAGCCCCCCTACGTGACCGAGGGCGAGCACGTGGAGGAGGGGCAGGTGCTGGGGCTGCTGGAGGTGATGAAGATGTTCAACCCTGTGCGCGCCGCCTTCGCCGGCACCGTGCGCGAGGTGCGCGGGCGCGGCGAAACCGGGCAACTCGTGCAGAAGGGCCAGGTGCTCTACGTGCTGGAGCCCGACGTGCCCATCGTCCACGAGACCGAAGCGGAGCGCGAGCAGCGCGCCCGCGCCCGCACCGAGGCCCTGCTGGCCCGGCTCTGAGCCCCCCATGCGCCCTTTGCTCGCCCTGGCCGATGTCGTGGAGCGCGCCGTCTCGCGCGTTTCCCTGGCGCTGGCGGCGTGCCTGCTGCCGCTGTTGCTGGCCGCGACCGTGCTGGACGTCCTGCGGCGCCTGCTGCCGGGGGCACTGGGGCGCATCTACGCGCTCAAGCCCGCGCAGGCGCCCCTGTTCTTCGCCCTGGTGATGCTGACGCTGGGCTACGTGTACCTGCGCGACGGACACGTGCGCATCGACGCACTGCGCCACCGCTTCCCGCCGCGGGTCACGAGCGCCATCGAGCTGGTGGGGGTGCTGGGCTTCCTGCTGCCGCTGTGCAGCGTGCTGCTGTGGTTCGGCACGGCCTTCGCGCTGGATGCCTGGCGGCTGGGGGAGACGGGCGACGACCTGCCGGATCTGCCCGTGATGTGGCTGATCAAGGCCACCATCCCTGCCGGTGCGCTGCTGCTGGCGCTGGCCGGGGCCGTGGTGGCCGTGCGCGCCGCGGCCACGCTGGCCGGGCGGCCCGTGCAGCGTGCGCGGCCCCCGGCCGGGAGCGGCCCATGATCGCGCTCGTGCACGCGCTGCCGCTGCTGATGTTTGCCGCGCTGGCCCTGCTGTTGTTCAGCGGGCTGCCGGTGGCCATCGCCCTGGCGGGTGTGGGCCTGGGTTTCTTCGCCCTGGGCGCGGGGCTGGGGCTGGTGCACCCGGCGGACCTGAGCCTGATCCACCTGCGCATCTGGGGCAATCTGGCGGCGGACGAGGACCTGATCTACCCTGCCGTGCCGGCGCTGCTGTTCATGGGCGCGGCCCTGGAGCAAAGCGGCATCGCCCACGAGCTGCTCGCGGCCCTGAGCCGCGCATCGCGGCGGGTGCCGGGGCACCTGCCCATCGCCGTGACCCTGCTGGGCGTGCTGTTGGCGCCCACGGCCGGGCTGGTGGGGGCCTCCGTGACGACCCTGGCCCTGATCGCCCTGCCCAGCCTGCTGGACCAGGGCTATGGGCGCCCCTACGCCACGGGCGTCGTGGCGGCGGCCGGCACGCTGGGCATCGTGTTCCCGCCGGCGATTCTTCTGTTCTTCATGGCCCAGGCGCTGGGCGTGCAGGTGCCGGTGCTGTTCATGGGCATGGTGGTGCCGGCCCTGCTGCTGCTGGCGTTGCAGCTCGCCTGTCACGTGGCCGTGGGCCTGCGGCCCGGTGCGCCGGGGCGGACGGTTCCGCCGGCGGACGAGGCCGAGAGCTGGCCGCGCCTGCTGCTGGCGCTGGGTCGCAGCGGCGTGCTGCCCCTGCTGCTGCTGGGCGTGGTGTTCGGCTCCATCATCGCCGGGCTGGCCACGCCGCTGGAATCCGGGGCGCTGGGGGCCGTGGGCGCACTGGGCGTGGCGGCGCTGCACGGCACGTTCAGCCGGCGCTTCCTGCGCGAGGTGCTGGTGCGCACGACGGTCGTCACGGGCATGGTGTTCTTCGTCGTCATCGGCGCCACCGTGTTCTCCTTCGTGTTCGTCCTGCTGGGCGGGCCGGGGCTGGTCACGGGTGGGCTGGAGGGCCTGCGGCTGGGGCCCTGGGGCGTGCTGCTGGCCACCATGGGCATTGTGCTGGTGCTGGGCTTCTTCATCGACTGGATCGAGATCCTGCTGATCTTCTTCCCGATCCTGGTGCCGCTGCTGATGCGGCAGGACTTTGGCGCGTGGCTGGGCGCGCCCTGGCGCATCCCGGCGTGGATCGGCGTGCTGCTGACCCTGAACCTGCAAAGCTCGTTCATCACGCCGCCGTTCGGCTTCTCGCTGTTCTTTGTGAAGGGCGCCGCGCCGGAGGGCGTCAGCATGGGGGACGTGTACCGGGGCATCGTGCCATTCGTGCTGGTGCAGCTTGTTGTGATCGCGCTGGTGCTGGCCTTCCCGCTGCTGGCCACCTGGCTGCCCGACCACGTGCTGCGCACGCCGCAGGTGCTGCTGCCCAACTTCACAGGCGATTAGGCACAGTCCCGGACGTGCGACCCAGGCGCCCGGGCAGCCGGGCCGCTGAGGCCACGTCGGCGCAACCGATTCGCTATGCTGGACCCGGATCAGGGAGCATCCTGCTGCCATGACGAGGCTGACGACACGCATGCTCACCCTGCTTGCCATTGTGCTGGGCGCCGGACTGCTTCTGGTGCTGGGCCTGCGCTGGGTGGAGCCGCACCTGGTCTACTTCCCCACCGGCCCCGTGGCGTACACGCCCGCGGATGCCGGCATGGCCTTCCGCAACGTGGCCATCCCCACCGCCGACGGCGAGACCCTGCGCGCGTGGTGGATTCCCGCCGAGGCCGCGCCACCGGATGCGCCGGTGCTGCTGTTCTTCCACGGCAACGCGGGCAGCCGCGAGGGGCGCCTGCACAATCTGCGGGGCCTGCACCGCGCCGGCATCTCGGTGCTCATCTTCGACTATCGCGGCTACGGCGGCTCCACGGGCGCGCCCTCCGAGCGCGGCCTGTACCGCGACGGCGAGGCGGCTGCGGACTGGCTGCGGCAGGAGGTGGGGGCGCGCCCCATCGTGTACTTCGGGCGCTCACTAGGCGGCGCCGTGGCCGCGCACGTGGCCCTCACGCGCCCGCCCGCGGCCCTGATCCTGGAGTCCACCTTCACCAGCGCGCGCGACATGGCCCGGCGCGTGCTGCCGCTGCCCGGCATTGCGCTCGTGATGCGCTCGCGCTTCGACGTGCTGGGGGCCGTGCGGCAGTGGCGCGGACCGCTGCTGATGATTCACGGGGAGGCGGACGAAGTGGTGCCCTTCCCGCTGGGCCGGCGCCTGTTCGAGGTGGCGGCGGGCCCGGACAAGGCCTTCCACGCCGTGCCGGGCGGGCACCACAACGATACCTACGAGCGCGCCGGGGCGGCCTACTGGCGCTGGCTGCGGGAGTTCGTCGAGCGGGTGGGGCGGTAGGGGCCAAGCCTCTAGGACGAGTGAGGACCAAGGTGGGCGTGGCCTTGCCCGCAAACAGGGTCCAGGGAGCGCGCTCCCTGGTGGGGGTATGGGGGCAAAGCCCCCAGGGCCGAACCGCCTTTCGACAACAGCCTAGCGTTGATGATTGGCCACGATGCGGTCGATCAGGCCGCTGGTGGAGCGGCCTTCCTGGAGGGGGATGAGGGCCACCTCGCCACCCCATTCCGCCAGCAGATCGTGCCCCACCACCGTCTCCACGGTGTAGTCCGCGCCCTTGGTGAGCACGTGGGGCCGCACGGCGCGGATCAGGTCGAGCGGGGTGTCCTGCTCGAAGATCACCACGTAGTCCACGCAGGCCAGGGCGGACAGCAGGTGGGCGCGGTCCTCCTCGCCGATGACGGGGCGGGTGGGGCCCTTCAGGCGGCGCACGGAGGCGTCGGAGTTCAGCCCCACGATGAGCAGGTCGCCGCGGTCCCGGGAGGCCTGCAGGTAGCCGATGTGCCCGGCGTGCAGCAGGTCGAAGCAGCCGTTGGTGAACACGATGCGCTTGCCCTCGGCCCGCAGGCGATCGGCCAGGGCACCGATCTCGTCCGCGCCGTAGAGCTTGCGTACGCCGCCCGCGAAGTCCAACAGCTCGGACACGGTGACGGTGGCGGTGCCGACCTTGCCCACCACGATGCCCGCGGCCAGGTTGGCCAGCTCCACGCACTCGAAGAACGGCCGCCCCGCGAAGAGCAATGCCCCCAGCAGGCTGATGAACGTGTCGCCCGCGCCCGTGACGTCGTACACCTCCCGCGCCCGCGCCGGCAGGAAGCGGTGCTCTCCGGCGGTGGTGAGGCCCAGCACGCCATGGGCCCCGCGCGTGATGCACAGCGCGTCCGTGGCCAGCTCCGATTGCAGGCGCTGCGCAGCCTCCAGGGCGCCGGCCTCGTCGCGGATGGTCAGCCCCGTGACCGTGGAGGCCTCCAGCTCGTTCGGTGTGAGACAGGTGGCGCCGCGGTAGCGGGTGTAGTCGCGGCCCTTGGGATCCACCACCACCGGCTTGCCCGCCGCGCGGCAGGCGCCGATGATGCGCTGGCACAGCTCCGGCGTGAGCAGGCCCTTGCCGTAGTCGGAGAGGATCACGCCGTCGTAGCCGCCCAGGGCGCCCTCCAGCCAGTCCCCCAGGCCCGTCTGGGCCTCGGCCGGGATGGCGTCGGCCGATTCCCAGTCGCAGCGCAGCAGTTGCTGGTTCTGGGCCATCACTCGCACCTTGACCGTGGTGGGGCGGCCCGGCACGGCCTGCACACCCGCAGCGTCCACCCCCAGCGCGGCCAGATCGGCGCCCAGCCGGCGGCCGGCGTCGTCATCGCCCACCAGTCCGCACACGCCCACGCGGCAGCCCAGCGCGGCCAGGTTGTGCACCACGTTGGCCGCGCCGCCCAGGCGCGTCTCCTCGCGCCGGATGCGCACGACGGGCACGGGCGCCTCGGGCGAGATGCGCTCCGCCTCGCCCCACTGATAGCGGTCCACCATCAGGTCGCCCACGACCAGCGCGCGCACCTGGGTCAGCCGTTCCAGCGCCTCCTTCACGGGCCTCCGCTCCTCCTGTGGGCCCCCCGCGGGCGGGGGCTGCGCTCGGCAGCGGCTCGCACCCGGGCGGGGATTGCCGTATAGTGGTGAGCCGGACGCGACACGCAAGGGGGGCGCGCGTCCGGACAGCCTTTTAGGCATACACTGAATCGGCGGGCTTGACACGGACCCCCGCCCCGGAGCCAGCAATCCCGCCATGATCACCCCCAACCACGGGCTGTCCGGCTATGTGTGTGCGCAGGTGGCCCTGCCCCTGCTGCGGCGCCGCTCGCCCGTCTCCCCGCGCGCCCTCGGCGTGGCCATCACGCTGGGCGCGATGGTGCCCGACCTGGACATCCTCTCGCGCGTCATCGTGGGGCGGGCTGCCTACTTCAGCGGCCTGTGGTATGCCCACCGCGGCGTCTCGCACTCCATCGTGGGCACGCTGCTGCTGGCGCTGATCCTGGCCGCGCTGCTGTATCGTCCACTGGTGCCGCGGGACACGCCGCGGCCCTGGACCGCGTTTGCGTGGCTGGCCGGCTTTGCCTGGGCCGGGGGCCTGCTGCACATCTTCGGCGACCTGTTCACGCCGGGCTGGCAGATGCCGGTGTTCTGGCCGCTTGCCGT
>DATFMP010000057.1:0-111467 GCA_035266845.1 bacterium
TCGGTACGCTGCCCCTTGAACAGCAGCTTGTAGCTGCCCACCGTGACCGGTCGGTTCTCGGTGAGCGTCAGGTTGTACTCCTGGTGGAACCAGTTGCCCGAGACGCCCACGATGAGGAACACCACGCCGAAGTGAATCAGCATGCCGCCCCAGCGCTGCTGGTTGCGCCGCACCGTGCCCACGATCGCCTCGGCAAAGCCGATCTCCATCTGCGAGGCGCGGGCGCGCACGGCCTTGTAGAAGTCGCTGCCCAGGATGTAGCCGGTGAACACTGCGCCGCCGAAGACGATCAGGGCGCCCGGGTGGTGAATACCCAGCGCGAACAGCACCCCGGAGGTGAGCAGGCCCAGGATGACCGGCACGCGGAAGTTGCGCACCAGGTAGTCCCAGGTGGAATGGCGCCAGGCGATCAGCGTGCCGATGCCGATCAGGAACAGCAGCCCGATGCCCAGCGGCCCCACGATGGTATTGAAGAAGGGCGCCTGGATGGACAGCTTGGTGCCCCCAATGGCCTCGGCCAACAGGGGAAACACCGTGCCCAGGAACACGGTAAAGCAGATCCCGATCAGCAGCAGGTTGTTCAGCAGGAACGCACTCTCACGACTGACGAGGCTGTCCGCCGTGTGCCGCGATTCCAGCAAGCGGATGCGCTTGAACATCAGCGTGAAGGCCACCAGCATCGCAAACGCGAGGAACACCAGGAACGCGGGCCCCACGTTGGACTGCGCGAATGCGTGAACAGAGTTGAGCACCCCGGAGCGCACGATGAAGGTGCCCATGATGCTGAGCCCGAAGGTCACGATGATCAGCACCATGTTCCAGACTTTCATCATGTTGCGCTTTTCCTGCAGCAGCACGGAATGCAGGAAGGCCGTGCCTGTCAGCCAGGGCATCAGCGCAGCGTTCTCCACCGGGTCCCAGCCCCAGTAGCCGCCCCAGCCCAGTTCCTCGTAGGCCCACTGTCCGCCCAGCATCAGGCCCACCGTGAGTGCAAACCACGCGGCCAGCGTCCAGCGGCGGGTGGAGACCACCCATGCGTTGTCCAGCTTGCCCCGGATAAGGCTGGCGATGGCGAAGGCGAAGGGCACCGAGAAGGCGATGTAGCCCAGGTAGAGCATGGGCGGATGCATGGCCATCGCCGGGTGCTGCAGCAGCGGGTTCAGCCCCCGCCCTTCCACCGGCACAGGCGACTGGGTGGCCAGCGGATTGGAGTAGGTCACCAGCAGCGAGAGCAGGAATACGTGCACCACGTTCAACGTGGCGATCACGTAGGGGATGACCTCGCGGTTGTTGCGCTGATAGCCGTACGCCACCACGGCCGAGAAGGCCGCCAGCACGAAGTCCCAGAACAGCAGCGACCCCTCCATACCGCCCCAGAACGCGGAGATCTTGTAGAACAGGGGCAGGTCACTGCTGGAGTGCTCCCAGACGAAGCGCACGGAGAAGTCGTCCGCCAGGAAGGCGTGCATGAGAACGGCACTCGCGCCGGCCACCAGCACGAAGTTCACGATGGTGGCGAACTGCGCGGAGCGAACCAGGTTCCAGTTGTTCCGCACCACGCCCAGGTGCGGAACAACCACGCCGTACAAAGAGACCGCGAGCGCCGCGGTCAGCAAGACATAGCCAAGATCAGGGAGCATTGGGCTGAGCGCCTTCCATTGACGGGCCGCAGGGGCCGCTTAGTTCTGCTGGCCGGCCAGGGTGTTGTACATCATTTCCTTGTTGTGCCGCTTCGCCTGGTCGACGGAATAGTTCTCGCTGTGCTTCACGAGCAGATTGCTGGCATGGAAGATGCCGCTGCCGTCCAGGCGCCCTTCCACCACCACCCCCTGACCCTCGCGGTACATATCCGGCTTCACGCCGGTGAACACCACGGGGATAAAGTGTTGATTGTCCTCGGTCACGCGGAATTTGAGCAGCACCTTGTCCGGATCCCACTGGGTGCTGTCGCGGACGACGAGGGCGCCAATGCGGATCGTCTTGTCGCGGAAATGGCTCGGCGACGCGAGGATCTCGGCCGGCGTGTAGAAGAAGACGGTGGATTGCAGGCTCTGATAGAGCACACCACCCAGGATGGCGGCGATGATGGCCCCGCCGATGAGGAACTGGTAGTGACGCTTGGTCATGGCTGCTGCCGGAGCTCCTATGTGCGGTTCGTGTGCCGGGTTGATATGCCCACGGTACACGCAACCCGCAGTCGAGGGGTTGATCTGCGTCAAGCTTTTCGCGTTCAGGTGGAAATGCCTGCCTCGCTTGGCGCCGAGCGGGCCTTCGGCGCGCTAACGCTCGGCCAGACGGCGCTGCAGCGATTCCACGCTGCCTTCCACGCGCAACCGGTACAGCAGCAGGAAGGCATAGAACACCGTGGCCACCGCCAGGCCGATCAGCAGCGGCGCCAACAGTTGCATCGGCATGGCCGGCTTGGGCGCACCGGTGGCGCTCACCTTGAACACGCTGGAGGTCTGGTGCAGCGTACGCCACCACTGCACCGATACGTGGATCAGCGGAATATCCAGGAAGCCCACGATGCCCAGCACCGCCGCCAGCCGCGCCTGTTGCTCGCCCGGTTGGGCGAAGGCACGCAGCAGCACGTAGCCGGAGAAGATGAGAAGCAGGATCAGCGTGGTCGTCAGGCGCGCATCCCACACCCAGTAGGTGCCCCAGGTGGGCCGGCCCCAGATGGAGCCCGTGAGCAGGCCCAGGCCGCAGAACAGCACGCCGATTTCCCCTGAGCACTTGGCCACCCGGTCAAAGATCTCGGTGCGCTTCCAGAGGTAACCGATGCTGCAGAAGAACACGACGAAGAACGCCAAGTAGGCAACCCACATGGAGGGCACGTGGACATACATGATCTTCTGCGAGAAGCCCATGTACGCATCGTCGGGCGTGAACCCGAACACCAGTATGCCCAAACCGGCGATGCCGAGAAGGCTCAACCAGCCCAGTGCCGAAATCAGCATGACCGTCTTGTTCCTCGTGATATGGCAACGAATGCGCGACGCAATGCGGCAGGACGCTCAGCCCTGTCCCGGCACCGCCACGGGGGCTCCACCAGCCCCGGTTTCCTGCAGCAGTTCCGCGCAGCGGGCGGGCGTGAGGCCTTGCGTGGACTGATTATACACGAGCTTCCCTTGATGTAAAACAAGCGCATGCGACGCCAGGGCCACGCCTGCTGTGAACTGGTGCGTCACCATGACCGTGGTGCCGCCGCCGCTTTGGAAGCCCGCCAGGAACTCGTCCAACAGGGCGATCGAGGCCTGGTCCAGCCCGGAATACGGCTCGTCGAGCAGCAGCACGCGCGGGCGATAAAGCCGGAGCCGCGCGATGGAAAGCCGCTTGAGCATACCGCTGGAGAACGCTCGCACCGGCACGTCCGCCACATCGTCCAGCCGCACCTCGGCCAGAGCAGAGGCGATGGTGTCGCTGAGCGTCTCCACACCATAGAGACGCCCGAACACGCGCAGGTTCTCCCGCGCGGTGAGATCCAGGTAGAGCCGGCTGTCGTGGGAGATCATGCCCAGGTCCTGCCGCACCCGCGCCGCCGCGGCAGTCATGGATTCGCCGCGGAACAGCACCGTGCCGCTGCTGGGACGCATCAGGGTGGAGAGCAGCTTGAGCAGCGTAGTCTTGCCCGCGCCGTTGCTGCCCAGCATCAACGTAAACGCGCCCGTGGGCACGCTGAAGCTCACGTCACTGAGCGCGTCGCGGTAACCAAAGCGCTTGCCGACGGATTGCACGGCGAAGATGGACGAATCGGCGGACGGCATCATGCGGCGTCAGAGGCAGGCGCCCGGGGCGCAGGAGCGGCGTGGCGGCATGCACCGCGAAACCGGCGGACGGGCCGGGCCGGCTGGTGGTAGAATGACGACCGCCTTCTCACGGGCCCTCCGCGTGGTCCCCATTCCAATCTCAGTGAGTTGTAGGCCATGTCCGCCAAATCCCAGCACGTAACGTGTCAGGTGTGCAACCAGCGCAAGTCCCGGGACGATGTGCTCCCCGCCGATCTGGTGCGTCCGACCATTGTGGATGCGATTACCGCCGACGGCAAGGTGTGGGACCCTGCCGGCTACATCTGCTTCAGCGACCTGCACCGCTACCGCAGCGAACATATCGCGGACCTGTTGGAAATGGAAAAGGGGGAGCTTTCCGAGCTGGACCGCGACGTGGTGCGCACCATCGAGCGCCGGGAACTGCTGAGCATCGACTTGGCGAAGGAAATGGCCGAGCCGCCAACGACCGGCCAGCGCCTGGCGGATCGCGTGGCCAGCTTCGGCGGCAGCTGGAATTTCATCCTGCTGTTTGGGCTCGTCATATTTGTCTGGGTGGGAATCAATTCGCTGGCCCTTGTGCATAGGCCCTTCGACCCATATCCTTTCATCCTGCTCAATCTGATGCTCTCACTGATCGCCGCAGTGCAGGCCCCGGTCATCATGATGAGCCAGAACCGCATGGAGGCTAAGGACCGGCAGCGCGCGGAGAACGACTACCGCGTCAATCTCAAGTCCGAGTTGGAAATCCGCGTGCTGAACGAGAAGATCGATCATCTGCTCTCCAGGCAGTGGCAACGGCTGCTGGAGATTCAGGACATCCAGATGGACTTCATGCAGGAGCTGGCGCGGCGCAATGAACCCCACTCGTGACCTGAAGGCGGGCGCTCGCCCGGGCCACGCCCCGGCGGGTTGCGACCGGATGGCCGCATGAACGAACTTCCGCGCAGCGTGCACATGTTGGGCATCTGCGGCACGGCCATGACAGCCCTGGCCGGCTCACTGCAGGCCCAGGGCGTCCGCGTGACCGGCTCGGACGAGCATCCCTATCCGCCCATGAGCGAGCACCTGGCGGCGCTCGGCATCCCCTGTAACGAGGGCTACCGCCCGGAGCACATCCCGGCGGACGTGGCGTTGGTGATCGTGGGCAACGTCATCCGCGAGGCCAACCCGGAAGCCGCCGAGATGCGTCGGCGGGGGCTGCCGCACATCTCCATGGCCGAGGCCGTAAAGCGCTTCGCCATCGGCGACCGGCACACGGTGGCCATCGTGGGCACGCACGGCAAGACCACCACCACGTCCCTCGCGGCACATGTGCTGGTGGAACTGGGGGCGGACCCGGGCTTCCTGATCGGCGGGATCGCCAAAAACTTCGGCAGCAACTTCCGCGTGGGCGGCGGCGCGCACTTCGTCATCGAGGGCGACGAGTACGACACAGCCTACTTCGACAAGACACCCAAGTTCTTCAAGTACGGCCCGCGCACGCTGATCTTCACCAGCCTTGAGTTCGACCACGCGGACATCTACGCGGATCTGGACGCCATCCGCACGCAGTTCGCCGCCTTGCTGCGCGGCCTGCCGGCCGATGGGCGCGTGATCGCCTGCACGGACGATCCCAATGTGTCCGCATTGCTGAGCCTCGCGCCCTGCCCCGTATCGGGCTACGGCTTCGGCGACGGCGCCGACTGCCGCCTGGCCGACTGGAGCGACGATGGCAGCGATGCCGTGTTCGTCACGCAGTGGGAGGGCCGGCGCGAGCCGTGGCGCATATCTCTGCCCGGCCGCCACAACGCGCTGAACGCCGCCGCAGTGATTGTGCTGTGTCGCGGGTTGGGCCACGAGCCGGCGGCCGTCCAGGCTGCGCTGGACAGCTTCCAGGGCGTCAAGCGCCGGCAGGAGGTGCGCGGCGAGGTGGACGGCATCACCGTCATTGACGACTTCGCCCACCACCCCACCGCCGTGCGCCTCACCATCGACGCTATCCAGCGGCGCTACGCGGGCCGCCCGGTGTGGGCCGTGCTGGAGCCGCGCAGCTTCACGGCGCGCAGCCGGCGCTTCCAGGCCGAGTTCACAGAGGCCCTGGCCGGCGCGGAGCACGTGCTGCTGGCGCAACCGTTCGTCTCGGACTACTCCGCGGGCGTTGAGCGGCTGGATACGGCCGCCATCGCGGAGGCCCTGCGTGCCCGCAGCGTGCCCTCCGCGGCCTGCCGCTCCGCGGACGAGGTGCTGGAGCGCGTCACAGCCGAGGCGGCGTCGGGCGACGTGGTGCTCATCATGTCCAACGGCGGCTTCGACAACATCCATGAGCGCCTGCTGCAGGCGCTGCGCAAACGTCAACGCACCGCCGCCAAGCCCACGGGCGCGTCCGTGCCCTCTCCCAACAGCGAGCCTGCATGACCGAAGCATCCGCGCCGCCGGCACAGACCGGGGCCGCCGGCCCCGCCGAGCCCTCTGACACCGAGCACGTGGTTCAGCTGCCCGGGCGCACGATCCACCTGGTGGGCACGGCCCACATCTCCGCCCGCAGCGTGGACGAGGTGCGTGAGGTCATCAAGCGCGTACG
This sequence comes from bacterium, assembly GCA_035266845.1. Classification (GTDB taxonomy): domain Bacteria; phylum SAR324; class SAR324; order SAR324; family JACQKK01; genus DATFMP01. Next base: position 6,331 of record DATFMP010000057.1, read on the forward strand.
GCCGGATTCCGTGTGCGTGGAGCTGGACGCTGCGCGCCACAAGGCGCTGGCCGACCGGGAAGCCTGGCGCGAGATGGACGTGGTGCAGGTGGTGCGCCGCAAGCAGGCCTCCATGCTGCTGGCCCACCTGATCCTGGCCTCCTTCCAGCGCCGCCTGGGCGAGCAGTTGGGCATCCGGCCCGGCGCCGAGATGCTGCAGGCAGTCGAATCCGCCCGCGAGGTGGGAGCCGAGTTGGTGCTGGCGGACCGCGAGATCCAGATCACGCTGCGCCGCACGTGGGGCGCCCTGCGCTGGTGGGACAAGCTGCGGCTGCTGGGGCAGCTCATGATGATGGTGGTGGCCAGTCCCGGCATCAGCCAGGAGGAGATCGAGGCGCTGAAAGAGAAGGACATGCTGAGCCAGGTGATGGACACCTTCGCCCGCACCTTCCCGCGTGTGCACGCACCGTTGATCGGCGAGCGCGACGTCTACCTGGCCGAGAAGATCCGCACCGCCCCGGGGGCCAGCGTGGTGGCCGTGGTGGGCGCGGGCCACGTGCCGGGCATCCTCGCGCGGCTGCAGGGCAATGGGCCGCCCGCGGATCTGGCCCCGCTGCTCACGGTGCCGCCGCGGGGCCGGGTGGTGTGGGCGCTGCAGTGGCTGATTCCCCTGCTCGTGTTCGGGCTGATCGGCTACGGATTCTATGCCGTGAACGCGTCGGTGAGCCTGCAGATGATCAAAGTGTGGGTGCTGGCCAACGGCATCCTCTCCGCGCTGGGGGCCCTGCTGGCCCTCGCGCACCCGGTCACCATCGCCGTGGCATTCGTGGCGGCCCCCATCACCTCGCTCAATCCCATGATCGCCGCGGGCTGGGTGGCGGGCTTGTGCGAGGCGGCGCTGCGCCGACCCAAGGTGCGGGACTTTGAGGCGCTGCCCCACGACATCGTTACGTTCCGCGGCTTCTGGCGCAATGGCATCACGCGCATCCTGCTCGTGGTGGCGCTGGCCAATCTGGGCTCCTCCATCGGCACGTTCGTGGGTCTGCCCCTGATGACGCGCCTGCTGGGATAGGCCATGCGCATCCTGGAGCTGTGCCTTTCGCCTGGGCGCGGTGGAATGGAGCTATACATGGCCCGCACCGCCCGCGAGCTGGCGCGGCGCGGACACAGCGTGCTGCCCATAATTCATCCCGATGCGGCGGTGCTGCGCCCGGTCCTGGCTGAGTCCGGGCTGACCCCGCGCGAGTGGCGCGTGGGCGTGGCTGAGCTGCCGCTGCTCTCCGCGCGGCGCTTCGCACGGCTGCTGGATGCCGAGGGCGTGGAGGCCGTACACGCGCATACCCGGCGCGACCTGCCCCTGGCGGCCCTGGCCAAGCGCTTCTCGCGTAGCCGGCCGCGGCTGGTCTACACCAGCCAGATGAAGATCTCCCAGAGCAAGAACGATCCCTACCATCGTTTCATCTACGGACAGGTGGATGCGCTGCTGACCATCACCGCGCAACTGCGAGAGCAGACGCGCGCACGCATGCCCCCCTTCCTGCGTGACCGCGTGCGGCTGCTCTATTATGGCGCGGAGCCTGCGCGCCGGCTGGACGATGCGGAGCGCGCCGCCCTGCGCGAGCGCTACGGCCTGCGTCCGGACGCGTTCACCGTGGGCCTGTTCGGCCAGAAGCACGAGGGCAAGGGTCAGCACCTGCTGGTGGAGGCGCTGGGTCGCTTGCGCGCCGAAGGCGTGGTCGTGCAAGGGCTGCTGGTGGGGCCGGAGACGGAGTCCGGGATCGGCGAGCGCCTGCGGGCGCGCCTGCGGGCATTGGGCCTGACCGATGCGGTGCGGCTGGAGGACTTCGTGCCGGAGCCGCAGGCGCTGATGCAGCTTTGCGACGTATGCGTGCTGGCCACCTATCAGGAGACCTTCGGCCTGGTGCTGATCGAGGCCATGAGCGTGGGCGTGGCCGTGATCGGCAGCGACGCGGGCGGTGTGCCGGAGATCATCGCGCCCGGCGAGACGGGCCTGCTCTTCGAGACCCGCAACGCCGACAGCCTGCACGATGCCCTGCGCCGCCTGCACGACGACCCGGCATTGCGTGAGCGCCTCGCCCGGGCGGGGGAGCGCCAAGCCGCCGAGCGCTTCTCTCTGGCCAGCCACTACGACGAACTGGAGGCGATCCTGCGCGGAGAGTGGCCGCCGGAAGCCGTGCCGCCCCAAATCCACGCAGCCCCGCCGAGCCGGTGACCCGGGTCCAGGTGGCGGTTGCACCCCCAACCCGGCTATGGCATTCATAGTCGTTTCCAATAAGACGCTCCGGCCCGCCCGCGGGCCATCAACCGGAAGGACGCTGCGCATCGCCCATGGCCGATCTGCTGACGCTGGAAGTGCTGACCCCGCAAAAGCGGGTGCTCTCCCTCGAAACCCCCTGGGTGACGCTCCCCGGCACCATGGGTGAAATGGGCGTCCTGCCCGAGCACATCCCCCTCGTGACGACGGTGGATACCGGCATCCTGCAGTACGAGCAGGACGGGCAGCGCAAGCGTGCCGCCGTGCACTACGGCTATGCCCAAGTGCAGGGCGACCGGGTGACCGTGCTCTCCGAGATGGTGGAGTTGGCCGAGCAGATCGACCGGGATCGGGCCCAAACCGCCGAGCAACGGGCCCGCGAGAAGCTGCGCGAGCTGATCGCACAGCAGGAGGACGAACGCGCGCGCCTGGACAAGTACGAGGCGAAGCTCAAGCGCGCGATGGTGCGCCAGCGCGCCGCCGAGTAGTCCCGCCGGCAAGCCAGCGCCGCCCCCGAGCTATGTTCACCCGGTGTCGCGGCGGCCCCCAACAGCCCCGCCAAGGTGCCGCGCCCAAGCGGTCATCGGTGCGGGGCTTGACGTTCCCCCCTGCATTCTCGTTCAATTGGGCAACGGGGTGTCCGACGCCCCTGGGGATATTTCTACACTGCCAGCCACATACCGCACGCGGTCGCCGCACGGCGCTCGTGAGCCGAGAGGACCCATGAATGGTCTGATGCAAGAGTACCCGCTCACGCTGGACAAGATCGTGAAGCGGGCCAACCGAGTCTTCCCCGATCGCGAAGTGGTGAGCGTGCTGCCCTCGGGCAAGCGGCACCGCTACACCTACGCGGATCTGTACCGCCGCACGGTGCGGCTGATGAACGTGCTGCGCAAGCTGGGCGTGAAGCCCGGGGACCGCGTGGCGACGTTCATGTGGAATGACCATCGCCACCTGGAACTGTACTACGCGATCCCCAGCCTGGGCGCCGTCACGCACACCCTCAACGTGCGGCTGTTTGCGGAGCAGCTCACCTACATCGTCAATCACGCCGAAGACACCGTGATCTTCGTGGACGAGTCGCTGCTCAAGCCGCTGGAGGCGCTGGCCCCCAAGTTCGAGTCCGTGAAGCGCTTCATCGTTGTGGGCGAGAAGGCCGGGGTGCCTCAGACGGCGCTTTCGCCCGCGGAAGACTACGAGACGCTGATGGCCGCGGCAGACGACACGGAGGACTTCCCCGAGCTGGACGAGCACACGGCCTGCGGGCTCTGCTACACCTCCGGCACCACCGGCAACCCCAAGGGGGCCCTGTACACGCACCGCGGCCTGTTCCTGCACACGATGATGGCGGGACAGGTGGATATGCTGGGGCTGAGCCAGATGGACACGATGCTGCCCGTCGTGCCCATGTTCCACGCCAACGCCTGGAGTGCGCCATTCATCGCGCCGATGGTGGGGGCCAAGCTGGTGTATGCGGGGGCGAACGTGATGCCCGATGCTCTGGTGCCGCTGATCCGCGATGAGGGCGTCACGTATGCCATGGGCGTGCCCACGATCTGGCAGGGCATGCTGCAGTACCTGCGGCAGGAAGGCGGGGGTCTGGGCAAGGTGAAGCGTATGGTGGTGGGGGGCTCCTCGGCCCCGCTGTCCATGATCCAGGCGTACAAGCGCGAGTTCGACGTGGAGATCATCCATGCCTGGGGCATGACGGAGATGTCGCCCCTGGGCACGCTCAACCGGCCCTTCGCCAAGATGGAGGAGTGGAGCGAGGAGCAGCGCTGGGCGGCCCTGGCCCGCGTGGGCCGGCCGGCAGCGCTGGTGGAGATGAAGCTGCTGGACGAGATGGGCAACGAGCTGCCCTGGGACGGCGAATCTGCCGGCGAGCTGGTCGTGCGCGGCGCCGCCGTGGCCAGTGCCTACTACAAGAACCCGGACGCGGCTGATCGCTTCACGAAGGACGGCTGGTTCCGCACCGGCGACGTGGCCACCATCGACGAGAACGGCCTGCTCCAGATCACCGACCGCACCAAGGATCTCATCAAGAGCGGCGGCGAGTGGATCTCCAGCGTGGAAATGGAGAACACCATCATGGCGTGCCCCGGCGTGGCCGAGGCCGCCGTGGTGGCCCGGCCGGATCCCAAATGGGACGAGCGCCCGGTCGCCTTCGTCGTGCGCGCCAGCAACAGCACGGAACTGTCCGCCAAGGACGTCATCGATCACCTGTCGCAAAGCTTCGCCAAGTGGCAGCTTCCGACCGAGGAAGACGTGCACTTCATCGAACAGATCCCGCGCACCAGCGTGGGCAAGTTCGACAAGAAAGTGCTGCGAAGCGATATGAGCGCCTGAGCGACGCCCCACTCCCCGGCATCGGAGCCAGGGGGTGGAAATTTGCAGGGAGACGGATTAAAGTTATCGACGACCTTAGCGCCCGGCGCACATCCAACGACCCCCAGGGATGAGGGAACTCATGCCAGCCGACGCCAAGCAGACCACTGCCGACGACAACAGCCTGCGCGAGATCGAATCGCTGGTGCGGGCCGTGCCGCTGGAGGAGCCACCAGCCCCGGCGGCCGCCCAGGCTGAGCCAGACCTCGAAAGCGTGGCCCGCGATCTGGGCATCAGCGTGGAAGAGGTGAAGGCGCTGCGCGAAGCCTCGCTGGGCTGATGCCATAGCGCTGCAACTCCTGCACTCGTGCCTCCCTAGTCGTACAGGTACGGCCGCAGGAAGTCCCTGACCTGCTTTACAAATGCATCCTCTGCCTGGCTGTGGGGCGTGTGCCCGCAGCTCGGCGCAATCCAGCTCTGCGCGCCGGCAATGGCTGCCAGGATGGAGTCCACCTGCGCCTGCGTGCCGAACTCATCCGCATCCCCTTGCACCGCCAGCACCGGGCAGCGCACGCCGGGCAGTTCCCCGCGGATGTCCCAGCGGGCGTGCACGTCGCTCAACCAGTGATCGCTCCAGGTACGCAGCACATCGTCCGCGCGGCCCTCGTGCAGTTTGTACAGCCAGGCCGGGGTGCGTCCCGCGGCCTGCAGGGCCACCAGCGCCCGGATGCCGGCCTGGGTTTCGGGCTCCACGAAGGTGTGGGCCGCCTCGGTGACCACCGCCTGCACGCGCCCGGGGTGCCACGCCGCGAAGAGCAGGGCGATGCTGCCGCCGTCGCTGTGGCCCACCAGGCAGGGCCGCTCGATGCCCAGGTGCTCCAGCAACTCCAGCAGGATCGGCACCTCTCTCTCCATGAAGCGATCCTCGAACGCCGGCCGCGCCTCCGATCGCCCATAGCCCCAGCGGTCGTAGACCAGAGTGTTGGCTCGGAGCTCCGCGGCCAAGCGCGCCGGCAGTTCCCGCCAGGAGCCGATGGCACCCAGGCCGTCGTGCAGCAGCACCAGCGTGGGGCGTCGCGGGTCGAAGGGCGCACCCCACTCATAGTGCAGCCGGTAGCCTGTGCTCTCAAATTCGGGCATTGTCTCGTCCAAGGTCATGGGGGGAGCTCCAAGCGTTGGCTCCCCGACCATTTCCGCAACCACGTCAGCATTCGCGACTCTGACGATAATCATTCTCCAGTCCTACGGCAAGCGCCGCCGGATCACATTCCGCCACTCAACCGCCGTGCAGGTGCCCGCCCAAGGGTGATTCCAGAAGCAAAACATTGGCAAATCCGCTCCAGTCGTCGAATTGCGCGCTAATTGTTTTATTCAAGTAGAATAATTTTCTGGCAATATCGTGACCTTTCGGTCTTGGATACGTTGTTCTAGCTATCCGGGCATCTTGTAGTGCATTTGTACGAGATCTCGGACGAGGCCAAGTGACACAACGGCATTAGACCAACCCATTTGAAGGACAGGACTCACATGAAGCAAATGCTCACCGCTGTTCTCATCGCTGGTCTGCTTGCACTGCCTTTCGCCGCGCATGCCGCGACGGACAGGGGCACGCGATCCATGGAAGCCCAGTTGCGCAAGCAGATCCAGAGCCACCCCGGCATGACGGCGAAGGTCAAGGCATTCGTCATCAAGCATCTGCTGCCGACCATCACCACGTCTGCATGGGTGCAGGCCGTTGAGGCGCAGAATGCCAAGAACATGACCCTCGACGAGATCAAATCGACTGACAAGAAGTGGATGGCGGCCGAGGAAGAGCTGCCGATCCAGAAGGAACTGCTCAACAACGCGTGTGCCAAAGCGCTGTTCAAGCTTTCGCACGGGAATCCTGTCGTGCGGGAGGCGTTCGTGACGGACAACAAGGGCGCCAACGTCTGCATGAACAACCTGACCAGCGACTACTGGCAGGGTGACGAGGCCAAGTGGCAGAAGTCGTTCAACGACGGCAAGGGCGGTGTGGATGCCGGCAAGGCGAAGTTCGACAAATCTGCCAACGTCACCCAACAGCAAGTGTCCCTCCCCATCCTGGGCAAGGGCGGCAAGGTCATCGGCGCCGTCACCTTCGGGATTGCCGTCGACCAGATGTAATCTGGCGCTTAGCGATTTTAGCGCCCCGGTGCCGTGTGGCCCTGGGGCGCCCGCTGTCCCGCACCCTTCAACCCTCACAGAATAGTCTGGATCTATGAGCATCAGAGCCAAGTTTCTCGTGTTAACCGCGCTGCCTGTTGTCGTGTTTGTATTTTTCTTCGCTTTGGGTTGGTGGGCGCTCAATTCCATGTACGGTACCGCCGAGAACATCATCCAGAATCAGATGCTGCCCTTGGTGAATCAGGATGTGGAACACCTGTACAACCTGGAATCCAGCATCAAGGTCATGCTGGAGGCCGATCGCGACGTGCACCAGGCGCTGATTGCCGAGAAGCAGTCGCTCGTGGCCAGTTCGGACGCGGAGGAGCAGCAAGCCGACAAGGACAACAGCGACAATATCGAGCAGGCGCGCGGCCGCATGAAGAAGGCCAGCGAGGCCTTTGATGCGGACGAGCAGGGTCTGTACGCGAAATTCCTGAAGGACTTCGCCACATGGCAGGAGAAGACACGCAAGGTCGTGGCGGATTCCAAGGTGCCCGAAAAGCACCCGTTCGCCCTGCGCATCAGCTACGGCTCCGCCGCGACGACCTTCGCCACCATGCGCGAGAACATCAACCAGCTCACCCAGATGCAGGAGGCCCGCATCAAGAAGGTGGCGGCCGTGATGCAGGACAAGATCGGTAGCGTGCGCGAGGACGTAGCGGGCATGGGCCGCTTGGCGTCCTGGGTCAACTGGATGTCCCTCGCCATCGCATCCGTGATGGCCCTGGTGCTGTCTCTGATGGGCTTCTTTGTGTCCCGCTCCGTGACACGGCCGATCAGCCGTGCTGTGACGCAACTCTCCGATGTGGCCAGCGTGACGGCCTCCGCTTCGGGTGAGGTGGCGCAATCCAGCCAGACCCTGGCGTCCGGGGCGTCGCAGCAAGCGGCCAGCCTGGAGGAAACCTCCTCCTCGCTGGAGGAAATCTCCGGTATGACGCGCCAGAATGCGGAGCACACGGAGAAGGCCAACCATTCCGCCGCCGACGCCCGCAAGCTGGCCGCCCAAGGTGGCGAGGCCATGCAGCGCATGCACCAGGCAATCGGTGCCATCAAGGCGTCATCCGACCAGACCGCGCGCATCATCAAGACGATTGATGAAATCGCCTTCCAGACCAACCTCCTCGCCCTCAACGCGGCGGTGGAGGCGGCCCGCGCCGGGGATGCCGGCAAGGGCTTCGCCGTCGTGGCCGAGGAGGTGCGCAATCTGGCCCAGCGCAGCGCATCCGCAGCGAAGGACACCAACGTCATCATCGAGGAGTCCCAGGCCAAGGCCGATGTCGGCGTGAACACGGCCGAGGAGGTCGCCGCCGTCCTGCAGAAGATCGCCGATTCCGTGCAGCAGGTGGAGGATCTCGTGAGTGAGGTCGCCAATGCCAGCCGGGAGCAGGCCGACGCCGTGGAGCAGGTGAATGGGGCCGTCTCGCAGATGGACCAGCTAACCCAGGGCAACGCCGCCAGCGCTGAGCAAACTGCGGCCGCCAGCGAAGAACTGTCGTCGCAGTCGCAGCTCCTGATGAAGATCGTCGAGGATCTGCAGGCCCTGCTGAACAGCGGCAAAACCAATGGCTCGGCCCCGCACTCCGACACGCCGGCCCTGGAACATCACGAGGCGGGACAACTCAAGGCCCACATTCTCGCGGACCAGGAAGAAGACGAGGACTGGCACGCCGCGTTGACCCGCAACTAGGGCCTTCGTCAATCCCACGGGCCATAGCGCATGCCATACGCCGCCGCGTCCCTTGCTGGGTCACGGCGGCGTTGGCGTTTCCGCACGCATGCGCGCTTGCAAACCGGTATATCGCGACAACTTGCCCCAGGCGCTCTGGGTGCCTCCAGACAGCCACTGGCGCGCCCCGCCGAGTTTCCTTGACATACAGCGCCCCGCTCTTCTAAGACGGTCGTGGACTCAACGCCTGCGCACCGTAACGGCACATCCCGGAAGTCCGGGGCTGCACCCGGCATCCACCGCGCGACTCCCGTGAATCAGCGGGGCGTGGCGAGGAACGGGTGGGGTGCCGACTCGATGGGTCCGCCTCACCCCGTCATGAGACACATGCCGATGAAAGCGAAAAACGCTGCCGTTCTCGGGCTGGCCCTGTTGCTGCTTGCGTTCACGGCCAGCCCGCTGCTGGCTGGGAAGAACGATAATACGCTGCGCTGGGCCTCCGACCGCGAGGTGGAAAATACCGACGCGTACTACAACAGCGCCCGTGAGGGCATCGTCTTCGCGCGCCTGATCTGGGACCAGCTCCTCTATCGCGACCCGCACACGGGCGCCTACAAGGGCCTGCTGGCCAAGTCCGTGCGCTGGGTGAGCGACACCACCATCGAGGCGGATCTGCGCAAGGGTATCACCTTCCACAACGGCCAGAAGTTCACCGCGGACGACGTCGTGTTCACCCTCAACTACGTGGTGGACCCGGCGAATAAGGTGGTCACGAAGGCCAACGTGGACTGGATCAAGAACGCGGAGAAGCTGGGGCCCTACAAGGTGCGCATCAACCTGAAGCAGCCCTTCCCCGCGGCATTCGACTACCTGGCCGGTCCGATCCCAATCTATCCGCACGAGTACTACGCCAAAGTCGGTCCGCAGGGCATGAACCTGAAGCCCATCGGCACGGGGCCCTACAAGGTGACCTTCGTGGATCCCGGCAAGGCGGTGCACTTCGAGAAGAACGACAACTACTTCAAGGCCAGCCCCAAGGGGCAGCCCAGCATCGGCAAGCTGGAGTATCGGTCGATTCCGGACAAGGAAACGCAGGTCGCCGAGCTGCTCACGGGCGGGCTCGACTGGATCTGGCGTGTGGACAAGGACCAGGCTGGGAAACTGAAGCAGATGCCGAACCTGAGCGTGGTCTCCGGCGAGACCATGCGCGTGGGCTATGTCGGCATGCGCACGGAAACCGACCACAACAGCCCCCTCAAGGACCTGCGGGTGCGTCGGGCCATCGAGCACGCGATCAACCGCAAGTCTATGGCCGACAACTTGGTAGGCGGCGGCTCCCGCGTGATCTATTCGGCCTGCTTTCCCGAGCAGTTTGGCTGCACTCAGAACGTGCCCAAGTACGATTACGACCCCGCCAAGGCCAAGGCGCTGCTGAAGGAAGCCGGGTATCCCAACGGCTTCTCGATCGACCTGTACGCCTACCGCGAGCGCCCGTACGCTGAAGCGATCATCGGCTACCTGCGTGACGTGGGCATCACGGCCAACCTGCGCTTCCTGAAGTACTCCGCCCTGCGCGATCAGGTGCGGGCCGGCAAGACGGACATGGTGTTCATGACCTGGGGCTCCAACTCGGTGGCGGATACGTCGGCCATCACGGGCGTCTTCTTCCGTGGCACCGATGACGACGCGAACCACGACGCCAAGGTCATGGACTGGCTCAAGAGTGCCGATACGTCCATTGATGCCAACGTGCGCAAGGCGGACTACCGGAAGGCCCTGGCGCGTATCCAGGACCAGGCGTACTGGGTGCCGCTGTTCACCTACTCCATCAACTATGCGTTCACGAGCGACCTGGCGTTCTCGCCCACCACGGACGAGATCCCGCACTTCGTAAACGCGCACTGGAAGTAGCGGCCCGGCGGCATTCGCCGCCGACGTCGCAGCGGAACGGGGGGCGCCATCCGGCAGGCGGATGCGCCCCTTTGCCGTTTCGGATGCCCGCTTTGGCCGGCTCGCCCGGCCGCAGCCAGAGAGGGCGGCGCGAGGACTGACATGCTGGCCTATGCGGTAAAACGGCTACTGCTGGCGCTTTTGGTCGCCATTGCCGTGTCCGTGCTCTCCTTCATGCTGCTGCGCATCTCCGGCGACGTGGCCACGGCCATCGCCGGCGAATCGGCCACCTCCGCCGATATCGAGCAGGTGCGCGAGATGTACGGCCTCAACCGCCCTCTCATCGTGCAGTACGGGGACTGGGCTCTGGGCGCCCTGCGGGGCGACTTCGGGGAGTCGTTCTACTTCAAGACGCCCGTCACCAGTGTGATCCGCACGCACATCGCCGTCACGGTGATCCTGGGCGCCTGCGGGCTGGGCTTCGCGCTGGTGCTCTCGATCCCGCTGGGCGTGCTGGCCGCGCTGCGACCCAACACCTGGCTGGATCGCCTCGCGCTGACGATCTCGGTGCTGGGGCAGGCGCTGCCGACGTTCTGGTTCGCGCTGATGATGATCATCTTCTTTGGTGTGATGCTGCGCTGGTTGCCCATCACGGGCAGTTCCACCTGGAAGCACTTCGTGATGCCGTCCGTGGCCTTGGGCTACTACGCCACGCCGGCCATCATGCGCCTCACGCGCACGGGCATGCTGGACGTGATGTCCTCGGACTACATCCGCACGGCGCGGGCCAAGGGTCTGCGGACGGGCGCGGTGCTCTTCAAGCACGCGCTGCGCAATGCGATCATCCCCGTGGTCTCGCTGTCCGCGGTGCAACTTGGCTTCATGCTGGGCGGCTCGGTCGTGATCGAGACGATCTTCGCGCTGCACGGCCTGGGCTTCCTGGCCTGGGAGTCCATCACCCGCTCGGACGTGGCCGTGGTGCAGGCCATCGTGCTCATCCTGGCCTGCTTCTACATCGTGCTCACCCTGCTGGCCGACCTGCTGAACGCCTACCTGGATCCGCGCATCCGGGTGGCCTGAGCCTCGCCACCGCACACCGGAGCCCGCCATGCTCGCCGACAAAGCCGCCCTGGAGGAGCAGGTGCTGGAGCCCTCACCGGGTCAGCTCCTGCTGCGGCGCACCTTCGGCCACCATGGCGTGACCATCGGTGCGACGGTGCTGCTCGCGATCATCCTGATGGCGGTGCTGGCGCCCGTGCTGGCACCGCACGACCCGTACCACCAGGATCTTACCCGGCGCATGATCGGCCCGTTCTGGCACGCCAAGCACAGCGCGGCGCACCTGCTGGGCACGGACAACCTGGGCCGCGACTTCCTGAGCCGGCTCATCTACGGCTCGCGCATCTCCCTGGCCATCGGATTCTCCGCCATGCTGATGAGCGGCATCATCGGCTCATTGCTCGGCATCACGGCCGGCTACTTCGGCGGCCGGGTGGACATGGCCATCACGTTCTTCATCACCATGCGCCTCAGCCTGCCCGTGATCCTGGTGGCCCTGGCCGTGGTTGCCCTGGTGGGCGGCTCGCTCACGGTGGTGATCCTGGTGCTGGGCTCGTTGCTGTGGGACCGCTTCGCCGTGGTGCTGCGCAGCGCCACGCAGCAGGCACGCAACATGGACTACGTGGCCGCGGCACAGGCGGCGGGCTGCTCCACGCCGCGCATCCTCTTCTCGGAGATCCTGCCCAACGTGCTCAACCAGCTCATCGTGGTGGCCACCCTGGAGATGGCCCACGCGATCCTGCTGGAGGCGGCCCTGAGCTTCCTGGGCCTCGGCGTGCAGCCGCCGCTACCCTCCTGGGGATTGATGGTGGCCGAGGGCAAGACCTTCATGTTCTTCGATCCCTGGCTGATCACGATGCCCGGCTTGGCGCTGTTCATGCTGGTGCTGGCCATCAACCTGCTGGGGGATGGCGTGCGCGACGTCACCGCTCCGGAGAACCGCAATTGAATGCCGCGGAGACCGTCCTGGCTGTCGAGCGGCTCGATGTGGAGATTCCCCTGGCCACCGGGGTGCTCCACCCTGTGCGCGACGTGAGCTTCTCCGTGAAGCGCGGCGAGACGCTGTGCCTGGTGGGCGAATCGGGCTGCGGCAAGTCGCTCACGGCGTTGTCCATCATGGACCTGCTGCCCAGCCGCGCCCAGCGCCGGGCGGATCGGCTGGAGTTTGCCGGGGCGAACCTGCTGGGGGCCCGCGAACGGCGCATGGCCGATATCCGCGGCAACCAGCTCGCCATGGTCTTCCAGGAGCCCATGACGAGCCTCAACCCTGCCTACACCATCGGAAACCAGATGACCGAGGTGCTGCTGCGGCACCGCCGTGTCTCCGCCGGGGAGGCCCGGGAGCGGGCCATCTACCTGCTGGAGAAGGTCGGCATCACTGCCGCGGAAAGCCGCCTGCGCCAGTACCCGCACCAGCTCTCCGGCGGCCTGCGCCAGCGCATCATGATCGCCATGGGGCTGATGTGCGGGCCGGAGCTGATCATCTGCGACGAGCCCACCACCGCGCTGGACGTGACCATCCAGGCGCAGATCCTCTCCCTGCTGGCCGGGCTGCAGCGCGAGTTCCACATGGGCATGATCCTCATCACCCACGACCTGGGCATCGTGGCCCGCGTGGCCCAGCGCGTGGCCGTGATGTATGCCGGGCAGATCGTGGAGACGGGCTGCGTGGATGAGGTCTTCGCCGCGCCGCTGCACCCCTACACGCAGGGGCTGCTGCAGTGCATCCCCATCCCCGGCAAGACCCCCCGCGGCGAGCACCTGGGCTCCATCCCGGGCATGGTGCCCTCGCTGATGGGCACGCTGCGGGGCTGCGGCTTCCGCGAGCGCTGCCCCTACGCCTTCGCGGACTGTGCGCAGGACGTGCCGCTGGTCGAACTGGGCCCGGGGCGCGGTTATCGCTGCCGGCTCACGCCGGAGCAGACCGGCGCCAACGCCGCCGGTGCGCAGGTGTGGACATGAGCGCCGTGTCGGTGCTGCAAACGCGGGACGTGCGGCGCACGTTCATGCTCAACGCGGGCTTCTTCCGCGCGCGCCGGGCGCTGCACGCGGTCAACGGCGTCAGCCTCTCCGTGGCCAAGGGCGAGGTGCTGGGGCTGGTGGGCGAGTCCGGCTGCGGCAAGAGCACGCTGGCGCGCATGCTGCTGGGCCTGCTGGCCCCCACCTCCGGAGCGATCCACTTCGACGGGGAGCCGGTGGAAAGCATCGGGCGCAAGGCGCTGGCGCGCCGCGTCCAGCCGATCTTCCAGGATCCTTATTCTTCGCTCAATCCGCGCAAGACTGTGGGCTCCATCATCTCGCTGCCCCTGCGCGTCCACGGCGTGGGCTCGTCGGCGGAGTGGCGCCCGCGCGTGGAAGCGCTGATGGACCGCGTGGGGCTCTCGCCGCGGCTCTACCGCAATTACCCCAACCAGCTCTCGGGCGGGCAGCGCCAGCGCGTGGCAATCGCGCGGGCCCTGGTGATGAACCCGGAGGTGGTGATCTGCGACGAACCCACCAGCGCGCTGGACGTCTCGGTGCAGTCACAGATCCTGAACCTGCTGCAGGACCTGCAGCGCGAGTTCGACCTCACCTACGTCCTCATCAGCCACAACCTCGCCGTCGTGCAGCACATGGCCACGCGCGTGGCCGTGATGTACCTGGGCCGCATCGTGGAGGAGGCGCCCACGGACGAGCTGTTCGGCCAGCCGCGCCATCCCTACACGCGCGCCCTGCTGGATTCCGTGCTGACGCCGGAGCCGGGGCTGGGCTTGCCGGAGACCAACCTGGGCGCGGCCTACCCCAACCCGGTGGACCCGCCGGCCGGCTGCACCTTCCACCCGCGCTGCCCCGAGTGCATGAGCGTCTGCCGCACCACACCGCCCGTGCTGACGCGACAGGGCGAGGCGCTGGTGGAGTGCCACCTTTACGACAGTGCCCGTCAGGAGGCCGTATGAGTCGCGAGAACGCCATCGCCCGCGCCCGGCGCTACTTCGAGGACGGCTTCCAGGCCGACCTCGCACGCCGCGTGGCCATCCGCAGCGAGAGCCAGGACCCCCGCGGCGCGGCCGAGCTGCGCCGCTACCTGAGCGCGGAGATGCAGCCCTCGCTGGAACGCCTGGGCTTCCGCTGCCGCGTGATGGAGAACCCGGTGGCCGACGCGGGGCCGCTCCTGTTCGCCGAGCGCATCGAGGACCCCGCCACGCTTACCGTGCTCACCTACGGCCATGGGGACGTGATCCGCGGCCAGGAGGAGCAATGGCGCGCGGGCCTAGAGCCCTGGGCGCTGCGGGCCGAAGACGACCGGCTCTATGGCCGTGGCACGGCGGACAACAAGGGCCAGCACACGATCAACCTGGCCGCGCTGGAGGCCGTGCTGGCCGAGCGCGGGCGCCTGGGCTTCAACGTCAAGGTGCTCATCGAGACAGGCGAAGAGGTGGGCTCGCTGGGCCTGCGCGAGGTGTGCGAGGCCAATCCGGCGCTGTTCGCCGCGGACGTGTTCATCGCCTCTGACGGCCCGCGCCTGCAGCCCGAGCGGCCCACGCTGTTCCTGGGCTCGCGAGGCGCGATGAACTTCGACGTGGGGCTCAAGCTGCGCGAGGGCGGGCACCACTCGGGCAACTGGGGCGGGCTGCTCGCCAACCCAGCCATCATCCTGGCCCACGCGCTGGCGACGATCACCACGCCCACGGGCGCCATCCGCATCCCGGAGTGGAAGCCCACGCACCTGCCGGACAACGTGCGCGCGGCCATCCACGACTTGCAGATCGACGGCGGCGAGAATGCCCCGGTCACCGACCCCGACTGGGGCGAACCGGGCTTTACGCCCGCGGAAAAGGTCTTCGGCTGGTGCAGCTTCGAGATCCTCGCCTTCACGGCGGGCAATCCGGCCAAGCCGGTCAACGCCATCCCGCCCGAGGCCAGCGCCCACTGCCAGATCCGCTTCGTGGTGGGCACCAACCCGGACAACTTCCTGCCGGCCCTGCGGCGCTACCTGGCCGAGCAGGGCTTTCCGCAGGTGGAGGTGACGCCCTCCAAGAAGGGCTTCATGCAGGCCACGCGGCTGGACCCCGACCATCCCTGGGTGCGCTGGGCCGTGGCCTCACTCAGCGCCACCGCCGGCGCGCCGCCCGCCGTGCTGCCCAACCTGGGCGGCTCGCTGCCCAACGACATCTTCGCGGACCTGCTGGGCCTGCCCACGCTGTGGGTGCCGCACTCCTACGCCTCCTGCTCCCAGCACGCCCCCAACGAGCACATGCTGCTCCCCATCGCCCGCCAGGGCCTGGAGTTGATGGCCGGACTGTGGTGGGACCTCGGCGAGCCCGGCACCCCTGGCAAAGTGGCGTAACCTGGATCGGCCACGGGCGGCGCCGGGAGGCGTCCCCGTACTCCGTTGGCTTCGTTTCGCAAGTTTGTGGGCTGACGCGCCAAGCCGCGCTTGGCGGTCCTTCGCGGCCTACGGTCAGCTTACCGCGCAAGGCGGACGGACGCAGCCGGCGGATGCGGACAATGGCAGACAGGTGCGGGCAATCGCGGACACGGGGCGCCCGGCCACTGCCCGCTTACCGCGCTCCGCCGCCCTGGGTCAGTTCGCGCAGCTTGCGCCAGGTGGCGATCATGCGCGTCAGTTCGGCCTCGTCGTCGATGGCCTGGAAGCCGTCCACCAGGGCGTGCTCGGGAGAGACGTGCACGTCCAGCAGGATGCCATCCGCCCCGCCCGCCGCGGCCATGTTGCCGATGCCCGCGACGGCGGATTTGCGCCCCGAGGAGTGCGAGACGTCGTAAACGATGGGGCGGTCGATGCGGTGGGAGAGCGACACGATCTCGTCCATGTCACCCTGGTTGCGGAAGCTGTGGCCAATTCCTTTCACGCCCCGCAGGCAGAAGATCAGATTGTCGTTGCCCTGCTCCATCACATAGTTGGCGGCCTTGAGCGACTCCTCGATGGAGTTGGAGAAGCCGCGCTTGTACAGCACCGGCTTCCCTGTGCGCCCCACCTCGATCAGCAGTTCGAAGTTCTGGGCGTTGCGCGTGCCGGTCTGGAGCACGTCCACGTCGTACTTCATGAACAGGTCCACGTCGCGCACGTCCAGGCACTCGGTCACCACCGGCAGGCCCACCTCCGCCCGCACGTCGCAGAGCAGCTTGAGCCCGTCCTCCTTCAGCCCCTGGAAGTCGTAGGGACTGGTGCGAGGCTTGTAGGCCCCGCCCCGGTTCAGGTCCGCGCCCGCGCGCTTGGCCATCTGGTGCGAGGCCAGCGTGTACTCGCGGTCCACGGCACAGACGCCGGCCATCACCGCCAGCGGCCGACCCGCGCCAATCGTCACCGGCCCGCTGCCGTGCGGATTGGGGATCGTCACCGTGTGCCGGTGGCCGCGCCGCACCAGCGAGAGGTTCTGCGGCACGCCCTCGATGGGGATCACCGTGCGCACGCAGTCCATTGCCGCCACCTCGTGGCGGTGCGCGTCCGTCACGACGCCGAACACGTTGTCCACCGGAATCTGCGCCTCGGGACTCTCCGCGCGCGTGCCCGGGTTGAACTGAACCCGCAGGCCCCACTCGCGCAGCCGGGTCCGCACCGCCTCGATCTCCGCCTCCGAGGCGCCGATGTTGTACTGGATGATCATAAGTGACTACCTGTCTTCGGATTCGACTGATGGGAACGACTGGGGTGCGACGAATCTACACACCTGCAGAGCACTCGCATAGGTGCCCCGTCGCAGCCCCCACGGCCCAATGACCCTGGAATGACCGATTGCTGGTAGCGCCTTCAGGCCGTCAGCTCATCGGGTGGGATGTGGACTCATCCTGGCCGTGGCGCATCGCCACCTTGCCACCAAGCGAGCTGGCGAGGTGGGTGGCGTTGCGGGCCGAGAGGGCGTAGATCGTCATCTGCGGATTGACGCCCAGGCTGGTGGGGAACACGGAGCCATCGATCACGGCAAGGCCCTCCACCTGGTGATGCCGCCCGTGGCTGTCCACCACCGCCGTGCTCGCATCCTCGCCCATGGCACAGCCGCCCATCAGGTGCGCACTAAACAGGCTGGGGCCCAGCGGCCGCCTGGAAAGCCGGGGAATGCCGGCCTTGGCCTCGGCCCAGCTTTTGTAGGGCTGGGCATCGGTGTGTACGGGCAGCACCTCGCTGGCTCCGGCGGCGAACTGGATCTCCGCCATGCGCAGGTAGGCATCGAACAGCGCCTCCCACAGGTAGTCGCTCACCGGGTAGTCCAGCACGGGGCTGCCGTCATCGCGGAGCACCACGCGCCCGCCAGGGCTCTGCTCGTGGAAGCCGTCGCGCACCAGGGCGATCAGGCTCTGGAAGTGCCGGTAGCGGGGCCCCCAGCGCTGCAGGGCCTGT
Organism: bacterium; assembly: GCA_035266845.1. Classification (GTDB taxonomy): domain Bacteria; phylum SAR324; class SAR324; order SAR324; family JACQKK01; genus DATFMP01. The sequence continues at coordinate 24,049 of DATFMP010000057.1, forward strand.
CGCCCGGCACGGCCCAGCACGCTCATGGAAAGCAGCGGATAGGTGGGGGCTACCTCAAGCTGATAGCCGGCCTTGCCCCCCACGCCATCCCGGAACAGGAACTGGGCGCAGTGCACGGATTGCGGGGCGCCCATATATCCGTCCACCGGCTCGGGCATCAGGCCCAGGCTGCTGTTGACCACATGGGTAAAGCTGCGCCGCCCCAGGCGCTGGTGGGGGTCGGGCAAACGCGAGCGAAGCAGCAGCCCCGGCGTATTGATGCCCCCGCCACTGGCCACCACGGCCCGGGCACGCACGGTGACGGTGCGTCCGCTGGGGCGCACGCCCCGGGTATCCAGAGCCACCGCGTCCACCCCGACAGCACGGCCCGCGCGCAAGGTGACGCGCTCGGCGCGGCAGCGGGTCACCAGCACGGCCCCGGCGTCCAGCGCCCCAGGCACGCTGGTCACCAGCATGCTGCGCTTGGCGTTGATAGGGCAGCCCAGCCCGCAGTAACCCAGGTTCCGGCAGCCCTCCACGTTCCGCGGGATGACGCCGTGTTCGTAGCCCAGCGCCTTGCAGCCACGGGCCAGAGCATCGTTGTTGGGGTTGGGAGGCAGCGCCCAGGGCGCGACGTGCAGGCGCCGCTCTGCCGCGGCATACCAGGGCGCCAGTTCCTGTGGGCTTAGCCCCTGCACGCCGTGGGCACTGGCCCAATGTTCCAGCACGGCATCGGGGACACGGAAGCTGGCGGTCCAGTTGACCGTGGTGGAGCCGCCCACCGTGCGCCCCTGCAGGATGGTCATGGCGCCGTCTTTGGTGGTGCGGCTGCCGCCATCGTAATACATGGTCTCGCTGGCGGTGCCCTCGTGCAGCGTAAAGTCGCGTGCGGTGCGGTAGGCGCCTTCCTCCAGGATCACCACGCGCAGTCCCGCTCGGGCCAACACCTCGGCAGCGGTGGCTCCACCTGCCCCGGTACCCACCACCGCCACATCGGCGTCCAACGTCAGGTCGCCCTCCAGGGCGGAGGCATCGTGCACAGTGCGGCTCATAGCGGTGCCTCCCCCGTGGGCCGGGGCACGTCGGGCGGCCCCGGGTAGCCGATGCCGGGCCAAGCCGCAGTCTGGCTGTACCAGCCCACCGTGGCGATGCCCTCCAGCAGCCGGTACACCTGCCGCGACAGATTCAGCCGCCCACGACGCAGCCCCTCCAGGTACCGGTTCACCGCGGCGGGCTCGGCCACGCTCCAGTCCGACCACAGGCCGCCCAGCCAGCGCACCGGGGCAAGCTCCAGCAGGTCCAGTGCCTGGCGCGCCTCGTCCTGGACGGCCGGCGTGTAGCTGGCGAAGTAGCGATCCGCGCCGAGCACGGAACGCTCGACCGCCTCTTTGCGCGCGGCCGGGTCGGGCGGCAGGGCCCAGTCCAACAGCGCCTCCACGACCGCGCCCGCCAGCGGCCGATCCTTGGGTCGGAAGAACGCCAGCGCCACATCGCTGCCATCGGCCACAGGGGCCGCGCCCGGCGCTCCGGCTTCCGCCGCGGCAGCCGAGGGAATACCACGCGCCACCACGCTGACGCCCCACAGACCCAGCGCGCCCAGCAGGCCCGTTTGCAGAAGCACCCGCCGCGACGGGCGCCAAGCGGCACGGGCAGCGTGGGTCGGCAGGTTGGGGAGCTGCTCGGGCATAGACAGGGCCACTCGGAGCTGTGGGGGTCGAACGGAGCCGGGCAGCGGCCGCTCAGCTCACCCGATGGAAGGTGAGGCCCTCCTTGCCGCGGCGCACCTCCACCTTGTCACCGGCGTGCAGGGATTCGTCCAGCATCTTGTAGGCCAGCACGTCCTGGATTTCGTGCTGGATCAGGCGCTTGAGGGGGCGCGCGCCGAAGGTGGGATCGTAGCCGGTGCCGGAGAGATATTCCTCGGCCGTCTCGTCCAGGGACACCTCGATTCGGTTGCGCTTGAGGCGCCGCTGCAGGTCGCGCATCTGGATGCGGATGATCTTGCGGATCTGGTCCATCCCCAGCCGGTTGAACACCACCACCTCGTCGATGCGGTTGAGGAACTCCGGGCGGAAGTGCTCGCGCAGGGCCCGCTGGGTCTCGCGCACCTGGGTCGCGTGATCGGGCGGCTTGCCGTTGCCGTTGAAGTCCTGCCCCAGGTTGGTGGTCATGATGATGACCGTGTTCTTGAAGTCCACCTTGCGGCCCTGGCTGTCCGTCAGGCGGCCATCGTCCATGATCTGCAGGAACAGGTTGAAGACGTCCGGGTGCGCCTTCTCGATCTCGTCCAGCAGCACCAGGGCGTAGGGCCGGCGGCGCACGGCTTCGGTGAGCATCCCACCTTCCTCGAAGCCCACGTAGCCGGGCGGGGCCCCGATGAGCCGGGCCACGGAGTGCTTCTCCATGTACTCGGACATATCCAGGCGCAGGATGGCGCGCTCGTCGTCGAACAGGAAGGCGGCCACGGCGCGCGCCAGCTCCGTCTTGCCCACGCCGGTGGAGCCCGCGAAGATGAACGTGCCGATGGGCCGGTTGGGATCCTGGATGCCCGCGCGCGAGCGCCGGATGGCGTTGGAGACGGCCACCAGCGCCTCGTCCTGCCCCACAACGCGCTGGCGCAGGGACTGCTCCATGCGCAGCAGCTTCTTGCGCTCGCCCTCCAGCATGCGCTCCACGGGGATGCCGGTCCAGTGGCTGATGACGCGGGCGATGTCCTCCTCGTCCACGGCCTCGCGCAGCATGCGGTTGTTGCCGTTCTTGTCGAGCTGCTTGTTGGCCTTGGCGAGCTGCTTGTTCAGCTCGTCCAGGGTGCCGTACTTCAGCCGTGCGGCCAGCTCCAGGTTTCCGTTGCGCTGGGCCTCCTGCTCCTCCTGGCGCGTGCGCTCGATCTGCTCCTTCAGCTCGCGGATGCGCTGGATGGTCTCGCGCTCGCGCTGCCAGGTCAGCTTCTTGGCGCCGCTCACCTCGCGCAGGTCGGCCAGTTGGCGCTCCACGTTGCTCAGGCGCTCCTGGCTGGCCGGGTCGTCCTCCTTGCGCAGGGCGGCGCCCTCGATGTCGAGCTGCATGATTTTGCGGTCGATCTGGTCGATCTCCGTGGGCAGCGATTCGATCTCGATGCAGAGCTGCGCCGAGGCCTCGTCTATCAGGTCGATGGCCTTGTCCGGCAAGAAGCGGTCGGTGATGTAACGGTCCGAGAGCTGCGAGGCGGCAATGATGGCGGCGTCCTTGATGCGGATACCGTGGTGCACCTCGTACTTCTCCTTCAGTCCGCGCAGGATGGCGATGGTCGAGGCCACGTCCGGCTGCGCCACGTAGATCTGCTGGAAGCGCCGCTCCAGCGCCGCGTCCTTCTCGATGTGCTTCTTGTACTCGTCCAGCGTCGTGGCCCCCACGCAGCGCAGCGTGCCGCGCGCCAGCGCGGGCTTGAGCATGTTGGAGGCATCGATGGTGCCCTCGGAGGCCCCCGCGCCCACCAGCGTGTGCAGCTCGTCGATGAACAGGATGATGGAGCCCGCCGCCGCCTCGATGGCGTTGATGATGGACTTGACGCGCTCCTCGAAGTCCCCGCGGAACTTGGCCCCGGCGATCAGGGCGCCCATGTCCAGCGAGAGGATGCGCTTGTTGCGCAGACTCTCCGGCACGTCGCCGGAGACGATGCGCTGGGCCAGCCCCTCCACGATGGCCGTCTTGCCCACGCCCGGCTCGCCGATCAGCACCGGGTTGTTCTTGCGGCGGCGGGAGAGCACCTGGATCACGCGGCGCACCTCGTCGTCCCGCCCGATCACCGGGTCCAGCTTGCCCTGGCGCGCCTGGTGGATCAGGTCCACGCAGTAGCGCTCCAGCGCACCAAAGGCATCCTCCGCCCCGGCCTCGGTCAGGCGCTGGCCGCCGCGCACCTTGCGGATCAACTCCAGCGCCGACGAGCGCGTGATGCCCCGTGCGCCGAGCATCTCGCAGGCCTCGCTGCCGCGCTCCAGGGCCAGCCCGATCAGCAGGTGCTCCGAGCCGGTGAACTCGTCGCGCATGCTGGTGGCCTCGCGCTCCGCGCGGGTGAACACCGCCTGCAGCTTCTTGGAGACGTAGGGCTGCGTACCCGGATTGGCCGTGCGGGGCTGGCGCTCCAGGTGCTTGCGGAGCTGCTCCTCCAGCATCTGCAGATCCGTGCCCGCGCGATCCAGGATGGAGCGCACCATGCCGCCCTCCTGCTCCGTCAGGGCCAGCAGCAGGTGCTCCGGGTCGATCTTGGCGTGCTGACGCTGCTCGGCAAGCGACTGCGCGCTGAGAATCGCTTCCTGTGCCTTGTTGGTGAAGTGCGAAAGCGACAGGCCCATCGGCTCATCCTTTTGGTTGGATTCCACTCCCCGACGATAGCATAAATTTCGACGTGCCAATCGGGAGGAAGGTTCGCTCCATCCACGCCCGGAGGCCCCGCTGCCGGGCCGTTCAGGGCCGCGGCGGCCCCGGGGAGGGCTGAGCGTAGCCTACACCGATCGCTGCGTCAGGTCCAGCGTCGATTTGTTCAGCGATGCACGGCAACGGACGGGCAGGAGTCGCCCCCTCACCCCACCACGCCCACCCAGCACTTGAGGTAGCGGCCCTCGGGGAAGCCCGCCAGCACGGGGTGGTCGGGGCCCTGGCCGCCCTGGGCCACCCAGCGCACGGGCACCTCCGCGCGCCCGGCGGCCTTGTGCAGCACGGCGGCGAAGTCCGCCTCGTCCAGCAGTTGCGAGCAGGAGCAGGTGACCACCAAGCCACCCGGCCGCACCAAGCGCAAGGCCGCCGCGTTGAGCTTCACGTAGGCGGCGCGCCCCGTGTGGTAGGCCTTGCGCCCCTTGATGAACGCGGGCGGATCGGCGATGACCACGTCGAAGCTGCGCGGGGCGAGCGGCTCCAAGCCCTGCATCACGTCCGCGCGCACGGGATCGCACGCCGCGCCGGCAGCGGCCACATTGGCCGTGGCCAGTTCCAGCGCAGACGTCGATGCATCCAGCGCGGTCACGTGCACCCCATCCGTGCCGCCCACCGTCCGAGCCACGCGCGCCAGTTGCACGCCCCACTGGCCCACGTAAGTGAACAGGTCCAGGATGCGCAGCGGGCCCGAGGCGCCGGTACCCGCCCGGCTGCGCAGCAGCGGCGCGAGCAGGCCCGCGGCCAGCCGCACGTTGGCGCCCTGATCCAGGAAGAACCCGGTCTTCTGCCCACCCACCAGGTCCACCATGAACGGCGCGCCGGCGGGCCCCGGTGCCGCCTCCGCCCGCACTTCCGGCGGCGCGGGAACCAGCACGGTGGCCCGCGTCAGTTCGGTGCCGGGCGGCTGGCACAACACGCGCGGAGGCTCCTCGACCAAGCCCTCCAGGCGCCGCGCGCCCGTGTCGTTGCGCAGCACCACGCCCGTGTGGGCCCAGTCCGGCGCCGTGGGGTCGCTTGCCCGCTCCTCGCCCACCAGCATCTCCAGGGCCGCCAGCAGTGCGTCGTGCAGCCGCCCGGCGCCGGCCGTGTGCTGCTGCACCACCAGCACCTGCGCAGGGTCTTCGTCCGCCCCGCCTGCGCCGTCCGCCAAGCGGTAGCGATCCACCACCAACCCCGGCAGGTCGTCCGCCTCGCCGAAGACCAGGCGATGGCTCACGGCGCCCAGGCCCAGCGCATGCCGCAGCGCGGCAGCGCGACGCAGCCGCGCCAGCAGGCCGGCCTCGCCGCCCGGCGCCGCCTCGCCCGCATCGCGGGAGAGCGCGCGGAAGGCGATCAGCGTGTGGGGATTGCCGTAGCCACGCGCCAGGAAGCGCCCAGCGGCGTCGCGCAGTTCCACCGGATCGCCCGGCGCCACATCGCGCGGGCTGCCCGCCAGTTCGTTGCTGTAGACCCAGGGATGGCCGGCCCGGAAGCGCTTGTCGGCCCCGGAGCGGAGCTGCCAGATGTGCGGGGATGTCTCGTGCATGGGGCCAGCATAGCGGGCCGGCCCCCAGGGGGGAAGCCTCCGCCCGGCTCAGGACTCCGCGCGGAAGCCTCGCCGGCGCGTGAGGATCTCGAAGAACAGCCGGAAGTCCGAGATCAGGCTCAACACCGGATAGGTGAACGTGGCCGGACGGTTGCGCTCGAAGAAGAAGTGCCCCATCCAGGCGAACGCATACCCGGACACCACGGCCAGCAGCAGATACACCCACTGCCAGCGCAGCAGGAACAGCGCCAGCAGAACCAGCGCCAAGCCCGTGCCGATGAAGTGCAGCACGCGGCTGGTGCGGTTGCGGTGCTCGCTCAGGTAATACGGGTAGAACTCCTCCAGCGTCTTGTAGGTCTTCTCGCTCATGGCACGGCACCCCCTTTTGAATAGGCTGGAGCGGGAATCCCGGCTCCCACCGCCCGCACTCCAGGGTAACGTGCCCGGGCGGCTCCGATCAATCCGGGCTCATCGGCAGTCGCTGGAAGCCCGGCCAGAATGCAGAACAGACCCCGCACCACGGCACGCCGGTTCCGAGTGCAGCCTTGGGCTCCGTCAGGCGGCAATTTTTGGCTTTGCGGAGGAGGAACGCGCGGCCTCTGTTGCTGCCGGCGGCCTCGCGCAAGCACTCGGCCGCGTCCGCACCTTCCACCCTCCCGTAGGGGCCGGAGGCCCCTGCACACCCTAAACGAATAGGGTCCCGGGAGCAGGCGCCCTGGCGGGGGTTCCAAGGGGGCCGTGCCCTCTTGAGCCACGATCGCATCCAAAAACCAAGCCTAGTCGTCCTACTAGCGGATGTACTGGTCGGCGTATTCGCGGACGTGCTGCCCGTCGAGCACGTGGAAGGTGCGGATCTTCTTGAGCGTGGCGGGATTGAGCTGGCCCAGCGGCAGATAGATGAGCTGCTTGCCCAGGCGCTCCGCGAGTGTGCGGAAGGCTGCACGCGGCGGGCGCTCCGCCACGTAGAGCACCATGCGCTCCTCCGCATAGTCCAGCGCGGCCATCAGCAGGCGCTCGGGCTTGTCGCGGGCGGCGGCGAAGTACGGATCGTCCCACACGCTCATCATGCGCCGCGGGGGATAGGACATCGCGAACCCGCCGTACTCGCAGCGGGAGATGCCCGGCCCCACCAGTTGCTCGCCGGAATCCGTGGCGTAGAAGGCCATGTCGGACTCCTGGCTATGCTCGCCCAGCCACGTGACGCACCACGGATAGCGCTCCGGGGCCTCGGTGGGACGGTCGGAGTCGAAGATCACCACCACGGCACCCACCCGGCCGCCCAGCGGCAGCGTCTCGCGCACATAGAGCCGCCCCTCGAACCAGTTGCGCAGCGTCTCGCGCACGTCCACGCCGTCCTTCAGCGAGACCTGGAAGGGCTCCACGCGCGTGCGATCCGCGGAGAGCAGGGCTTGCGCCTTGTGCCGCAGGTAGCGCCCATAGTCCTCGATTACAAGGTCTTCCGGCGGGTGCGAGCAGATCATGCGGCCCGACCACTGCGACTTCCAGCGCCCGGAGAACTGCTCGCGCAGCCGCTTCTTGCGCGCGAATTCGCGCAACTGCGGCCGGCGTCGGCGCAGCTTGCGCCGCAGCGTCAGCCGGCGCCCGTCCACGGTGGCGAAGCGCTCGTCCAGGTCGATGGTGGGCAGCAGCCCGGAGCCGTCCTGCCAGGGATAGTGGCTGCCGCGATCCCACACCTCGAAGGCATAGTCGTCGTCCACCATGCCCCGCGCCGCCGTGACCAGGTGGAACAGGTCCGGCGCCACCAGCCCGTCCACAATGGCGTACTTGCGCGCGAACACGCCGATCTGCCGCAAGTGCCGCGGGGTCACCTCCTGTGCATACCGCTCCGCGTAAGCCGCTGCCGCATCGCGCAACAGTTGCTCGGCCTCCGCCTCGCGGTCCGGCGGCGGGGAAAGGGCCCCGCCCGGTGCTGCATCTACGCCGCGCCAGTGTTCATAGGCCGCGGCCAGAAAGGGCGGCTCGGAGAGGAACTCCGTCGAGGACTGCTGCGACCAGTTGCAGAGCTGCAGCGCGCGCGGTCGCGCCCGCGCCAGGGGCCGTGGCTGGGGCGTGTGCAGGCGTTCCCGCACCCCCGGCAGGTGGTGCGCGCCCAGCACACAGGTCACACGGGCGCCATCCGCCGCGAGTTGCTGCAACGCATGCGCCATCATGGTTTCGCGGGCATCGTCCTGCGGCACACGGGGTCGCGCGGCGTGCGCGTAGTAAGCGTCCAGGAAGGCGTCGTAGCCCAGCCGGGGCAGCGCGAAGCTGTCCGGCAGGGGCTCGCGCACGCGCGGGTAGGTTTCGCTGTCCAGGTCGATCAGCTCGGCCCGCAGGCCCAGCTCGCGGGCCGTGCGCAGAGCCTCAATGATGGCGTCGAACGGCTCCACCGCCAGGAAGGCCCCGGCCTCGTCGTCCTCCTGCCCCAGCACCAGCGAGAGGAACGGCAGCCGGTTCACCGCCTGCAGCACGGGTTCGCGCCACGTGCCGGGCAGCTCCACCGCCACCACGTCCGGCGGATCGGCCAGCAGCGCCTGACGCACCACGGCGGCGAACTCCAGCCGCGCGTGGAACACCGGCAGCAACGTGATGCGGTCGAAGTGTCGTTCGGGCATGGCAACCTGCCGACGGGGCAAGGGGCCACCGTCGGCGTCCCCAGTATAGCCACGCGGCCCCGGCCCTGGCTACGGGGTTACGGCCTCTTCCTGCAGGCGCAACCGCAGGGCCTTGCCGGAGGGCAGATGCGCGACGAGGCGCCACAGCGTCTCATTGAACGCCGCCAGGGGTGCGTCGACCAGCAGCGCCTCCAGCTCCGCCAGGAACTCGTGCTCCACCGCCGCTACCTGAGCCGCCTGCCCGGTCCCGGCGGGCGTGAGCGAGAGCACAATGCGCCGGGCGTCTTCCGGGGCGGTGCGGCGCTGCAGCCAGCCCGCGGCCACCATCGCCGCCGCAAGCCGGCTGGGGCTCCCCGTCTCGCAGACCAGACGCTCACCCAGGGCCTGCAGGGAGAGCTCCTGGCCTCCGGCCAGCACGGTGAGCACCTCGGCCTGGGCCGGCGTGACGCCCAGCGGCCGCAACGCCTCGGCCAGCAGGCGGTTGCCATCGCGCTGGGCCGCCAGCACCAGGTAGCGGAACTGGTTGAGGGGACTCACGCGACCGCCTCCCCCGCATCCACCCGCTCGCGCAGGAAGCGCTCGATAGCCGCGGCATAGGCCCGTGGGTGCGTGAAGCGGAACATGTGCCCCGTGCCCGGCAGCACCACCTCGCTCGCGTCCGGAATGCCCTCCCGTAACACCGTGGCCGCCCGCGGACCGATCAGGCGGTCATCCTCCGGCGTGAGGATCAGCGTTGGTACGGCGACCCACCCCAACCGCGAGCGGTAGTCCGCCGCGAAGGCCGCCCGCGTCCGCGCCACGTAGCTGGCGTGAGGGGTGTTGGGAAGAAAGAACGCCCGGCTTGCCGCCTGACTCCAGGGCACCTCGCCCGTCGCATCGTGGGGCGAGGCCAGCAGCGCCGCGTGCAGCCGCAGCACGCCCTGCCGATAGAGCGGCCCGCGCAGCAGACGCGTGACGCCCAGCGCGACGCGCAGCAGCCGCGAGTCCACCGGATCCGCCGCGAAGCCGCCCGACAGCACGAGCCCGCGCAGTCCGGCGGGCCGGCGCACGGCCAGCGCCAGCGCCACCACGGCGCCGAAGGAATCGCCCACCAGCACAAAGTCCTTCAGGTCGGCGACCTGTGCCGCCACAAAATCCGCATAAGCCTCGACGTCGTTCAGCGCCTCGGGCAGGCGCATCGTGCGTAGCGTCCGCTGCGCCAGGGGCGTGAGCTGCTCCAGTTCCCAGGGGGCACCGGAAAAGCAGGGAATGGTCACAATCGTCGGCTCTTGCATGGGGTGCCCTCCTGCCGTTGGATTAGTTAAATGATTCGTCATCAGATTTTATGATGATACATCATTAATGATATGTCAAATAACTACCTGAACGCTTGAAATCGAGTTGACCGTGGGGTCCTGCGGGACGATGGGCGGACGGGAACGGGGCTCAGCGTGCCTGGGCCAGCAGCTCGCTGACGGCGAGCACAATGTGCCCGGCCACGTAGAGCTTGTCCATCAGGGGCAACGCCACCGGCGCGGGCGGGGGCCCGCCATTGGGGGCGCGCCGCAGCAGCGTGACGCGGTTCTGGCGGCTGTCGAAGCCGGAGCCGGGCTCCGTGATGTCGTTGGCCACCACCAGGTCGGCGTGCTTGGCGTTCAGCTTGCGCTGGGCATTCGCCATCAGGTCCTGGCTCTCCGCGGCGAAGACCACGGTGACTTGTCCCGGCTTCTTGCGGCCGCCGCTCTCCGCGGCGATGTCGGGGTTGGACTCCAGCTTCAGATCCAGGGTGGGATGCTCGCCGCGCTTGATCTTGTGCTCGGACGGGTTGCGCACCCGGTAGTCGCTGACGGCTGCGGCGAAGATGAGGGCATCCTGGACCGGTTGGTGCTCCAGCACAACGGCGCGCATCTCCTCGGCCGAGGACACCCGGCTGAGGTGCACCCCGCGCGGCGGATCCAGATTGGCGGGCCCCGAGACCAGCAGCACCTCCGCGCCCGCATCGCGGCAAGCCTCGGCCAGGGCATAGCCCATGCGGCCACTGGAGCGGTTGGTAATGAAGCGCACGGGGTCGAAGCGCTCGACGGTGGGCCCGGCCGTGATCAGCACGCGCCGCCCCTGAAGCGTGCCCGTGACCACGGGGCGTTCGCCGCTGGCCTCGGCGAAGTGACGCTCTACGGCCGCGACGATATCCTCCGGCTCGGCCAGCCGGCCCGGCGCCTCCTTGCCCTCGGCCAGGAAGCCCGTCTCCGGCGGGATGATGTGGATGGCGCGGGCCCGCAGCACCTGCAGGTTCTCCTGCGTGGCCGGATTTGCAAGCATGCGATCGTTCATGGCCAGCGCCAGGTAGATCGGCGCGGTGGTGGCCAGCAGCACGGTGCTCAGCAGATCGTCCGCAATGCCCGCCCGCAACTTGGCCACCAGATTGGCCGTGCAGGGCGCCACCAGGGCCAGCTCCGCCTGCTCGGCGAGCCGGATGTGCCCGATGCGGCTTTCCTGATCCAGGTCGAACAGGTGCGTGCCTACGGGACGGTTGGAGAGCGTCTGAAAGGTCAGCGGCTGCACGAACTCGCGGGCATGCTCCGTCATCACCACGCTCACCTCGGCACCGGCGCGCTTGAGCCCGCGCAGCACCTCCACGCCTTTGTAGCAGGCGATGCCACCCGACACACCGAGCAGAATCTCCCGTCCCTGCAATGCCGACATCGCTCTTCCTTTGCCGATCCGCTGCATGCCGCGGCGAACACCAACCCGCCCGGGCATACCGCCCTTCCCGATGCCTTTCAAGAAGCCGGCCAGGCCGCACCGGCGTTGGCCTGAGCCCTCACGGACCCAGTCTGGAGCACTTCCCGGCAAAGTACAAGGCGCGCCGGCCCCCTACAGGGGCAGCTTGGAGGGGGCCCCGGCGACCTCTCGCACAAGACGGGGCACCAGGTAGCCCGGCAGCCGGACGCGCAGGGCGTCCACTATGGAGCGCGCTGCCGCCTCGTCCACGTCGAAGTGCCCGGCGCCGGCCACGCGGTCGAGCAGGTGCAGGTAGTAGGGCAACACGCCCGCTTCGAACAGCGCCTCGCTCAGGGCCGCCTGCGCATCCGCGGAGTCGTTCACCCCGCGCAGCAACACCGCTTGGTTGAGCAGGGTCACGCCTCGCCCGCGCAGGCGGGCCAGCGCCTCGCGCACCGAGTCGTCCAGCTCCTGCGCATGGTTGGCGTGCAGCACCAGCACGGGCTGCAGCCGCGTGCCGGCCAGCCAGTCCAGCAGGGCGTCATCCACCCGCTCCGGGAGCACCACGGGCAGGCGCGTGTGAACGCGCAGGCGCCGCAGGTGCGGGATGGCCGCCAGCCGCGCCGTCAGCGACGCCAGCCGCTCGTCCGGCAGCGCCAGCGGATCGCCGCCGCTCAGGATCACCTCGCTCAGTGAGGGCTCCGCCGCCAGATAATCCAGCGCCCGCTCCCACTGCCCCGACGCGGGATTGGCCTCGCCATAGGGGAAGTGCCGGCGGAAGCAGTAGCGGCAGTGCACCGCGCATGCGCCCGTGACCACCAGCAGGGCGCGGCCCTCGTACTTGTGCAACAGCCCCGGCACGTTCATCGCAGCCAGGTCGCCCACCGGATCTGCGCCGTAGCCCGGCGCGGGCGCCAGCTCCCGACCCAGCGGCAGCACCTGCCGCAGCAGGGGATCGCCGGGGTCGCCCTTGCGCATGCGGGCCACGAACGCCCGCGGCACCCGCAGCGGAAACGCCTGCGCTGCCTGCCGGGCGCCCGGCAGCAGCTCGGCTATCTGGGATGCATCCAGCTCCAGCAGCCGCAGCAGCTCGGCCGGGTCTCGCACGGCCTCCTGCAGCGCCCGCTGCCAGGGCGGCACGCCGGACGATGGGTCAAGAGCGGCTTGCATCGGAAATCGGCACGGGGGTCTTCCGGGGATCGGGGCTGCCTGCGGTCGTCAGTGAACCCAGTATAGGCGGGTTCCGCGCGGTCTGGAAGGGGCGGCCAAGTCACGCCACGCCGGCTCAGCCCGCCTCCGGGAACAGGCTCTGCTGCTGGGGCCCCTTAGTGGGCGCCGCATGGAGCGGCGGCACGTCGCGAGTGAAGTGCGCCGTGCTCAGCTCATGGCGCTGGCGGTTGAGGCCCAGCCGGCGGCAGGTGACCTCGTACAGGGTGGACAGCGCATCGGCCCGCACGCCCTCGCCCCGCATGCGCCGGCCCCAGCGCGAGTCGTTCAGCTCACCGCCGCGCATTTGGCGGATGGCGCCCAGCACGCGCTCCTTGCGCTCGGGGAAGTGGCGCTCCAGCCACGCCTCGAACAGCTCGCCCAGGCCATGGGACAGGCGCACCAGGATGTAGTTGCCCCAGGCCGCCCCGCGCACCGCGGCCTCCTCCAGGATGCGCGGGGCCTCGTGATCGTTGAGGCCCGGGATCAGCGGCGCCGTGTTCACGCCCACGGGCACGCCCGCCGCGTGCAGCGCCGCCACCGCCTCCAGCCGCTTGTGGGGCGCGGAGGCGCGCGGCTCCATCACGGCGGCCAGGTGCGCATCGAGCGAGGTGATGGAGATCGTTACGTGTGCCAGGTTGCGCGCCGCCATCCGCTGCAGCAGGTCCAGGTCGCGCAGCACCAGCGCGTTCTTCGTGATGAGCTGCACCGGGTGCCCGTGGTGCAGGAACACCTCCAGGCACCCCCGCGTGAGCCGCAGCCGGCGTTCCGCCGGCTGGTAGCAGTCCGTATTGCCGGAGAGCAGCACGGCCTGCGGCTGCCAGCCCTTGGCGCGGATGGCGCGCTCCAAAAGAGCGGGCGCGTCCGGCTTGATCACGATGCGCGACTCGAAGTCCAGCCCGGCGGAAAAACCCAGGTACTCGTGACTGGGCCGCGCATAGCAGTACATGCAGCCGTGCTCGCAGCCGCGGTAGGCGTTCAGGCTGTACTCGAAGCCAAGGTCGGGACTGTCGTTGCGAGACAGCACGGACTTCGACGTGTCCACGAAGAACTCAGTGCGCCGCCGCCAGCCCTGTTCTCCCGCCTGGTGCTCGCTCTCCAGCCACTCGGCATCCCAGGGCAGCTCCAACCGGTCGAAGCGGTTGGCCGGGTTCTCCGCCGTGCCCCTTCCCCGCTGCCGCGGCTGGGCGTGCGTCCCGTCGTCCATGGCGGTCTCCTGCGCTTGCGTTCGCCGGCCATCCTGCCGTTGGCTGGCAAGGTGAACAAGTGTGTCATCACCTGCACGCAGATGCAAGCGGGCACCAGGAAACGGATCGGGTGGGCGTCCCGGCCCGCCCAGCCGCCGTGGGATCATCGGAGCGCGGGCGGGAACGCCCGCGCCACCAAGCGATCATTTGCAGAAAGCGAGACTGCGGAAAGACCGGCCCGACTCAGGCAAACCCGTACAGCCGCGCGGGGTTGTCCACGAGGATGCGGCGACGTGTGTCCTCGTCGGGGGCCCAGTCCGCCGCCAGATCGGCCAGGTCGCCGTCGTTGGGCATGGGGCGGTCATTGACCATGGGGTGTGGCCAGTCAGAGCCCCACACGCAGCGCTCCGACCCGGCCTCGATCAGCGCCCGGGCGTAGGGCACGACGTCGGAGAACGGCGCGGTGGGCTGGCGCGACGTGCGGTAGGCACCGGAGAGCTTGACCCAGGCATTGCCCCCGCGCAGCAGGCGCAGCAGGGCCTGGAAGCCCGGATGCTCCAGCCCCAGATCGGTGGTCACGTGGCCCATATGGTCGATCACCACCGGCACGGGCAGCGACGCCAGCTTGCCTTCGATGCGGGCGATGGTGTCCGCATCCACGAAGAGCTGAATGTGCCAGCCCAGCGGGGCGATGCGGCGCGCCATGCGCTCCAGCCCGTCCAGCGCCAGCCCACCCTTGCTGACCACGTTGAAGCGCACCCCGCGCACGCCCGCCACTGCGATGTGCTCCAGGTCGCGCTGGGGCAGGTCGGGATCCACCACGGCCACCATGCGGAAGGCCGGGCCGGCCTCGGCCAACGCGTCCAGATGTGCCGTATTGTCCGTGCCGTACACCGACGGTTGCACCAGCACGGCCCGCTCGCAGCCGATGGTGGCCAGCATGCGGCGATAGTCCGCCAGAGAGCAGTCCGGTGGCGTGTAGCCGCGCTTGGGTGACCATTCGTACTCGGCCGCGGGACCGAACACGTGCGCGTGGCAATCGGTCGCGCCGGCGGGAAGCGGCACGCGCGGCTTGCGCGGCTCGAAATCCGGCGGTGGGCAGGGCTCCATGGAACGCTCCGGCGGCGGGATGGCTGGCGGTGGCGCACATCGGTGCGCGCGCCCTCGCACTCATCCATTGCCCGCGCGACCGGGCGTGTCAAGCGTCGCAAAGCGGGGCCGCTCTCAGTCGCCCGCCTCCGCCCGGACAGGGCCCAGCACCGGCTCGATCGCCTGCAGCTCCGGCAGCGGAATGTGGCAGGCGATGCGGTGCCCACCGGGCAGGTGGTGCTCCGGGGGCCGCGTGGTCTCGCAGAGGTCGCCCAGTTTGCGCGGACAGCGGGTGTGGAACGGGCAGCCCTGGGGCACCCGGGTGGCACTGGGCAGGCTGCCCTCCAGCACGATCCGGCGCTGATGGGCATCCGGATCGGCCACGGGGGCCGCGGAGAGCAAAGCCTCCGTGTAGGGGTGATACGGCGGCTGGAACACCGCCTCCACCGTGCCGTACTCCATCACCTGTCCCAGGTACATCACGCACACGTGGTCGGCCAGGAAGCGCACCACCGCCAGGTCGTGCGAGATGAACAGCATCGTCGTCTCGCTCTCGGACTGCAGTTCCAGCAGCAGGTTGAGGATCGCTGCCTGCACGGAGACGTCCAGCGCGGAGACGGGCTCGTCCGCCACCACCAGTGCCGGGCTGCCGGCGAGGGCCCGGGCGATGGCCACGCGCTGCTTCTGCCCGCCCGAAAGCTGACCGGGCAGCCGGCGCGCATAGGACGGCGGCAGGTGCACCGTCTGCAGCAGGCGCTCCACGGCACGGCGCAGCTCCCGCCGGGGTGTGGCGGCCAGCCGCGCCAGGGTTCGGCCGATGGCGAAGCCCACCGTGTGGCTGGGGTTGAGCGTGCCTTCCGGGTGCTGGAAGACCATCTGCACGGCGCGCTTCATCTCCGCCGTGCGCGCCTCCACAGCCGTTGCAGCCAGGTCCACCCCGCCGAAGCGCACGGTGCCGCGGTTGCCCTCCTCAAGGCCGGTGAGGATTCGCGCCAGGGTGGACTTGCCGCAGCCCGATTCGCCCACGATGGCCAGCGTGCGGCCGCGGTGGGCACTGATGGAGACGCCGTTCAGCGCGTGTACCCCGCCATTGCCGCGACTGCTCCAGGCGCGCGCGCTGTCGTAGACCTTGTGTAGCCCCTCGATGCGCAGCAGGGCCTCGCCGCCGTTCACGGCCGGCGCATCCATTGCGTCGATGGCGCGCGGGGGCGACCAAGGCGGCAGCTCGGCGTGACGCGCGCAGCGCACGGTATGCCCGGGCGCACCCACCACGGGCTCGGCCTGCGGCGTGACCGTCGTGCACCCGGGCGCCTGGGCGTGCATGCAGCGCGGAGCGAACACGCAGCCCTCGACGTCCTTCAGCACGGCCGGCACCTGCCCCGGGATGGGACGCAGCGTAACCGTGCGCTTGTCCGTATCGAAGGTGGGCAGACACTCCAGCAGTCCGCGCGTATAGGGATGCCGGGGCCGGCGGAACACGGCGTCCGTCGCGCCCTCCTCCACCAGTTCCCCGCTGTACATCACCCCGATGCGCTCGCAAACGCGCATCACGGTGCCCAGGTTGTGGCTGATGAACAGCAGCGCCATGCGCCGGCGCCGCTGCAACTCGGCGATCAGGTCCAGGATGGCCGCCTCGATGGTGACGTCCAGGCCCGTGGTGGGCTCGTCCATTACCAGCAGGCGCGGCTCGCCCATCAGCGCCATGGCGATCACCACGCGCTGCTGCTGGCCGCCGGAGAGCTGGTGCGGGTAGCGAGCCAGCAGCGCCTCGGCGTTGGCCAGGTTCACCTCGCCCAGCATGGCAATGGCCCGCTCGCGGGCCTGTACCCGTGTGGCCGTGCCGTGGGCCAGCGGTACCTCCATGAGCTGCTCGCCCACGGTCAGCGTGGGATTGAGGCTGCTCATGGGGTCCTGGTACACCATCGCCACCTCCTGGCCGCGGATGGCGCGCAGGCGTTCAGGAGACATCGCCGCCAGCTCCTCGCCGCGATAGCGCACCTCCCCGTGCAGGCGCACGCCCGAGCGTCCCAGGTAGTGCATCACGGCGTAGGCCAGGGTGGACTTGCCGCAGCCCGACTCGCCCACCAGCCCCAGGCTCTCGCCTTCGCCCAGGGCGAAGCTGACCCGCCGCACGGCGGGCACGGTGCCGGCCCGGCTGCGGTAACCGATCCACAGGTCGTCCACGCGCAGCAGGGGCTCTTGGGCGACATCCCGGGGGGCTTCGATGGGGGGGAGGCTCATGGACATGGACATGGCGATTGCGCGCGGCGGCTCAGGCGTTGAGCAGCACCTCGCGGATGCCGTCGGCGAGCAGGTTCAGGCCCAGCACCAGCGAGCTGATGGCCAGACAGGGAAACAGCGCCATGTGCGGAAAGGCCATGGTCATGGAGCGCGTCTCGTTGATCATGCCGCCCCAGTCGGGGTCGGGCGGCGGCAGCCCCAGCCCCAGGAAGCCCAGCACGCCGATGGTGATGATGACGTAGCCCAGCCGCAGACACGCATCCACGATCAGCGGCCCGCGCACGTTGGGCAGAATCTCCACGAACAGGATGTAGCTGGTGCGCTCCCCACGCATCTGCGCCGCGGCGATGTAGTCCCGGTCGCGGATGTCCAGCACCAGCCCCCGCACGATGCGCATCACCGCGGGCGCGGAGGCAAACGTCACCGCCAGCACGATGTTCAATCCGGATGAGCCGTAGGTGGCGATGATGAGGATATAGAGCACCAGGACGGGGAACGAGAGCACCAGGTCGGAGAAGCGCGAGAGCACCTCATCCACCCAGCCACGGTGGTAGCCGGCCACCAGCCCCAGCACGATGCCCACCACGTAGGCGCAACCGGTGGCCAGCGGGGCGTAGATCAGCACCGTGCGCGAGCCCCAGATCACGCGGGAAAGGATGTCGCGCCCGATGTGGTCCGTGCCCAGCCAGAACACGCCGCCGTCCGGCGCGGCCGCGCCCGGCAGGGCGAAGGGCACCAGCGTGGCATTGGGCGGGTAGGGCGAGATCCACGGCGCCAGCACGGCCACGGCCACCCAGAACACCACGATGCCCGCGCCGATCATGCCCACACGGCTCTCGCGCAGCAGCGCCAGCCCGGCCAGCAGACGCAGCCACACAGGGCGGCGCCGGGCTTCGCTGATCGTCGTTTCGCTCATGGTGCGACCGCCCCTAGCTAAAGCGGATGCGGGGGTTGAGGTACACGTAGCCGATGTCGGCCAGGGTCTGCGTGCCCACCGCCACGGCCACCGAGACCATCGTGCAGGCCTCGATGAGGAACAGGTCCTGATTCAGCGAGGCCTCCAACAACAGACTGCCGAAGCCCTTGTAGGCAAAGAAGAACTCCACCACGATCACGCCCGAAAGCAGCCAGTTGATCTGCAGCATGATCACCGTGAACGGCGCAATCAGCGCATTGCGCAGGGCATGGCGCACGATCACGCGGCGGTAGGGCAGCCCCTTGAGCACGGCCGTGCGGATGTAGGGTCGCAGCATCACCTCCACCATGGAGGCGCGCGTGATGCGGGCCACGTAGCCGAAGTCGTAGAGCACCAGCACGCCCACGGGCAGCACCAGCTCGTTCCAGTGCCAGCCCTCCGCCATGGTGCTGGTGCCCGGCAGCCAGTCCAGCCAGAATACGAACAGTGCGGCCAGGAACACGGAGCTGGCGAACTCCGGCACGGACGTGGTGACGATGCTCACCAGCGAGATGCCGCGATCCAGCCGTGAGCCCTCGCGCATGCCGGCCAGCATCCCCATCCCCAGCGCCAGCGGCACCATGATGGCCAGTACCAGCCCGCCCAGCACGGCCGTATTGGCCAGCCGCGGCCAGAGCACTTGGGCCACGGGCACCTTGAAGCGGATGGACTCGCCAAAGTCCCCCTGCAGCATGTGCCCAAGCCAGCGCCCATAGCGCAGCCAGATCGGATCGAAGTAGCCGTGCGCGGCCAGCCACAGGTCGCGCTGCTCCTGCGAGGAGTACGGCCCCAGCACCTTGGTGGCCACAGAGCCCGGCGAGATCTCCAGCAGCGCGAACAGCAACACCGAGACCACCAGCATGGTGGCCAACAAGAACAGCAGCCGCTTGACGATGAAGCGGGACATGGCGCTGCCTCCTCGCGAACCGCACGCGTGTCCATCGCCGGCTAGCTGACGACCCAGCGACCCAACCACCACAAGGCGCGGCCCTGCGGCGTGGCTCGCCGGGCCTTGCCAACCCAGCGGGCAGGTTCAATGCGTGTGCGTTCTTCCTGCCCCCGGCGCGGGCCGCGCCGAGAGCCGTCCTGCGGAATGCGGCCGGTGGCCTAGGCCATCCAGACCTTGTTGAGCTGATGGTAGATCGTCGGGTGCAAGTGGTAGTTTTGCACCTTGCTGTTGCTGGCGGCGAACACGGAGCGCCACAGCGGTTGGGCGATCACGGCGTCGTCTTGGAGAATCTTCTCCAGCTTGGCCATGTATTTGCGGCGCTCGTCCACGTCCAGCGTGGCGCTGGCCTGGTCCAGGATGCGGTCGAACTCCGGGTTGTGGTAGTGCGTCTCGTTCCAGGGCACGCCACTGCGATAGGCCAGGTTCAGTACCATCACGCCCAGCGGGCGATGCGTCCAGGCCGTGAAACCGAAGTCCGTCTTGTCCCAGATCTCCCAGTACTGCGTGTTGGGCATCACGTTGATCTTGATGCGGATGCCCGCCGGCTTGCACATCTCGGCGAAGGCCTGGGCCACGGCCACCTCCCACGGCGGCTCCTTCTTGCAGTCGATCTTCAGGTCGATGCCGTTGGGATAACCGGCTTCCTTGAGCAACTGCCGCGCCCGCTCGTAGTCCTGCTTGGGCTTGGGCAGGGGCGCGTATTCAGGGTGGATCGGCGCCACGTGGTGGTCTTCCGCCGGCGCGCCGCGGCCGCGGTAGGCGATGTCGAGCAGCTTCTGGTGATCCTGGCAGATGCGTACGGCGGTGCGCACGCGATGGTCGGTGAAGGGCTTCTTGTCCACCTGCATGCGGGCCACGCCCGTCTGCGCGGTGATGGTCTCGTAGAGCCGGGCGCCCTCGATCTTCTTGACCACGTCGAGCTGCTCCACGAAGGCCTCGTAGACCATGTCCACCTGGTCCGAGGCCAGCGCGGCCAGCCCGGCCGAGGACTCATCGCCGTGATCGATGTAGTGGATCTGGTCCAGGAACACCTCGTCGCCCCAGTATTCCTTGGGGTCGCGCTTCGCCAGCACCGCCTTCTGCCCCACGGCGTAATCCTTCAGCAGGAACGGGCCTGTGCCGATGGGATGCTTGGAGAAGTCGGCACCCATCTCGTCGAAGCGCCGGTGCACGATAGCCGTGGGATAGTTGTACAGGTTCTCCGGAATGGCCAACTCGGCCCGGTTCAGGTGCAGGCGCACCGTATGCGCGTCCACCTTTTCCACCGCGCCGGCCGTCATCTTCTTCTTGCCGTTGCTCTCCGAAACCATGGAGCTGAACAGGCCCTGGTTCGAAGAGCCGGTCTTGGGGTCCAGCCAGCGCTCGAAGTTGTACACCACATCGTCCGCGCCGAAGTCGTCCCCGTTGTTCCACTTCACCCCCTGGCGCAGGTGCAGCGTCCAGGTCTTGAGGTCGTCCGAGGCGTCCCACTTCTCGCAGAGGTAGGGGTGGGTGACGTTGTCCGGCGTGGTGATGGTGAGGTACTCGAGCACCTGCCGAGCAACGTTGGACTTCTCCGTCCAGTCAAACTTGGCCGGGTCGGTCATTTCCTGGCAGCGCATGGAGCATCGCAGCGTGCCTCCCATCTTGGGTGTGCCCATGGCCGTGCTGGTGCCGGCGGTCTGGGCGCCTTGCTCGCCCTTCTTCTCGCAACTGGCCAGCAGTGCGCCGGCAACCGGCAGCGAGGTACCCAGCAAGGTGGCGAGGCGCAGGAACTCGCGGCGGCCCAGCTTGCCGGCCCGCAGGTCGTCCATCGCCTGATAGACGCCCGGATGGTGGGGGAACCGCTTGCTTCGTGCCATGGGGCCTCCGATGAGAGGGGGTGCATTCGCCCCGCGGCCAGCGTCGGGAATGGCTTCGCCCTGGGAAGCGGTGTGGCTTCTTGTGCCAATCCCCAGGGCCGGTGCGCCGGCCGGAGACGATTAAGGGTAAGCGAAAGAACCGAAGCGGGAACGGACCTGTCCCTCGCAGGCCTGTGCCCCATCACTATCGGTGGCCGGGCGCAGCTTGTCAAATGCCGAAGGGCCGCGCGAGCCTGTCCGCGGGCTTCCTGACGCCCGCATGCCCATCGCAGGCGGAACGGAGCGCCGCACATGCCACAGACCCCTACTGCGAGCGCGTTTGCGTTGCGCCAAAGCTCAGGCCAGCGGCACAGGGTCGTGGTGGCTGGCCGTTGCCGCCTGTCGCGGCCTATGCCAAGGTAGCGGCATTTCGGATGCGCCGGTGCGATCGTGGCCGGCTCGCTCCCCCCGACCCCTGGAATGGACGACGATGAAGAAGACGGTATTGATCCTCAACGGAGACGGCATCGGCCCCGAAGTGACGACGCAGGGTGCCAAGGTGCTGCGCCTGATGGCCCCCAAGGCGGGCATCGAGCTGGACCTGCAGGACGGCCTCATCGGCGCGGCGGCGCTGGAGGTGACGGGCGAGCCGCTGCCGGACGAGACCTTCGCCAAGGCCAAAGGCTCCGACGCGATCCTGTTCGGCGCCGTGGGCGACCCCCGTTACGACAAGGCGGGCTCCACCGAGCGCCCGGGCCGCGGCCTGCTGACCCTGCGCAAGCAATTGCAGCTCTACGCCAACTTGCGGCCGGCCAAGGTGCTCTCCGCCACCATCGATGCCTCGCCCCTGAAGCGCGAGCGCATCGAGGGGGTGGACCTGATGATCGTGCGCGAGTTGACGGGCGACATCTACTTCGGTGAGCCGCGCGGGCGCCGCGAGGAGGCGGGGCAAAAGGTGGCCATCAACACCATGATTTACTCCGAGCCGGAGATCGAGCGCATCGTGCGCTTCGCCTTCGGGCTGGCCCGCCAGCGCCGCCACAAGCTGACCTCGGTGGATAAGGGCAACGTGCTGGAGGTGAGTGCGTTCTGGCGCGAGATCGCCATCCGCGTGGCCAAGGACTTCACGGACGTGGAGTTCGGGTCCATGTACGTGGATAACGCGGCCATGCAGATCATCCGCGATCCGAGGCAGTTCGATACGATGGTGATGGGCAACATGTTCGGCGACATCCTCAGCGATGCCGCGGCCAACCTTTCCGGCTCCCTGGGCATGCTGCCCTCGGCCAGCCTGGGCGACCGCTACGCGCTCTACGAGCCCTGCCACGGCTCCGCACCGGACATCGCCGGGCGCGACGTCGCCAATCCCATCGCCTCCATCCTGTCCGTGGGGATGATGTTCCGCTACACCTTCGGCAAGCCGGACGCGGATGACGCCATCCAGTCGGCCGTGGATACGGTGCTGTCCACCCATCGCACTGCGGATATCATGGCCCCCGGAAAGCAACAGGTGGGCTGCAGCGAGATGGGCGACCTCATTGCCCGGCAACTGGAGGGCTAGGCCGACACCACCGGGCCGGGCGGCGGTGCCGGCCCGGGGCAATCCAGCGACGACCGCCGCTTGGCGTTCGCCTTGCTGACCCGATTCGGGCGGCTGCCCCCGGCGGCCGCTGCTGACGCACCGCCGACCGATCCGTGACCGCTCGATGACCACCCCCAAAGCTCGGCTGAGCCCCGACGATCCGCAGTGGATCGAGCGCCTGTGCAGCGGCGACCGCGCCACGCTGGCCCGCGCCATCACGCTGATCGAGAACGAGGCGGCCTCGGCCCAGGCCGTGCTGCGCGCGATCTTCCCGCACGTGGGCCACGCCCAGGTGGTGGGCTTTACCGGGGCGCCCGGCGTGGGCAAGTCCACCCTGGTCAATGCCTACATCGGCGAGCTGCGCCGGCGCGGCAAGCGCGTGGGGGTGATCGCGGTGGACCCCTCCAGCCCCGTCAGCGGCGGGGCCATCCTGGGCGATCGCATCCGCATGTCCGAGCACGGTGCGGACCCCGGCGTATTCGTGCGCTCGCTGGCCTCGCGGGGGCACCTGGGCGGACTGACCCGCATGACCGTGCGCGTGGTGGACGTGATGGACGCCGCCGCGCGCGACGTGGTGATCCTGGAGACGGTGGGAACCGGGCAATCCGAGGTGGAGATCGCCGGCATCGCCCACACCAAGGTGGTCGTGAGCGCCCCGGGCCTGGGCGATGAGATTCAGGCCGTCAAGGCGGGCATCCTGGAGATCGCGGACGTGCTGGTGGTGAACAAGGCGGACAGCCCCCTGGCCGACCAGACCGTGCGCCAGCTCCGCGATGCGCTGCACCTCACCAAGCGCCCCGGCTGGCAGGTGCCCGTGCTGCGCACCGTGGCCACCACGGGCGAGGGCATCGCCGAGCTGACGGACGCGATCGTGGCGCACGCCGCGCAGCTCGATCCCTCCGCACGCGAGGGCGCCCCACGCCTGCGCATGCGGCGCCTCATCGCCGCGGCGGCCGCGCGCCAAGCCCGCCGCCGCATCGAGGGGCTGCAGGGCGGCGCCTTCGATGCGCTCTGCGATGCCGTGCTCAAGGGCGAGGTGGACTTCGAGACCGCCGCGCAGCAGGCGCTGCACCCGGACTTCGGGGACGAAACGTGAGCGATCCGGCGGAGCAGCCGAGTGGCGAGGCCCTGGTGCGGCTGCTGGCCGTGCGCGATCGCGTAGCGGTGGGCCTGGGCGCGGAGCTGGCCTCGGCCGATCCGGAGCGTGTGATGCTGCGCCTGCGCGTGACCGAGGCACACCTAAACTTTTACGGCTACTGCCATGGGGGCGTGATCTTCACGCTGGCCGACTCGGCCTTCGGGCTGGCCTGCAATGCCCACGGCGAGGTCGCCGTGGCGCTGGACGTCCACCTGACCTTTTCCACCGCCGTGCGCGTGGGAGAGACCCTCACCGCCACGGCTACCGAGCTGACGCGCACGCGCCGCACGGGCACCTACCGCATCGAAGTGCGCAACGACGCCGGCGCGCTCGTCTCCCATTTCATGGGCACCGCCCACGTGACCGGCAGGCCCACCCTGCCGCTGCCCGAGCAACCCTGATCGCGCCACGCGGCGCCGCCCGGATGGCCCCGCTCAGGTGAGGAAGGCGTCCAGCGCGGCCTGGGCTTCCGCCTCGTCCAGGGTGGGGGCGTGGCTCACGCCGGGCACCTCCGCCACGCGCAGCTGCGGCTGGGCGGCCTGCATGGCCTGCACCGTGGGGGGCGCGAGCAGATCCGACTCGCCTCCGCGAATGAGCAGAAGCGACCCCGTGAAGGCCCGAAAACCCTCCCAGAGGAACTTGTCGCGGGCCTGCACCTCCTGCGGGGTGGGCGTGGATGCCCCGCGCACGGCCGGGTCATACTTGACGCGGAAGGTGCCGTCCGCCTCCCGGTGCAGGTTCCAGCGCGCCAGCTCGCGCACGGCATCGCGGGGCCGATCCTTCAACCAGTAGAAGTAGGTCAGCACGCCGCGCTCGATGTAGTCGTCCACAGAGGTGAAGCGTGCGTCCGAGCGATCGCCCACGGCCTGGGCTATGCGCGCCAAGCCCTCGGCCGCGATCTCGGGACCGATGTCGTTCAGCACCACGCGGCGCAGGCGCGGGGCCGCCATGCGCGCGATGGACATCGCCGTCAGGCCGCCCAGGGAGGTACCCACGTAGTCCGTGGCCTCGATGCCGAGGTGATCCAGCAGCGCCAGCGCATCCTTGGCGTACTGCACCACGTTGTAGGTCTCCGGTGGCGCCCAGTCGCTGTCCCCACGCCCCCGCAGGTCCATGGCCACGCAGCGGAAGCGTGTGGCCAAGTGCCGCGCCATGCCGTCGAAGGAGTGGCTCTGCTGCGTGAGGCCATGCACGCACAGCAAGGGTGGCGCCGCGGCATCGCCCCAGTCCTGGTAGTGCAAGCGGCAGCCGTTGAGGGTGACGAACTGGTCGGTATACTCCGGCATAGCGGTGCTCCAATGGTGGCCAAACAGTCCTGCGTTGGCCCGCTGCCGTCGTGGCGCAGCGAGCGATTGGTCCCTGCCGGCAGCGCAAGGCCTAGCGGTTCAGGCCCTGCGCTTCCAGGTAGAAGATCACATCCAGCGGGGGCGGTTCGATGCCGTCCTGATTCATGGCCGCCACCACCTGTCCACGATGGTAAGTCTGGTGATTGAACTGGCCCAACAGCAGGTGATCGCGCCGCACGGTCTCCGTCCCCTCGCCCAGGATCACGCGGTAGGTGACGGTGCCGGTCAGCGCGGCGGCGTCCAGGCCCTCCACGATCCGGATCAACCGTGCATCTTCCGCCTCACGCGCCGCACGCAGGGCCGCGAGGTTGTCATGGAGCACGCAATCAAGCGTGAGGTCGCCGTGGTCCTGGCCCTCCAGACGCCCACACCACAGGCGATCCACCACCAGCAGGTGGTTCAGCGTCCCATGAATGGAGCCGAAGAACAGCCCCCGCTCGCGGCGGTAGTCGGCATCCGAAAGCCCGGCCACCGCGCCGTAGAGTCGGGCATTGGCCCAGGCATTGAAGTGGGCCATCAGGCGCAAAGGTTCCATGGTCTCCCATCGCATGTGCCGCCACGGCGTGATCGGATGCGCACGACGGTGGCGGACACCTCTCCTCGCTGGCCTCGATCCAGACGTTGGGCCCACCCTTAGCGCACGCGGGAAAGACGATGCAAGGCAGCCCGAAACTCTGGGGATCGGTGGGCGGCGGAGCCGCCCCGGCCCTTGATCTGGATCAAGGGCCGGATGCTGACGCGAGGCTATAGTTCGCATATCCGTTCACGTCTCGCGGTGACCTCGCCGCAGGGTCGTCGCTACGCTTCACCAATCGGCCTGCCAGGGCGCGCAGGCCGCGACAGATCGACCGCCACCTCGGAGGGACGGCGGCCGTGCGGCAGTTAATCCGACACACCCGGTTCCTGTGTGGCATCGGGAGGGCGGGCGGGTTTTCCCCAATTCCCCGCTGAAAAAGGGAGCCGTCCGCGACACCAGAACCCCAAGCGGTGCAGTCATGAAACGTTTCATCAGCATTGCGCTCCTCTGCGGAGCGCTCACCCTGGCCGCCTCCATGGCGAGCGCGGCAGACACGTTTGTGCGCATGGTTTCCGGGCCATCGGGCGGCAGTTGGTACCCCCTCGGCGCCAAGATCATGCAGGTGATGGGCGAGGAGATCAAAGGCATCGCCACCTCCAATGGCCCCGGTGGTGGCGTCGGCAACATCAAGGACGTCTCGCAAGGCAATGCGGAGATCGGCTGGTCCTACGGCCACACGGTCTACAACGGCTATGTTGGCCGCGGTGTGTTCAAGAGCCCGCAGAAGAACATCCGCTTCTTCGCCACGCTCTATCCGGCCGGATTCCAGGTGGCGGTGCCCAAGGATTCCCCGATCCACTCCTTCGCGGACATGAAGAACAAGAACATCAGCCCGGGCAAGGCCGGCTGGACCGGCACCGCCTTCGCCAACTCGGTGCTGGGGGCCTACGGCCTGAGCTTCGACAAGATCCAGGAGAACGGCGGCACGGTGCACTACGTGGACTATAACGACTCGGTGGCGCTCATGAAGGACGGGCACATCGACGTGTTCATGGCCGTGACCTCCATTCCCCAGGCCTCGTTCATCGATCTGAACTACAAGCCGGGCATCCGCTTCATCGGCATCGAGCCGCCTATGATGAAGAAGATACTTGCGGACAATCCGGGCTTCATCCAGACCGTGATCCCGAAAACGGCCTATGACGGTCTGACCGCGGACGTCCCGATCCTGGGCGCCGTCACCGTGATGGTCGTCAACAAGGACCTCCCGGACGACCTCGTCTACAACATGTGCAAGGTGTTCTGGAAAAACCACGGCACCTTCGCCGACGTGAAGAAGATCTGGAACAAGGTGAAGCTGGAGGATGCATTGATCGGCGCGGCCATTCCGGTGCACCCGGGCGCGCAACGCTGCTACGACGAGCTGGGCGTCAAGAAGAAGATGTAACCGGTTCCCGGAGTTGGGCGTGCCGGGGCCACCATGGCTCCGCACACCCCGCTCTGGGCCACTCCCTGGGGGGCGCTCCCGCCCATTGCTGACGGATTGCGAACATGGCCGAGGCACTGCAACGCCTGCAGTACGAAGAGATCAAGGAGCCGACGCTGCTGGAGGTGGCGCTGCGCGAGCAAGGTCTGACGTTGACCAAGGTGATCGCGCTCGCGATGTCCATTGTTGCCATCGCCCTGGCGCTGTTTCACCTGTATGTGGCGCTGTTCGGCACGCCCGAGACACGCTCGTTCCGCGCCACACACCTCACCGTGATGCTTGTGCTGGCGTTTCTCACCAAGCCGCTGTTCCGCAAGAGCTGGACCGACCCGCTGATCCTGCCCGGTTCGGCCACCAATGGCCTGCGGCTGGGGGGCTTCGCGGTCGACCTGGTGCTGGTGGGCTTCGGCCTGTTCGTGCAGGCGTACACCTTGTGGGACGTCACGGACTTCAACATGCGCGGGGGCGATCTCACGCGCGCCGACCTAATCGTAGGGCCGCTGTTCATCCTGCTGGTGCTGGAAGCAACGCGCCGGGCCGTGGGGATGCCGATGGTGCTCGTGACCGCGTTCTTCATCGTGCAGAGCCTGTATTCGCAGTACTTCGTGGGCTTCATGTACGGCCCGCCCACCTCGTTCTATAAGTACGTAGACACCATCTTCATGCGGGCGGACGGCATCTTCGGCATCCCCCTGATGGTCGTCGCCACGTACATCCTGCTGTTCATCATCTTTGGGGCCCTGCTGATTCGATCCGGGGCCGGACGGTTCTTCATCGATCTCGCCATATCGCTGACGGGCCATCGCACCGGCGGGCCGGCCAAGGCCTCCGTGGTGGCCAGCGCCATGATGGGTACCGTCTCCGGCTCGGCCGTGGCCAACGTGGTCACCACCGGCTCGTTCACCATTCCGCTGATGAAGAAGCTGGGCTACCGGCCCCGCTTCGCCGCGGCGGTGGAGGCCTGTGCCTCTTCGGGCGGACAGATCACGCCGCCGGTGATGGGCGCGGCGGCCTTCATCATCGCCGAGTTCCTGCAGGTGAGCTACCTCGTGGTGATCGTGGCGGCGGCCATCCCGGCGTTCCTGTACTTCGCCACCGTGTACTTCATGGTGCACCTGGAGGCGGAGAAGCACGGCGTGGCTCGCGTGCCCAAGGAACAGTTGCCGCCGTTCTGGGAGGTGCTGAAGGAGGGTTGGCACCTGCTGCTCTCCCTGGCGCTGCTGGTGGCCCTGATGGCCATCGGCTTCTCGGCCATGATGGCGGCCTTCTGGAGCATCATCGCCATCGTGGCACTGAGCTTCGTGAACCGCTCCACGCGCATGAGCGCGGTGGATATCTTCGCGGCGCTGGAATCGGGCGTGCGCAGCACCATGCCGGTGACCATCGCCTGTGCCTGCGCGGGCATCATCATCGGCTCGGTGTTCGTCTCCGGGCTGGGGCTCAAGTTCACCGACTCGGTGATCCAGATGTCCGGCGGCCATCTGATCCTGCTGCTGTGTCTCACGGCGGTCGCCTCCATCCTGCTGGGCATGGGCATCACCACCACGGCCGTGT
Source organism: bacterium (assembly GCA_035266845.1). GTDB lineage: Bacteria > SAR324 > SAR324 > SAR324 > JACQKK01 > DATFMP01. The sequence goes on from DATFMP010000057.1 coordinate 52,348, forward strand.
ACATCACCCTGGCCGCGCTGATCATCCCCTCGCTGGTGAAGATGCACGTGGTGCCGATGGCCGCGCACATGTTCGCGTTCTACTTCGGCCTGGTCTCCACCATCACGCCGCCCGTGGCGTTGGCGGCCTTTGCCGCAGCGGCCCTGGCGGGCACACCACCCATGAGCACCGCGTTCGAGGCGGCCAAGGTGGGCATCGCCAAGTATCTGGTACCTTTCATATTCGTCTACAACCCCTCGCTGCTGTTCGTGGGCCCGCTCTGGCTCACGGCCTTTTCGGTGCTGACGGCGCTGGGTGGGGTGTGGGCACTCTCGGCCGCCATCGAGGGCTGGCTGCATGGGCGCCTCTCGCTGTGGATGCGCGGAGTGCTGTTCCTGGTGTCGTGGGCGCTGCTCTATCCGCCGCAGTTGAGCGTGCTGGGCATCTCGGGCTACGTAATCACGGTGGCCGGAGCGGCCGCCGCGGTGGTCGTCTATGTGCTGCGCGGGCGCGCCCGCTCGGCGCTGCTGCCGGCGGGAGGCTGAGACATGCGAGAACTCTTTCTGGGAAAGCCCTCGCACTGGGCGTTGTGGGTCATCATCTGCGTGGTGCTCTACGCCGCGGGCGACGTGCACATGCACGTGCGCTGGTTCAGCTGGTTTCTCGGGCTGATCCTGCTGCTGAGCACCGCATCGGTGCTGTACATCGTTCTCACTTATCGCCCGGGCGATCGCATCACGCGCGATCCCTTCGACGAGCCCTAGTGGTGCGCCAAGGCTTAATTTTGGGGTTTGCGGAGGAGGAAGGCGCTGCCTCCGGTGCTATCGGCGGCCTCGCGCAAGCGCTCGGCCGCGTCCGCACCTCCACTCTCCGACAGGGGCCGACGGCCCCTGCACCCCCTCCACATGGGATCCCAACTTCACCTTACTGCACTTTCAAGACACAAGGGGGCTTGCTCCCTTGCGGGGGTTCCAAGGGGAGGGGGAGCCCCCTTGGAGGCATCCATCCTGAAGTTCAGGGCTGACGCTCTACTAGGGGCGCGTGGGGAAAGGCCGGGGCGGGCGCCCCCGCGCCCAGTGCCCCTAAGCCTCGGGCGGCTCCAGGTGCTTTGCCAACAGGATGTCCGGGCAGCCCGGGCCATTGGCATCGGGCAGCACCCCTACCACCACGAAGCCGAGTCGCTGGTAGAAGCCCAGTGGGTGCGGCGGCTTGGCCGTGATCCCTTGCAGCTTGCCCAGGGGATCGGTGAACAGGTCGACGCCGGCCAGCGAGGTCAAGCCGCTCTCGTCGTCCGCGCCCACCCACAGCGTGCGTGCGCCCTCCACATAGGCCACGGTGGCCAGATCATCCACCAGCGCACGACCCACCCCGTGGGTGCGCAGGGTCGGATCCACCACCAACGGCTCCACCTCCCACGTCTCGCCATAGTACTGGGGCACCCCGCCCACCCAGCCCAGCAGGCGTCCCTCCGGCCCTAGCGCGCCGCGGGCCACATTGGGGGCCTCCAGCAACGAGTGCACCTCCCCCTCGGCCTGGGTCAGGTTGGGCCATGCGCGCGGGGCCAGGTCGCGGAATCCATCCACCAGCAGTTGGGCTGCCTGCCGCAGCACGGCGCGGTCCTGCCGGGCGAGGTCCACAATCTCAAATGGGAGCGACTGCCGTCGCGAAGTCATACGGTCTCCGGGTGATGGGAGCGGATTCCGCGGTATGGGTCCGCGGACACGTCCGGGCATTGCCGCAACGGGATCACGCTCGCCGTGGTTGCTCGGTGCTGGCGCTGTGCGATGGGATTGCCCCCGTCTCCCCTTTTGACACAGACCTTCCTTGCGATCCTTCGGTTCAGCCCCGGATCGCCGCCCCCACTCTTGCACTATCTTGGATGCGGGCGCCACTGAGCACCCATGGGAAGTTCGCGACGCGTCCTGCTCGAGGAGCGACGCCGCCAGACTGCAGGCCTGGGCCGCTTCAGCCGGCCGCGCGCCGGTAGGCCAGAGGGGTCTTGCCCGTCCAGCGCCGCACGGCCCGCACGAATGCGCTGGAGGCCGCGTACCCATGGAAGAACGCCACTTCCTCCACATTCAGGCGCGAGTCACGAAGTTGCCGCAGCGCCGAATCGCGCACGGCCGCATCCAGTACGCTTGAGAAGGTGACCCCCGCGCGGCTCAACTCGCGCTGCAGCGTGCGCACGCTGAGGTGCATGGCTCGCGCGACGTCAGCCAACCGTGGTGCCTCCTGGCCCAGCATCGCCTGCACCTGCGTGTACAGTCGTCGTACGATCTCCGGCCCCTGCGGCGCGGACCCGCGCAGCGCTTCCAGCATCGCCTCGAATGTGGCCCGCATCTGTGCGTCGGGCGCCAGGGTGGGCGATTCGAGTTGGCTGCGCGTCAGCAAAAAGCCTGTCACCGGCGCGTCGAAGCGCAACCGGCAGCGGAAGATGGGGGCGTATGCCTCAACATGGCTCGGCTCCGGATACGCGAAACACGCGTCCCGCGGCACCAGATCGACGCCACTGATCCAGCGCAGTATCGTCAACAGACCCGCGGCAGCAATCTCCCAGTCCGATACCAACGGGTGGTCGGCCGCCTTGGGGGCCTCCACGCACACCCTCAGGTGCCCGCCGGGGTGCTCCCGCGTGGAGACGATGATCCCGTCGGACATTAACTGGAAGTAGCGCGCGAAGCAGTCGATCGAGCCGCGCAGGGTGCGGGCGTGCATCGCCGCATAGCCGACCAGGCTCGACGCACTGATGCGCACGTTGCGCCCGATCTCCAGCCCCAGCGCCGGGTTCCCGGTCAGACGCACCGCCTCGCGGATTACAGCGCGGTGACTGCGCAGCGGCACGCGCGGTTCGCCATTGTAGAGCGCTTCCACCGGCAGCTTGGCCGCGGCCAGCAGCTCCTCCCGCGGCACGCCCCCCTCCTCCGCGACCTGCACCACCGCGCGGGTAATGCTGCCGGCGATCGTCAGTCCGGTGGACATCGGGTGGCCTCACGACCGCAGCATTGGCATGGAAAATCCATCAATTGGCGTCTAACGATAACGTATTTTCCGCGGGAAACGCTAGATTGGATATAGGTTTGTCCCACTCGAGCTTTCGCCCACTTGATTGGCGTCAAGGGCAGTCTGGTGTCGCAATGCGTTGATCTACAACTTCGTATCCAGTGGCGCGAATACGCGGCCATGCGGCGTGGTTTGTACCGTATCTATCGGTGCGGCCACGTGAACCGGAGACTCCCCAATGCGGGCGTATCGCCAGAAATCCATGGGCAGTGAGACCCCTCCGACGCCTTCGGCCGACGACGTGCTGGAAATGGTCAAGGGCCTGTTGGAATCGGATGGCAGCGCCCAACTGAAGTTGCGCGTGGTGCACCAGTTGTTGACACAGTATCTGGCAGGCAAGCCGCTGCAGAACTTCTCGCGGCTGTTGTGGGAATCGGAGCCCTGATCCAGACCCAGCCGCGGTTCGCCCCAGCTTCAGCCGTCCTCGCCGCAGCACCCCCAGCACACGGCTATCTCATTGCGCTCCGCGCCGGTAGGCCCGCGGCGTCATGCCCGTCCAGCGCCGCACGGCCCGCACGAACGCGCTGGAGGAGGCATAGCCGTGGTGGAACGCGACCTCCTCGTTGGTGAGCGGTGAATGGCGCAGGTGCCATAGCGCCGATTCGCGCACGGTCGTTTCGAGCACCTGCGAGTAAGTGCAACTCGCGAAGCCGAGCTTGCGTTGCAGCGAGCGCGCGCTGGTGCCCAGCCTACGGGCCATCTGAGGCAGCGTGGGCAGGCGGGAACCCATCATCGTGAGCACCTGTTCCCGCACATCGCGCACGGCCTGCGGTTCCCCACGCGTGTCCCGCAGGGCCCGCAGCAACTGGACCTCGAACGCGTGCCGCAGGTGTAGGCTGGGCACTGCTGTTTGGTGGTCCATCTGGGCTGCGGTGAACTCGATCCCGGTCGTCGGCCGGCCGAATTCCAGCGGGCATTCGAAGATGCTGCGATATTCGCCCGAGTGCGCCGGTTCCTGATAGGCAAACCCCGCCCGCACCGGCCGCAAGCGCGCGTCGGTAAACAGCCGCGCCACGTTCAGCAGGCCCACGATCGCCAGTTCGTAGTCGTATGGACTGGGCGGATCCACCGGGTCGGGGTCGTCCACGGTCACGACCGCACCCCCCCCGGGCAGCGCACGAACGGCCACGCGTATGCCGTCGGACATGAGGTGCCAGTATCGTGCATAGCAGTCAAGAACGCCCCACAGATTGTCCGCGTGCATCGCGGTATGCCCCACCAGGTCGGTGGTATCGCCGCGCACCTTCAGCCCTATCCTCAGGGCCAGGGCGGGATCTCCGGACAGGCGCACCGCCTCCCGTACCAATGCGCGATGGCGCTGCAAGGCGATACGGTACTCTGCACCGCTGAGTTCGCGTTCGCTCAGACCCGCCGCCAGCAGCAGCGCCAACCGATCCGCACCTGCCTCCCCGGCAGCCAAAAGCACGGCCCGGCTCAGGGAAGTCACCACAGTCCGCTTGCCCACCATGACATTGAAGCGTCCTTGTCGCTTTGGCGCAATGCGGCAACAGATTGGCATAAAATGCGACTGACGATCTAAAATTTTCTCTCTAAAATAATACAATTGCAATATTAAGTTGTGCACCCACGGGTCGTGGCCGGATGGTATCGCCACGCCAACGGAAAGCGTCCACTTGACCGTTGGCTTTTCGGCGAAACCATTGCATGTGCTTCCGGTCGCCCTGCACGGGTGCCGGGAGCAGGCGGGCTGCATGTGAGCGGACTGTGGGCACACACCCCCTGAGAACTCGCGCTGGAGGGAACATGAAACCGCCAGTGAAATTGCATGATGGAACTGCACCGGCCCGCACCGAAACTGAGCCTAAGCCGCAATGCACGACGCAGCCTGACGAAATTATACGTACCATTGTTGAATTGCTTAACATGGAAGGAAGTAGTCAATTGAAGTTGCGTCTCGTTCACAGCATACTTTCGAACCACTTGAGCGGCAGGCCCCTAATGGAACTGGACGAGAAGCACGAAAAATAGCAGCCTTCGGATTCGCGGCCTGCGGCTGCCCTCTCGACACGCCCGTCCATCCGCGCGAACCTGTTGCGAACCCCCCACGCCGCCACGCGGCGCACGCTTCCGCAACAGGGGACGATCCGCATGGCCAAGCCCTTGCGCATCAGCAGGGAGGACCACTTCGCCGCTTCACCGGCGGTGCTGTGGGACCTGGTGGGCAACACGGATCACGTCAATCGCCTCATCGGCCTGCCCAAGGTCACGTTCGGAGCGCCTCAGGAGACGGCCGAGGGCGTCTTCCGCGCCGCAGCTACCCGCATGCTCGGCATCCGCCTGGACTGGCGCGAGTATGCGTTCGATTGGGTGCGCAACCAGAGCCACGCGGTGCTGCGCGTGTACCAGACGGGACCCCTGGAGCGCATCCGGATGGGTCTGGAGCTGACCGAGGAAGCGGACGGCTGCCGCATGCGGCAATTCGCGGAGGTCACGCCCCGCCGCTCCTGGCCCCTGGCCAGCCTCCCGGCACGGCTGATCACGCGCAAGAACATGGACGCGCTGTACCGCTTTTGCCTGGAGCACGTGCGGCTGCGCGCCGAGCAGCCGGAGCAGCCCTTCCCGCGCGCTCGCCCCACCCGTCATGTGCAGCGTCCGGCCCTGCAGGCCATGGGCGAGCGGCTGACGCGCACGACGCCCGCCAATCCCGCCGTGGTGCAGCGCCTGCTGGCGCTGATCGCCGAAGGCTCGGACGAGGAGGTGCTGCGCATGCGGCCGTTCGCGCTGGCCCGGCGCTGGGGGCTGGGCCGCGACGTGGTGTTGCGCGCATTCTTGCACGCCACCCTGGTGGGGCTGCTGGAGCTGGACTGGGAGCTGATGTGCCCCAATTGCCGCGTACCCAAGAGCGGCTTCCACACCTTCGGCGCGGTGGCCGAGCACTTTCACTGCGATCTGTGCGGCACGGAGTACGCGGCCGAGCTGGACCGCACGACGGAGCTGCGCTTCTCCGTGCACCCCAGCGTGCGGCAGGCGGAGGATGCCATCTACTGCATCGGCGGTCCGCACAACGGCGAGCACATTCTCGTGCAGCAGGGTCTGCTCCGCGGGGAGCGTCGGGAGGTGCTGGCAACACTGCCGTCAGAGCCCCTGCGAGCGCGCATCCTGCGCAGCAACGCCGCCCTTGCGCTGGTGCCCGACCCCAACGGAGCGGAGGTGCTTGCGCTGGGATACGATGGCGAGGCCTGGAGCGCACCGGAGCTGCGCTTCCGTCCCGGCCCGGTGCGGCTGACTTGGCGCAACGCCGGGCCGGCGGCCTGCATCGCCGTCATCGAAAAGGAGGTGTGGGACCCCGACGCAGCCACGGCGGCCCGCGTGATGGCCATTCCGGAGTTCCGCGCCATGTTTAGCGCGGAGGTACTGCAGCCCGGGCGGCAGATCGGCGTGCGCAACCTGTGCGTGCTGTTCACGGACCTCAAGGGCTCCACCGCCCTCTACGAGCACGTGGGTGATGCGCCGGCCTACGGGCGCGTGCACCGGCACTTCGACTTTCTCATCGGCTGCTTCAAGCACCACGAGGGCGGCATCGTGAAGACCATCGGCGACGCCGTGATGGCCAGCTTTCCCTCGCCGGGGGACGCCCTCCGCGCGGCGCTGGAGGTGCAGCAGCGCATTGGCGCCTTCAACGCGGAGCTGGCGCCGGCCGAGCCCATCGTGATCAAGATCGGCCTGCACCACGGGCCCGCCATCGCCGTGAATGCCAACGGGCAGATGGACTACTTCGGGCGCACGGTGAACATCGCCGCGCGGATCCAGGGGCTGAGCGAGGGAGACGACATCGTGCTCTCCGAGGCACTCTGGGCCGAGTCGGCGATCCAGGCTGTGCTGGCCGGCGTGCCGGTGGAGGCACAGGGCTTCCGGGCAGCACTGAAGGGCATCGAGGGCGAGACGGCGCTGGTGCGCCTGCGCTTCACGGGCACGGGCACCGCCGAGGCGCCCGAAGCCACTGGCCGCAACGGGGCACCACGCCTGTTCCGCTACTGATCTGCCGCGTTCTCCGCGGCCACCTCGCGCTCCTTCGCGGCAGCCTCGCCGTAGCGTTCGTCCAGCTCGCCCAGGTGCGTGCGGTGGGTAATCAGGACCACCTCGTCCTTCGCGCGCAGGGTGGTGCCGGGCTGGGGCAGGATGAACTCGTCCCCGCGGTACACGCACACGACCCGGGTCTGCGCCGGTAGTTCCAGAGCCTCCACGGCGCCCTCGGCGCCTTCGCGCACGCGGTAGGAGAAGAAGCGCGCGTCGCCCTTGACGTAGGTGGATAGCTCCAGCGCCTCTCGGCCCTCCACCATGTCCGCCAGCGTACGGGCGATGGTTTGGTCGGGGATGATCGTGTCGCTCAGGCCCAGTTCCGCGCAGATTTGCTGGTATTCAGTAGAGCTGATGCGGGTTACCACGCGCTCGAAGCCTAGCGAGCGGCCCACCAAACTGGCCAGGATGTTGTTCTGGTCGTTGTCCGTGAGACAGAACAGCAGATCCGCCTCCTTGGGGCCAGCCTCGCGCAGAATCGCCGGCTTGGTGCCGTCTCCGTGGATGAAGCCGCAGTCCAGCTCTTCGGAGATCGCGTCGATCTTGTCGCGGTCGCTTTCGATAATGACCACGTCGTGCCGACGCGCAATGAGGATGGGCGCTGTGGCCAGGGTCAACTGGCCTGCCCCGATGAACACAATGCGCATCAGCTCCGATCCTTTCGGCCGATCCAGGTGAACGGGTAGAGCAGCACGAGCACGGCCACCACCTCCAGCCGGCCCAGCAGCATGTCCAGGCACAGCACCAGCTTCAGCCCCGCCGCCAAGTGCGGTCCGGTCACGCCCGTCGAGAGGCCCACGGTGCCCAGCGCCGAGATCACATCGAACAGCGCGTCCAGCGGCGGCGCGCCGGCCAGCAGGAAGGGTAGCCAGGAGCCGACGATCACCGCCAAGTACAGCACCACCACCGTGCCCACGCCCAGCATCACCTCCGGCGGCATGCGCTCGCCCGCCACCCGCAGTTGCACCACGGCGTGGCGGGGCAGGCTGGTGCGCACCACCAGCCACCAGGCCAGCCGCAGCAGCACGAGCAGCCGGAGGATCTTGATCCCCCCGGCTGTCGAGCCCATGTCCCCGCCGATGAACATGGCGGCCATCAGCACCAGCTTGGAACCGGCGTCCAGCCGCCCCGCCGGCAGCGTAGCGAAGCCCGCGGTGGTCTGGGCGGAAATCGCCAGCAGCGGTGCATCGGCGACGATGCGGCGCCAGCCGTACGCGCCGCTCCAGGCCATCGTGCCGGCCAGCAGCAGCGCGACGCAACCGGCGCAGATCAGCAGCAGCCGCAGTTCCCTGTCGCGCGGAAGCCGACGCCAGTCCTCGTTCCAGGCCCGGTAGTACAAGGCAAACGAGACCGCCCCGGCCAGGCAGATCAGCGTGGTCACGGCCTGCACGGGCCAGCCCCCCAGTCCCGCCAAGCTGGCATCGTAGCGGGAAAAGCCCCCCGTGGATACCGCCGCCAACGCGTGCAGCAGGGCGTCGAAGGGCGAGGCACCCGCCAGCCAGAGCGCCAGCCCGCCCACCACCGTGAGCACCAGGTACACCCGCAGCACGCGCTGGGCGCGCAGGCGCGTGCCCCCCACCAGGTCCTCCTGTGCCCCCTCCACCTCGGTGAGGCGCTTGGCTGCGTGCCCCGGCTCCAGCAGCAGCGCCAGGGCCAGCACGACGATCACCAAGCCCCCGTACCATTGCGCCCAGGCCCGCAGGAACAGGAACGTGGGCGGGTGTCCCTGCACGCTGGCCAGCGTGGAGAGCCCCGTGGTGGTGATGGCGGAGACGGCCTCGAACAGGGCATCCAGCCAGCCCAGGCCCGCGGCCTGGAACGGCCACACGAGCGCCAGCGCCCCGGTGCAGAACACCAGCACCACCACCACCAGCGCCTCGTTCACCTGGATGTGCGCGGGTACGCGCAAGCGGCTCAGCGCCCAGCCCCCCAGTCCCAGCACCGCCGTCACCACCGCCAGCCGCACGGCCAGGGGCCAGTCGCCCTCCAGTAGCGCAGGCAGCAGGGCCACGCCCGTCAGCCCCACCAGCGAAAGCGACAGCAGGCCGAAGTGCTTTAGCACCACCGGGCCGCGAACGGCATAGGCCAGCGTGGCGACGGGGCGGACAGGCATGGCGGGCTCCATGCGAAATCAGGGCGTTCAGCCGGTGGCGGCAAAGTGCGGGCTTCGCCCGATCATACCGATCCGCGCCCCCGATTGCAGGCCCCGGCCTGAACTCTGCGGTCGGGCCTTCGTGCACGCCAATTGACCCCTTGCCCGGCCCTGCATTAGGTTTGGCCAGCGCCCCGCGGCGCAGCCGTTCCACCCGCATGGGAGAGACCGCCATGGCCAAGCCACCGCGCCCGACGGCACCCGACAGCACACCCGGCGCCGGAGCCGGCGCGGGCAGCGATCCCTCCTGGGACTGGGAGGAGGCTCGCTGGCGCGCCGTGGTGCAGAAGGTGCGCGCCGGGCGCTCGCTCAAGCCGGCGCGCTGGAAGGACGGCGCGCGGGTGGCCGTGGCGCTGTCCTTCGATTCGGATCACGAGAGCTGGGTGCTGCGCGATGGAGGCAACTCGCCAGCCGGGCTGGCGATGGGCCAGTACGGCGCACGGGCGGCCGTCCCCCGCGTGCTGCGACTGTTGGAGCGCTATGCCGTGCCGGCCACGTTCTTCGTGCCGGCCGTGATCGCGCAGCTTTACCCCGAGGAGCAGCGGCGCGTGGTGGGCGCGGGTCACGAGATCGGCATCCACGGCTGGATCCACGAGCGCAACAGCAACCTGGCGCCCGAGGTGGAGCGCAACCTGACCCTGCGCAGCGCGGACGTGCTGACGGAGATCTGCGGCAAGCGTCCAGTAGGCATGCGCACACCTTCCTGGGATTTCAGCCAGCACACGCTGGCCATCATCCGCGAGATGGGCCTGCTCTATGATTCGTCCCTGATGGCCGACGACGATCCCTACGAGCTGCTGGAGGACGGCCGGCCCACCGGCGTGGTGGAGCTGCCCCCGGAGTGGATCCGCGACGACTTCCCCTACTTCAACTTCGACCGCTTCAGCGGGCTGCGGCCGCACACGCCGCCGGAGGCCGTGCTGGGGATCTGGCGGGCGGAGTTCGACGGCGCCCTGGCCGAGGGCGGGCTGTTCCTGCTCACCATGCACCCGCAGGTGATCGGCCATCGCTCGCGCGTGGCCATGCTGGAGGAGCTGATCCGCTACATGCGCTCCCATGCCGGCGTCTGGTTCGCCACCCACGCGGAGGTGGCCGCCTACGTAAAGGCCCAGGCACCGACGACGGTGCTGTGAACGGCAGGCCCACGCAGCGCCCCCTAAAGCACCGCCTCGTTCACCTGCACCACGGGGGTGATGTCCGTGAAGTTGGGAATGTCCGCGAACAGCCGCTCTCCGTGCTCGCGGAAGGCCTCCTTGTAGTTGTCCATGGTCTCAAAGGTCAGCGTGCCGATGCACACGTAGATCGGCGGGCTCTTGGGCTTGGGGCCCACGAAGCCCTTGTCCACGCGGATGTCCACCAGACCGTGATTGGCGAAGGCCTCGCGGGTCATATCCATGTGCTGCTTGGCATAGTAGGCGACGTCGAACCGTGCGCCATCCCGGTAGGGGTACATCACGCTGACTCGGATCATGGAGGCTCCAGATGGAAGATTGGCCCGTCGCGGGCTCTGTGGGCATGCTGCCAGGGCCGCCGCCTGGTCGCAACCGCGACGCCGGCGACCCCTCTGGTGGCTGTGCGATGAGCGATTGACGGGCACGCAGACACCCCGCTAGTCTGTCGCAACGCGCGGCGTGCGCACCCCATTCCTCTGCACCTGAGGCGGACATGACCGATTCGCTTTCTCCTGCGGCTCAGCAGGACATCGCCAGCCACCTGCACCCCTATACCAACCTCGCGCGCCACGAGGAGGTGGGGCCGATGGTGCTGACCCACGGCAAGGGCATCTACGTCTACGACGAGCAGGGACAGGAGTATATCGAGGGGCTGGCCGGCCTGTGGTGCACCGCGCTGGGCTTCGGTGAGGAGGAACTTGCGCAGGCGGCGCTGGAGCAGATGCGCAAGCTGCCCTACTACCACACGTTCGCGCACAAATCGCACCCGATGGCCATCGAGCTGACCGATCGGCTCAAGGCCTCGGCGCCCACGCCGATGTCCAAGGTGTTCCTGGTCAACTCCGGCTCAGAGGCCAACGACACCGTCATCAAGATGGTCTGGTACTACAACAATGCACTGGGCCGCCCGCAGAAGAAGAAGATCATCTCCCGCATCAAGGCCTACCATGGCGTCACGGTGGCCAGCGCCAGCCTGACGGGACTGCCCGCCAACCATCGCGACTTCGACCTGCCCATCGCGAACATCCTGCACACGGATTGTCCGCACCACTACCGCTTCGCCCAGCCCGGCGAGAGCGAGGAGGATTTCGCCACGCGGCTGGCGGCGAACCTGGAGCAGATGATCCTGAACGAGGGGCCGGACACCGTGGCGGCGTTCATCGCCGAGCCGGTGATGGGTGCCGGCGGCGTGATCGTCCCCCCGCGCACGTACTTCGAGAAGATCCAGGCCATACTGCGCAAGTACGACGTGCTGCTGGTGGCCGACGAGGTGATCTGTGGCTTCGGGCGCACAGGCAACTATTGGGGCTGCCAGACCTTCGACATCCAGCCGGACATCCTCACCTGCTCCAAGGCCATCACCTCGGGCTACCTGCCCATGGCCGCGATCATGATCTCCGAGCCGGTCTACCAGGGCCTGCTGGAGGAGAGCCGCAAGATCGGCGTGTTCGCGCACGGCTTCACGCAGTCCGGCAACCCCACCTGTGCCGCGGTCGCCGTCAAGACGCTGGAGCTGATCGAGCAGCGTGACGTGATCGGCCACGTGCGACAAGTTGCACCGCGCCTGCAGGAGGGTCTGCGGGCCTTCGCCGATCATCCGCTGGTGGGCGAGGCACGGGGCGTGGGCCTCCTGGGCGCACTGGAACTGGTGGCGGACAAGGCCACGGGCCGGCCTTTCGATCCGGCGCAGCGCGTGGGCTTTTACTGTGCGGAGCGCGCGCAGGCCCACGGGCTCATCTTGCGGCCCATGGTGGATACGATCGGCTTCTGTCCACCGCTCATCATCGAGGCCGCGCAGATCGATGAGATGCTGGCCCGCTTCGGCCGGGCACTTGATGAAACCCTGGCCTGGGTGCGCCAAGCCTGAGCCAAGGGGTGCAACAACGCCGCCAGTGGCGCGCGTCTTCCCGCCCGGCTCCCTATGACAACCCTGCTCATCACCGGCGCGGACGGCTTTGTGGGCCGCCCCCTCTGCGCCCTGGCTCTGCAGCGGGGCTTTGCGGTGCGAGGCGCCGTGCGCGCGCTTCCCTCCGACGCAACACAACTCGCGGGTCTGGAGGCCGTCACGTGGCTGGCCTGCGGAGACCTCGCCGCAAAACCCGATTGGTCGGAAGCGCTGGCCGGCGCGGACGCCGTGATCCATCTGGCGGGCCGCGCGCACGTTTTGCAGGAGTCTGCCGCGAACGCCGTCGCCATGACCCGGTGCGTCAACGTGGAGGGCACACAGCGCCTAGCCGAGGCCATGCTCGCAGGTGCCACGCGTCGAATCGTATATGTGAGCAGCGCCCACGTGCACGGTCGCGAAACGGACGGAGCACCCATCGACGAACGCTCTCCGCCGTGCCCCCAAAACGCCTATGCCCGCAGCAAATGGGATGCCGAGGAGGCCCTGCGGGCGCTGATACCCTCCGGACTGGAGCTCGTCGTCGTTCGGCCCGTGCTGATCTACGGGCCTGGCGCAAAGGGCAACCTGCGGCGCTTGATGCACTGGGTGGCGCGAGGGTGGCCATTACCCCTGGCCGGCATCCGCAATGCCCGCAGCCTGCTGGCGCTGGACTCCCTGTGCGAGCTGCTGCTGGCCTGCGCCACGCGGCCCGACGCAGCAGGCGAAACTTTCGTGGCAGCCGATGCGGAGGCCCTCTCCACGCCGGAGTTGGTGCGCGTGCTGGCCGGCGCGATGGGACGGCCCGTGCGACTGTGGCGGGCGCCGCAGTTCCTGTTGCGCGCGGCCCTGTGGCTGGCGGGACGCCTGCGCACCTGGGAGCAACTCACCGGCTCGCTGGTGGTGGATGCAGCCCGCAGCCGCGCCTGGCTGGGCCAATCGCAAGCCCCCGACCCCCGGCTGGGGCTCGCCGAGATGGCGCGCGCTTTCCTTCGGGAGCAGGGCGGCGCCTGAGGCAAGGCACGCGGCGGGCCATCGCGCCCCCGATCCCCAGGGCAGTGCCAGCCGCACGATTCTTGCGTGACCATGCGGGAGCCACCGCGAGGTGGCGCACGCTTCCCAACCGCACGAACGGACCATGACGATCTGGATTCTCCCTGCTGCCGCTGCTCTGGTGTCGTACGGCCTGTGCCGGGTGCTGGCCCATCCGCGCCTGGGGCTGCGCGTGCTGGATCGGCCCGGCGCGCGGTCGCTGCACGACCGGCCCACCCCGCGCACGGGCGGCATCGCCATCCTGGCCGCGCTGGTGGCGACCGCCGGGACCGCGCGTGCGACGCCCCTGCCGATCTGGCTCGATGCGTGGGTCATGGCCGGGGCCGCACTGCTGGCCGTGGTCTCGTTCGTGGACGATGTTCGGAGCCTGGGCCCAGCTCTGCGGCTGCCCATGCACGTCGCTGCGGTGGCGCTGCTGCTGGCAGGGGGCTACGGGCTGAGCGCCGTACACGTCCCGGGCGATGGCCTGTTGTCGCTGGGACCGGTTGGGCAGGTAATCGCGCTGCTGTTCGGGATCTGGATGTGCAACCTGTACAACTTCATGGACGGCATGGACGGCTTCGCCGGCGGCATGGGAGGCATCGGCTTCGCCGCCCTGGGCACGCTGGGCCTGCAAGCCGGGCGGGCTGACTTCGCCCTGGCGGCCTTCCTCGTGGCGGGCGCCAACCTGGGCTTTTTGGGCGTAAACTTTCCGCCGGCCCGCATCTTCATGGGCGATGTCGGATCGGTGCCGATGGGCTTTCTGGCGGCGGCCTTCTCGCTGGCCGGCGTGCGCATGGGTGTGTCCGCGCTTTGGGTGCCGGTGCTCGTGTTCTCCCCGTTTATCGTAGATGCGACCGTCACGCTGATCCGCCGTCTGTTGCGCGGTGAGCGGGTGTGGCAGGCGCATCGCTCCCATTACTACCAGCGGCTCGTGCTGCTGGGCTGGGGGCACCGCAAGACCGTGATCGCAGGTTATGCTATCATGCTGTCGACCGCCGCGACGGCCATAGCGTTTGGCCAAGGGGCATCTCGCGGGTGGGAACTTGCAGCCGTGCTGGGCTGGGCTTTGGCCTACCTGGTCATCGCGCTGCTGATCCATCACCTCGAGCGCCGCCGGAGAGTGAACGCCTCATGATCGACTTGGTTCTGCGACGGATAAATTCCCGCCTGCTGATCTACCTGCACGACGTGGCGTGGATTCCGGTCTCGGTGTACGTCTCGTTCTGGCTGCGCTATGCACCCGGCCCGCTGCCGTCCGATGCACTCGTGGGCGCGCTCTGGACCATGGGCGTGGCCGTTCCCGTCTTGGCGGCCACGTACTGGGTGTTCGGGCTACACCGCGCTGTGTGGCGCTACGTCTCGTTCTCCGATCTGACGCGGCTGCTGAAGTGCGTGGCGCTGGGGCTACTTGTCAGCGAACTGCTGCTGTTCGTGCTGCGGCGGGCCGAGGGCGTGCCGCGCAGCATCATCGTGCTGTTCCCACTGATCCTCGTGGTGGGCCTGGCCGGCTCGCGGGTGGCCTACCGCTGGCTGCGCGACGTGGGCGTGGGCGCCGACCGGCTGGGACGCAAGCGGGCGCTGGTGGTGGGCGCGGGCCATGCCGGCGAGATGCTGATCCGCCATCTGCAGCGCAATGGGGCTTACGTGCCTACGGCGCTGGTGGATCCCGATCCGCGTATGGAGGGCAAGGAAATACACGGCATCCGAGTGTTGGGCACCCTGGGCGATGCCGGCCGCATCATCCGCGCATGGGGAATCGAGACGGTCATCTTTGCGGCCCCGAACGCCAAGCCCGCCGACTTGAACGACCTTGTGGCGCTGTGCGTCCGGGCCCGCATTCCCTGCCGCACAGTGCCTCAGCGCATGCTGACCGAGGGCGGGTTCGTCGAGGAACTGACGCTGCGTCCCATCACCATCGAGGACCTGCTGCAGCGCGATGCAATCCAGCTCAATGCCAGCGAGATCTCGCGCCACATCCGGAGCCAGTGCGTGCTGGTCACTGGTGGGGGCGGGTCCATCGGCTCGGAGCTGTGTCTACAGGCGGCCACGCAGGAGCCGGGCTCCCTGGTTGTCTTCGACAGCAGCGAGTTCAACCTGTATCGGATCGAGCAGGAGCTTCGCAGGCGCTTCCCGCAGCTTGAGCTGTACGCGGTGCTGGGCGATGTGAAGCACGAGGCCAGTGTGGAAACCCTCTTCCGTCGGTTTTCACCCCAGGTGGTGTTCCATGCGGCGGCATACAAACACGTGCCCCTGCTGGAAGCCAACCCGCTTCAGGCGGTGCAGAACAACGTGCTGGGCACCTGTATGGTCGCGGACGCAGCGGACCGGCACGGGAGCCGGCAGTTCGTGCTGATCTCCACGGACAAGGCGGTGAACCCGACCAACGTGATGGGCGCCACCAAACGGATCGCGGAAATCTACTGCCAGCACCTCAATGCCCGTTCCAGGACGCACTACGTAACCACCCGCTTCGGCAACGTGCTGGCCTCCGTGGGGTCGGTCGTGCCCCTTTTCGAAAGCCAGATTGCACAGGGTGGGCCCGTGACCGTCACGCACCCGGATATCGAGCGCTACTTCATGACCATCCCCGAGGCAGTGGGACTGATCCTGCAGGCCTCTGCGATGGGTCACGGCGGCGAGATCTTCGTGCTGGACATGGGCAAGCCCGTGAAGATACAGGAACTGGCCGAGCAGATGATCCGGCTTGCGGGCTTCACGCCCCACGATGAGATTCCAATCGTTTTCGTCGGCCTCCGGCCTGGCGAGAAGCTGTCCGAGGAACTGTTCCACGAATCAGAGGAGCTGATAGGCACCGGCAGTCCCAAGCTGCTGCTGGCCGCGCAGCGGCGTGTGGATGGAGACTGGCTGGTCGCAGAACTGGCGGCACTGAGCAAGGTGGTGGCCAACGGCGATGAGGCCGGCGTGATCGCCTCCCTGCGGCGCATCGTGCCCGAATTCTCCGCACCGAACCCTCCGCCGGGCAACGACCCGGAGCGGCCGGGCGAACCGCGCTTGCGCGTCGTCCAGTGATGGGCCGCGCGCGCTAGGAGAGCACAGCGATCTGCTTGCAACGGATCAGATCGAAGTCGATCGCGGCGCCCAGCCTGGGCCCCGAACTTCCCTAGCCCTGCGCCTCCGCCGGCAGCCACAGGGTCACCACCAGGCCGCGGCCATCGGCTGCCTGAGCGCTAGCGCCCCCGCCGTGGGCCTCCATGCAGCGCCGCACGATGGACAGGCCCAGTCCCACGCCACCGGTGGCACGCCCCCGGGCCGCATCGGTGCGCACAAAGGGCTCGAAGATGCGCTCCAGTTGCTCGGCGGGCACGCCAGGCCCCTCGTCGCGCACGGCGATGGAGTGCCGTCCCTCCTCCCGCCGCACGGTAACGTCCACCGCCCCCTCGTCCGGGCTGTAGGTGACCGCATTGCGCAGGGCATTGCCCAAGGCGCGCGCCAGCAGCCGGCGGTCGGCCCGCACGTTGGCCAGCCGTTCCGGCACGTGCACGCGCACCGTGAGGCGTTTGGCCTCCGCTTCCGGTCGCTGCCCCGCCACGGCCTCGGCCACCAGCGCCGCCAGGTCCAGTGGCTCGGCCTGCAGGGCGTAGGGCGCCTCATCC
This sequence comes from bacterium, assembly GCA_035266845.1. Taxonomy (GTDB): domain Bacteria; phylum SAR324; class SAR324; order SAR324; family JACQKK01; genus DATFMP01. The sequence continues at coordinate 69,280 of DATFMP010000057.1, forward strand.
AGGCGGGCATGGAACAGCAACTCGCCGATCAGGGACTCCATGGTGTCCGCCTGCCGCTCCAGCGTGTCCAGATAGCGGGCCTGCTCCGCACCCTCCGCCCCGCGGGCCAGCTCCAGTGCCAGGCGGAGCCGGGCCAGCGGTGAGCGCAGCTCGTGAGAGATGTCCGCCAGCAGTTGCTTGTGGCGCAACACGAGCCGCTGTAGGTTCTCCGCCATGCGGTTGAAGCTCTCGGCCAGCCGCGCGATCTCATCTCGCCGCTTCCAGTGCTGGTGTCGGCGCTGGATGTCCTCCGGATTGATCCGCACCGATAGGTGCCCCTGGCCCAGTGCGTCGGCCGCGGCCGCCATGCGCTGCAGTGGACGCGCCAGGTGCCCCGCCAGGGGCCAGCTCAACAGCCATAGCGTCAGTAGCACGGCAGCCAGCCCTGCCAGCAGCCGCCAAGGCACACCCTCGCGCTCCCAGTGGAAGCGCCGTGCGGACAGGTAGAACGCCCCCGGTCGGCCATCCGGCAGGCGGATCGGCAGCGCGGCCAGCAGATGGTCCCGCTGCCGCCAGTCCAGCACTTCCTGGCCGGCCAGCACCTTGCTCAGCAACGCAGGATCCAGCGGCGGCAGCAGCCGCTGCACGCGGGGCATCTCGGGAGGACCGTGCCGCACGAGTGGTGGCGGGAACGAGAGCACCGGCGTGCCATCGGGGGCCAGCACCTGCAGCCGCACGCGCGCCGTGCGGCGCAGCGGCTCCAGCACCTCGCGCAACTCGGGCAGCGTCATCCCGCTCTGCAGCAGGTTCTGCACGACATCCCTTGAGGGCCGCACCTCGGCCAGCACCCACTCCTGGGCACGCTGCTCGATATCGTGCTGAGACAGCAGCGCCACCACGAACGCGGCCCCCGCCACGCTTAGCGTCAGCGCCAGCAGGATCCACAGGTAGAGCTTGAGTATCAGATGGCGGGAGATCATGCGGGTTCCGGGGGGCGCTCGGGGGTGGCGTGAAGCTCTTGGGCTACGCTCCCTCACCGATAAACATGTAGCCGATCGAGCGCACCGTGCGAATGAAGCGCGGATGCTGGGGGTCGTCCCCCAGCTTCTGGCGCAGATGCGAGACGTGTACGTCAATGCTGCGGTCGAACAGATCGAAGTCCCGCCCCCGCACGCGGTCCAGCAGGGTCTCGCGGCTGAGCGCGCGTCCGGGGGACTGCGCCAGCTCGCGCAGCAGGGCGAACTCGATCACGGTAAGCGGCAGCTCCTTGCCCTGCAGACTGGCGCGGTAGCCCTCCAGGTCGATCAACAATTCCCCCCGCTCCAGTTGCCGCGGCGCCTCCGCAACGTCTTCCGCCGGAGCGGCGCCCGCACGGCGCAGCACGGCCTTGATGCGCGCCACCAGCTCGCGTGGATTGAATGGCTTGGGCAGGTAGTCGTCCGCCCCCAATTCCAGTCCTACGATGCGGTCCACGTCATCGCCCTTGGCGGTGAGCATGATCACGGGTACGGGGGAACTGCGGCGCAGCTCGCGCAGCACCTCGATGCCATCGCGCCCGGGCAGCATGATGTCCAGCAGCACAAGGCAGTAGCTGCCCGTGAGGGCCTGTTCCAGCCCCACCTCGCCATCGGGAGCGTGCCTCACGACGAAGCCTTCGTGCCCCAGGTAATCCGCCAGCAGGGCCGACAACTCAGCATCGTCCTCGATCACGAGGATGGTGCGCGAGGCCACGCCCTCATTTCGCGCCATTTCCATTTACCCAGCATAGCAGCCGCCTGTTAACGCGCTGTTGCGCAGGCGGGCCCCTTTTGTAAAGCGCGGGTTAAATCGCGCGCATGGGAATTACCCCACCGTTACACCGGCGCAAAACCGGCGCAACACGCCCGGCCTAGCATGGTTGCGGATGGGGCGCATGGTGCGTCCCTTCGTTCCCACAACGCAGACACAACATCGAGAACAACCGATGAGCCGAATCACCGGATTCTTCACGCGCCGCCGTGCCCTGGGCGCGCTGGGCGTGCTGGGGCTGGGCGTGGCAGCGCTGGGCCTGCAGGGCTTCCGCGGCCCCTGGCACCATGGCTACGATCCCGCGCGCTTCGACAAGCGCATGGACCACATCCAGGAAGAGATCGCCGAGGATCTCCATCTCACCGCGCAGCAGAAGCCGCAGTTCGAGGCGCTGATGGCCCGCGCGCGCGAGCTGGCCAAGGAGCGCCGGGAGCGCTGGCACCAGACGGCGGCGGATGTAAAGGCGGCCCTGGAGAAGGACCCGGCCGATCCCGACACCGTGGCCACCACCATTAAGAACCAGATGCACCAGCGCGTAGACCAGGCCAAGCTCGATCAACTGATCGACGACACCGCGGCCTTCTATCGCACGCTGGACCCACAACAGCAGGAGCAGGTGCGCAAGCACATGTTGCGCCGCCTGCAGTGGCGGCTGGGCTAACCGGCATCCCTGCGCGGCTCCGGACCGCCATCCGGGGCCGCCGCCACCACTTCACCCGCTGAAAAGGGAGATTGCCGATGCAGGCGACAACACAGGCACCCGATGGGACACCGCACCCGGTGTTTCGGGAGGACACGTCCCCAGGCTCTCGATCGACCGGCCTGCGCGGCTGGGCGGTGCGGCAGTTCCGGCAGCCGTATGGCTTCTGGGGCCGCGTGGCGGGCTGGATCATGGCCACCCGGCCCTCCAACCTGGAGCGCAACCGCTGGACGGTGGACCTGCTGGACGTCCAGCCGACGGATTGGGTGCTGGAGATCGGCTTCGGCCCCGGCGTGGCGCTGGGCTGGCTGTCCGAGCGGGCCAACCAAGGCCTCGTGGTGGGCATGGACCACTCCGAGCTGATGCTAAGCCAGGCGGCGCGCCGCAATGCACAGGCCCTGGCCTCGGGCCGCATCGCGCTGCAACTGGGCGATGCCGAGCATCTGCCGGACCTGGGCACCGTGTTCGACCGCATCATGGCGGTGAACGTGGCCATGTTCTGGAGCGATCCCGTGGCCCAGTTCCGCGCACTCCGCGAGCGGCTGCGGCCGGGCGGACGCATCGCGCTGACCGTGCAGCCCCGCTCCCGGGGCGCCACCGATACGGACGCGCAGCGCATCGGCGAGCGGATGTTGGCCCAGCTTAGCGAGGCGGGCTTCCGGGAGGTGCGCCTGGAGCTGCACCCCATGCAGCCCGTGGCGGCGGCCTGCGCCATCGGGCACCGCTAATCCGGAGATCCCTGTTGGCGGCCTTGCCCCCGCGTGGACGTGGACTGTAGGGCACAGCGGGCCCGATGAGGGGCTTGGGAGGGCTTTGTTTCCGAATTGGCGGTGTCGATCCGGCACGATCGCACCGCCGCCGGTGCTTGGTCGGGCACCGGTCCGTGTGGCGCCGCGTTTCCCCCCCTTTCCGCGGCGTTGCCATCATCCGCACGGGCCGGTAGCCTGATCCGCATCGTCCGCCGGGAGGCGCCTTGCGTCCCGGCACCACCCAACGCAACCGCGCGGAGCCCCCCCCATGAGCCAGCCTCCCGCCGTCGTCGATGTGCGCGCCCTCACCTTCGACGTGTTCGGCACCGTGGTGGACTGGCGTTCGAGCATCATCCGCGAGGGGCGCTCGCTGGGTGCTGCCAAAGGGCTGCAGGCGGACTGGGAAGCCTTCGCGGACGACTGGCGCGGGCTGTATCAGCCGCAGATGGAAAAGGTGCGCACGGGCAAGCTTGGGTGGACCAAGCTGGACGACCTGCACCGCATGAGCCTGGACATCCTTTTGGAGCGCCACGGCATCCGTGGGCTGAGCGAGGCCGAGATCGACCACTTCAACCGCGCCTGGCACCGGCTCGATCCCTGGCCGGACGTGGTGGCGGGACTGGTTCGACTCAAGCGCCGCTATCCGCTGGCCACGCTCTCCAACGGCAACGTCTCGCTGATGGTTCACCTGGCGCGCTACGCGGGGCTGCCCTGGGACGCCATTCTGGGTGCCGAGCCCACGCAGCACTACAAGCCGCAGCCCGGGGCCTATCTCGGCACGGCGGATTACCTCAGCCTGCCTCCGTCGCAGTGCATGCTGGTCGCCGCACACCCGAGCGACCTCGAGGCGGCAAGCTCGGTGGGCTACCGCACCGCGCTGGTGCCGCGGCCGGACGAGCACGGCCCGGGCAGCGACCCACCCCCGTCCGGCGAAGGCTTCGATCTGGTGGCGAAGGACTTCGGCGATCTGGCCGATCAACTCGGCTGCTAGACGAGAGGCATTCCGCTGCGGCCGCGGGGCGGCCCGCGCTAGCTGGGGTATACGCCGCCGGGCGGCCGCTCGTCCGCGGGCCGTTCCGCAGCATCGGGAGCCACGCCATTGGCAAAGGCGGCGGCTACGGCGTCGTCAATGCGGTCCACCCACACGAACTCCAGTTTGTTGCGCGCCTCCTCGGGGATCTCTTCGAAGTCCTTGCGGTTGCGCGCCGGAAGCAGCACGCGCTGGATGCCCGCACGCAGCGCGGCGCTCACCTTCACGGGAATACCGCCCACGGGCAGTACCTGCCCCCGCAGGCTGATCTCACCCGTCATCGCCGTCAGGTCGCGCACCGTGCGCTCGGTGAGCAGTGAGACCAGCGCAATATACATGGCGACGCCCGCGCTGGGGCCATCCTTGGGAATGGCTCCGGCGGGCACGTGGATGTGGATGTCAATCTTCTCGAATAGCTCGGGCTTGAGCCCCAACTGCTCCGCGCGCGCCTTGACCAGGGTCAGCGCGGCCTGGACGCTCTCCTTCATCACGTCGCCCAACTGCCCGGTGAGGATCAGGTTGCCGCGGCCGGGCGTGCGGTTGGCTTCCACGAACAGGATGTCTCCGCCCACTGGCGTCCAGGCCAGCCCCGTCACCACGCCGGGCATCGACGTGCGCAGGGCCACCTCCGCCTCGAACTTGGGCGGACCCAGGATGGCGTGCAGGTCTTCCGGGCGCACTCGTACCTGCTGCGCGCTGCCCTCGGCAATGCGCATGGCCACGTGGCGGCATACACTGCCGATCTCGCGCTCTAGGTTGCGGCAGCCCGCTTCGCGCGTGTAGTCGCGGATAATGGAACGCAACGTCTCGTCACCCAACTCGCACTGCTCGGCCTTCAGGCCGTTGGCCGTAAGCTGGCGCTTCACCAGGTAGCGCCGCGCGATATTAAGCTTCTCGTCCTCCGTGTAGCCGCTCAGCTCGATGATCTCCATGCGGTCCCGCAGCGGCCCAGGGATCGTATCAAGCACGTTGGCCGTGCCGATGAACACGACCCGGCTCAGGTCGTAGGGGACGGCCAGATAGTTATCGCGGAACGTGGAGTTCTGCTCGGGATCCAGCACCTCCAGCAGCGCCGAGGCCGGATCGCCCTGGAAGCTCGAACCCAGCTTGTCCATCTCGTCCAGCATGAACACGCAGTTGCGCGCGCCCGCCTTGCGGATGCCTTGGATAATGTTGCCGGGCAGCGCTCCGATGTAGGTGCGGCGATGCCCGCGGATCTCCGCCTCGTCGTGCGTGCCGCCCAGGCTCTGGCGCACGAAGGCCCGCCCCATGGCCCGCGCGATGCTCTGCCCCAGCGAGGTCTTGCCCACGCCGGGCGGCCCCACGAAGCACAGGATGGGCGCATGGCCCTCCGGATTGAGCTTGCGCACGGCGAGATATTCCAGGATGCGGCGCTTGATCTTCTGCAGCCCGTAGTGGTCTGCGTCCAGCGTTTCGCGGGCCTTGGCCAGGTCGATCTCAGGCTCATCGGCGAGGCGCCAGGGCAGTTCAAGCAGCCAGTCCAGATATGTGCGCACCATGGGATACTCGGCGGAAGCCTCCGGCATGCGCTCGAGCCGTCGCAGTTCCTTCCGGGCCTGCTGCGCCACCTCCTCCGGCATGTCCGCCCCGTCAATGGCGTGGGACAGCTCCTCGACCTCCTGAGACTTGGCGTCACTCTCGCCCAGTTCCTTCTGGATGGCCTTGAGCTGCTCGCGCAGCAGGTATTCGCGCTGCTGGCCGCTGAGCGACTTCTGCGTCTCCTGGCCGATCTCCTCCGAGAGCCGCAGCACCTCCAGCCGGTAGGAAAGCAGCTCCAACACCCGATCCAGCCGGCGCGGCAGGTCGAGGGTTTCCAGCACCTCCTGCTTCTCTTCCGGCTTGATGTCCAGAAAGCTCGCGACCAGATCGGCCAGCGGGCCGGGCGCGTCGATGGCCTGCACGGCGTTGGCCAGTTCCTCGGGCGCCTGCGGCAGCAGTTGCAAACCTTCCACCGCGCGCTGCTTGAGCTGCAGCAGCCGCGCCTCGATCTCCCGGCCCTTGCCCGGCGCTTCCTCAATGCGTTCCACGCGGGCCACCAGGAACGGCCAGCCCTCCAGAAACTCGATCACGCGGAAGCGCTGCTCGCCCTGGCACACGGCATGATGGGTGCCGTCGGGGGCAGTCAGGTAGCGCAGCACGGTGGCCACCGTGCCCACGCGGTGCAAGTCGACGGGAGCCGGATCCTGCGTCTCCGGCGTGCGCTGGAGCAGGAAGCCCACCGGCCACTCGTTGCGCGCCGCCTCCTGCGCCGCACGGATGGAGCGTTCGCGACCCAGGGTCACCGGCATCACGATGCCCGGAAACAGCACGATGTTGCGCAGCGGGATGATGGGGATCGCACCCTCGGGCAGACGCACAGCGTCGCCGGGCGGGCTCGCGTCCGGCGGCGGGGCCGTGCTGGCCGTGGTGGGCTCTTCAGGGGGCATGGGAGGCTCCGCGCTCAGCGCAACTTGCGCAGGCTCAGGGTGAGCAGGCCGTTGACCAGATCGCGCCGCTCCAACTCGTAGCCGCCCGCGGGGAGCTGGATGCGCCGCTCGAAGCGGCCGTGGGGAATCTCCAGGCGGTGCAGCATGGCGCCACGGGTCTCCGAGGGCCAGCGGCGTTCTCCCGCCACGCTCAGCACGCCGTCCTCCACGATGATGTGCACCTGCTCGGGGGCCACCCCCAGCAGGGCCACCTGAATCCACAGGGCATCGTCGGTCTCGAAGATATCCACCGGCGGCTCCCAGCAGGCTCCGCCACCCTGCTCCTGGCGCACCTGGAAGAACTGACGGTGCAACCGCTCTGCGCGGTCCAGCATGTCGATGGCTTCGGCCCACATCCAGGCACCGGGATCACGGGGCGGCATGGCTTCGCTCGGCGCGGCAAGGCGTCAACGGTTGACGAGTGTGTGATTCGGCAATGCTTCCAGTATGTAGCAAAATTCCGCCGGATCAAAGGCTCGGGCCGCCCGGGCGGGCGCCGAGGCTCCATGCGCCGGTCATTGGAATATCCTGGAGCCGGCGCCGTCGCGCGCCGCGAACGGCCCGGCAATGCACCGGAGGCTCACGCATGCACGGGGAGGCGCCGCCGCACCCTCGCATGGGGGCCGGTACACGCTGCGACGCGGTCGTTTGCCACGGGTGGGGAGCAAAGCAGACGCCGCGCCCGGCCTGTGTGGAGGCCGGGCGCGACGCAATCGGTAGGAGGCTGGCCGCCGGGCCGGGCGATGAACCGGCCGGGCCGCCGACTGCTCTCGCGGACCACCGCGGAGACGCGGCGCTCGCGCGATGCCGGGCATCAGCCGGCGATGGCGACCCGCTGCGAGGCGACCTGGTTCTCCTTGCGCACAGCCTCGATGGCCTCGGTCTCGGTCTCCGGCTGGTCAGTGAACAGCGGATGCCGGGTGCTGAAGTTGGGGTCGTTCAGCACGATCTGCTGGCCGATGCGCTTCGTTTTGTTGAGCACCAGCGGCCCCTGCAGATTGACCGTCACGTCCAGGATGTTCGCGGCCATGGTGACGATCACGTAGACCTGCAGATCCTCGACGTTCTGGGTCTCCAGCGCCTTGATCTGCTCCTTCTTCACCGAGAAGTGATAGTTGGGCAGGATGATCGCCGGATCGATGACCACGAAGGCCAGCGAGGGGATGTCCAGGGATTGCATCCACATGAACGGTTCCCCGATCTCGTCGTCCATCAGCACAAAGCGGGTACACTCCGAGAAGCCCAGCATACCCTCGACCAGGGTCAGCACCTGGGGCTCCTTCACATCGATCGTGCCGAATCGCGTCGTTTGAACTTTCATCGCCTCCTACCTTCCACGCAAGGGTTAAATCCGGCGGTGCGTGTGCCGGGCACTGGCACCGCGGATGGCACTACATCCCTCCTGGCTTCACTGCTTCTTCTTCCAAAGGTCTCCAATGGACTTCAGGGTCAGGGGAGCCTTGGAGGCCGCCCGCTTGTTCTCCTCCTGAATCCGGATGTAGACCTCTTCCCGGTGGATCGCGAACTTCTTGGGGGCTTCGATCCCAAGCCGGACCTGTTTGCCCTTGATCTCGATCACCTGAATTTTGATCTCATCACCAATCGTGATGCTTTCTCCTGACTTCCTTGTCAGAATCAGCATTGGCGCCTCCTGGCTGCGCTAAATGAGTGTCGATACCCACAACCAAACCAAAGCGATCGTCTGTGGCAGCCCGCCCCGCCTCAATCCGTGATGGCGTCGGGCCTTGGGCCGCCTATCCTCCGCGTTTGCGCGTTTTGCCGACGGCTTTGTCTCCGATTCAATCAAAAACCGCACCAAAGCGGCCGGGATTGCGCAACTGCTGCAAAAAAATTCAGCGCATGCTCCAGGGAGGGTTATCCTCTATCGCAGAAAGTTGAGCAGTGAGGGCTGGATCATCCGCGCACTGGTATCCAGGCTGGCCTTGTTGCGGACGTCCGCCATGTTCATCTCCGTCACGGCGGCCGGGAAGTTCATGTCTTCCAACTCGGAGAGCTGCTTGGTGTTGTTGAATTCCCGGTCGCGCACCTTATCGAGCTGGTCGTTCAGCTCCTTGCGCGCCGCGCCGATGGTGGCGCGCTGGTTCAGCACCTGTTCGAAGGCATCGTCCAGATCCTGCAGGCGCTGCTCGACCACCTTGCCATCGTTCTCATCCAGCGCCCGCTTGAGACTCGTCAGCATGTCAAAGATGTTGACGCTCTTCGGCTTGTCGGGCTCGCGGAAGAAGATGTCCCTGGCTGTCACGTTGATGGGCTGCAGCACGCCCTCGCTGGTCGGGATCATCCGCCGGTCGTCGTTGCCCTGGTAGTGCACGGGCGGGTTGGGTTCGAAGCGGAACTCCAGCCCCTTGGGGTAGACCAGCGGCTCTCCCAGCTTGTCGCTGTGTTCCTGCAGCTTCAGCATCACCTTGTCGCTGGAGGCGCCCTCCTCGTTGAACACCTCGACGTCCGGCAGCAGCGTCTTGGGGCGGCTCCAGTTCTTGCCCCCGTCATCGGACACCTCGAACTGTGCGTGGCCGACCGCGCCTTCCTTCACGATACGCACCACGTACGGGTGTTCCGAAAAGCCGATGAAGCGGCCTTGAAACTGCGCTGGATCGACCAGGAACTTCAGGTCGGACTCCAGGTTCTTGGTGTCCACCTCGGCCGGCTGCACCGAGTCGCCCTCCACCAGCGGCTGGGTCAACGTCTTGCTGCCGCTGAAGATATAGACCTTGCCCAACTTAGCGTTGCCGGCCTGCACGAGCGCATCGTAGATGTTCTGCACCTCCTCGCCCGTCACCCGGCGCGAGTTGGAATCCGAGCTGTCGTTCGCCTGAGCCAACGCCAGGGTCTTGACGCGGCTCAGCAGGTCACCCACGTGCGACAGCTCCGCCTCGCTGCGGTCCAGCCAGGTGAAGGTCTGCTGCGTGATGCCCTTGAGCATGTTGTAGAATGACAGCTTCGTGCGGTAGTCGAGCGCCTGCGTGGCACCGACAGGATCGTCGGAGAGCTTGTTGATGCGCCGCCCGGACGCCATCGTCTCCTGCAGGTTCTGCAGGCGATCGGCGTTGTTCTGGACGTTGCGGACAACGGCCGTCTGCTTGGTCAGGTCGGTAACGCGCATAATGCCGGTTCGCTCGCCGGTTACATATCGATGACGGTTTTGGTCATTTCATCCACGGACTTCACGAACTTGGCCGACGCCTCGAAGCCCCGCTGGTGCTGCACCATGTCCGCGACCTCCTCGTCCATGTTCACCGAGGAGATCTCGTTGCGAAGCTTCTGGAACTGATCCAGGATCAACTGCTGGTTCCGCGATTCCTCGTGGGAGCGGTTGATCATCAGCCCCAGCTCCGACAGCATCCCGTTGTAGAAATCGTCGAATGTGATGGTGCCGCCTTCCATGGTGGGCTGGAACTGCAGTTGGTTCATCGCCAGCGCCGTGGAGTTGTCGCCCGGCAACAGGTTTTTGCCCGTCGAGATCAGATTCGGCCGCTCCACCAGCTTCGGATTGACGCGGAAGTCCTTGGCGCCGTCCAGACTCTCGAAGAAGTTGTTGAAGCCCATGATGGCCGAGAAGTCCGTATCGTCCTGGCCCAGCACGAAGTCGTAGGGCCCGGTGGACTGGATCGTCACGCTGCCGTCGGAATTGACCTTGGCCTGCAGCAGCTTGGGATTGGCCACCGTTTTGTTGATGCGGTCCACCACGTCCTGCACGGTATCCTTGCCCGCGTGCAGGCCGATCTCGTAGGTCTCGGCGATCTGGTGGTCGTGCCCCACCAGGTTGATGCGGAACTTGCCGTCCTTGAGGAAGGGCAGGGGTTTGGTCAACGCATCGGGCTTCAGCGCGAAGGAACTGGTGACCTGCTTGAACGTGGCATCCAGTCCGGTGCCCGAGTTCTGCAGCCGGTTCACGCGGAAGGCGACCTCGGACGCCATTTCGTCCAGCTTGCTGATGAAGTGCGGCACCACGTGGTCGCGCAGGTCCACGTATTCCCCCAGTTCCCCGGAGTGAATGTTCGGGGTCAGATCGCGGCTGATGCCCTTGGGGTCGATGCCACGCAGGGAGAACATCCCCGCCTCGTCGCTGGCAAAGCTGGCTGCCAGCTTGTTGGCATGGCGGCCGTTCACCAACGGGAAGCCATTGCCGATGCTGACCATCACCAGGTGATCTTTGTTCTCGAACCAGTCGATGTGCACCAGCTTGGACATCTCCTTGAGGGCCGCCTCCCGCTGGTCGCGCAGGTCATTGGCCTCCCCCTTGCCGCGGTCCACCTGCTGGATGCGCACGTTGAGTGAGGCGACGCGCCCGGCAAGCTGATTGACCCGCTCCACCCGTTCAGAGATGCGCCCGTTCAGTTCCTGCCGCATCTGCACGAAGTCCCGGTGCATGCCGTTGACGCGGTTGGCCAAGCGCTTGGCCGAGTCGATCAGGTTCTGGCGCAGGATCTCCGTCTCGGGCTGCGCGGCCAGACGTCCCCAGGCCCCCCAGAAGTCGTTCAGCGCATTGCGCAGGCCGAAACCTTCCACCTCGGCAAACAAGGCCTCCAGGCGCTTGAGGCCCTTCTCGCGCACCTCCACGCTGCCGCCGCGGCTTTGCTCGGCGATGAGGCGCTTGTCCAGGAAGCGGTCCGCGACGCGCTGCACCTGCTGGATGTCCACCCCAGCGCCGAAGCGGGAGCGGAACGGGTGCTGCGCCTCCAGATCGACGCGCTGGCGGCTGTAGTTCTCGTTGTCGACGTTGGCGATGTTATGGCCGGCCGTGCTCATCCCGGATTGCTGGGCCATCAGGGCACGCTTGCCCATGTCCAGTTGGGCGAACAGGCTGTTCGTACTCATGCAGGTCCTCGCTGCGCAAGCTCATGGGGGGACAGCGCGACGCGGCCGGGGCCTCAGGCCGAGGTGTGCTTGAACGTGGGCGTGCGCTTCTGCAGGCGTCCAGCCTCGGAGTAGGTCGGGTGCATCTTGACCGCCTCACCGATCACCGCCAGCGTGGCATCGATAGCCTTCAGCCGGGTCTGCGCGTTGGCGCTGGTTTCGCGGGCCAGCGCGCGGATCTCCTCCACCAGTTCGGTCAGCGCCTTGTGGTAACCGGCAAACTCCTCGTTCACCGGGTCGGGCGAACGGGCAATAATTTCCCTCAGGGTCAGCTTGCGGGCATCCACCTCCCACTGCTCGGCCATCTGGCGCACCTGCTCGATACGCCGCGACTCGATGCCCTCGATCTGATTGATCCAGTAGTACTTGCGCTGCTGCAGGCGCAGGAACTCGGCCGCGGGCAGTTCGCCGTCCTGCTCGGATTCAAAGGCCAGATCCGATTTCAAGCCCTCGTGCAAGGCGACTTCCTCGCCAAGCAGGGCCTTCAGTTCGTTCAGCAGCTTGTCCACGGCCTCGCGTCCTCGCGGTTACTGGCGGATGGGAGCGATGATGTCGGGTATTCGGGTGCGCCTCAGGGACTGCCGCCTGGGGCGGGTGCATCGGCGGAGTGGGGCCCGGCGGGCCGGCGCTACGCTCGGGCTGGAGCGGCCTGCTATGGCTTCTCCAGATCCTCGTGCAGCGATTCGGTCATGATGTTCTGGGCCAGCCGTTCCGCATCCACTTTGTATTCCCCGCTGCGGATCCGCTCACGCACCGACTCCACGCGATCCGCGCGGACGTCAGGGGTGTTGCGGATCGCCTCGCGAATTCGGCTCAGCGTGAGCGACATGCGGTTGCTCGCGGGCGCGGCGCCTTCCTTGGCAGCGGTTCGCATGCGTTCCGCCTTGCCCTCCGCCTCCCGGGCTTTCCCGGTCGTCAATTCCGAGGTGCGGGGCGGCTGTTGTCCGGTCACTTTCATCGGTCGGTCTCCATCGCGCTCCAGTGCACGGGCTTTCGGCCCGTGAGAATCCGCTCACGCGCCGCCGTTGGGTCAGCGCCATCCGGCTGGGTGCAGCCGGCTGGTCCGTTCCCGATGCTGCCACGGTACACCCGTGTGTTACTAACATCGGCGTTCGGACCGAAAACTTGAGCGAGCGGCATGGCGACCCCCTTAGGGCCTGTAGCTGGGCTTCGGCACAGGCACGGGGAAACCGGCCTCGGCCGCCTGCGCCCGCAGGCCTGGGAGCGCGTGCAGCCCCTGCCGCACGGGCAGCGTGGGGTGCAGGTGCGCCGCTGGCTTGTTCGAGACCGGCTGCTTGCCGGCGCCGTGCAGGTCCGGGCCGAGCTGCCGCACGAGCAGCTTGGCCAGGCCGAACCCGCCGCGTTCCGTCATCAGGTGCACATACTGGCTGTCCAGCATATCCGTGTAGATATCGTGGGCGTTGCTTTTGCCGAACAGGGGCGACTGGGGCACGTTCTTGCGCATCTCCCGCACCATCATCTCCAGCATGATGCCCTCGAACTCCTTGGCGGCCTTCTCAAGGCGCTTGCGCTGCGTGGGCAGGCTCACGGCCTTGCCTCGCAGGGCATCCAGCTCCGACTTGCCGCGCTGAAGCGTAAAATCGGGCAATACGTTGAGCTGCATGGTGCGCCCCCTATCGGATTTCAAGATCGGCGTGCAAAGCACCCGCTGTCTTGATGATTTTCAAGACTTGGACCAAATCCTGCGTGGAGGCGCCGATTTTGTTCAGCCCGTCCACTACCTCCTTCAGGTCCACCTCGCCCTTGAACAGCACGATGGACGAGGGCGATTCGGCCAGGGCCAGCGCGGGCAGTTCCGGCGGGGGCGGCCCAGCGGGCTGCGCCTGGCCGCCCTGCGCAGCGGCCTGCTGGCCCGGTGCGCCTGGAGCCCCTGGCGCGGCCGGCGGCGCACCCAATCCGCCGATACGGATCTGCAGGTTGCCGTGGGAGATGGCGATGGGCGAAATTCGCACGTTCTGACCCATCACGATCGAGCCCGTGCGTTCGTCCACGACCACCCGTGCCACCGAGTCGGGCTGGATCTCCAGGTTCTCGATCTTGGACATCAGCTCCACGGTCTGGCCCAGGTAGCTGTCCGGCACGGAAACTTCCACTGTGCCCGCGTCCTTGGCCCGCGCGGAGCCGTCGCCGATCTCACGGTTGATCATCTTGGCCAGGCGGAAGGCCGTGGTGAAGTCGCTTTCCTTCAGGTTGATGAACAGCCGGGCCCGCGTGTTCAGGTTCAGATTGATCTCCCGCTCCACCAGCGCCCCGCGGATGACGAAGCCCTTGGTGGGCACCAGGCTGGAGCGCGGATCCACCAGCGCCGCGGCCTGCTGCGCCTGCTGCGCCTGCTGCGTCTGGGCCTGGGCCGCCAGGGCCGCGGGGATGGCGCCACCGCCCTCCGTGCGTTCGATGCCCTTGGGGATGCCCGTGATGGGCCCCTGCGCCGTGGCGTACACGACGTTGTTGGGGCCATTGAGCAGGGTCAGCATCAACGTGCCACCGCGCAGGCTCAGGGAATCGCCGAGCGAATCTACTGTCACGTCCAGCCGCGTGCCCGCCTTGGCGAAGGGCGGCAGCGTGGCCGTCACCAGCACGCCCGCGATGCTGCGCCCCTTGATGTCCTTCGGGCTCAGGTTGATTGCCATGCGCTCCAGCGCATTCTGCAGCGGCTTGCGGGCCAGCAGGCTATCCGGGGAATCGCCCGTACCGTCCAGGCCCACCACCAGCCCGTAGCCGATGAGCTGGTTGTCCCGCGCGCCGCGCAGGAAGGCGATGTCCTTCACGCGGATCGCCCAGGCCGGCGGTGCGCTCACCACGATGGCGAGCAGCAGCATGCCGGCCGGCAGCAGATGCCGGAGGATGGTGCCGATAGCGTTTGCCTTGCGATCCATGCCAACCACTCCGCCGATGTTCATGCGGTCACTTCGGGGAAACCTGGGTCGAGCGGCTTCCGGTGCCCGGCCCCGTCAGAAAGCTCGTGAGCCGGTCCAGCAGTTCGCCCTCTTTCGGGCGGCCGGCTGCCCGGGCCACGTCGCCGAGCGGAAGCTCGTCGCGCCGCACGTAGCGGTGGATATTGACCTCCGCCTTGCTGAGACGCGTGGAGATTACGTCGTTGTTCTCGTCCACGTCCGAGGGCCGCACGATGCCCTCCAGCGTGACGATGTACTTGACCCGGTTGCGGTCGCGGAAGATGGGCGGGTGCACCCCGCGCACCTGCATGTTCCCATTGGGAAGCACGCGCACCACCTCCACCTCGATCGAATCGATGGAGCGCAGAATCTCGTTCTGCTCCTTCTCGATGGCCTCCCGGCGCTTTTCCTGCTCCCGCAGGAAGGCCAACACCGGGTCGATGGCCTGCTGCTGTTGCTGCTGGGCTTGCTGCTGTTGCTGGGCCTGCTGCTGTTGCTGCGGCGTCTGGGCCGGCTTGGCCTCTGGCACCTTGATGATGTTCTGCAGCTTGATCACCGTCAGCAGGTCGCCCCGGTAGCGGGCGCGGTGGTCGCGCAGCAGGTTGCCCCACGAGGAAGCGCCGCGCCACAGCGAGCCTTCGTACAGGTTGCGCGACGTGTTGATGGGCGGTCGCAGAATCGGCCGCTGGGCCACCGCCGGCGCCTGTGCCGCCTCCTCGGTCTGCTTGGGCAGTTGCACGGGCTGGTTGGCCTGGCCAAAGGCGCAGCCGCCCAGGGCCAGGGCCAGCAGCAGCAGGCCCGTCAGCAGGGGCGGAGTCGCCTGGGTAGCGCGCATGGATTTGATCTTGCTCGGCATGTCCGTTGCCTTGCCACGCATGGCCGCAGCAGCGGCGGCGGGGCTCAGTTCACCTTCACGATGTCGTCCGACGCCACCACTCCGTAGACAATCTTGCCCGATTCCAGGTTGCGCACCGGGATGAACTGGCCCACCTTGGCCGGCACCAGCGCCACTCCGGGCGAGGTGAAGCGCACGTGCTCGGTCTGGTAGACGAGCATCACGGGGCCGCCTTCCGCCACGTCGGCCACCGGCGTCAGCATGTCCTGGTTCAGCCACTCCCCGCGGGAGATGTCGCGCTTGCTCTTCGAACCCACCGCTTCGGAGAGGTGAGTGAGGTACGAGTCGTCCTGCTTCCCGGAAACCGGCTTGCGTTGCAGCGCCACATCCTGGGTCCGGATGATCCGATCGCGCCGCACGGAGCGCAGCGCCACCACCACCTTGCGGAACACCTGCTGGTTGATGCGTGCGATGGCGCGCCACACCTCGTTGCCCTGGATCTGCGCGACCACGCGATAGGTGCGCGAACCGCCAGCCGCGAGGTAATGGCCCAGCGGTTCGATCTGCCAAGTCACGTCGCCGGTGGGCAGCACGGCATCCTGGATCGGCGAGAGCAGCTTCTGCTCCAGGTCGCCCTCCGGCACGCCGGCCTGCT
The DNA here is from genome assembly GCA_035266845.1 of bacterium. Lineage (GTDB taxonomy): Bacteria > SAR324 > SAR324 > SAR324 > JACQKK01 > DATFMP01. The sequence continues at coordinate 85,295 of DATFMP010000057.1, forward strand.
GCGCCGCCAATGCCAACACCTTGGCGCCGATATCGTCCCCGGAGATGACCTGTGAGGCCCGCGTCACTTCCGCATCGGGAGGCACGGTGACTTTCACCTGATCGTCCGCAATGACAACGTTCAGCCGCGAACGCAGGAAGCCTTCGGTCAGCCGCATCGAACGGCCCGGCTGCGGCGAGCGGCCCAGGGAAATGCCGGCCACACGACGCACGGTGTCCGTGTCCGCCCCGTCCACCTCGGCCACCTCGGCCAGCGTGAACTCGTCGCCCGGCACGTCCGCCCGTGGAAGCACCCGCACCGTAACCAGCGGCGAAAGGTCCGTAACCTTGGCCGGGTGGGTGGCGGCGGGCGCAGCCGGCGCCGACGTCACGGCAGCGGGTGCGGCCCAAACCACCGTGGCGGCTGTCAGGGCCAGCAGCGAGAGCAGGGCCATCTTCATTGAGCGCAGCATCAAACGGTACCCGGCGCAGGGTTAACGGATGATCTGATTGGCCGTCTGCAGCATTTCGTCCGAGGTCTGGATGGCCTTGGAGTTCACCTCGTAGGCGCGCTGGGCGATGATCATGTTGATCATCTCGTCCACCACGCTCACGTTGGACAGTTCCAGGAACGACTGGATCAGCGTGCCCATGCCGTTCACGCCTGGGTTATCCACCACGGGATTGCCCGAGGCAGCCGTGGGCGCGTACAGGTTCTTGCCCAGCGGCGTCAGGCCCGCCGGGTTGGCGAAGCGCGCCAGCTGGATCGTGCCGATGGTCGTGGGCAGCGGATCCTGGCCCACCAGCACAGAGACTTGGCCGTCCAGCCCGATCTGCACCTGGCGGGCATCGGCGGGAACGTTGATCTCCGGCTCCAGCGGGAAGCCGTCCTGGGTCACGAGCCGCCCGTTCTGGTCCTTGGCGAAGTTGCCGGCACGCGAGTAGGCGATCGCGCCGTTGGGCTGCAGAATCTGGAAAAAGCCCGTGCCCTCGATGGCCATGTCCAGTTGCTGACCCGTGTTCTTCATGTCGCCCTGCGTGAACACCTTCTCGGTGGACACGTGCTTGACCCCGTGTCCGTGGTGGATGCCCACGGGCACCGTCGTGTTGGCCGAGGAGGGTGTGCCGGCCGCCTTTTCGATCTGGTAGAGCAGGTCTTCGAAATTGTTGCGGCTCTTCTTGTAGCCGACGGTCGAGACGTTCGCCAGGTTGTTGGAGACCGTGTCGATCTGGCGCTGCTGGGCACCCATCCCGGTGGCCGCCACAAACAGTGATCGCATCATAGGGCGTCTATGCTCCTCGTCGCTTCAAAGGCCCCAGCGGGGCGTTCACGAACCTGCGTTACACCTGGGCCAGCGAGATAGCCTGGCGATTCATGTCGTCCGCGGATGTCAGCGCCTTTTGCATGGTCGTGTAGGCGCGGTTGGCCGCGATCATCTGCACCATCTCGCGCACCGAGTCCACGTTGGAGGATTCCAGCATGCCCTGGGAGAGCTGCACGTCCTCCGCGATCTGCGGCGTGTTCTGCGGATCGCCCGTGGCAAACATGGCCCCGCCCATCTTCATTAGGCGGTGCGGGAAGGGGAACTTGACCAGCTTCAGGCCGCCCGCCGGCTTGCCGTCCACCAGGATCGAGCCGTTATCGCCCAGGCGCACGTCCGTGCCCTTGATGGTGATCGGCCCATCCTTGCCATTGACGGGGTAGCCGTCCGCGTTGACCAGTTGCCCGTTCTGATTGATCTGGAAGCTGCCGGCGCGCGTGAAGCGTTCGCCCTGCGGCGTATCGATGCTGAAGAAGCCGTCCTTGGAGACGATGGCGAAGTCGAGCGGGTTCTCCGTCGTCTTCAACCGACCGGGCGAGAGGTTCTCGCCCATGTCGGCCATGGTCACGAACATCGTGCCCACGCCGGTGTAGGGCGCGATGTGCTCGTTGTGCGCGAACTCCTCCTCGTCGGACTGCTGCGCCACGCCCATGGAGGTCGCGAAGACCTCCTTGAAGGCGGGCTGGTCCTCCTTGTAGCCGACCGTGTTGACGTTCGCGAGGTTGTTGGCAATCGTATCCATCTCGTTGGACAACGTGTTGCCCCGCGAGACCAGCGTGTAAATGCCTGTCGGATTCATGCCTGCGCTCCAGGTGACGGCGGGTGGGCGACGGCCCCATGGCCCCGCCCGGTTCTGTCCCCTTCTGACTAGCAAGCGACATGCCAGCGCCCGCCTTGCCCCGCCCGTGCGCCAAGGTCCGTGCAACGCGTGCTGGCGAGACCCTGCCTGGGCCTTGAGGATCGCTATGGGTGTCGTAAAATATCTGAATCCCGTGGCGGTACGGCTGGGCGACGGGGTCCATTCAAGGGGCGCGCCGCGCGGCGCCGAGGGCATGCTTGACGGCCCCGGCCAATGTCTTTACGCTTGATTTCAAACCGATTTTCCCCGCGCGGAAGGCACACGAGGAGCGATGGCGCAGACCGAAACACCGAAATCGTTTGCGGATGCAATTCTGCTGGACGATCTGCAGGGGTTTCTGCGCCAGGAGGAGCAGGACCCTGCCAATCACCTGGCACCCTACCAGGCCGGGCTGATCTACACGCGCATGGGGGAATACGAGCAGGCCGTGCGCAGCTATCAGCGCGCGATCGACCGCTTTCCGGACTTCCAGCAGGCCTACTACAACATGGGTGCGGCTTATACGGCGCTGGGCCGTCACGGCGAGGCGGAGCAGGCCTACCACAAGGCCATCGCCCTGGACGGCGGAGATTCGGAGGCCTGGGCCAATCTGGGCGCCGTGCAGGAGGCCCAGGGGCGCCTCAAGGAAGCGCTGGACAGCTTCGGCAAGGCCGCGGAGCTGCAGCCGGAGGAGACCGAGGCGCGGCTGCGCATGGCGCGCATCCACCTGGGCAGTGGGGACTTCGAGGCAGCCCGCACCATCTGCGAAGCCGTGCTGGAGAGCCACCCGGAATCCCCGCAAGCCTGGAACGACCTGGGGCTGGTGCACTTCCATCAGGGCGAGCGCCCGGGCGCGGAGGGCTGCTATCGCCGGGCGATCGGCCTGCGGGAGGACTACGCGCAGGCTTGGTGCAACCTGGGCAACGTGTTGCTCGCCAACGGCGACGACGCCCGGGCCGAGGATGCCTACCGCACCGCGGCCCGCTGCGATGACAGCGACCCGGACATCTGGTTCAACCTGGGCGACTTCTACTTCAAGCACGACAGGCACGATGCGGAACGCTGCCTGTGGCGGGTGGTGGAGCTGAACCGCGACGACCTGGAGGCGTGGGACCTGCTGCGCCGCTGGTACCAGGGCCACCCCAACCCGGAGCGCCTGCACGCCGTGCTGCGCGTGCTGACCCTCGCCCGGCCGGACGACCGCGAGCTGCTGCACGAGCTGGCCCGCGCAGCGGAGCTGGACCGCGAATTCAACCTCGCGCTGGAGAGCTACCAGCGGTTGATCGATCTGGAGCCCAACGACGAGGCGGGGCACCTGGGTCTGGTGCGCGTGAACCTGAAGCAGGGCCAGGTGCTGGAGGCCTACCGGCACCTGATCGAGGTGCAGTCCGACGCGCCGGAGGTGGTGGACCAGTGGATTCACCTGGGCCACCGTCTGCGCCACCGCGGCCGGCGCGAGGAGGCGGAAATCTGCTTCCAGCGGGCGCTGGAGCACCGGCCCCACGAGCCGGAGCTGGCGCAGTATCTGGGCGAGATCGCCATGGAGCGCAAGGAGTGGGACAGCGCCTTCGACTGGTTCGAGCGCGCGGGCGAGATGAACCGCAACGACCGCCACGTGTGGATTCCCCTCATGCGCCACTTCTACGGGCAGAACGATGCTGTGCGCGCCGCCGCCTGCCTGGACCATCTGGAGGAGCTGGCCCAGTACCTGCCCGGCCTGTGGGTGGAGTTTGACGAGGTCTACACCAAGGCGGGCCGCCGCGAGGAGTTGCTGGAGCGCCTGGAGCGCTGGCTGGAGCTGGGCATGGTGGGCAGCGCCCACTGGGTGCAGTTGGCCGACCTCTATGAGCGCGCGGGCCAGGCCGACCGAGCCGCCGCCTGCCGCGCCAAGGCCACCGCCCCGCCACCCGGCCCCGCGCCAAAGGACGAAGCCCGCGCCTACCTGGAGACACGCGGCGATGCGCCCGAGCTGCCGGTAGAGTCCGAGCAGGGCGGCGGAGAGGCGGCACCCACGCTGCCGACCGAGCCGGAGCCCACCGAGGCCGAGTACTGGATCGGACAGGGGGAGGCGCACTTTCAGCAGGGCCGGCTGGACGAGGCGCTGGCCTCACTGAACCGCGCGCTGTCGCTGGACGTTCCGCGCTTCCGGGCCTGGTTCCGCATCGGGGCGCTGTTCTATTTGATCGGCCACCTGGAGGAGGCGGAGAACGCCTTCCACAAGGCCACCATCCTCAACGGCGACGAGGCCAAGGGGTGGTACAACCTGGGCGTCTGCCAGGCCGAGCAAGGACGCTTGGCCCCCGCGCGAGAGAGCTTCCAGAATGCGCTGGCGCACGACCGGCGCTTCGGCAAGGCGTGGGATTGGCTGGGCCTGTTGCACTTCAACGCCGGCGAGCACGCGCTGGCGCGGCGCTGCTTCGTGCGTTGCCTGGCGGTGAGCCGCAACGCGGCCAATGCTTGGCACAATCTGGGGATGCTCTACCGCGCCATGGGCAACAGCGCCGAATCCATGCGCTGCCTGGAGCAGGTGCGGCGCCTGGGAGGCGTGCAGGAGCAGCACACCATCGCCTCGCTCGGCGCCGGCGGCGTGGGCGGAGACCAGGGACTCCGCCCGACCTCGCGCAACTGAACGCCGCCCGACTCCCGTCGCCTTCACCCTGCAGCACCCTTTCGCCTGCCGGTCAGCCCGGCACCCCGCACTTATGCAATTCGTAGACTACGTCAAAATCAACATCCGCTCCGGCAAGGGCGGCAACGGCTGCTCGTCTTTCCGGCGCGAGAAGTTCATCCCCCGGGGCGGACCGGACGGCGGCGATGGTGGGGACGGAGGCAGCGTGTACTTCCGCGGCACGCGCGGCAAGAACACCCTGCTCGACTTCCGCTTCCGCCAGCACTACCGGGCCGGTGACGGTGTGCCGGGTCGCGGCAAGGACATGCATGGGCGCAATGGGGAAGATCTGATCATCGAGGTGCCCATCGGCACGGTGGTGCGCGACCCGGAGGCCGACCGCGTGTTGCTGGAGGTTCTGGACGAGGAGCCGCAGCTCTGCATGGATGGTGGCCGTGGCGGCCGCGGCAACGCCCGCTTCAAGACCTCCACCCATCGCGTCCCGGAGGAATGGGAGGAGGGGACCCCGGGCGATGAACGCTGGATCGTGCTGGAGTTGAAGCTCTTCGCGGACGTGGGGCTGGTGGGCTTCCCCAACGCGGGCAAGTCCACCCTGATCAGTGCCGTCTCCAAGGCGCACCCCAAGATCGCGGACTATCCTTTCACCACGCTGGTGCCAAATCTGGGCGTGGTGCAGACCGAGGGCTTCGAGAGCTTCGTGGTGGCGGATATCCCAGGGATCATCGAGGGCGCCCACGAGGGAACAGGGCTGGGGCTGCGCTTTCTGCGCCACATCGAGCGCACGGCCCTGCTGCTGCTGCTCGTCGATTGCACCCAGAAGCCCGAGGCCGTGCTGCGCGAGCACACGGTGCTGCTGGACGAGATGCGCCAGTATTCGCCCGGCCTGCTGGAGAAACCCCGTGCCGTGGCGCTGACCAAGGTGGATGCCGCCCCCGACGCCGAGCAAGTGGAGTCCCTGCAAGCCGGCCTGACGGAGCGGGGCGAGCGCGTCTTCGCCATCTCGGCGGTGAGCGGCGCCGGCCTGCCCGAGCTGCTGCGCTTCCTGGCGGCGCAGGTGGCCGTGCTGCGCGCGGCGGAGCGCGAGGCTAGTCCATCACCTCGTAGCGCACCCGCCAGTCCTCATAGCTGATGCCTTGCTGACGCGCCAGATAGCGCCGGTAGCGCCGCATGGTGAGGATCGTGAACGGATAGGACAGAATCGCAAACGGGATCGCATACACGAGACTGCCCACCACGATGGGCCAGCCGAACTCGATCAGGAACACTTGGCTGGCATAGAGCAGCCACCGCAGCCAGCCCACGTGGTGGCCCGCCGCCAACTGCCGCACCTCCGCGGTAAAAAGCTGGAAGGTCATCGACGTCACGTGGTAGCCCAGCCAGCCCATCAAGCCGTCCCCGGTCTTCAGGAACAGGTAGTACAACGGCAGCGTGGTGACCGGATTGCTGACCCACACCATCGACACGGCGATCGTCAGGTTGAAGCGCACGCGGAAGCCGTAGCGGCACAGCAGCCAGATCAGCGTCACGATGTACATCTGGATGCCGACCGTGGGCGTGAGGCCCACGAACATCCCGATGGCCGAGCCCCACGCGACCCGCGACAGGCGGTCGTGGGTCTGCAGATACGGAATGACGAGGTGATCGTAGACCGACTGGAACAGGCGTTCCAGCCAGTGCTTCCCGCCCGAAGGCGCGGAGTCGGTCATGTATCGAGGCGAGCCAGGTAGGAGTCGATCACGGTGGGGGCCTGCTGCACGGCCAGCGGCAGCTTGGCCACGTCCTTGGCGCCGGCGGTGGCCATGTGCGGCGGACCACCGCCGCGACCCTCCGCCACGGCGGCCACCTGGTTCACGATCTCGCCGGCCTTCACGTTGCCGCGCACCAGATCGTCCGAGACCACGCAGAGCAGGGAGGCTTTGCCGTTGATGACCGAGCCGATCACGGCCACACCCCGCTTCATGCGGCGGCGCAGCTCATCGGCCATCCCGCGCAGCTCGTCCATGGAATCCGCCTCCACCTCCGCGGCCAGCACGTTCACGCCGCGCACCTCGCTGGCCCGCTCCAGCAGGGCTGCCGCCTCTTCGGTGAGGCTGCCCTTGCGCACGGACTTCAGCTCGCGTTCCAGCTTGCGGCGCTCCTCCAGCAACTGATCCAGGCGCGTTACCAACTCCTCGGGGCCCACGTTCAGGCGCTGGCGGAACTGCTCGACGAGGTGCTGCGTCTGGCGCATGTGCGCCTCGGCTGCATCGCCCGTGAGGGCTACGATGCGTCGCACGCCCGTGGCGATGCCGCTCTCCGAGACGATGGTGAGCAGCCCGATATCGCCGGTGGCGTGCACATGGCAGCCGCCGCACAACTCCTTGGAGAAATCGGGCACCTGCACCACGCGCACCGTATCGCCGTACTTCTCGCCAAACAGGGCGGTTACGCCCGAGTCCACCGCCTCGGTGTAGCCGGTGGTGTACACATGCAGTGGGATGTTCCGGCGGATCACGCGGTTCACGCGCGCCTCGATGGCCTCGAGCTGGGCCTCGCTGGGCTTCTCGAAGTGCGTGAAGTCGAAGCGCAGATAGTCCGGGTGCACCACGGAGCCGGCCTGGTTCACGTGCCCACCCAGCACCTCGCGTAGGGCCGCCTGCAGCAGGTGCGTGGCCGTGTGGTTCAGGGTAGTGCGCACGCGGCGCTCCGCATCCACCTCCGCCGTCACAGGCCACTCGTTGGGCAACGCGTCACCCTCGCAGACGTGCACGATGCGGTCGCCATCGCGCTGGGTATCGATCACCTTCCAGGCCCCCGCCTCGCTCCGCAGCGCGCCCTGGTCGCCCACCTGCCCCCCGCCCTCGGCATAGAACGGCGTGCGGTCCAGCACGATCCACAGCTTGCCATCGCCCACGTGGCGGTAGCTGCGCACCGTGGCCTCCAGGCTCAGCGCCTCGTAGCCCATGAACTCCGAGTGCGCCCCTTCCGTGACGATCTCCCAGCGGCCCTCCTCCGCCAGACCGCCAGCGGCGGCCTTGGCCTTGGCCCGCTGGTCCTCCATCAGCCGCTCGAAGCCGACCATGTCCGTCTCGAAGCCGCGCTCCTCCGCAATCAGGCGCGTGAGGTCCACCGGAAAGCCGTAGGTATCGTAGAGCCGGAACACCTCCTCGCCGGGGATTACCTTGCGCTTGGCCCCCTGCTGCTGCTCCACGATGCGCTCGAAAATCTCCAGGCCGCGGTCCAAGGTCTGCAGGAAGCTCTCCTCCTCGGCCTTAATGACCCGCATGGCGTGGTCGGCCCGCGCCCGCAGCTCCGGGAAGGCATCGCCCATGGTCTCCGCCAATGTCGGCACCAGCCGGTGGATGAACGGCTCGTTCATCCCCAGCACCTTGCCGAAGCGCGCCGCGCGCCGCAGCATGCGCCGCAACACGTAGCCCCGGCCCTCATTGGAGGGCACGGCCCCATCGGCGATGGCGAAGGTGAGCGAGCGCAGATGGTCCGCGATCACGCGGAAGGCCACGCCGATCTCCCCCGGGCCGTCTGCCACGCCGGTTTCCCGTGCGATGGCGTCCAGCAGCGGCGTGAAGAGGTCCGTGTCGTAGTTGGAGGCTTTGCCCTGCATCACGCGGGCGATGCGCTCCAGCCCCATGCCGGTATCCACGTGCCGGGCCGGGAGCGCCTCCAGGGTGCCGTCCGCGCGTCGGTCGAACTGGATGAACACGAGATTCCACAGCTCGATGAAGCGCCAGCAGCCGTCCACGTTCACGCCACAGGTGTGCTCGCCCGCGTTGCCCAGGGGGCAGGTCCCCTCGCCCAGATCGTAGTGCATCTCGGAGCAGGGGCCGCAGGGGCCCGTGTCGCCCATCTCCCAGAAGTTATCCTTCTTGCCGCAGCGCAGCACCCGCTCGCGCGGCAGTGGCGTCACCTCGCACCACAGACGCTCGGCGTCCTCGTCGGGCTGCAGGCCCTCCTCGGGGCTGCCCTCGAACACCGTGGCGTACATGCGGCCGGCATCCAGCCCCCAGCGGTCGATCAACAATTCCCAGGCCCAGGCGATCGCGTCGCGCTTGAAGTAGTCGCCGAAGGACCAGTTGCCCAGCATCTCGAAGAACGTGTGGTGGTAATTGTCGCGCCCCACGTCCTCCAGGTCGTTGTGCTTGCCGCTGGCCCGGATGCACTTCTGCGAGTTCACCGCACGGGTGTAGTCCCGCGCGCCCTTGTCCAGGAAGATGTCCTTGAACTGATTCATGCCCGCGTTGGTGAACAGCAGGGTCGGATCGTCCTGCGGCACCACGGGCGATGAACGCACGAAGCGGTGGCCGTGCTCCTCGAAGAAGCCGATGAACTCCTGCCGGATCTCGGCAGCAGTCTTCGCGGCGGTCTTGGCGGAATGGGCGGTGGGGACGGCGGCGGCCTTGGCCCTCGACTTGTCGGGTCTGGCAGTCGGCATGGAGTTGGTTTACCGTGCTCGGGTTCTCGCTTCGCGCCACTGGCGCAGGCATCGCAAGCTTTTAGTCTATACCGGAATCGGCGTTGAAACCAAGGTGGCTCGCAGCCTCCGCGCCCGGCCCGGGCGCCTCCCACCCCCCGGGCCGATGGACCGGCACGCCCGCGCTGCACGGCGCCGTGGCGCTGTTCGGCGTGGCCGGGCTGTTCGGCAAGTGGGTGGCCGCCTCGGCCCTGGTGATCGTGTTCGGGCGGGTGCTGGTGGCTTCGGTGGCCTTCGCCGTGCTGCTGCGCCTGTGGCCGGTGCGGGGCACGCCGCCCCAAGGGCGTCAGCGCTTGGCGCTGTGGGGCTGTGGCGCGCTGCTGGCGGTGCACTGGGCCACGTTCTTCCACGCAATCCAGTTGTCCACGGTGGCCCTGGGGCTACTGGCCTACTCCACTGCGCCCGTATTCGTCGTGCTGCTGGAGCCGCTGTGGTTCCGCGAGCGATTCTCGGGACGTGCACTGGCCTGTGCGCTACTCACCGTGGCCGGCGTGGCGATGATCGTACCGCGCTGGGCACCTGGGGCCACGGCCTTCCAGGGGGTGATGTGGGGCGTGCTGGCCGGCCTCAGCTTTGCCGTGCTCTCCCTGTGCAACCGGGCGCTGGTGCGCGTGCATTCGGCCATCCGCGTGGCCTTCCACCAGGACGCCGCGGCGATGGTGCTGCTGGCGCCGCTGATGCCGCTGGTGTGGTCGCCGCTCAGCCCGAGGGACGTGGCGCTGCTCGTGCTGCTGGGTGTCTTCTGCACGGCCCTGGCCCACGCGCTGTTCATCCAGGCCATGACGGTCGTGGCCGCGCGCACAGCGGCTATCGTCAGCACCCTGGAGCCCGTCTACGGCATCGCACTGGCATGGCTGCTACTGGGGGAGGTGCCCGCCATGCGCACGCTGGCCGGCGGCGCGCTGATCCTGGCCGCCGTGCTCTGGGCCACCCTGCGACCCGAACCGGCCGGCTGAATCGCCCGCCCGGAGATACGCCCCATGCCATTGCGGGGGCGGCCTCTCTGGCGGCTCCCGGCTGCCCCCCCGATGCCCCCGGAAGCTTTGCTGCGGGGCCCGCCGCCGCGATTGGCGCCATGCACCGGCGGCGGTATTCTTTGTGCATGAACGCGGATACCGTTGGTGGTTCCACGTCCCGGACGGGCATTTATCCGCAGCGAGCAGGCACCATGGCAGAAAACAAGCTCGAAGGATTCGAGGACTTCGACAACATTCTCGGCGAGGCTGGAGCCGCGGGCGAGAGCGGCGGCGGCGAATCGGATTTCGCCGGCGAACTCGACGATCTGCTGGGCTCCGAGGCCGGCACGGCGGAGGCTACCGCCGCGGGCGAAGAGGCCGAGGCCGGAGCCGAATCCGAACTGGACTCGTTTTTCGAGGACCTTTCCACCATCGACGACCTGGAGGTGCTCCAGGAAGAGCAGCCTGCGGAAGCGGCGCCTGCGCCTGAAATGCCGGAAGAGGCTGAGGAAGAAGAAGAGGAGGCGCCAGCGGCCCCTCCGCCGCGTGCTGCCGCCCCGGAGCGCGAACGGCCCCGAGCCGCGCCGCGCCCCAAGCAAAAGCAGGAACGCGGCTTCCTCGGCCGCTGGTTCCGCCGATTGATCCTGCTGGGCCTGATCTTCGGTGCGGGGTACTTCGTCTACCAGTTCTTCTTCCCGGACCTGAAGCCGCCCTGGCAGGTGATGCAGCAAGAGAAGAGCAAGCTCGTCTCCGTGCTGCAGCAGAAGATGCAGCAGCCGCCGCCGCAGCCGGTGCAGCCGCCCCCACCGCCCCCCCCGCCGGTGGCGATGCAACCGCGGCCCAAGCCCAAGCCCCGGCCGAAGCCGATGCCCAAGCGGCCGGCGCCGCCCCGGGAGCAGGGCCCCTGGAGCATCCAGGTGGCGACGTGCTTCTTCCCGTCCTGCGTGGACAGCTTCCGCTCGTACCTGGAGGAGCAGAAGCGCAGCGTGCTGGTGCGCGACAAGGTCTCGCAGAGCGAATCGTTGGAGATCTACTCCCTGTCCACATGGCAGGACCGCGACCTGGCGCAGGCGCTGGTGGACCGCATCAACCGCGAGCAGCCGATGGAGGGTCACGCCTTCCTCTTCCGCGAGCAGGGCGGCTACCGTATCTCCATGGGCGCCTTCGCCGATCTGGGCCGCGCGAACATCGTGAAGGACGCACTGAACCAGCAGTACGTGGGGCAGGTGGCCTTCGCCACCCGCGTGCGGGCATTCCCCTACAAGGTGCAGTCCATCCTGACCGGGCGCTATCCCAATCGCGACGCCGCCAACAACGCCTTGGCGGCGCTCAAGAACGCCGAGCCGCGCCTCAAGGACGCCTTCGTGACGCGCAATCGCTAGTTATCGTCGCTTGCAGTGACCCTGCCTTGCAGCCCGGCCGTGCCTCGTGCACGACCGGGTTTCTTTTTGCCCGCGAACCTGTGTGGGAAGTCCTGTCTGGGAAGAACGGTGTGCGAAAGCCGGTTGCGCCGGCCTCGGCACAGGGCGGGACATCCCTTGCTCCGCATTTCGGCGATGCTGCGTGGGCCGCGGCACCGCCGGACTTTCGGTGCGGAGCCCCAGCGAAACCCCTCGCAGGGTGGGACGCACCTACGTGACGGGATAGCTTCCGCTTGCGCCGTATCCAGAATTCACGGGGTAGCGACTACCTGGCAGCGAGGCGTTTGAGGTTGGCGAAGCGCTCGCGGTGGGCGTGTTGGCGGAAGGCCACTTCGAGATCGTCCAGGTACTCCTGGGTCATCGAGTCAGCCAGCGGGGTGAGGGCGGCCGCATCGCTGCCCGACGCGGGTGCGTGCAGGTGCGCGCGGAATACCAGCCGGCCCGAGTGCGCATCAATGACCTGCCCGACAAACCACAGCTCGTCACCCTCCTCGCAGGTGAGGCGGTCGCAGGGCACGAACACCGGTTGCGCCTGCGCCAGCAGGTCCACCCCCAGCCCCTTGGCCAGTCGGGAGGACAGATCGGGATCGGAGATGCCCGTCAGTGAAAGCGTGTTGGCGTACTGCACATAAGCATCGCGCACGTCCAGGGAGAATCCCGGCTGGCGCGCCGCGGCCTGGGCATCCAGCACCGGACCCAGGTCTGGCAGCTTAGCCATGGCCGCCTGCAGGCGCTCGGTCACGTGCTGCTGCAGGGCAGGCGGTGTGGGCGTGATCAGGCTTGGCGGCAGCAGCAGGATGCGCTTGCCGTGCAGCTCATGGGCCTGCGCGCCATAGAACACTGTGGATTGCGTACAAGCACCCAGCAGCAGCGCCAGCAGCGCCAGCAGGCTGGTCAGCCGCAGCGTCGGGCCGTGGAACACATGCGCGCGGGCTCCGATGCCGGACGGCGCTCTGTCAGGGTTGATCGTTGGCTGCAACGGAAGGGGTGTTGCGGCGGGCGGCGACGATGTTCTGCTGTTCAATGTAACGGCCCAGCCCGTCATAGATGCCTTGGGCGATCTGTTCCAGGTATTGCGATTCCCGCAGGCGCTGGTTTTCCCTGCGATTCGTGATGAAGCCCACCTCCACCAGCACGCTGGGCATCTCAGCTCCCATCAATACCAGGAACGGCGCCTGTTTGACACCCAGGTCCCGTACGCCGCTGTGGTCGTCGCGCAACGTGCCCACCAGGGACGCCTGAACGGTCTTCGCCAATTGGCCGGATTCGATGAGCGTAGAATCGCGCAGGAGGTCCAGCAGGATGTCGTTAAGCGCGCTTGTGCCCTGCTCGCTCGTGGCGTTCTCGCGGGCGGCCACCTGCAACGCGTGGCGATCATTCGTGAGGTTCAGGAAGTACGTCTCCACCCCATGGAAGCGCTTGATCGGGTTCGCGTTGAGGTGAATCGAGACGAACAGGTCCGCCCCAAAGCGCCGCGCGATCTGGGGCCGCTCCTGCAGCGGGATGAACACGTCGGAGTCGCGCGTCATGCCCACCCGCAGCTCCGGGTGGTGCCTGTGGATCAGGTTGCGAAGGTCCTTGCCGATCTGCAGGGCGAGGTCTTTCTCCGCCACGCCGTAGCCCAGCGCACCCGGGTCGTGCCCTCCGTGCCCCGGGTCGATCATGATCGAGTGGATCTGCAGGCCCACCGGCAGGCTCGCCAGGGGCTCTGGCGGCAGCTTGTTGGTGGCTGGCACGGGCTGCGGGGCTGCACCGGCCTGCGTGGCCGGCTGCGCTGAAGGCGCCTGGCGCCGCGCGGCCGCGATCACCGCCGCGGTCGGGTGCAGGTCCACGACGATCTTGCGCTCGCCGGGCAGGCGGAAGTCCTTCACCTCATAGCGATCCATGTGCTTCAGGTCGAGCACCACGCGCGTCGTATCGCCGTCGTAGCGGCTGATGCGGATCTGCCGCAGCACAGCGTCGCCCACTGCGGTCACGGCCGGCAGACTGTCGTCCGGCTCGCCTTGCAGGTCGAAGTACACGCGCGCCGGGTGCTCCGCGTCGCCCCCCAGCCGATTCACCGTGTAGCGCACGCCCGGATCGGTGGTAAGAATCACCCGGGTCAGGTCCAGCGCGGACCAGAACTGCACGCGCCGCACCTCGCCGCCCGCCGGTCCGGCGTCATCGTCGCCGGTCACGGAAGCGGCGGCCAGGGAGGCCAACTCGGGCCGCGCCTCGCCGTCGTCCGCCTGCGCGCTCACAGTGCTCACGGAAGCGTTGGCGGTCTGAACACTTGCATCCTGTGCATTGCCGCTCGCCACCTGTGCGGGGGACGCCGGGGTCTGAGCCGCGCGGGCCGCCTGGTCGGCGCGCTGGCGCTGGGCGGCCGCGGCGATCACCAACTCAAGGGAGGACAGGCGGCGCTTGGCCTCCGTGTGCTGGTCGCCGTCGGGATACCGGGCCAGCAGTTGCTTGTAGGTGTCGCGTGCGGTCGTCAAGTCGTTGAAGCCGTCCACCTGCAGCGATGCCAGGTGCATCAGCGCGTCGTCCGCCAGACTGTCCTGCGGAAAGTGCACGGTGAACTCGCGGAACTGCGCCACGGCCCGGCTCAAGTCGCGCCATTCCACGCTGGTCTGCCAGGCCTCACGATAGGCAAGCCCGGCGCTGTAAAGCGCATCCGCGCCGCGCCGGCTATCCGGCGTGTCCGCGTAGATGGAGCGGAAGCGCTGGGCCAGCGCCCGCCATTGGTCCGCCGTGGCCTTGGGCGTCTGCTCCAGGGTGTGAAAGCTTGCCGCCGCGTCACGGTAGCGCGCCTCCGGATTCCCCGCGCGCGCGGGCACAGCCCCGGCCGCCAGCGCGGCCAGCACCGCCAGCATGGCCATGGTGCGCTTCACGCATCCCCCTTCTGCAGCTTGGCCTGGGCGGCGTAGAGGAATTCCAGCGCCTCGCGGGGGCTCAGCCCGTCCAGTTCCAGCGCCCGAATCTCCTCCAGCATGGGGTGCACATCCGCCAGGAACGAGAGCTGATGCCGTGCGCGGGCCGCCCGCTCCGTGCTGGCACGCTCGGCCGGCTCGGGCACGGCCGGCGCCGTCTGGGGCGCCAGGGCCGCCGCCCCGTTGTCGTCCTCGGCGAGAGCCGCCATCACCTCGTGCGCACGCTCCACCACGGCAGCGGGCAGACCCGCCAGCCGCGCCACCTGGATGCCGTAGCTGCGGTCCGCTTCCCCCGGCGTGAGCTTGCGCGTGAACACCAGCCGCTCTCCCGCTTCCTGGATGGACATGTTGAAGTTCTTGACCCGCGACAGCTCGTGCCCCAACTGCGTCAGCTCGTGGTAGTGCGTCGCGAAGAGCGTGAGGGCGCCGAGCCGGTGAATGTGCTCAACCATGGCCCATGCAATGGAAATGCCGTCATAGGTGCTGGTGCCGCGCCCGATCTCGTCCAGCACCAGCAGGCTTTCCGCGGTCGCATTGTTGAGGATGTTGGCCGCCTCGTTCATCTCCAGCATGAACGTGCTCTGCCCCCGCGCCAGGCTGTCCGAGGCCCCCACGCGCGTGAAGATACGGTCCACCAGGGGCAACGTGGCGGCCGTGGCGGGGACGAAGCTGCCCGCCTGCGCCATGAGCTGGATCAGCGCCACCTGCCGCATCACGGTGGACTTGCCCGCCATGTTGGGGCCGGTGATCAGCACGATCTGCGTGCCGTCCGCGCTCATCTCCAGGTCGTTGGGGATGAAACGCTCGCCGAAGTCGATGCGTTCGATGACGGGGTGGCGCCCGCCCTGGATGGAGAGCCGCCGCTCGGCTCCCGGCGGCAGGATGTGCGGACGGGTGTAGCCGTTGCGGTGGGCCGCCTCCGCCAGGGCCGCCAGCACGTCCAGCGCCGCCACGCGGGTCGCCGTGCGCTGCATGCGGCGGGCATAGCCGCGCAGGATCGTGCGCACCTCCTGGAAGGCCTCGTATTCCAGCGCGGCGATGCGCTCCTCGGCGCCCAGGATCTTCTCCTCCAGCTCCTCCAGCTCGGGCAGCGTGTAGCGCTCCGCGTTGACCAGGGTCTGCTTGCGCGTGTAGTGCTCGGGCACCTTGCGCTGGTGGGTGCGCGGAATCTCCACGTAGTAGCCGAAGACCCTGTTGTAGCGCACCTTGAGCGAGCCGATGCCCGTGGCCTCGCGCTCGCGGGCCTCCAGCTCCGCGATCACATCGCGGCTGCCGCGCGAGAGCTTGCGCAGCGCGTCCAGCTCGCCGATTACGCCCTCGCCGATGTACCCGCCCTCGGTGAGCTTGAGCGAGGGCTCCTCCAGGAAGCGCTCGCGCAGGTAGTGGTGGATGTCCTCCAGCGGGTCGAACTCGTGTGAGAGCTGCGCCAGCAGCGGCGCCTGCAGCTCCGCCAGCAGCGGCGGGAGGATCTGCACGCCCCCCAGCGCCTCTCGCAGCGCCAGCATATCCGCCACGCCCGCCTGCGGCAGGCTCACGCGGCCGATGGTGCGCTCCAGGTCGCGCACGCGCTCCAGGATGCCGCGCAGGGCGTCGCGGCTGGGCTGGTTGCCCACCAGCTCCTCCACGGCCTCCAGGCGCGCCTCGATGGCCTCGGCTTCCTGCAGGGGCGAGGCCAGCCAGCGCCGCAGCAGCCGCGCACCCATAGGCGTGCGGGTCTGGTTCAACACGGCGAACAGCGTGTGCCGGCGCGCCCCGGGCGAGCGGTTCTCGAACAGCTCCAGGTGCTCCAGGGTGGCCGCGTCCAGCCACATCATGCGCTCGGCCAGCCGCGGGCGCGGCGGCGACAGGTGCGCCAGCTCGGACTTCTGTGTGTCGCTGAGGTAGGTCAGCAGCGCCCCGGCCGCGCGCAGGGCAGCCTCCAGGTGCTCCACGCCAAAGCCGGCCAAGTTGGCCGTCTCGAACTGCGCCGTGAGCCGCCGCTTGGCCCGTCCCAGCTCGAACCACGCCGCAGGCGCCGCCTCCATGTGCACCGGCACGTCGCCCTCACCGCGCAGCCGCCGCTCCAGCTCACTCCGCACGGCCTCCAGCAGCGTGCTGTCACCCTCGGCGCGGGGCTCGGGGAGCAGGATTTCGCGCGGCTGCTCCACGGCGATGAACTCGTAGAGCCGGTCGCGCTGGGCCGCGGCGAATTCGATCACTTCGAACTGCCCCGTGGTGAGGTCCGCCAGCGCCAAGCCCACCGTTCCGCTGCGCCCGCGGGGCTCCACGGCCATCAGCAGCGAGGGCCGGTCGCTCTCCAGCGAGGCATCGGCGGTCACCGTGCCGGGGGTCACCACGCGCACCACCTCGCGGCGCACCACGCCCTTGGCCTGCGCCGGATCCTCCATCTGCTCGGCGATGGCCACCTTGAAGCCCGCGGCGGTGAGACGGTTCAGGTATTGCTCGAAAGCGTGGTAGGGCACCCCAGCCATGGGCACGGGGTTCTCTGAGCTCTTGTTGCGGGTGGTGAGCGCGATGTTCAGCGCCTCGGACGCCTTGACGGCATCCTCGCCGAACATCTCGTAGAAGTCGCCGGCACGGAAGAACAGAATGCAGTCCGGATGCGCCGCCTTGAGCGCGTTGAACTGCTTCATCATCGGCGTGTCGGAATTAACCAGGGCCATCGCCGCTTGCTGCCGGGGTGGTAGCTACTGCGCTGATCTGCTTGGGAGACGAAGCCACAGCAGACCAGATTCCCCCCGGGCTGGCAAGCCGCGGGCGCCGCAACTGCCCGACCGTGCGGAGAGCTTTGCTCGCCGGGCCTTCAGCCGCGGCGGCAGAGGTAGATGCCCTCCTCGCCCTGCGCCCCCACCCAGCGCTCCGCGACGGGCAGCCCCGCCGCCTCCAGCAACGTAGCACCGCCGTCCGCTGTGAAGCGGTGCGAGTGAAACACCTCCAGGCGCCGGCCGGAGGGAAAGCGCAACGCCTCTCCGTGCAGCGTGATGGACACCGTTTCCCGCAGCGCCGCACGCACGGCCACCTGCCACGCCGACTCGTTGGTAAGGCCCAGCGCGGGGCCCTCCGCCAGCGGCCGCGCGGCGATATCCAGCGCGAACGTGCGCGCGGACACGCCCAGCTCGGCCAGGGCTCCCACGTACCACGCCCGTGCCAGCACGTTGTCGTACTGCATCAGGATACGCGCACCGTCGGCCGTCATGCCCTCCGGCGAAAGGTTAGCCGAGACCAGCACAACGTCCCCCGGCCGCAGCAGCCCCGCCAGCCAAGCCGGGAACGTGCGCACGTCCAGGTTGGGCAGCACGCCGAAGGCTGTGTAGATGCGGCGTGCCTTGGGCACGATCGCCTCCAGCCAATGCTCCAGTTCAGGGGACGCCGCCATATCCGCCACCAGCGGGTGCAGCGCCACGCCCTTGCAGCGCCGGCGCGCCAGCAGGGCCGCCTCAGCCACCAGCGCCCCGCTCGCGTCCAGCGGCGCGTAGTGCAGGTGCCGCTCCGGCGCAGCATCGCTCAGCCGATGCAGCAGGTCGGCGTCCTTGCTGCCGCCGCCGCTGCCCACGCCCACCAGCAGCACAGGGTTGTCGCCTACCGCCTCCACCGCCGCCCGGAAGGCCTTGCCGTATAGCGTGCGCAGTGCCGCGTCCGTACGCGAGGGCGACCACGCCGCGTGGTAGTCCAGCCAGCGTTGGGCCTGGGCGGGGGACTCGTAGAGCAGCTTGCCGGGCAACTCAAGCGCACGCAGGGAGGCCAGCAGCGCCTCGCGGCGAGCCTCGGGATATTCGCTGGCGTGCAGCGTAATCGGCAGGAAGGTGTCGTTCATGGGCAGGAGCCGGAAGAGCGAAGGGTGACCGTGCGGCCGTGCCCACGCGGTGCTGGACGCACCGTCGGGCCATCCAACCCGCAGCGGACCAAGCGAACGACGGTTACACGCCGCCGGAAATTGGGGTATCCTGGCAGGGTTGCCTCGCGCGCCGCACCAGCGGCCGCACCCCCGCACAGCCATTGCACCCGGAGTCGACCACCCGCATGAAGCGTCTGCCGTTCCTGCTGTCCCTGTTGCGCCAGCATGCCCTGTCCTACCTGGGCGGCGCGCTGCTGCTGGCGGCCACGCTGTGGATGACGCTCTCCATCCCGGAGTATCTGCAGCAGGCCATCGACATCCTGGAACGCAACCCGGACCCAACCGGCAGCGCCTTTCTGGATCGCGTGGGCTGGATCCTCTTCTTCGCCCTGGCCGTGATCTTCACCCGCACCGGCTCGCGTCTGCTGTTCTTCGTGCCCGGACGCCGTGTGGAGTTTGACCTGAAGAATCGCCTGTTGGCTCACTTGGCAACCCTGCAACGTGGCTTCTACCTGGAAAATCCCAGCGGCGCCATCATTTCGCGCATCAACAACGACATCAACGGCGTGCGCATGATGATGGGCTTCGGCCTGCTGGGGCTGGGCAATTCCGTGGGCATGCTCTCCCTGGCGCCCTACTACATGTACACGATCTCGCCCCGGCTCACGCTCTATTGCGCCCTGCCGATCCTGCTCGCCTTCGCCGGACTGCAGGTGGCCGTGCGCAAACTGCGGCACCAGCAGCTCGTGCAGATGAAGGCGCTGCAGGACCTCTCGGACTTCACCGTCGAATCGTACAACGGCATCGACGTGCTGAAGTCCTATCGGGCGCTGCCCTGGAGCGAGGACAAGTTCCGCGGCCTCAGCGACGCGGTGCGCGATGCGGGCATCCGCATGGCCAACATCCGCGTGTTCGTGATGCCGATCCTCTCGCACATCGTGAACGGCCTCAAGGTGATGCTGGTGCTGGTGGGCGGCATCATGGTGGTGCGCGAGCAGATGACGATGGGCGAGTTCCTCAGCTACAGCCTGTACCTTTCCATGCTGGTGCCGCCGCTGATGGGCATGACGTTCATGATCTTCGTGCTCCAGCGCGGCTTCACCAGCCTGATCAGCCTGGGCCAGGTGTTCGGCACGCAGCCCGGTCTGCCGCCCGCGCTGCCCGAGGCCGAGGCGGCCCTGCCGGAATCGCTGGGCGATGGCCTGCGCGTGCAGGGGCTCACCTACGCCTACGCGGACGACCCGGCGCACCCCGCGCTACAGGACGTCGCATTGGCAGTGCGACCGGGAGAGATCGTGGGTCTGTTCGGCCCCATCGGCTCCGGCAAGACCACGCTGGTGAACGTGCTCAACCGCTACCTCACGCCGCCGCCCGGCACCGTGCTGCTGGATGGGGTGGACGTGACTACGCTCAGCCTGGCCCGCCTGCGCCGCCACTTGGTCACCGTGACGCAGGAGCCCTTCCTGTTCTCCGATTCCGTGCGCGAGAACATCCGCTTCGCCGCCGACGCCGAGGACGACCGGGCGCTGCAGGAGGCCGTGCACGCCGCCGCGCTGGAGGCGGACCTGGCGGGCTTCCCGGCCGGACTCGATACATTGGTGGGGGAGAAGGGCATCACGCTCTCCGGCGGCCAGAAACAACGTATCTCCCTGGCGCGTGCCATCCTCAAGCCCTGCGACCTGCTGATCCTGGACGACGTGCTCTCCGCGGTGGACCACGAGACGGAGCGATTCCTGATCGACCAGATCTACCGCTTCCGGCAGGCACACGCGACGCTCATCGTCTCGCACCGCATCTCCGCGCTGGAGCGGGCCAGCCGCGTGGTGGTGCTGGAGCACGGACGCGTCGTGGCCAGCGGCCCCCATGCCGAGCTGATCGAGCGCGAGGGGCCCTATCGCGAGGCGTGGCTGCTGCAGAGCGAGCAGGGCACGACCGCGGGCAGCGGAGCGCCCACGGGTGACGCCGAGACACCGGGGGGCCGCGCATGAGCCTGTTCCGTCCCGAGCGCACCCCGGCCCTGCTGCGCATGATGTGGCCGCGGCTGAAGGCCTACCGCTGGCAGGCACTGGTGGTGGCGCTGCTGCTGCCGCTTTCCGCCGTGATGGCCATGCTGGTGCCCTACCTGACCAAGGTGGCCATCGACGAGTTCATCGTGCCGGCCGCGCGGCTGCACGACGTCGAGCCCTACCTGACCCCGCTGGTGCACCTCATCGCCCTGGCCGGGGCCATCGTGGTGGTGGGCTACGTGGCCGATGCGTTCTACGTGGCACTGTTGCAGCGCGCCGGCCAGCGCCTGATCGCGGAGATGCGGGAGATCGTCTACCGGCGCTCCCTGCGCCTGCCGCGCAGCTACTTCGACCAGCACCCGATCGGCGCCATCCTCACACGCGTCACCAGCGACGTGGAGGCACTGGGCGAGAGCATCGCCACCGGCGTGCTCTCCATGGTCGTGGACGCCATGAAGACCGTGGCCTTCCTGGCCATGATGTTCTACCTGGACTGGCGGCTCACGCTGGTACTACTGATCCTGCTGCCCGTTCTGACGCTGCTCATCCGATTCTTCCAGCGCCGCGTGCGCAAGACGTTCTTCGTGGCGCGCCAAGCCCTCAGCGAGGCCACGGGTTACCTGCAGGAGTGCCTGGCCGGCGTGAAGACCATCCAGCTCTTCGGGGCGGAGCGGCAGGCGTTGCAGCACTTCAAGGAGAAGAACTACCGCTTCTACCGCGCGCAGAACCGCTCCAACCTGTACGACGCACTGCTGTTCGCGCTGGTCGAAGGCGTGACCACCCTGGCCCTGGCCCTGGTGCTGTGGTACGCGGCCGGCTCGCTGCTGGCGGGCACGCTGACCCTGGGGGTGCTGGTGGCCTTCATGGAATACATCCAGCGCCTGTTCGTGCCCGTACGCGAGTTCAGCCAACAGGTGGCCGTGATCCAGCGCGCCATGGCGGCCCTGGACCACATCAACGACCTGTGCGCCGTGCCCCTGGACGACGCCGAGGAGCCCCCACCCGACGAGGTTGTCGTCCAACCGTCCGCCCGGCAAGGCAGGCCGGCGGCCGCGGCAGCCGAGGCTGCCGCTGAGCCCTTCCGCGAGCTGGTGTTCGAGGACGTGCGCTTCCGCTACCGCGCGGACGGGCCGGAGATCCTCAAGGGCATCTCGTTCACCGTGCGCACGGGGCAGACCCTGGCCCTCGTGGGCGCCACCGGCTCCGGCAAGTCCACCGTGATCCGCCTGCTCACCCGCGCCTACGGGGGCTACACCGGCTCCATCCGCATCAACGGCACGGAGCTACGGGAGATTCCCGCGGCGCGGCTGGGGCGCATGATCTCTGTGGTGCACCAGGGCGTGTTCCTCTTCCACGGCACGGTGGCCTTCAATATCGCGCTGGGCCGCCCGGGCATCATGCGCGAGGACGCGGAGCGCGCTGCGCGGTACGTGCACGCAGACGAATTCATCCAGCGCCTGGAGGGAGGGTACGATGCGCTCATCACCCAGGGCGGCGTGAACCTCTCCGCCGGGCAGGCACAGTTGCTCTCCTTCGCACGGGCCGTTGCGGCACAAACGGAGCTGATCGTGCTGGACGAGGCCACGAGTTCCGTGGATTCCATGACCGAGCACCTGATCCAGCGGGCCGTGGGGCGCCTGTACGAGGACAAGACCGTCATTGCCATCGCCCACCGCCTGAGCACTATCCGCAACGCGGACACAATCCTGGTCATGTCCGCCGGGCACGTGGTGGAGGCGGGCTCGCACGCCGAGCTGATGGCGCGGGGCGGCGCGTACGCTACCCTGGTGGGACGCCTGGAGGCCGGCGAATCCCCCGCGCTGGCGGTGGAGGCCCTGGCCGAGGCCGCGGAAGCAAGCGTGGACTCGCGCTCCATCCGCCGTGCCAAGGGCGGAGACTAACCGCCCGTGCGGGGGGATCGGCAAGAGGTGACCGAGCGAGCCGTGCGGGGAGCGCCATGATGGGCGAGGCGCTGCTGGCACTGGCACCCCTGGCGGTGCTGGTGCTGGCTATGGCAGCCTTCGAGCTGCCCACCTTCCGCGCCGCGCTGCTGGCCCTGGCCGTGCTGGCCGCCGTAACGGCCCTGCGCGCCCCGCCGGCCGTGCTGCCCGCGCTGTGGGGTCACGCCGCGGCGGATACCGTCGTGCTCACCGCCACGGTCGTCTACACGCTCTTCTTCGGCCTGCTGCTCTACCAACTGCTGTCCCAGGGCGGGGCCCTGCAGCCCCTGCTGCAGGGCCTGCAGGCGCTGGGCCGCACCCCGCTGGAGCGCCTGCTGTGGGTGCTGCTCGTGTTCGGGCCCCTGTTCGAGTCCACCATGGGCTTCGGGCTGGGCGTGGTAGCTGTGGTGCCCATGCTGCTGGGCCTGGGCTACGCGCCGGGGCAGACCCTGCTGCTCTCCCTGATCAGCCAGCTCGCCGTGCCCTGGGGCGCCCTGGCCATCGGCATGGCCCTGGGCGCAGCGATGGTGCACCTGCCGCTGGCCCAGGTGGGCAGCGCAGCGGCCCTATTCAACCTCCCCGCGCTGGCGGTCTTCTGGCTGATGGCGCTGCGGCTGGCCGGGCTGCGGCCCACGCCGGCCGTGCTGGGCCGCAGCGCGCTGGCCGTGGCCGTCTTTGGCGCGGGCGTCTGGTGTGCCAACCGCTGGAGCAGCCCGGAGCTGGGCGGCATCGCGGGGGCGGGCCTGCTGGCGGGCTGGCTCTGGCTCAGCGGGGCGGGCCTGGACGCCGCGCGCTCCGCGCCTCGCCCCGCAGGCCGTGCCGTGCTGCGAGCGGTGCTGCCCGTGGCCGTGCTGGTTGCGCTGCTGCTGGTCACGCGCCTCGCGGCCCCCCTGCGCGCTTGGCTGGTGACCCACGCCGTGCTGCGCCTGCCGGGTAGCACCTTCGCCCTACCCCTGCTCTACAATCCCGGCGCGAGCCTGCTGCTGGCGGCGCTGGCCGCGGGCCTCGCCGCGCCACGTGACCCCGCCGCGGCGCCGGGCTGGGTGCGCGCCGCTCTGGGTGCAACGTTGCGTCAGTGGTGGCCGGTGGCCCGCGCCGTGGCGGTGCTGGTGCTCATCGCCCGCGTGATGGCGGATTCGGGGCTGACCGGCGCGCTGGGGGCCGCCGGCGCGGCCCTGCCCTCCGCACTGTCCGTGGGCAGCGTGGCGCCGTTGGCGGCCCTGGGTGGCTTCCTCACCGGCAGCGTGGCCGGCGCCAATGCGCTGTTCGTGGAGTTGGTGCTGCACCTGGGCGGCGGGCCCGGGGCGGCGGCGCCCTGGGTGCTGGGCCTGTTCAACGTGCTGGCCGCCGCTTTCACGGCCTTTTCACCCGCCCGCCTGGTGTTCGCGGCGGTGATGACGCAAAAGCCCGGTGCCGAGGGCTGGGCGCTGCGCCGCATGGCGCCGCTGATGGCGGCCCTGCTGCTGTGGGGGCTGCTGGCGCTGGGCCTCCTGGCCCTGCTCGCGCCCAGCCCGGCCAGCCCGTGGCTGCCCGGGCCGTAGCGCCCCGGTTCGTAGCCCGGCGGGCTATTTGCCGGCAAGGGGTTCGTTCTCGGCGGCCAGGGCGGCCTTGCGGGCGGGGATGGAGCGCGGGTCGTCCGCGCCGATCACGGGGCGCTCCATGGTGAAGCGGTCCGCCGTGCGGCAATACTCCACGGCCCCCATGCGCCCGACGGGCCGCAGCACGTCCACCAGGATCGGGCTGCGCGCGGCGGGGTCGATGATGCGGTCGTCCAGATGCCAGTGCACCACCTCGCCGATGATGTGGCTGGTGTGGGCGCCCTCGCGGCCCAGCCGCAGGTGATGCAGCAGCTTGCACTCGAAGGCCACCATCGCCTCGGCCACGCGGGGCACGTCCACCGCGGTGCCGGGCACGGGCGTCAGGCCCGCCTCCGCGAACTCGCTGATGTCCGCCCCAAAGTCCCCGCAGGTCTGGTTCATCTCCTCGGCGATGTGCTCGCTTACGATGTGCACGATGAACTCCGGGTGCTCGCTGATGTTGCGCGAGGTGTCCTTCATCTCCAGTCCGCGGTCGCCCACGGAAAACGCCAGGATGGGCGGATTGCCCGTGATGGCATTGAAGAACGAGAACGGCGACAGGTTCGCGTGCCCCTCGCGCGAGCGCGTGGAGACGAATGCGATGGGCCGCGGCACAACCGTGCCGATCAGGTACTTGTACAGTTCCGGGCCCGGCCGTTCGGCGGTGGAAAAAGACGCCATGGGAAACCTTTGCTGGGTAGAGGGTCGGGGGCGGCGGTCGCGGCAGCGTAACGCCGGCTCGTGGTCTGCCGATTTTAGCACCGATCACCGGCATGGGTAAGGCGGCGCAACGCCACCGGCATGCACATGGCCGCCGCGCCCCTGCAATTGGCAGGCTCGCGGGGCGCGTGATAGATTGGAGCCAACAAAAGAGGGGCGTCACGCGCCATCGGTCCGCGCCACAGCGGGAGCGCGGCGGGCCGGGGGGCCGCACCTGCACGCCGGATGGCCCCTGCCGACCTCCAGCCCTCATGCGGAGCGCACCTGATGCTCGCCCAGGCCCTACGGGATGACCCGTCGCTGGCGCTGTCCACGGACCTCTACGAGCTGTCCATGGCACAGGGCTACTGGAAGAACGAGGTCACCGAGACGCAGGCCGAGTTTCATATGTTCTACCGCACCAACCCCTTCCAGGGCGGCTTCGCGGTGTGGGCGGGGTTGGCGGACGTGGTGGCGGCCCTGCGCGATTTCCGCTTCTCCCCGAGCGATCTGGAATACCTGGGCACGCTGCCGGACCGGGAGGGCCAGCCGCTCTTCGATCCCAAGTTCCTGGAGTACCTGGCGGAATTCCGCTTTTCCTGCGACGTGCACGCCGTGCCGGAGGGCACGGTGGTCTTCCCCAACGAGCCGCTGATCCGCGTGCGGGGGCCCATCCTGCAGGCGCAGGTGGTGGAGACCCTGCTGCTCACCATCGTCAACTTCCAGAGCCTGATCGCCACCAAGGCCGCCCGCTGCGTCTACGCGGCCCAGGGCGACCCCGTGGTGGACTTCGGCCTGCGGCGCGCCCAGGGGCTGGACGGCGGCTTTTCCGCCAGCCGCGCGGCGTACATCGGGGGATGCGCGGGCACGTCCAACGTGCTGGCGGGCAAGGTGCTGGGCATCCGCGTGCTGGGCACCTTCGCCCATAGCTGGGTGATGTCCTTCGACAGCGAGAAGGAGTCCTTCGAGGCCTTCGCGCGCAACATGCCCAACAACTGCGTGTTCCTGGTGGATACGTACAACACCAAGCGCGGTGTGGAGCACGCCATCGAGGTGGGCCTGCGCCTGCGCGAGCAGGGGCACGAGATGGTGGGCATCCGCCTGGACAGCGGCGACCTGGCCTACCTCTCCATCCAGGCCCGGCACATGCTGGACGAAGCCGGCCTACAGAATGCCGTGGTGATGGCCAGCAGCGACCTGGACGAGTACCTCATCCGCAGCCTCAAGGACCAGGGCGCCCGCATCGGCTCCTGGGGTGTGGGCACGCGGCTGGTCACCGGCTATGACGACCCGGCGCTGGGCGGCGTGTACAAGCTTACCGCCGTGCGCCCGCCGGGCCGGGAAGCGTGGGCCTACAAACTCAAGCTCTCCGAGACCAAGTCCAAGATCAGCATCCCGGGGCTGCTGCAGGTCTACCGCTGCTCCGACGCGAGCGGCACGTTCATCGCGGACGCCATCGTGGACGAGAGCGAAGACCCCCAGGCCGTCCCGCGCATCACCGATCCCAACGACAACACCAAGACCAAGTCCCTGCGCGCGGCCGTGCAGCGCGAGCCACTGCTGGTGCCCGTGTTCCGGGGCGGCGAGGCCGT
>DATFMP010000058.1:0-59527 GCA_035266845.1 bacterium
GCCCAACTCAAAGCTTGCCGACTTCTCTTGTCAAAGATCCAGCGCCTCCGTCGCCCCATCGCGCGTCTCAAATCCATCACTCGCGCGCCCGGGCCGGGCCACTTCCCTTGCCTACCTCAACTGCTTCCGTCTGCCCTGCAGGCAACTGCGCGTTGCTCGTAGGGTAGACCAATACTTTTAGCCGCTCGGCCTGCAGTCGTCAAGAGGGAAATGTGGGGTAGGAACGAGAAATTTGGGCAAAGCGGGGATGAATGTCCAAATGAGAGGACTCTGCGCCTGATACCTCGATCTATTCTGCGGGGGCAGCAGGCCAGCGGAGAGGCTGGAAGCGCGCCGGATCGGCCACGGCGCTGCGCGAGGGCGGCTCGTAGACGCCCTCCACCTTGAAGGCGTAGTGCCCCTCCACCTCGCCCACCGAGGCCCGCAGCACGGCAGTGCCCTCCACCTCCACCACGGCTCGGCTGCCCGGCTCCACCCGCAGCGGCACCACCGCACCCACGGCCAGCTGTTCGGCCGCATCGGCCACGCTGACCTGCCCCACGCGCACTTGCACGCCGTAGTTCAGCCAGTGCAGCACGGTGGCCTCGCTTGGCTGCTCCGGTTCCTGGCCCTCGCTCAGCACGGGCGGAATCACCGTGCTTTCCCGCAGACGCGGCAATAGGGCCTCCAGCATGGGACGCGGCAGGCACCATGTGAGGCGCGATGAGATGTTGTGCCCGGCCAGGTGGATCTGCGCCACCAGGCAGTTCTCGTACGGATTGAGGATGCGCGCGCGAAACGGGTACGTCGTGATCTTGCGCAGGTGAGGGCTCACCGGCTCCACGTCCTGCCAACACTGTGCGAAGTCCGCCAGCAGGGCCTGCACCACGCCCTGCAGACGCGCCTGATTGGCTGGCGTCAGCTTCACCTCGCCCGCCTCGTCGGCCGGCCCTGATGCACGCCGCAGGCAGAAGGCCGAAAAGCGGTTGTCCGCCACGAACAGGCCCATCCCCGGCAGAGGTTCCATCGTGACGAAATAGATGGGCCGCGGCCGCCTCAGTGTCGCGTAGAACGTGGAGAATTTCATCTCCTCGAAGACCGACGCCCCCGCGTACACCTCCACCCCCGCCTGCTCGAACAGCGTCTCCTCGATGCGCCGCGCCCAACGATAGAGAATCGTATCCAGCACCGGATAGCGCCCAAACCGCAGGCGCTCGGCATTGATGTACTCGTAGGGAGCGATATGCACGGCCAACCTCTGGCGTTCGAAATGAGCGCCTACTTGCGCAACGAAAGGATGCGCACCCCCAGGTTGCGCCCGTTGATCAGCACGATCTCACCCTGGGCAATCGTGCGCCCCTCCAGCACCAATTCCACTGGGTCGCCCACCGTCTGGCTAAGCTGCACGACGCTGCCATAGGCCAGTCGCATCAGGTCGCGCCCGTTCAGCGTCACGGAGCCCATCTCCACGTTTACCTTGCGCGGGATGGAGAGTAGCACGTCGCTGGGTATCGCCCCAGCCACGGCCAGCGCACCGCCGTCCTCCTCCACGTCCGGCGGAAGCTCCATCGGCTCGCCCACGCGTCGCGGCGCCTTCCCTCCCGAGGAGACACCGCGGTCCAGGTCGTCGAGGTTCAGCTCGACCACCCCCTCCTCGCCCAGGTGCACGTCCGGCGCGGCCTCGAAGTCGTCCTCCCAGCGTGACGCACCCAGCGCGGTGGCGGTCAGGCCGCCAGCCACCTCACTCTCCCGGAACGGATCGGGCATGCCCAGGTCCGGCGGCTCCATCTCGCGCATCCCCACCAGTTCGCCTTCATCCACCTCTACGTCACCCTCGAACGGCCCCAGCGCATCAGCTTCCTCCGCCGTGACCGCCGTACCCACGTCACCCAGACCGACCTCCTCCAGATTCACCGCATCCAGATCCACGTCCGGCATGGCCTCGAAGTCGGTGTCGCCCGCGTCCAGGTCCAGGTCCCCCGGCTCAAGTGAGAGCATTTCTCCTTCGGCCTCGTCACCTTCCAGGCCGATCGTGTCCGCGACACCCGCGTCCGTTTCTTCATCCGCGTCGAACGTGAGATCCACGTCGTCCGGCAATTCCAGGTCGGCTTCGGCGATCTTCGCCGAGACATCGCTTTCCGCTTCCAGACCGCTCGTATCGCCCACTTCCAGTTCGATCTCGGCCCCCGTTTCGTCGTCAAGGTCGAAGTCCAGGTCGCCACCCAGGTCGAGCTCGTCGGCGCCAGCTTCGGCCGCCCCGTCATCCATCTCCAGGTCGCTCACCCCTTCGGTCGTGGCCCCTTCCGCGGCGGCACCGAGGTCGAGGTCCAGGTCGTCCCCGATTTCGCCACCCAAGTCGAGATCTTCGGCGCTCGCCTGCTCGCCGCCCAGATCCAGGTTCAAGTCGTCACTTAGGCCCAGGTCGTCCGCATCGCCCTCGTCCCCCAGGTCGAGGTCCAGGTCACCACCCAAATCCAGCTCGTCCGCGCCTCCCCCGCCGGCCGACTCGCTGCCCAAATCCAGGTCCACGTCACCACCCAAGTCGCCCAAACCCAGGTCATCCGTGTCACCACCGGATGCCGCGCCTGCACCCGTGTCGCCCTCATCCCCCAGGTCGAAATCTAAGTCGCCGCTCAGGTCGCCCAGGCCCAGGTCGTCCGTATCGCCACCGGATGCCGTGCCCGAACCAGCATCGCCCTCAGCCCCCAGGTCAAGGTCCAAGTCACCGCCCAAATCCAGCTCGTCCGCGCCTCCCCCACCGACCGGATCGCCGCCCAAATCCAGGTCCAGGTCACCGCTCAGGCCGCCCAGGCCCAGGTCGTCCGCATCGCTGCCGGATGCCACCCCCGCGCCGATATCGCCCTCATCCCCCAGGTCGAGGCCAAGGTCACCGCCCAGATCCAGGTCGCCTCCCGCATCCGGCTCCGCATCCAGGCGCACCTCATTGTCCAGATCGGCGAAGAGCTGGTCGTCATCCAGCGAGAAGTCATCCAGGTTGACGTCCAGATTCAGATCGTCAGATTCGGTACCGGATGCCCGGTGTTCCGTCGCCATGGGTTACTCCGTGGGTCCGTGGCCGCCCGCGCGGCAGGCAAGGGTCGCTTGACGTTAGACGTTGAATTCCGCCTCAAGGGCCAGCCATGGTAAATTCATGCCAAATTCTGCCCCAATCGGCCTACGCAATAAAGTGTTTTCCGTCACTGGAGCCGCCAGCAATCCGCATCTGTCCACGCTTCGCGGGTGCTTCCGGCCACTGCACAAGGCCCTTTCGCCAGCACGAGGCATCTGCCCATGACTGATCCCGGCCTGGTCCTCATCGCGCCGGAACTGGAGGCGCGCGGCATCGAACTGGATGCCCTGCAGCGCGAGCGCCTGGTGCGATACGCGGCGCTGCTGCAACACTGGAACCGGCGCATCAACCTCGTCGGCACTCAGGACTCCGCCGAGCTCTGGCAGCGGCACGTGCTGGACTGCCTCATGCTGGCGAGCGTGCCTCCGAACCCCGCCCTGCGGCGCTGGCTGGACGTGGGCTCCGGGGCAGGCCTGCCCGGGATCGTGCTGGCGATCCTGCGCCCCGACGTGGACGTCACGGCGGCCGAAACCGTGGCCAAGAAGGCCACCTTTCTGCAGGAGGCGGCTCGCCAACTGGACCTCCCAAATTTTCACTGCCTCCGCCAGGACGTGCACCGACTGGCCGGGCGACCCGACTTCGTGCCGTTCGATGCCCTGGTGGCCCGCGCCTTCGGGCCGCTTGGCGGCCTGCTGGCGCTGGGCGTGGCGCTGCTGCGTCCCGCCGGTGAGGTATGGGCCATGAAGGGCCGCCGCTGGGCTGCCGAGGCCGCCCAGATATTGCCGGCGGTGCTGGCCGCCTACGAGCCCACGCCCGGCGTACACCCCTACTGCCTGGAGGACCAACCGGAGGGCTTCTTGCTGGTCTACCGGCGCCTCACTGCGGCTTGATCACCACGTCGATGCGCCGGTTGAGCGCCCGCTTCTCCGCCGTGTCGTTGCGGAAGCGTGGCCGGTACTGTCCGTAACCCACCACCTCCATGCGCTTGCCCTTCACACCCTGGCTCTCCAGGAAACGCGCCACCGCGCTGGCCCTCGCGGCAGAAAGCTCCCAGTTCGAGGGGTAGCGCGGAGTGCGGATGGGTGTGTCGTCTGTATGACCCTCGATAATGATGTCATTGGGCAGCCCGAACAAATAGGCTGAGAACGTGTGCAACGATTTTTGTGCCTGCGGCGTCAGGTCCGACGACCCCGGAGGAAACAGCGCCGTATCTTTGAATGATACCACCACACCGCGCCGGTCCACCGTGATGAACGCCTCCTGGCCCAACTCGCTGGTCTGAATCTGCTGTGCGAGCGACTGCAGGACGGACTCGCGCCCCTCGAAGAAGAACGGCGAGCCCGGCGGCACCGGCTTGAAGCTCTCCGCCACGGACTTGAACTTGCTCACGTCCGTCTTGCAGAAGGAAAAGAGCATGATGAAGAACACAAGCAGCAGCGTCACCAAATCCCCGTAAGTGAAGATCCAGAAATCGGTGAACTCTTCGCACTCATGTTCTTCCTCGAAGACAGGCATCAGGCCTCTCCACGAGCAGATTCAAATTTCATTTCCTCGTACATCTGCTTCATTTCCGGCGGCAGGTAGTTCATCAGGTCCTGCTCGATGAATTCGGGCCGCTCGCCTTTCTCGATGAACAGCACGCCGTCGCGGATCATCTCCCGCAGCACCTTGTCCCCGGACTTCTTGGCGGTCAGCTTGTTGGCCCAGGGCGTAAAGCAGACGTTGGCCAGGGTGGAACCATAGAACGTCGTGATGATGGCCACCGCCATGGCCGGGCCGATCGCGGACGGATCCTGCAGGTTCTGCAGCAGGATGATCAGACCCATCAGGGTCCCCAGCATGCCGTATGCGGGCGCGAAGGAGGCCGCCGTCTTGAGCATGCCGATGTCCTCATCCTGCCGCTGATCCAGGTAGCGCATCTCCGACTGCAGGATGTCGATGATCAGCTCGCGGTCCACCCGGTCCACCACCAACCGCAGCCCGTTGCGCAGGTACAGGTTATCGATGCTGGGCAGAGCATCCTCGATGGCCAGGATGTTCTTGCGCGCGATCTTGGACACGTCGATGATCAGCGTCAGCGTCTCGATCAACTCCTCCGGCGCTTGCCGGAACGCCCGCATCACGACGCGCCCGATCCGCAGCACCTTGCCCAGCGGGAACGATGCCAGCACCGAAGCGAACGTGCCCCCGAACACGATCATGATCGAAGGCGGGTCGATGAAGTACGGGACGTTGTTGAAATGGAAGCTGAAGGTGTTGATGTCGAACGTCATCCCCATGAACATGAGGAGAAACGCCAGGATCAACCCCAGTAGCGTCGCAATATCCATATGCCTTGCCTGACTGGCCGGATTCGTACGGGCGAGGGAAGGCGTGCCGGGAACCGTCCATGCCGGCCGTGGAGTTCGCTTCGAACGCGGTCCCTCGCGTTTTCCTGCAGCCTGTACAGCTTCGCGCAACGGCGCTATTGAGCCTCCAAGCAAAATTCAGGCATTTCTTGCGCAAAGCGCACGGGAGCGGCGCTTTTTTTGGAGACCAGACACAGCGCGGGGCAGGAAGGGGCCCTGGTGAGGCCCATGCCGACCCGCCCCACCCGGCTCCGTGAGCACGATTACGTCGCACTTGCCGCATCCGCGCTTCAATGGCGGAGCCGGTCTGCCCCGCATGGGCCGGTAGCATCCCCCCTCAACGGAGCGGAGCCGCCGCATGGAACGCTACAACCTGGTCATCATCGGGGCCGGCTCGGCCGGCCTCGTCGTCGCGGCCGGTGCGGCCGGCCTGGGCGCCCGCGTAGCTCTGGTAGAGCGCGGCCCCATGGGCGGCGACTGCCTGAACTTCGGCTGCGTGCCCTCCAAGGCCCTGCTGCGCAGCGCTCGCGCCGCCGTGCAGCCCCGCCGGCCCGGCTTTGGCGTGGCGACTGCCTCGCCCGCTGTGAGCTGGCCGGAGGTGGTGGCGCGGGTGCAATCCGTAATCGCCACCATTGCACCCCACGATTCCGTGGAGCGCTTCACGGAGCTGGGTGTGGACGTGGTGCAAGGGAGCGGACGCCTGGTGTCCCCCCACCGAGTGGAGGTACAGCTCAATGCGGGCGGCACCCGAACGCTGGAGGGCAGGGCGCTCGTGCTGGCCACGGGCAGCGGGCCCCTGGTGCCGCCTGTGCCGGGTCTGGCGGAGGTGGGTTATCTGACCAACGAGACGGTGTTTACGCACCCGGAGCAGCCACGCCGCCTGTGCGTGCTGGGCGGCGGACCGATTGGGATCGAGCTGAGCCAAGCCTTCGCGCGGCTGGGCTCACAGGTGACCGTGGTGGAGATGCTTCCGCGCATCCTGCCGCGTGAGGATGCGGACGCGGCCGAAGTGGTGGCGCGGGCCCTCACTGCCGACGGCGTGGCCCTGCGCACGGGCATGCAGGCGGTGCGCGTAGAGCGCGGGGCGGCCGGCAAGCACGTCGTGTGCCGGCCCAGCGGCCAGTCCGAGGCGCCGGAGGAGGCCATTGAGGTGGACGAGATCCTGGTGGCCGTCGGACGCCGAGCGCCGCTGGAGGGCCTGGGCCTGGAAGAAGTGGGCGTGGTCACCGATCACGGGCGCATCCGTGTCGACGAGCGCCTGCGTACCTCCGTGCGCTCCATCTTTGCTTGCGGCGATTGCGTGGGGCCCTACCAGTTCACGCACATGGCCAATCAGCAGGCGCGCGTGGTGATCCAAAACGCGCTGTTGCCGATCAAGACGCGCATAAACTACCGCGTAGTGCCCTGGGCTACCTTCACCGACCCGGAGGTGGCCCGCGTGGGCCTGAACGAGGACGACGCCCGGACACGGGGCACCCCCGTGCGCACTCTCAAATTCCCCCTGGCCGAGCTGGACCGCGCCGTGTGCGATGGCGAGACCGAGGGTTTTCTCAAGGTTTTGACCCCCCCTGGGCGCGATGATATTCTTGGCGCGACCCTGGTGGGGCCCCACGCCGGGGAACTGCTGCACGAGCTGGTGTTGGCCATGCATGCCCGGCTGCGCCTGCGCGATCTGGCGGCCATGGTGCATATCTATCCCACGCTGGCCGAGGTGTTCCGCCGCGCGGGCGACGAATCCCGCAAGGCTGCATTCACTCCCCGGCTGCAGCGCCTGTTCCGGGCCTACCTGCGCTGGCGGCGCTGAGACCCGCGGGCGCCCAGCGCACCAACCTTCCACCCTCTGCCCATCGAGCCGCGCCATGACGGACGTCCACTCGCAGCCGGCCTCCGCGGCCGCCGAAGCGCCCCTGCTACTGACCGCGATCGAGGGCGGCATCGGAACGATCACGTTCAACCGCCCCGCCCAGCTCAACGTGCTTACGCGCGCGATGCTCACCGCGCTGGGCGCCCAACTGGCCGCCTGGCGCGAGGAGCGGGCCGTGCGCGTGATCGTGCTGGCCGGCCAGGGCAAAGCCTTTTCTGCCGGGCACGACCTGCGCGAGTTGGCCGAGGTGCCCCGGACGGACGTGGAAAGCCTGTTCGCCCTATGCACGGAGGTCATGGAGACCGTGCGCCTGCATCCCAAGCCGGTGATCGCCCAGGTGCAGGGCGTGGCGGCCGCCGCGGGGTGCCAGCTCGTCGCAAGCTGCGATCTGGCCGTGGCCTCCGAGCAGGCCCGCTTCGGCACGACGGGCATCAAGGCCGGGCTGTTCTGCTCCACGCCCATGGTGCCGCTCTCCCGCGTGGTGCCGCACAAGAAGGCGCTGGAGCTGCTACTCACCGGCGACCTCATCGACGCCCAGGAGGCCGAACGCGCGGGCTTGGTGAACCACGTGGTGCCCCACGAGACGCTGGCCGAGGCCGCGCGCGATCTGGCCGGGCGCATCGCCGCGCGCAGCCCCTACGCCGTGCGGCTGGGCAAGGCGGCGTACTATCGCCAGCAGGGGCAGGAGATGGCCGAGGCCTACCGCATCGGAACCCAGGCCATCGTGGACAATACCCTCGCGCCCGACGGACAGGAGGGTATCGCCGCCTTCCTCACCAAGCGCGATCCCCGCTACCAGGACTAGGCTTTGTCTGGGAGGGGGGCTTCAAGCGGTGGAGCCGCTTAAGAAAGACAAGAATTCAAATGCGGGGGCCGAGGGCCCCCGCACCCCCGATACGAACCGACACCCAGACCGGCAAGGTTTTCGCCCGCAAGCAGGGTACAGGGAACCCCACTCTCTGGTGGAGTATGGGGGGCAAAGCCCCTAGGGCCGAAAGGCTTTTCAAAGCACAGCCTGACGCCGCCCGGCCGCAGACGGGTACGCGGCACCGGTTCTGGGCGGCATAGCTGCCTTGAACCACACTCACCGCCGCCCCCGTCCTCCATCCAAATTCGGTAACGGCCTTCCCTGCTTGCGGGCCAGGCCCCGCCCGTGGCATGGCTGGCTGCAACCGCCAAGGCCCGGCCAGTGCGCGTCGTCAAGGCGCGCGCCGGGGTCGCCCGTTCATCCCTGCCGAAGGAGCACCGCCATGGATCGTCCGCCGCGCCTGCACGACCGCACCGCCATCATTACCGGCGCCAACCAGGGCATCGGCGCGGCCACCGCCCGCGCCTTCGCCCGCGAGGGCGCACGGCTGCACCTGTGGGATCGTCGCGCGGACGGCATCGGCGCCGTGGCGGAGGCCGTGCGCGCCGCGGGCGGGGAGGCCCACACGCGCGAGGTGGACGTGACCGACCCCGCACAGGTGGACGCCGCCATGGCTACGGCCGAGCAGGCGCTGGGGCACGTGGACATTCTCGTCAACTGCGCCGGCGTCTTCCACGCCGGGCCACTGGTGGATTATCCGCTGGCGGAGTGGGAGCGCGTGATGGCGGTGAACGTGACGGGCACCATGCTGTGCTGCCAGGCGGCGCTGAAGCGCATGATCCCGCGCGGCTACGGCAAGATCGTGAACCTCAGTTCCATCGCCGGGCGCCGCGGCAACAAGCAGGTGAGCGCCTACGCGGCCTCCAAGCACGCCGTAATCGGCCTCACTCGCTCCGCAGCGCTGGAGGTGGCCGAGTACGGCATCACGGTCAATGCGATCTGCCCGGGCTACGTCAACACGGAGATGTTCGACGGGGTGCTGTCCGGCGTGGGCGGGCACACGGGCCAAGTCGACGCGGAGCGTGTGCGGCAGACCATGCTGCGCAACGTGCCCATAGGCCGCATGCAGGAACCGGAGGAGATCGCCGGCGTGGCCGTGTTCCTGGCCTCCGCCGAGACCGACGGCATGACCGGCCAGGCCTTGGTATACGCGGGCGGCCTGGTGCAGGCGTGAGGATGGGGGACGCGGCGAGGCGCTCAGGGATCGCGCAGCCAAGCCGGCAGCCAGTAGGTGTTCCAGGCCATCGGATCGTAGAAGAACTCGCGCCCGTCCTCGCGAAAGTGCGGGGCCACCGGGATCACGCTGGGCTCATCGATCAGGCGCGCTGTGGTCAACACGCTGCCCAGCAGCACGCCGTGGGTCTTGATGGCCTGCACCGCGTACAGCGATGGGACGGGTGCCAAGTCGGCGTCGCTGCCGTTCACCGGGCTCACGGCTACGCGGTAGAACTCCAGCAGCCCCAGGAAGAGCGGCTGGGGCGTGCTGCGCACCGGGAGGGTCAGGAACGCGTGATAGCCCGTGTGCAGGCCGGTGCCCAGCGGCACCTGCGGCCCGGAAAGCAGCCCCGGCGCGCGCATGGGGTTGGACCGCCCCACGTCCGGCGGGAAGGGCTGAGCGCGTTCGCGCGCAGTCGCCGGTGCGGCCAGCAGGGCCGCCATCAGCAGGGCGAGCGGCAACGCGGCGAGGTGCGTCCACCGTGTG
Organism: bacterium; assembly: GCA_035266845.1. Lineage (GTDB taxonomy): Bacteria > SAR324 > SAR324 > SAR324 > JACQKK01 > DATFMP01. Next base: position 9,832 of record DATFMP010000058.1, read on the forward strand.
CGCCGTGACCGCGTCATGGCGAGTCGTTCTTGGGGGGCAACTGCAGCACCGTCTCGCCGGACTTCACCAGTCCCAGGCGTTTGCGGGCCAGGTAGGCGATGTAGGCCGGGTCGCTGTGGAGGGCGTGAATCTCCTGGGTCAGCTCCACGCGGCGCTCCTCCAGCCGGGCCACGTTGGTACGCATCGCCTCCGCGTCGCGTCGCAGGCTGTAGTACGCGATCAGGCCCTGGTCGCCGATTAGCGAAATCAGGATCATCCCCAGACCGAACAACAGCAGAAACAGCAGGAAGAAGCGCGGGAGCTGCCCGGTCGCTACCGCCTCCGGGTCGGCCAGCCAAGCCTGCCAGCGCTGCCACAGGCCGCCGGGCCGCGTGGGCCCGCCGGGATGGCGCGGCGTGATCGGATCGCTCATACCCTCCTCCGTGAGGGATTAGCGCAGATGGGCGAAGGCCCGCCGGCCCGGGAAGGTCGCCTGCTCGCCCAGGTGCTCCTCAATGCGCAGCAACTGATTGTACTTGGCCATGCGATCGCTGCGGCTGGCCGAGCCGGTCTTGATCTGCCCAGCGTTGGTGGCCACAGCGACGTCCGCGATCACGCTGTCCTCGGTCTCCCCGGAGCGGTGCGAGATGACGCTGGAGTAGCCTGCGTGCGCGGCCAGTTCCACAGCCGCCAGGGTCTCCGAGAGGGTACCGATCTGGTTGACCTTGATGAGGATCGAATTGGCCACACCCCGCGAGATGCCATCGCGCAGGCGTTCCGTGTTGGTGACGAAGATGTCGTCGCCCACCAGTTGCAGGCGGCTACCGAGCTTTTCCGTGAGCTTCTGCCAACCGTCCCAGTCGTCCTCGGCCAGCCCGTCCTCAAGGCTCACTATGGGGAAGCGGCCCAGCAGCCCTTCATACAGGGCGATCATTTCCTCGGCACTCTTCTTGGCGCCGCCCTCGGCCTCCAGCACGTAGACCCCGTCGTGATAGAACTCGCTGGCGGCCGGGTCGAGCGCGATGGCCACGTCTTCGCCGGGGCGGCGGCCCGTGGCCTCGATGGCCTGCATGATCAGCTCCAGCGCCTCGGTGTTCGAGCCCAGGCTGGGAGCAAATCCACCTTCGTCGCCCACATTGGTGTTCAGGCCCTTGCCGGAGAGCACCTTGCGCAGCGCCTGGAAGGTCTCCACCCCCATGCGCAACGCCTCGTGAAACGTCTCCGCCCCCAGCGGCACCACCATGAACTCCTGGATGTCCACGTTGTTGTCCGCGTGCTTGCCGCCGTTGAGGATGTTCATCATCGGCACGGGCAGCGTGCGCGCATAGACCCCGCCTACGTAGCGAAACAGCGGCATGCCGTAATACGAGGCCGCGGCCCGCGCCACGGCCAGGGAGACGCCCAGAATGGCATTGGCGCCCAGGCGGGCCTTGTTGGGCGTGCCGTCCATCGCCACCAGCGCGCCGTCCAGCTCCAGCTGCTCCACGGCCGGCTGGCCCTCCAACTCCGGAGCGATGGTCTCGTTGACCGCCTGCACGGCCTTGAGCACACCCTTGCCGCCGTAGCGGGCCTTGTCTCCGTCGCGCAGTTCCACGGCCTCGTGCACGCCGGTGGAGGCGCCCGAGGGCACCGCGGCGCGGCCCTGCGTGCCATCCTCCAGCACAACTTCCACTTCCACCGTTGGATTGCCGCGGGAATCCAGAATTTCGCGGGCGTGCACCGATTCGATCAGCATGGGCCTTCCGGTCGTACGGGGGGACGGTTTGGCGCCCTGCGCGGGCGGCGTTGCAGACGTCAGGTCTGATCTGTCCTACCATGAATCGTCCGGGGCGGGGAAGGCGCTGTTCGTCCGCTGCCGGGCCGCGCAGCCGGCATGGCCATGCCCCGTTGCACGGGATGCTCCCGATCGCGGAAACTCCGAAGGCGTCCGTGCGTTTATCACCTTGAACCCGGCGCAACGACTGCCTCGTTTGGCGCAGCATAGGTTGGCGTCTCGGTAGCGAACTGCGAATATACTGGCTGCAGCCTGGCAGCCACCAGACCAAGGAGATCCGTGGAGCCCACCGACATGCCGAGCGTTGCCGACCCGTCACGGCCCGCCGGCGAGCCCGGTGCAGGGCCGCCCGAGGCCGAGACACCGGAGGCAAGCGCCCGGGAGGCCGACCTGCTTCGTGTGCTGCCGCGTGAGGAGCTGCTTGCGTCTCTGTCCGGTCTGCGCACGCTGTGCCAGCAGTACCGCACCCTGCAGGAGCACATTTGGGACGACGACGCGCCCGACGCAGAGGCCCAATCCCTCCTGGCCCGCCACCGCGAGCTGGCCCGGGATGAGACCGGGCCCTTCGATGCCGTGAGCGCGGCCGGGGCGCTGCTGGACTATGTGGTGAACCGTCTTCGCACCAGCGAGCTGGTGTTTCACCTGCGCAGCGAGGCCCCGCGTCTGCCCGATCACGACGGCGACAGCAACGGCATCGGCACGCTGACCCGGCAGTTGCGTGAGCTGCAGGCACCACTGGAGAACCTGGCGGCCCACGTGTTCACGCTGGCCCAGGGCGCACCGACGCTGGGTGGGGGCCGCACGCAACGCCTGCTGTACCCGATCGCGGCCCTGTTCAAAGCCATTGTGCGGCAGGACTGGGCCGATGCGGACCTGGTGCTGAACCATCTCAACATGGTCAGCACCTCCCGCGAAAACCACGAGCTGACCGAGCAGATCGGCCGGCTCGTGCGCAGCATCTACGACTCGCTGAACGAGATTTCCCGCAGCGTGCCCATCGACTCGCTCTCCAACGTGAGCGAGGAGATCCCCGATGCGGTGGACAAGCTGGGCTCCGTCATCGCGGAACTGGAGGATGGCACCAACCGCAACCTGGATCTGCTCGAGATTCTCACCGCATACGTCCGTGACGCGCGGACGATGCTGGAGGCCGCCCAGCTCGCGCTCGCGGAGTGCGACGGGGAACTGGGTGCGCTGACTCGGGAAGCACCGGAAGCCGCGGCGGAACTGGAAGAAGTGCGCGGACTGCTGGAGCAGGAGGTCATGGAGCGCCTGACCGGCTTCGCCGAACACCTGGAGGAAGCCTACCACCTATACATGACCCTGTTCGCCAACCAGAGCTATCAGGACTTGACCGGCCAGACACTCAAGAAGGTCATTGCCTTCATTGAAGGCTTGCAATATCAGTTGATTCAGGTGATTTCCAAGGACCATGGAGAACCGACGGTCGGAGTCCCGACCAATTCGCACGACAGCACCATCCAATCGGGCCCGGACGCACACAACCGCCTGTCGCAGGACAAGGTGGATTCCATGCTGGCCGAACTGGGCTTTTGAGCTTTTGAGCGATGTCACGGGCCGACCGCGTCGGTCCCAGAGAGAGGAGACACCATGCCGGCAGACACCAAGATGCACGTCCTCGTCGTGGATGACTTCGCCACGATGCGGCGGATCATCACCAATGTCCTGCGCCAGCTCGGTTACGAGAACATCCTGGAGGCGGAGGACGGCACCAAGGCGCTGCAGATCCTGGAGACGGAAAAGGTCGACTTTGTCATCACGGACTGGAACATGCCGCAGATGTCCGGCTTGGACCTGCTGAAGGCCATCCGCGCCAGCGAGGACAAGAAGCACATTCCCGTGCTGATGGTCACCGCCGAAGCCATGCAGGAGAACATCATCAAGGCGGCCCAGGCGGGTGTGAACAACTACATCATCAAACCCTTCGACGCCAAGACCCTCTCCGACAAGATCAACAAGATCTTCACCTGAGCCCAACCGCCAAGCCGTGCCCAGCCTAGCCCGCTGCCCAGGGAGCGGCCCGCGCGGCGGGTGAACCGGCCCCCAACGCCGGCATTCAAATCGTCGCAGACTGTAAGTATACTGACGGAAGGGCCCGGCGCGACCAGACACACTGGTCGTGGCCGGTCGCCGCGGCGTCCCGGCCCGATGCCGCCATCGGTCGAGTCGGGCCGATGGTCCCTGCATACTTGCGCAATCGTTAATGGAAGCCCCACGGTGTACCCAGCGCATCCGATAATTTCGCGGTTTCGTGCCCTGCTGCCGGCGCTCGCCGGCATGCTGCTGCTGGCCATCGCACTGCCGCCGACCGCGCGGGCCCAGGGCAAGTTCTTCAATGACCGTGAGCAGCTTCCGGCCGTGCTGGCCACCTGGGACGCGAAGGTGGAGCCGGCCAAGGCCCATCCGGGCGAGCACGTTCGCCTGATCCTCACCGCGCGCATTGCCAAGGGCTGGTACACCTACTCGGTGGTGCCGCAGGAGGACGAGCTGGCGCCCCCGCCGACGCGGGTGCAGGTGCAGCCCGGGCCGCTGACCGTCGAGGGACCGGTCTACGAGACCAACCCTGTGGTGAAGCACGACAAAGTCTTCAATATCCCTCTGGCCTTCCATCCCGGCGCGGCACGCTTCTACGAGAACCTGCGTGTGCCGGAGGACCAGGCGGTTGGCACCGTGCCTATCGCGGTGAGCGTGCGCTACCAGGTGTGCAACAACCGCTTCTGCACGCCGCCGCGCACCGAGCACCTCACGGCCTCGCTGGGCGTGGCGTCCGGGCCGGTGCGGCCTGCCTTCGCCTTCATGCAGCGCACCATCGACTACGTGGAGCCGGACGGCACCTTCCGCCTCGACGCCAGCACGCTGGAAGGGGCGCTCTCGAAGGGCCTGGGCGGCTTCCTGCTGCTGGCTGCGGGCTTCGGTCTGCTGGCGCTGCTGACGCCCTGCGTGTTCCCCATGATCCCCGTCACCATGTCGTTTTTCATGAGCGCCAGTGAGCGCGGGCGGGGCGGCGTAATGCGGCTGGCGCTGCTGTTCGCGGTGGGGATCGTCGGCTCCGCCACTGCGCTGGGGCTCGCGCTGACGTTCTTCCTGGGGGCCGCAGGGGTGAGCCAGTTTGCCACCAGCCCCTGGGTGAACCTGCTGGTAGCGCTGTTCTTCGCGCTGTTCGCCGTCAGCCTGCTGGGCCTGCTGGAGGTCTCCCTGCCCGGCGGCCTGGTGACGGGGGTGAGCCGGCTCTCGCACAGCGTGCGCGGCGCGACCGGCGTGCTGCTGATGGGTGTGGCGTTCGCGGCCACCTCGTTCACCTGCACGATGCCCTTCGTGGGCACGCTGCTGGTGGCCGCCACGCAGGGCCAAGTGTTCTGGCCGCTGGTGGGTATGGTCGTCTTCTCGTCCGTGTTCGCCTTCCCGTTCTTCCTGCTGGCCCTGTTCCCGCGCTACGTGATGCGGCTGCGGAGCAGCGGGGGCAACTGGCTGGTGCAGCTCAAGGTGGTGCTGGGCCTGCTGGAGCTGGGCGCCGCTCTCAAGTTTGTCAGCAATGCGGACGTGATCTGGGGCTGGGGCGTGTTCGACCGCTCCGTGGTGCTGGTGCTGTGGGCGGCGCTGGCCGCGCTGTGTGCCGGCATCCTGCTGGGCATCGTGCCCTGGCCGGGCGTGCGCGTACCTCGCCGGCGCCCGCTGCGGCTGGCCGTGGGCGCGGCATTTCTGCTGCTGGCGCTGTACACGGCCAGTGGGGTCACCGGGCGCGAGCTGAACAGCTTCACGGAGAGCTATCTGCCGCCGGCCCTGGAGCGCGACGCCAAGGCCGCTGTGCGCCAGCCGGGTGTGGACTACGTGGACGCGCAGACCCTGGACGGCCTGCCCTGGCACGACACGCTCGCCGCCGGGCTGGCCGAGGCAAAGCGCACGGGCAAGCCGGTGTTCATCGACTTCACCGGCTACACCTGCGTGAACTGCCGGTGGATGGAGAAGCAGATATTCCCCGCCAAGCCCGTCTTTGAGGCCTTCCGCGATTCGTTCGTGCGGGTGCGGCTGTATACGGACGGCGGTACGCACGGCGAGGAGAACCAGCGCCTGCAGGTGGAGCGCTTTCGCACGCTGGCGCTGCCGTACTACGTGGTGCTCTCGCCGGACAACGCCGTGCTGGCCCGGCACGCGGGCATCGTGCCCACGCCCACGGAGTTTCTGGAATTCCTGCGCGAGGGCCAGCGCCAGCTCGCGGCAAGCAAGCCGCGCTCCAGCTAGCCCCGACGCACCGATTCGACCCACCGCCACCCGCCGCCACGGCCCTTCACCGCTTCGCCCGCTCGCATCGCCTTCGATGGTGTTGACCCTCTCGCTGCCCGACCGCTTCAACGTGGCGGATCATTTCATTCTGCCGCGGTTGGAGGCGGGCCAGGGCGAGCAGCCCTATCTCTACTGTGGCGAGGACGTGCTCAGCGTGGCGGGGCTGCACGCCCGCGCCAACCGCGCCGCGCACGCCCTCAAGCACCTGGGCACAAGGCCGGGCGAGCGTATCGCGCTGCTGCTGCGCGAATCGCTGGACTTCCCTGCGTGCTTCTGGGGCGCCGTGCGGGCCGGGGCCGTGCCCGTGCCGCTGAACACGGTGCTCACCGCCGAGGACTATCGGCACTATCTGGCGGACAGCCGGGCGCGCGTGCTGATCTGCGACGCAGCGCTGTGGCCGGTGGTGTCACCAGTGCTGGAGGGCCTGCACGACCTGCGGCACGTCGTCATCACAGGGGGGGCGGTGCCCGGCCGGCCCACGCTGGCGGAACTGCTGGGCGAGGCGCCGGAGCACTTCCCCACGCGCCTGGCGCACCCGGGCGACCCGGCCTTTTGGCTGTACACCTCCGGCAGCACAGGGCGCCCCAAAGCCACCGTGCACCGCCAGCGCGACATGGTCTACGTGGTGGAGACCTACCTGCGGCAGGTACTGCGGCTGGGGCCGGACGACCTGAGCTTCTCGGCCGCCAAGCTGTTCTTCGCCTACGGTCTGGGCAACTCGCTGTACTTCCCGTTGGCCGCCGGGTGCGCCGGCGTGATCCAGCCCGAGCCGGCCACGGCGCGCACGTGCTTTGCCGTGCTGCAGCGGCACCGGCCCACGGCTTTCCACGCCGTGCCGAGCGTGTATCACGCCATGCTGCGGCTGCACGAGGCCTGGTCCGCCGGCCGCGAGGATCCACCGCCAGACCTGCCGCGCCTGGAGCACCTGCGCGTGTGCACGTCCGGCGGGGAGCCGCTTCCGCCGGCGGTGCTGGCGGGCTGGCAGGCGGCCTTCGGCGTGCCGATCCTGGACGGCATTGGCTCCACGGAGGCGCTGCACTTCTACGTGGCCAACCAGCCCGGACAGGTGCGTCCAGGCAGCACAGGCCGCGTGGTGCCGGGCTACGAGGTGCGCCTCGCGGAGCCGGCGGGTGCCGAGCCGCCGCCCGGCGAGGCGGGCGAGCTGTGGGTGCGCGGCGGCTCCATCATGGCGCGCTACTGGCGGCAGCCCGGCCGCACGCGGCACGCCCTGCGCGATGGCTGGCTGGCCACTGGCGACCGCTTCCAGCGCGATGCGGACGGCTGGTACTGGTACGAGGGCCGCGCCGACGACCTGCTCAAGGTGGGCGGCTCCTGGGTCAATCCCGCAGAGGTGGAGCAGGCACTGCTGACCCATCCCGCTGTGGCCGAGGCCGCCGTGGTGGGGCGCTCGATGCCCGCCGGGCTCGTGCAGGCTGTGGCCTGCGTGGTGCCGCAGCCCGGGCACGAGCCCGCCGCGGCGCTGGCGGAGGCCCTGCGCGCCCATGTGGCCGGGCGGCTGGCGGCGTTCAAGGTGCCTTCCCGTGTCGAGTTTCGCGATGACCTGCCGCGCACGGCGACCGGCAAGCTACGGCGCTTCCTGCTGCGGCAGGGGCCAGACGCGGGTTGACGCGCGCCTGCATGGCCCCTTGGCATCCGCGGGGGATGCCGATAGACTCTGCCGGTAACAGAGGCCATCCGGCGGGCGTCCCGAACGCCGGCATCGACCCATCCGGTCCGAACAGGCAAGAGGTACCGTGCGCACCGACCAGTTGAGCAAACTGCTCGGCCGCCCCGTGGAGGTGGCCCCCGTTCCGTTCACGGGCCGGTACCCGCAGCGTATGCTCACGTGGGAGATCGTGAAGGCCTGCGCGGGGGTGGCGATTTGCGGGGGCATGGTGCTGCTGTTGCGGCCCACGCCGTGGATCGGCTGGCCGCTGGTCGGGGCGGCGGCATTGTTCGCGGCGTACCTGTACCAGCAGGCCACGCGCGTTCCGCTGCGCTACACCGTGGACGATACCGGCGTCACGCGCATCAAGGGCGCCCAGCGCACACCGCTGCGCTGGAGCGAGCTGAAGGACGTCCGCCTCGCCTACTACCCCAACGGGCGCAAGGCCACCATGGGCACCATGGTGCTGGTGCTGCGGAACGGCAAGACGCGCTTCAAGATGGATTCCTCGCTGGACCACTTCCCGGCGCTGCTCTCGCGCGCCGCCCAGGCCGCCCGCGAGCGTGAGCTTGCACTGCACCCCACCACCCAAGCGAACCTGGAGCAGCTCGAGCTCTAGCGCGGGGCATCCTTCGGGGCCCTGCGCAGCAGGGGGCCCAGCCGCAGGGTCTCCCCTATGCCCATCACGCGGAAGCGCTCGGGCGGGACGCCGTCGGCTGCCAGGGCCTCCGCGAGGGCCCGCGGCGGCTCGTCCATGGGCTCGTCGGTCAGCTCGAACGTCCCCCAATGCATGGCCACCGACTGGCGTGCGCGCAGGTCCTGGTGGGCCCGCACGGCTTCCGCGGGGTTGATGTGCATGGTGCGCATGAACCAGCGCGGCTCGTAGGCGCCGATGGGCAGCGCCGCCAGGTCGATCGGCCCCAGCCGCTCGCCGATCTCACCGAAGTGAGGCGCGTAGCCCGTGTCCCCCGCGAAGTAGAAACGGAGCCGCGGGTGCTCCACCACAAAGCCGCCCCACAGCACGCGGTTGCGGTCCCACGGGGTGCGTTGGCTGAAGTGTTGCGCGGGCACCTCGTGGATGCGCAGACCCAGGTAGTCCGTATGCTCCCACCAGTCCTGCTCCACCGCGCCGGGGATGCCCTCGCCGGCCAGCCAATCGCGCATACCCAGCGGCACGACGAAGCGCGGCGGCCCGCCTTGCTGTGCCTGCAGCGCCCGCACGCTGTCGCGGTCCAGATGGTCGTAGTGGTTGTGCGAGATCAGCACTACCTCGATATGTGGCAGCTCCGCCGGCACCAGCGCGGGCGGCACCTTGCGCCGCGGCCCCAGGAACGCCAGTGGCGAGGCGCGCTCGCTGAACTGGGGGTCCGTCAGCACGTTTACCCCGCACACCTGCAGCAGCAGCGTGTCGTGACCGATCCAGGTGAGGGTAGGCTCGCTGCGGTTGGCGCGCAGGAAGGCTGCCTCGGGCTCGACACGCGCCACCGGCCGCCCGGGCGGCGGGTCGGCCGGAAGTTGCTGCCACAGCCGCTCCCAGCGCCAGCGCAGCAGGCCCCGCGCTGTGTGCTGCTCGTGCGGGTGAACGTTGCGGAAGCCCCGGGGCGTGGTGTGGGGCTTGGCGGGGTCGTACCACGGATTGGGCTGCGCGGCGGCATGCCGGCTCGCAAGCAGCTTGGCCAGGGCCGTGGGCATGGCGGGTGCGCTCCGGGCGCGGGGTGCGGGGCTATTCCGCCAGGGGCGCCTTCAGCTCTGCCTCCAGCCGCTGCGCGGCCGCAGGATCCGCCGAGCGCAGGGAGAAGTACAGCAGCACGTTGGCGGCAAATCCCATCGGGAGCGTGACCGCTCCCAGAATGGCCCCCAGTAGGGGCGTGAGGGGCCCCATGGCCACGCTGGTCTCCACCACCAGCAGGAGCAGCGGCAGGATGCCCGCAACCAGGATAAAGAAGGAAAAGACGACCGCGCCCTTGCCCCACTCGGCCTTCATCAGGGCCACGGAGCGCGACAAGCCATCTACCGGCCCCAGGTGCTCCACCACGATGAGAGGAATCGACGGGGCGAACAGCGCGCCGATGACGATGCCCGGCAGAATGAACGCCACCAGCCCGGCGGAGACCAGCACGGCCGTGATCAGGTAGGCCACCACCACGGCCAGCAGCCCCGCATGCCACGTCTGACCATAGACCTCCAGCAGCGACGGCTCGGGCCCCAGCACCGCGCGACCGATGGCGATCGTGATGGCCGTGAGGGCCACACCGTTGACGATCACGGTCGCCACCATGACGGCCGTCATGGCGCCCGTGCCGGGTTCGCCCGCGCCGAGCACCAGGGCCTCGAACAACAGCAGGGCCAGGTGCGGAAACAGCGCCACCAGCACGAGCAACCGGAAGTGATCGCGATAGACGGACAGCGCGTTGCGCACGATCTCGCCGGCGCTCATGGGCTGGAGATAGGGATGGGTCATGGCTCGGATGGGTGGGGGCGGCAGTGGGTGGTCAAAACGCGGCACCCTTGCGCCGCGCCTCCCGCTGGCGCAGCTCCAGGCGACGGATCTTGCCCGTGGTGGTCAACGGGAACTCGTCCAGATACTCTATCTCGCGCGGATACTCGTGGCGGGCCAGGTTGTCCTTTACGAAGTCCTGAATCTGGCGGGACAGCTCCTCGGACGGCTTGACGCCCTGGGCGGGCTTGATGAAGGCCTTGACGATGCTGCCGCGCAATTGGTCCGGCGAGGCCACGACCGCGGCCAGGGCCACGGCGGGATGGCGCAGCAGGGCTTCCTCGATCTCCGTGGGCCCGATGCGGTGCCCGGCGCTAATGATCACATCGTCCGCGCGGCCCTTGAACCACAGGTAGCCGTCCGCGTCCTGCTCCGCCAGATCGCCCGTAAGCGCCCATTCGCCGATGAACTTCTCCTGCGTGGCAGCCGGGTTCTGCCAATACTCAAGGAAAAACACGGGGTCTTCCCCACGCCGCACGGCCACCTGGCCCATCCGGCCCGGCCCCAGCGGATGGCCCTGCTCATCCACGATGGCCACCTCGTGGCCCGGGTAGGGGCGGCCCATGGAGCCCGGGCGCACCTCCCACAGCGGCACGCAGTTGCCCACCAGGTAGTTGATCTCCGTCTGCCCGTAGATCTCGTTGATGCGCACGCTGAGGGTCTCCTCGGCCCAGTCCAGGGTCTTGGCGCTGAGGGCCTCGCCCCCGCTCATGATCGTGCGCAGATCGAGCCGGAAACGCCCGCGGATATCGGAGACCTGCGCCATCATCTTGAGGGCCGTGGGCGGGATGAACGCGTTGCGCACACGGTGCTGCTCCATCAGATGCAGCACGCGCTCCGGCTCGAAGGCGCCCTTGCCGCGCCACGCGACCACGGGCACGCCATAGTGCCATGAGGGCAGCAGTGCGTCGGTGAGCCCACCGATCCAGGCCCAGTCCGCCGGGGAGTAGAAGCGGTCGTCCGGCTGGGGCGCGAAGTTGTGCGAAAGCTCGTAGCCCGGCAGGTGGCCGATCAGGTAGCGATGGGCGTGCAGGGCGCCCTTGGGATTGCCCGTGGTGCCGGAGGTGTAGATCAGCACGCAGGGATCGTCCGCCGCCGTCTGGACCGGCACGAAGGCGCCATTGGTGGCGGCCAGCGCTTCCTCGAAGTCAAGCCAGCCCTCGCCGCGGCCCCCAGGCGGCAGCCCCCCCACCACGACCACCGTGCGCAGTTCCGGCAGATCAGGCAGCAGGGAGGCTAGCAACTCCAGTTGGTCGGGAGACGTGATGATGCCCTTGGCGCCGCTGTTGCTCAGCCGGTACAGCAGCGCGTCGCGCCGGAACAGCACCGTGAGCGGCACGGCGATGGCACCCAGCTTGTACACCGCCAGGTGCGCGAGGGCCGTCTCCGGCCGCTGCGGCAGCAGCACGGCAAAGCGGTCGCCGCGCCCGATGCCCCGCGCGGCCAACACTTGCGCGAAGCGATCCGAGCGCTCCTTGAGCTGGCCGAAGGTGTAGCGTACCGATCCGCCGTCGGCATCCTCGTAGATCAGGGCCAGCCGCGCGGCACCGGCCGGATCGGCCGCATGGCGGTCGCACACGTCCTGGGCAATGTTGAAGCGTGCCGGTACGTGCCAACGGAAGCCCTGCCAGGCCTCCTCGTAGCTCCGCACACGCGGATCGATCTCTCGCGGACGCACCGTGTCCATGGAATGGCTGCTCGGCTAGCGGGTGGGCAGCGAAACGTGACTCGTGGCCGCCATCGGACGGGCACGCCACCTGCGATGTCTCGTCGCGGCGGGTTTCAGGCGGAGTGCTCCTCGTGCTGCGACTGCTTGGGCACCGGGGCGGACTGCGGCGCATCGCCGTGGATCATCTCCTCCACGAAGGGCCGCAGCAGGTTCAGCAGATCCTGGCCCAACTCCGTGAGCTGGAAGCCGCGGCCGTGGCAGGCCGGGCAGCGCCCGTCGTAATTGATCTGGGAGATGCCCATGGCCACGAAGCCCGGCTGGCGGCCGCTGCCCCGGCAGCGCGAACAGATCTGCTTGAGTTCCGTGATGACCATCGGCTCCTCCCTGGCGGTGCGCGCTGGTCGGGGGCGTCCTGCCCCCGGCACGGGTGACCCGGCGATGCATGGAGAGCCCGGAGAGGCGCTCAGCGACCCGTGCTGCCGAAACCGCCGGCGCCCCGTGGGGTTTCCTCCAGCGATTCCACGGCCTCAATGACCACGGGCTCCACGCGGCGCACCAGCAACTGAGCGATGCGGCTGCCGACCAGGGCCCGGGCCTCTGCCGCCCCGCCGTCCGCCGCCATGCCCACGTAGCGCAGCACGACGCGGATGCGGCCGCGGTAGTCCGGATCGATCACCCCCACGCTGTTGGCCTGCAGAAAATCACCTTTCACAATACTGGAACGGGGCACGACTTCGCAATAATACCCCGCCTCCACTTGCACCGCGATGCCCGTATCGAAGGAGAATACGCCCGGCCGCAGCGGCTCCACCTCCATCGCGGTGAGGTCGAAGCCGGCGTCGCTGGCGTGCGCCCGGGCGGGCAGGGGCATGCCGGGATAGTGGCGTTGCACTCGCAGAATCAAGTCGAGCTCCTATGGCAGGCGATTGGGGGGACGAAGGCTCGGAACCTTGGATGAAACCGATTCCCGCCCCCGGCTGTCAACTGCGGGCTGCGTCGGACATCACAAATCGAGCGCCACGATGGTGACGCCATCGCGGCCCTCGTGCGCACCGCCGGGACGGAATGCCGCCACATAGGGACTGCCGTGCCAAGCCTCGCGCAGACCGGCCTTGAGCCGCCCCGTGCCGTGGCCGTGGATCACCATCACGGGCGAGACGTGCTTCATGGTGCAGCGGTCGAAGAAGGCCTCCGCCTGCTCCAGCGCCTCCTCCAAGCGCAGGCCTCGCACGTCCAGCGTGTTCTCCTCGGTGGAAAGGGCGAACGGAATGTCAGTCTCCGTCACGCGCGGTGCTTCGCCTGGCGCACCCTCGGCACCCGCCCCACCCGGCTCGACCTCTCGCGCCCCCGGGGCTACCCGCCGGGCTCCGCGGCGGCGCCCTTCCCCGGGGCCTTCCTTGGGCCCAGCCGCAGCAGGGAGCACCTCCGCGCGGTCCAACTCCATGGTCAGGGCTCCCAGGCGCACGCTGGCGCGCCGCCCTTCGTCCAGCAACGCCTCCAGCACGCCGCCGCGCTGCAGCGAGGGCAGCCACACGGCAGCCCCCGGCTCCAGCGTGCCCGCCTCAGCCGCGGCAGGCGCTGGAGACGGCTCCGCCGCCTCGTGCTCGCGCTCCAGCTCGGCCAGCCGGTCGCGCACGCGGCTCACGGTGGGCAGGCTCTTGGCCTGCTGCAGCTCGCGGATCACCGCGCCGATGCGCCGCCGGGCCGCGCGCAGCTCGGCGCTGATGGCCCCACGCTCGCGACGGTGCACCTCCCGCTCGCGAGCCCCCACGTCGGCGCGGGCCTGGGCCAGCTGGGCCTCGGCTTGGTGCAGGCGCGCGTCGCGCTCGCGTTGGCGTTCGGCAGCCTCCTCCAGGCGGCGCCCCTGCTCGTGCACCTGCACCAGCAGGGCGTCCAGCGCCGCGGGCCGATCGGCCAGCGAGGTCTCCGCGCGCGCCACGATAGTCTCTGCCAACCCATAGCGCCGCGCGATGTGCAGGGCAAAGCTCGCACCGGGCAGGCCCATCTGCAGGCGGTAGGTGGGGCGCAGCCGCTCCGCGTCGAAGGCCATGGAGGCGTTGACGATTCCCGCGTGCTCCGCGGCAAGCTGCTTCAGCTCGCCGAAGTGCGTCGTGACCAGCGTGGTGACGCCCTGGACCAGCAGCGCCTCCAGCACCGCGGAGCCCAGCGCGGCGCCCTGGGCGGGTTCCGTGCCGGTCAGCATCTCGTCCAGCAGCACCAGGCAGCCCGGCCCCACCCGCGGCAGCAGCTCGGTGAGAAAGCGGATCTGCGCGGAGAAGGTGGAGAGCGACGTGTCCAGGCTCTGCAGGTCGCCAATGTCCGCCCACACCTCCGCGAACCAGTCGCAGCGCGAGCCGGCCAGCGCCGGGATGGGCATGCCGTGTCGCACCAGCAGGGCGGCCAGCCCCACGGCCTTGAGCAGCACCGTCTTGCCGCCGGTGTTGGCGCCGGAAATGACCATGCAGCGCGTCTCGCCACCCAGGCGCACGTCGTTGCGCACCGCGCGGGGTGGGCCCTCATCCGCGGTGGCACCCGCGGGACCGGTACGGCCCCCAGGCGCAGCGGAGGCCTCCTCCAGCAGCATCAGCGGGTGCGCCACGCCCTTGAGGTCCAGCACGCCCTCGGCTTCCACCTGGGGCACGGTACCCTGGTAGGCCTCGGCCAGGGCCGCCTGGGCGTTCAGCAGGTCCACCCGGCCGATCCAGTCCAGGTTTGCCTGCAGTTGTGGCGCCGCTTCGCCCACGGCCCAGGAAAGCTGGCGCAGGATGCGGTCCTGCTCCAGCTCCAGCAGGCGCTCGGTGAGGGCCACGGCGTTGGTATCCTCCACCACGGCCTGCGGCTCCATGAACAGCGTGGCCCCGCTGGCCGAGACGTCGTGCACGATGCCCGGCAGATGCCCTTTGAAGTCCGCCTTCACGGGCAGCACGTAGCGCCGCCCGCGCAGGGTGTAGATCTGATCCTGGAAGGCATCCGAGAGCCTGGCATTGCGCAGCAGGCCGTCCAGCTTGCGATGCAGGGCCTCGCGGCGGTGGGCGATCTGTTCGCGCAGGCGGGCCAGCTCCGGGTACGCACGCTCGTTGAGGGCACCGGTGGCTGTCAGCGAGGCGCCCAGGCGTTCCACCAGCTCCCGCAGCGGGTGCAGAGCCTCCGCCAACTCTCGCAAACCCGGACTCTCCCCGGCGGACTGCAAGTCGGCCCGTAGCTGCAGGGCCGCACGCTGTGTGGAGAGCACGGCCGCCAGCTCCTCGGCCTCCAGGCGGCCTTGGCGCTCCGCACGTTCCAGCAGACCCTCCAGCGCGTGCACGCCGGAGAAGCCCAGCGGCCCGTGCTTCTCCCGCAGGGCGCGCAGCTCGGCGTTCAGCGCCAGGGCATGGCGCACGGCCCCCAGCTTGGGCAGCGGCGCCAGGGCCGCCAAGTGGGCGTGACCCGAGGCCGTGGCCAGCCGGGCGGCGAGGGCCTCCAGCAGCCGCGGCCACTCCAGGCCGGCCAGGGTTTCCGCGTGGGTATCCAGCAGGCGATCCGGGGCAGACATGGCGGGTCAGGCGGAATACAGGGCGCGAAGCTGGCGCGTGCAATCCTCCGCGGTGAGCGGGCCCAGGCGGCGCAGGCACACCACTCGCACATGGGGCCAGGGCAGCGCCTCGTCGGGCCCGGGCGCCCAATATTCGGGGAGGATCAGGATCACCGGCGTTTCCTGCAGTGCGGGCAGCGCTTGCCGCAGGTGTTCCAGGATGGCGAAGGCCGTCTCGCGACGCTGCTCGATGATCACCAGATCGGCCCGCACCTTCTCCAGTTCGGTGGTGATCACACCCAGGTAGGCCTCCAATTGCTCGCGATTGCGCTCCTGCAACCGGGCTGCCAGCCGCTCCGCGAATGCCTCCGGCGATGGGGGCGTGGGGCCGGCGGCATCGCGCACCGCCTTCTTGTCCTCCGCGGGCAGCTCGTCCATTCGCTCATAGTCGTAGTGCACGACACGCGAGTGCTCTTCGTTGAAGCCCGGATACAGCTCGCGGCAGGCGGCCAGCAGCGCCGGGCGGTTCTCCGCCACGGAGGGAACGACCGCCACCCGGTTTACCAGCGCGCGGGAGAACCAGCGCCGCTCGTGGCGCCGCCGCAATACCTCCAGGCGCTCCAGCAGGGCCGGCATCTGCTCATCCAGCCATGCATCCTGGGCATCGCGCACCCATTGGCGTGCCAGCGCCTCCTTGGCCGCGGCACTCTTCTCGTGCTCGTCGCGGTAGAAGCGCTGGGCGGCGTGGCACTCGGCCAGGTTGCGCGTTACCTCCGCGGCCTGCTCGCCGATCCCGGCCTGCAGCTTGCGCAGTTTTTCCCGCGAGGCCGCCGTGATCACCATCATGCCGCCCTTTAGATAGTGCTGCACGGGCTCCAGGGAGAGCGTGCGGAGCGAATCGGCATCGGTGAAGGGGGAGAGATCGAACCAGCGCTTCTTGGCCACTCCCCGCAGCGCCTGCAGCACGGCCCCGGCCTCCTCCTGGTCGTGACTGAACACGAGCACCTGCTTCACGCCCGCGGGCAGGGAGCCCGTCCACACCTGTAACGCCTCGCGGGCCTCCAGCAGCTCAGCCAAGCGATCCTGCGCGCCGCCCAGCACGCCCAGTTCCTGTTCCAGCATGCGCCCGCGGTTCTCCGCGATGGCGACACCCTCCGCCGCCTTGCGGTCGCGCAGGGCCAGGTCCTCCGCCTGCTGGCGAAAGGCCTCCTCGGTCAGCGACGGCCCGCCGGCCGGCACGGGGCGCCAGGGCAGGGCCCGCCAGTCCAGCAGGCCGTCCAGGGGTGCCAGAGGCTCCAGCAACTCCTCCTCCAGAGGCACCAAGTGCGGCTCTTCCACTTGCGCGCCGAAGCCGTCGCGCTCCCAGGGGCCGATCTGCAGGAGCAGGGCGGGTTCGCGGAAGGTGCCCTCGCCGGGCTCGGCCAACGTGGAGCAGCGCTGGAAGCCGCGGGCCCGCAAGCGGTCAGCCAGGGTCTCGCGCACCAGTGCCAGCCCGCCGGCACACACCACGGGCATGTCGGTCTTCGATTCGGCAATGTGGAGGCGCGCGGTGACGTCGCGCCAGCGCCGCTTGTGGCGGTTACCCGCCTTGCGCAGGGCATCACGCACCGAGCGGAACTGCGGCGAACTATCCGCCAGTTGCCCCAGGTCCAGCAGAAACGGAAAGGTCACGCCCCCCACCGTGGCCCCGGTGACGCGCGTGACCGGCAGGCCCGGACACAGATAGAGCCCCTTGGGCTCGCGCAGCAGCCCCGGACTGCCCGAGCGGGGCAGCTTGGCCTTTTCCGCGCGCAGGACGGTCTTCAGCCACTCCTGAGGGCTCTGCGCCTCGCCGTTGTGCAGGATGGATTCGATCTCCGCGAAGCCCAGCACCGTGCCTGGCCGCAGGGCACTAGGCGTCAGGTCGCGCCCAGACGGATCGGCGTGGTGCAGTCGCAGCGTCGTGAGGTGCTCGTTGACCCGAATGCGCGGGAACTCCGCGGGGAAGCTGCGAATGATCAGCGCCGGGTCCGACACGGTGAAGCGCGAACGATTGTCCAGGTGCAGCTCAACCGGCGCAGAGGCCTGTACCAGTTGCTTGATTCCCTGTTCGAGGGCGGATAGGGTCAGGACCAGCGCCACGGGGGGCAGCGAATCGCCATTGAGCTTGCGCAGGAACACCAGCCGCCGGCTCCAATCCTCCCCGCTGGCCGGCTCGCAGAAGACGAAGTCCACTTCCTCGCTCCGCCACTGATGCGGAAACATCTCGCGGACGAGAAAGGCCTGCTCGCCGGGACTGGAGAAGATCCCCGCCGCGAAAGGATGATCGGGCAGGCTGTTGCGGAGATGATGGAAGACGTTCTTCCAGACCGCCGGACTCAGCCCCAGGGCGACGATTTTAACCAGCATCTCGGCAGGTCGGGGTGGACGTTGTGGTCCCTAAGCGATTAGGATCGTTACACAGTTAATCGCGCTTTTACAAAGCTCCGTTGGCTATGTCCGAAGACAAGCAACTCCAGGAAGAGGCGCTGGACCCCGCCGAGGCGGGGGACGCCGACGCCTTCACCGCGGAATTCGGCGACACGGGGGACGAAACCTCCGAGGATGTCACCGAACTGCCGCAGGAGATCCAGGTCAAGCAAGGCAACTGCCCTGACCTGGAACTGGAGAAGCTGCGCCCGATCTGCACGCTGGCCGAGCAGAACTACCAGTCCGTGCAGGAGCACATCAAGGCCCTGCGCAAGGCCAATGACGTACTGCGCAAGTTTCACGCGCGCGACCCGAACGTGGCGCCGAAGGACGTCGATCAGGCCAAGCAAGAGTTCCATGAGGCGAAACAGGCCTATCTCGTGCTGGGCAACAAGATTAACGAGGGCATCAAACAGGTCTACGTCCACGCGAAGACCTACCCCGAAGATCTGCTGGTGCAGAACCTCTACGCGACGTATCTGGCCAAGCTGCTGGCATCGCTGGAAACCCGAAATCATGTCGAGCCCTATGTGCAGCGCCTGGCCGATTACGTGTTCGTATTCGACCGGGAGGACATCGTGCTCACGGCCGAGGAAGAACGCCGTGACATGACCATCCAGATGAAGAAGGCCGAGGTGCTCGGCGCCGCTGAAAAGTCCGTGGCGCGGCTGGAGGCGCGCTACCAGAAGCGCCAGTTGCAGAACCGGCTGCGCCAGGAAGAGCGGCCGGGCCGCGTGATCAACCAGCTCCTGCGCATCTCGCGCCAGGATCCGGAGGACATCCACACCTTCATCTGGCTGGCGAACCTGCTCACCACCGAACTGCCCCGCACACGCGACCAGAACAAGCGCCTCGAGGTGCGCGACGACATCCTCAGCTACTGCACGCGCGCCTTCGGCATGATCGACGACTTCCTGAACCTGCAGGGCATCCAGAACCTGAGCGAGCGTGACAAGCGCCGCGCCGAGTACGTCAAGACGATCACCCAGATCCGCAAGCCCCTGCTCCAAGGCGAAAGCCACTCCTAGCCCCCGCCCCCATCGGCCTCCGCCACCCGCATGCGGGCGCCTGGCCTCAGAAGCCCGCGCCCACCTGCGCCAGCAGATGCTTGCCCTGGTCCGTCCAGAGGAGCTGGAAGTAGAAGTTCTGCAGCCCCTCAAAAGAAACACCGGCCCGGGCGTTGGTCTTGTCCTTGCGTAGGGTGGAGTGCAGGTGCTCCACCTCCCCCACGAACTGGATGGACTGGTAGAGCTGCACCTTCGTGCCCAGGGTGAGGAAGCGGTTGTCCAGGTACACGTTAAACAGGAAGCCCCCCCAGTTCTGGAATGGGAATATCTCGAACGTGGAGACGACAAACAGCGACGCAGGTTTATCGTCTATGCGCGCTTGGCGCTCATCCGCATGGCGCACGGCACGCCCCAGCAGGCCCAGGGCCACGTAGCTGCGGTACTCGTCCAGGCTGAGCACCTGCAGCTTGGCCTTCACCTCGGCATAGTCGAACTCGTGCAGCGGTTCGATCGCGAAGTTCAGATCGTTGATGAGCTGAAACGCGCCGTGCTGGAAGCCGTAGCGAACGTTGTACAGGTTCAGCTCGGGCTTGCCGATGTCCGTCAGCTCCAGCGTGGTGTGGAGCATGTGGGTCGTGGGCTGGTTGAGCGCCGTGGGGAAGTTGATGATCGCGGCTTGATTGATCCCCTGCTCCAGTTCGGCGCCCTGAATGGCGGCCGGTAGCAACACCGCGAGCAGCAGGAGCAACCCAGCGGCACGGGCAGCGACGTTCATGCGTCCCCTCCGTCCTTGGAATGGGCCGGGAGCAAGCCGGGGCGGCCAGTCCAGTTCGCCGCTACTATAGCAGATCGCAGCGCTCTTGGCCCCTATCCCGAGAACGCCAGCGTCAGGCGCGAGACCATATCCTGCGTGAAGCCGTCACCCAGGCCCTGCGCCAGGCTGGAGGCGATCGAGAGTTCCTCGGCGGCTTGGTCGCGCTTGCCTTCGCTCAGCGCCAGAGCGGCCAGCCGGATGTGCACCCGCGCAATGCCCGCACGATCCTTGCCCAGCTTATAGAGCTCCAGCGCCTTGCCCAGCAACTCGGGCACCTTGGAGTATGCGCCCTCCAGGCGCAGCGCCTCGGCATAGTGCTCCATGGCCAGGGCGTAGGCCTCGTTGGGTAGACGCTCGTCGGTGAGGATGCGCTCCAGGTAGTCGATGGCCTGGTTGCGCTGGCCGTTCATGAGCGCGCTTTGGGCCGCCAGCAGCAGCACCTGATAGCGCGTGATGGGGGCCTTGGAGCCCTCGCCCGGCTCCGCCAAGGCCCGCTGCAGCACCTTCTCCGCCTCGGCATAGTTGCGGTCGCTGAGGTGGAAGAAGCCAATCAGCGTGAGGGCCGTACCGCTCCAGCCCGCCCGCTGCAGGTCAGGAAGCGCGAGCAGGTATTGCAGGTTCTGCACGGCCTGCAGGCCCTGGCCACGGTTGAAGTAGAGCGCCTCGCCGGGAGAATCGTAATACGGATCGCTGAACCGCGACCGCGCATGGAAGGCCTTGAGCAGGTGCAACTGGGCCAGTTCGAAGCGCTGTTGGACGCCGGGCAAACCGTCACGCTGCAGCTTGGTGAGTTCCTGATCCACACGCCGACCCAGGGTGCCATCCGGTTGCCAGGTGATCCCCCACGTCTTCATCACGGGCAGCGAGGAAAGCAGCGGATAGTGCAACGACTCGGGAAACTTGGGTGGATCGGGGATGAGCCGGTCCAACTCCCGGTGGGCCGAGAAAAATCCCACCGTGTGCGGGACCAGCAGCACCAGGAACATCACCCCGAAGATCAGGTCCCAGGTGCGCATTTGCTCGTCCACGCCGAACAGCAGGCGCTGCAGGCGAGTGGGCACGCGGGTGAGGCGCAACCCGAGGAAGTACACCCCGTCGAACTCGAACACGTCCTTGCCTTCCACTTGCCCCAACCACCAGTAATGGGGGAAGAGCAGGCGCGCCATCAGCAGCGCCAGCATGAACGTCGCCAAGACCAGCAGCACCGCCGCGGCCACATAGATGCCCACCTCCGGCCAGCTGAGCGGCCCGCGCTGCCACAGCACGATACCCGGCAGGCCCAGCCCGGCCAGCAGAAAGATGACGTACAGCGGCAGGTTGATCAGCCAGAACTTCATGGACGCTCCTGCGAATCGTCACCAGGCCGCAGCCCGGCGAAGCTGACGCGATACGGTGGCTCCGCGCTCTCTTCGCAGGCGAGCACGGACCACCCAGGGAACAGCGCTGCGATGGACTCCGGCGTGCTGGTCCAGTCCGGATCGAACTCCGGCTTTACTTCCAGGTGCCGGCGCGAGAAGCCCTGGTACAAAAACAGTCCGCCCGGGCGAAGGATGCAGGGCACCTGGCTCAGGAACACCCAATCGGTGAACCCGAATGCGCAGACCACCGAGAAGGTATCCGGCGGCCAGCGCAGGCGCGCCACATCGGCCTGAATCCAGCGGATCTTCGGGTGTCGGCCCCAGTGGCGCCGGGCGGCGGCCAGGGCCGTCTCGGAGAGATCCACGCCCACGGCCAGATCCACCCGATCGATGGCAGCGGCAATGCCCGTGCCCAGCCCGCAGGCCGCATCCAGCAGGATGCCGCCGTGGACGCGATCGAGAAACCGCAGCACCAGCGGATTGGGTTCCGGCCAGGGCGCCTCCGTCAACCTCTCTTCGTAGCGCCGGTTCCACTTCTGCCGAACGTCCGCAAGCGTCATCGTCCTCGGCCCGGAGCGGCCCCTGCTGGAGTGTCGTGATTGCTGCACCTTGTCACATCCAGTCGGAAAGGGTAAGACAATCCCGTACGCATTTCCCGCCCCGCCCCGGCAACCTCGTGCATCATGGACGATACCACGCGGTTCGACGCCTCACCACAGCATGCGGATCATCAGGAGCTCCCGCTGCGCCCGCACACCCTAGCGCAGTACGTGGGGCAGGTCGAGATCAAGGACAACCTCCGGGTTTTCATCGAGGCGGCCAAGAAGCGCCGCCAGTCGCTGGACCACGTGCTGCTCAGCGGCCCCCCGGGCCTGGGCAAAACCACGCTGGCGCACATCCTCGCTCACGAACTGGGCGTGAACCTGCACAGCACGTCGGGCCCCGTGCTGGAGCGGCAGGGGGATCTGGCCGCGATCCTGACCAACCTGGAGGCAGGGGATCTGTTGTTCATCGACGAGATCCACCGCATGAACCGCCTGGTCGAGGAAGTGCTGTACTCGGCCATGGAGGACTTCAAGCTCGATATCATGATCGGACAGGGGCCCATGGCCCGCTCGGTGAAGCTGGACGTCGCCCCGTTCACGCTGGTCGCGGCCACCACCCGCACCGGGCTGCTCTCCTCGCCCCTGCGCGACCGCTTCGGCATCCCGCTGCGGCTCAACTTCTACGCGGCGGATGAGTTGCAGCAGATCGTGCTGCGCTCCGCCGGCATCCTGGGGATCGGCATCGAGCCGGAGGCGGCGCTGGAGCTGGCACGCCGATCGCGGGGCACGCCGCGCGTGGCCAACCGCCTGCTGCGGCGCGTCCGCGACTTCGCCGAGCAGGCCGCCGACGGCGTGATCACCCTGGCGGTGGTGGAGCACGGCTTGGCGCGGCTGGGCATCGATACCTGCGGACTCGATCCGTTCCACCTGGAGATTCTGCAGGTGGTCGTCAAGAAGTTCCACGGTGGCCCGGTCGGCCTGAGCACACTCACCGCGGCTCTCTCCGAGCCCAAAGACACCATCGAGGAAGTCTACGAGCCGTTCCTGATCCAGGAAGGCTTCCTGCAGAAGACACCGCGCGGTCGTGTGGCCACTCCCAAAGCCTTTGGGCACCTGGGCCTGCCGGCGGATACGATGCTGCCGCCGCAACTCGCCCTGCCCGTCAAGTAGCTTCCCTGGCCCCAGCGGCCAGGCGCTACGCCATTCCGATCAGCATCTGCACCAGCACCTGCTCCAGCACCTGAATGCCCACCAGCACGATGATCGGCGAGACGTCGATGCCGCCCAGGTCTGGCGTGAATTTGCGCACGGGGGCCAGCACGGGCTCGGTGAGCCGGTAGACCAGCCCGACGATGGCGTTGCGGGGGTCCGGGCTGACCCAGGACAGTAGGGCCCGGGCGATGATCAGCACCGAGAACACACGACTGGCGATCTGCACCAGGTCAATCAACGTATAGGCCATGCGGCTATTCCTGCTCGTCGGTTGAGGGCAGCGTCGCCGTGCGTGGGCGACGGACTGCACGCTGCATGGCGCGCATCAGCGCGCCGCGAATGCCGGCGGATTCCAGCTCGATAAGCCCCGCCGCCGCCACGTCCACCTCCAGGGCCTCCTCGCGGAGCTGCGCGGGCGAAGCCTGGCCCTCCAGCACCCGAAGCGCGGCGCCGTGCAGCAGCGTGGCCAGAATCTGCATGGCCGCGGCGCGCTGGAAGCCCATCATCACCACACCGTCGGCCATGGCTTCCATCACCGTGTAGAAGGCCGCCGGGGCGAAGTCCGCCAGCCCCTGCAGCACATCGAAGTGCTGCTCCTCGCGCAGTTCCACGCACAGATCCATGTGCGCGAAGAGCCCCCGGAAGTCCGCCCGCTCCTCGGGCGAAAAGTACGGCGACGCGAAGAAGGCCACGCTGCCCGTGCCACCTAGGGGGCTGGGCAGCAACATGCAGCGCGCCAGCTTGCGCTCGTGAAGCTGCCGCAGCAGTGCGCTAAGCGACCAGCCCCGGCCCAGCAGCACCAGCACGTGCCGGTCCGAGATGGCGAGCCGGATCATGGGCAGGTGCGGCTCCAGCACCTCCGGCCCACCCTCCACAAACACCAGCTCGCAGGCCTGGAACAGCCCCTCCAGGGTGGGGATGACCCGCCCCACGGGCGCCCGCTCCCCGGCGGAAGCGAGGGCGGCGGCCTTGCTCTCCAGGTCCGGGTAGCGCCGCCGCAGGGAATCCAGCAGGGCCGCGCTTTCCGGCCCCCAGCCGATAAAGCCGCAGGCGGGGGTCGCTCCGACGGGCGGGACGGCGGGCGTGCTCACGGCCGCTCCCCGAAGATCGCGGTGCCGACGCGCACCATCGTGGAGCCTTCGGCGATGGCCCACTCGAAATCGTGCGACATACCCATGGACAGCTCACAGAAGGCGGACCCCAGCCCGAACTCCGCCGCGAGGCCGGCGTGCAGAGTGCGCACGTGGGCGAAGAGATGGCGGGTCTCCACCTCGCCCAGGTCGGGCGGGGGAATCGTCATCAGCCCGGTGAGTAGCAGGTGTGGGCAGAACTGCCGCACGTATTCCACCAGCCGCCGGAGGCCCGCCTCGTCGGCGATGCCGGCCTTGCTGGCCTCGTGCTCCAGGTTGAGCTGAATCAGCACGGGCAGCACGGTGCCGGCTGCCTCCGCATGGCGCTGCAGCGCGCCGGCCAGGCGATCGGAATCCAGCGAGTGCACGGCGGCGAAGCGTCCGGGCACCAGGCGCGCCTTGTTGCTCTGCAGGTGACCGATGAGGTGCCATTCGGGGCCGGGGCCGGTTTCCTCCATCTTGGCCAAGGCCTCCTGCACGCGGTTCTCCCCGAACAGGCGCTGACCTGCCTGGAAGGCCTCCAGCACGGCGGCGGCAGGCTTGGTCTTTGAGACCGCCAGCAGGCGCACCGCATCCGCGGCCCGGCCGGCACGTCGCGCAGCCTCGGCAATGCGCTCGCGCACGGCGGCCAGATTTTCGGCGATCGAAGCACTCATGCGGTCGGTGCGTGGGGGGCGATCAAGGCAGGTGCTGCCAGATACCGGCCTTGTCGCGGCGCGCGATGTCCTCGGCGTTGCGGAACAGCTTGTCGTAGGGATTCGACCCATCGTTGAGCACGTAGTAGCTCCACCCGTTGAGCACCATCCACAGGTTCACGTTCTCCTTGCCCTCGAATACCATGCCGCGCAGGCGGCTGGCACCGCCCCCTACGATCTCGAAGTTCACCGTGACCTTGTGGCCCAGCAGTTTCTGTTTCAGCTCGTACTGCACCTTGTTGAGAAACCATTCCTCGAAGCGCGGATTCTGCGCACCGGTTTCCCGGGGCGATACATGCGCGAGGTCCACCCGCAGCAGCATGTCCCGCTCGTTCTTGTTGGCCAGGGCGATATGCTGGGCGACGTCCTGGAAGGCCGGACGATACACCATGTGCACCCAGATCGTATCCGCATCCTCCACCTTCGCCACATCGCCCTTGAGGATGCCTTTGTCCGGGAGCATTACCCAGTTCAGGTACTCGGGCTTACGATGGGCCATCTCCTTAGAGGGCCGGTGGTAGTGGTACAGACCCGTGCGCTTGTCGAAGTGCCCCCCGTATTCATCCAACGGCCCTGGATGGGCCCCGGCGGGCAGGGCGGGCAGCGTGGCCAGCAGCAGTACCAGCAACGCGCACGCTCCCCCGGTCGGCAGCGCCGACCAACGGCGCCGGCGGATCTCTGTGCGGCGTGTCATGCGCGGTCTCCTGAGGCCCGGTGCCGGGGGGCGGCGCCATCGCACCGCGCAGGCAAAGCGCCGGCGCTGCGCGATCTGCGCTACTGCTGCTTGGTCTTGACCAGCGTCACCGTGAGGGTGGTGGGCGTCACGTCGTCGATGTTCAGCTTGTAGCCGCCAAAGTCCGTCTCGTACAGCGATTCGGCAAGGCGGTCCGTGGGGTCGCGGGATTCCAGCTCCAGCATGCCCACGCCGTTGCGGTAGGACTTCTGGCTCACCTTGCGCACGCCCTTCACCGTGTTGCCCAGCGCCCTCCGCAGGTTGAGCAGATCGCCGAAGGAGGCGTTCTTCACGACCATCTCGATGCGCTGGCCCTCATTCTTCTCCTTGATCCACAGGTAGCTCACCTGCTGCATGATCTTGGGCGTGATCTCGTCCGCCGCCTTCTGCAGGGCCGTGACGGCCGCGGTGTCCTCGTTGATGTGCAGGCCCTTGCCCGTGGCCACATCCGAGGCGAGCACCTGGCCATTGTCCGTGCGGATCACATCCAGCCCCACGCTGGCCTCGACGATGTTGAACTTCTGCAGCATGCTCTTGGCGCCGATGCGCGCGCGGCCCAGCATCACGATCTCCGCCTTGGAGGTGCGGGCGGCGGTGAGCAGGCGCTCCTGATCGGACAGGCCCCCCTTGGCGCTGACACGCGCATCCACAAACGTGAAGCCTTCCTTGAGCAGGATCTTGCGGATCTCCTTTTCCACCACGTCCAGTTGCGGCTTCTCCTTGTCGGCGTCGTCACCGGAGCCGCCATTGGAGTCGAACTCCTGCACCACCAGCATGATGCGGGGCTTGCCGACGCGCCGATAGAGGTTCTCCAGCGCATCCTCGAAGTTCTTGATGAAAGCTGCCTTGACCACCGTGGCGCGGATAAACACGTTGTAGAAGGGCCCGTCCTGGCCCTCCTTGGTGACCTCGTAGTTGCGAATGAAGCCCTTGCTGTTGCTGAGCACCTCGTCCGAGACCAGGTCGAAGTTGCGCATCTGGGTCTCGGTGGAGATGAACACGCCGCTGGCCTGCTCCACCGCATCTCGCTGCGCGGCCTCGATGGCCTCGTCGCGCGAGCGCGCCACGTCTTTGGGGTAGTAGCTGGCGACGCCCTTGGCCTCCACCACCGTGGCCTCTCCCTCCTGGCTGGCCGGGCCAGTCTGGGCGGTGCCCAGTTGCCCGCTGCCCGGTTGGCTGGCGGCTGGCGGGCCCATCGGCGGAGTGGGCGCGATGCCCTGCTCCTGCTGGCGCTTGATGTCGAGCAGGCGCTGGGTCGCGTCGTCGCTCTGGGCGCGCAGGGGCTGGGCCACTGCCGCCAGCGCGATGGCCAACGTGAAGGCGAAGGCGCACAGGGTCAGAAAGGGGCGCCAACCGCCCGCCCGGCTCGCTACTACAGTATCGGCCACGATCCACACTCCTCAGGATGAAAGGCGGGGGCACGCCCCGTCTCGCGACAAGTACCTCAGATCACGCAGGTTTCGATCTTAGCACATCGCTTGCCAAAGCGTAGGTCCCGCTCGCAAGAGGATTGTCATATATCGAGCCTATCTGTTACGGTGAGAAAAAGGCAATCTCCGACACTCCGCACAACCGCTGGAGCCTGCGATGGGCAAGAGCTATGCCGAGGTCGAACGCTTCCTGCAAGGTTGGAAGCCCTTTGCCGAGCTGGCCGGCACGGCGCAGGCGAGGCACATCCTGGCCCTGCTGGCCGCGGACAAACCCGAGGTACGGCAACGGCGCCTGTTGGCTGCGTGTGATCTGTACCGTTTGCTCCGGTGCTACGAGGCGTTGGGCCTGTTGCGAGAGGGCCGCAACGAGCGGGCCGAGCAGTTCGAGCGGCTGCTCTCGCTGCGCACAGCGGACTTGGCCGCCTCCATCGCGCGCGGCGAGCAGAAGGAGCCGCTGGGCCTGCTGCAGTACTGCCTGGAGTTCGGACGCCACGCCCTGCCTCCACGGCACACCCTGATGCGCGGGTTCATCCTCGCACTGTTCGAGCTGGATGCGGGCGGAGTGGGGATGAAGTACAGCTTGTATCCGGGGGGCGTGCTGTTCACCGCGGGCGGCAAGACCCACGAAGAGATGGTGCGGGAGTTGGCCCGGCAGGGCCTGGGCGGCACGCCTCTGGCCGGCGGCACGATCGCACGCACGGGCAGGACGGCGTTCCTGTACGACATGGCCTCCACCGCCTTCCGGGCCACCAACGATCCCGAGGCGGTGAAAGCGCCCCTGCTGCGCTGGATCCGCAACACCGGCGGGCAGGATGACAAAGTGGAGTTGTACTTCGAAGCCAAGCGGACCGGCGCCTGAAGGCGGCCGGATGTCCGATCGCCCGTGCGCAGGCCCCGTGGGCCGCCACACCGGCGATGCGGCAGCCTCAGTGCCCGCCGCCCACCTTGGCGATGGAGTTGGGCAGGGCCTCCTCCTCGGATAGCGGGAGGGGCACGGAACGGAACTTGGTCTTCTCGTTCTCGTGGTAGGGGTCCTTCAGCAGGTCCCGCGTGAAGTCGAAGCGATCACGCTCTCCATAGGCCATGGCGATGATGCCGGTGTCCATGCGGATGGCATCCTTGGGGCAGGCCTCTACGCACAGGCCGCAGAACACGCAGCGCAGCTCGTCGATATCGAAGACGACCGGGTACTTCTCCACGGACTTGTCCTGCACCTCGCCTGCCTCGATGTGGATGCAGTGGGCGGGACAGATCTCCTCGCACATGTAGCAGGCAACGCACTTGATGAAGCCGTCCTCCCGCACGGTGAGGCGGTGCCGGCCCCGATAGCGCGGAGCCACGCGGCGGTGCTCCTCCGGGTAGGAGATGGTCACCACGTCGCGCTTGCCGAACATGTTGCGCATGAAGTGGTGCACGGTGAGCCGGAGTCCGGCCAACACCGCGGGCAGGTAGAGTTCTTCGGCCAGACCGCGCTTGCGGTCGACCACTTTCACTTTCAGCTCCATAAGCTCGCTGCTCCGAATCGCTGCGGGTGCGCCGGGAGTGCCGGGCTCACAGGTGCCAGTGGTCCCAGGCCAGCAGCCACACGGCCGTAATCAACATATTGGCCAGGGCCAGCGGCAGCATCTTTTTCCAGCCCAGTTCCATGATCTGGTCGAAGCGGAAGCGGGGCACCGTCCACCGGATCAGAATCACCAGCCAGCAGAAAAACACCACCTTGACGACGAATGCCAGAATCTGCAGCGCGGTCACGATAAACAGGGGCAACGGCAGCAGATAGCCGAACAGCTCGAAGCCGTCCCCGTGCAGCCAGGGCACCTGATAGCCGCCGAAGAACAGCGTCACGGTGAGCGCTGCGGAGCCGACGATGGCGATGTATTCGGCGAGCATGAACGCCGACCAGCGCATGCCCGAGTATTCCAGGAAGTAGCCCGCGATGATCTCCGACTCGCCCTCCGGCGCATCGAAGGGCAGGCGCTTCATCTCCGCCAGCATGGCCGTGAAGAACATCAAGAAGGCCAGCGGCTGCGTGAAGACGCCCCACTTGGGGATAACGTCGCCGAACCAGTACTGGCCCTGATTGGCCACGATCGTGCTGACGGTGACCGACCCATTGACCATGAACACGCCCACCAGCGACAGGCCCAGGAAGATCTCATAGGAGAGCATCTGCGCCGTGCTGCGCGTGGCGCCCAGGATGGCGTACTTGTTGTTGCTGCTCCAGCCGGCCAGCACGGCCCCGTACACGCCCAAGGAGGTCACCGCGAACACCAGCAGGAAGCCGATGTTCACGTCGGTGATCTGGAAGCGGAAGCTGCCGATGGGCGCGGCGACCGGGATGATGGCCCACACCACCATGGCCGCGAACAGGCTGAAGAACGGCGCGATGGCGAAGATCAGGCGGTCCGCATCCTGCGGGATCGTGTCCTCCTTGAAGATGGACTTGACCGCGTCGGCGGCCAGGTGCAAAGTCCCCCGACCCCGCCAGCGGCCCAGGTTGGCGCGGTTGGGGCCGATGCGGTCCTGCACGGCGCTGGACCACTTGCGCTCCATCAGGGTCAGCACGGTGCCCGTGAGCATCACGAAGCCCAGCACGATCACCAGGATCTTCAGGATGGCCTGGATGGTCGGGTTCAGGAGCAGATCAATCACGAGGGTCATGCGCGTTCCTGAGGTGCGAAGGTTCGCCGGGGCTCAGCGCTCCAGTTCACCGCCGATCATGTTGATGGAACCGAAGATGGGCACGATGTCCGCCACGTAGTGGCCCACCGTCATCTCGGGCACGGCAGCCACGTAGTTGAAGCACGGCGGGCGCACGCGGCACTTGACCGGGTGCCCGCTGCCGTCCGAGACCACGTAAAAGCCTAGCTCGCCGTTGCCACCCTCCACGGCATGGTAGGCTTCCCCGGGCGGGGGCTTGGGGCCCTCCATGACAATCTTGAAGTGGTCGATCAGGCCCTCGATGCTGTTGAAGACCTCGTACTTGTCCGGCATCCACACGCGCCGGTCGCGACAGTGGAAGTCGCCCGGGGGCAGCTTTTCCACCGCGTGGCGGATGATGCGAATGGACTGGCGAATCTCCTCCTGGCGCACCAGGAAGCGGTCGAAGCAGTCGCCCACGGTGCCCACGGGAATCTCGAAGTCCAGCTCGTCGTAGACCAGGTACGGGTCGGCCCGACGCAGGTCGTACGGCACACCCGTAGCCCGCAGCATGGGGCCAGTGAACCCGTGCTCGATGGCGCGCTCGCGGGACAGGATGCCGATGTCCTTGAGGCGGTCGATGAAGATCTTGTTGCGCAGAATCAGCGCCTCGCCCTCGTTAAGCGCCTCCTCCACCTTGACCAAGCGCTCGTCCAGCATGGTGAGAAAGCCGTAGGGCAGATCGTTGGCGTTGCCGCCGATGCGGGTCCAGTTGGTGGTCAGGCGCGCGCCGGTCACCTCCTCCACGAGTTCCCAGAGGTGTTCGCGGGCCTTGATGAACCACAGGAACACCGTCATGGCGCCGACTTCCATGGCCGAGGCGCCGTTGCAGGTGAGGTGGTCGGTAATGCGGGATATCTCGGACATGATCACGCGGGCATACTGGGCGCGCCGCGGCACCTCTACCTGGAACAGCTTCTCCACCGCCAGCACGTAACCCACGTTGTTGATGAGCGGGCTGACGTAGTTCAGGCGGTCGGTGTAGGGAATCACATTGATGTAGGTGGTGTTCTCGGCCTCCTTCTCGAACCCACGGTGCAGGTAGCCGATGTCCGCTTCCATCTTCTCGATCACCTCACCGTCCAGCTGGCACCGGAAGCGCGTGATGCCGTGCATGGCCGGGTGCTGCGGACCCAGCTCTATGGTCATCGGTTCGGAGCCGAAGTCCAGCGGCTTGAGGTGGCGTTGGGACTCCATGGCGACTCAGCTCTCCTGGCGTTCCAAGGTAACGGCGGGGGTATGCGGGTGCTCCACGGGCTGGAAGCGCTCGCCGTAGTCGTAGCGCTCCTTTACCGGCCGCATGGGCACCAGCGGCTGCTGGCGGCCCTTTGGATAGTCCTTGCGCAGGGGGTGGCCCTCGAATCCGTCATAGAGCAGCAGGGGCTTTAGGTTCGGGTGGCCCTTGAAGCTGATGCCGTACATCTCGTGGCACTCGCGTTCGTACCAGTCCGCGGCGATCCACAGCTCCCGTATGCTGTCCACCTCGGGCGCCTGTGCCTCCACCGGCACCTTCACCCGCAGCCGGTGCGGCACGGTGAGCGACTTGAGGTGGTAAACCACCTCGAAGCGCGGCGTCCGCGGCAGGTAGTCCACCGCTGTCAGGTCGATCATCAGATCGAAAGCGCAGCGCGGATCGCGCTTGAGGAAGGCGAATACGTCCCGCATGCCCTCGCGGCGGATGCTCACCGT
The DNA here is from genome assembly GCA_035266845.1 of bacterium. Taxonomy (GTDB): domain Bacteria; phylum SAR324; class SAR324; order SAR324; family JACQKK01; genus DATFMP01. Next base: position 40,991 of record DATFMP010000058.1, read on the forward strand.
CTCATCGCCGTGCTGGGCGTGGTGGCCCAGCACCCGCTCGCCGAACTGCTCCTGGAGCAGGCGCGTAAGGGGCGGCGGCTCGGGTGCGGGGGGCGCTGCGGGCGCGTCCGGCGCCGTTTCGGGGGCGGAGGGTTTGGCGCTGTCTTCGCTCATCGGTGCTTCCGGCAAGTAAGGTCGGCGGTGGTTGGACGCAGATCGCAGGGCGGCCGCAGCGCTAGTCGCGGCTCAGCACGAGCGGTTCCTTGGTCTGGCGCGGATTGATCCCGCTCATGCCATGGGGTCCACGCTCCTGGATCAGGCGCTGCAGCTCGATGATGCCGTCCAGCACCGCTTCCGGGCGCGGCGGGCAGCCGGCGATGTAGATGTCCACGGGAATGATGCGGTCGATGCCCGGCACCGCCGTATAGTTCTGGTAGAAGCCCCCCGAGGAGGCGCAAGCGCCGAAGGCGATGACCCACTTGGGATCGGCCATCTGCTCGTACACCCGCTTCAGCACCGGGGCCATTTTCTGGTTCACCGTGCCCACCACCCACAGCACGTCGGACTGCCGCGGGGAGAAGCGCGGAATCTCCGCGCCGAAGCGGGACTGGTCATAGTGCGAGGCGCTGACGGCCATGTACTCCATGCCGCAGCAGGCCGTCACGAACGGATACTGGAACAGCGAGAACTTGCGCGCCCAGTTGAGGACCTGATCCAGCTTGGTGGTGACGTACGCGTCGGCGAACGGAAATTTCATTCCCATTCCAGGGCTCCTTTCCTCCAATCGTAGACGAGGCCGATCAGGAGGATCACGAAGAAGATCATCATCACCCAGAAGCCGTAGAAGCCCAGCTCGCGGAACTTCACGGCCCAGGGGTAGAAGAACACGATCTCCACGTCGAAGATGAGGAACGTGAGCGCCACCATGTAGAAGCGCACGCTGTAGCGGCGGAACTGCGAGCCCTGCGTGGGCATGCCCGATTCGAAGGGCATCGACTTGGTGGCCGAGGGCTTGCTGGGCCCGAAGAGGATGCTCAGGCCCGTGAAAAGGGCCCCGATCCCCAACGCCACCACGATCAGGAACAGCACCGGCAGATATTGTTCACTCAGCATGCGATCTCGCTTCTGGCATCCTGCCCGCGGGGGAAGATGTGCGGCGGCCTGCCGGGCGGGCCCGGCCCGCGGTCTGGCAGCTCCACGCGTCCAACGAGCAGGCTATCACAGGGTGACCGTGCAATGTCAACGCGCACGCGGCTTTGCGGCCCATCCAGAAGCCAGCAGGCTAGCCACGCAGGGCCTCGGCCACCACCTCCACCAAGTGCCGCGCGGCGCGCTGGGTGCCGTGCGCGATCTGCTGGCGGCAGGAGATGCCGTCCGCCACGATCACCGTCTCCGGCGCCGCCCGCTGCACGGCGGGGAACAGCCGCTGGCCACCGATGGCCATGGAAATCTCGTAGTGCTCCTTCTCGTAGCCGAAGGAGCCGGCCATGCCGCAGCAGCCGGAGGGAATCTCCCGCACCGTGGCGCCCGGAATGGCGCGCAGCACGCCCAGCGTGGGTCCCGTGCCCACCAGCGACTTCTGGTGGCAGTGGCCGTGCAGCAGATAGTCGCGCTTGGCCTCGCCATTGGCCGGGTAGGGCAAGCGGCCCTCCTTGGTGAGCTGGAACAGGAACTCGTCGATGGTCTGCACCTGCGCCGCCACGCGCTCGGTAGCCGCCCCCGGCAGCAGCGAGGGATAGTCCTCGCGCAGGGTGAGGATGCACGAGGGCTCCACGCCCACGATGGGGATGCCCTGCTCCGCGTAGGGCGTCAGCGCGCGCACGTTGAAGGCGGCCATCTCGCGGGCCTGGGGCAGCAGACCCTTGGAGATGGTCGGCCGGCCGCAGCACTTGCGCGCCGGTACGATCACCTGATAGCCGGCGCGCTCCAGCACCTCCACGGCGTCCTTGCCCAGACTGGGCACGTTGTATTCCATGAACGTGTCCTGGAACAGCACCACGGTGGGCCGCGCCATGCCGTTGCCACTCGGCGCTGCGGCCGTACCGTTCCTGCCGTTGCCCCGCAGGTGACGCCGATACCAGTGCGAGAAGCGCCGGCGCCGGAAGGGCGGCAGCTTCCGCTGGGGTGCCAGCCCCAACTGGCTCAACAGCCAGCGGTTGGCTGCGCTAGCCGCGATCCAGTTGGAGATCGGCGCCAGCGCACTGCCCGCGCGGCTCAGCAGCTCGATGTTGCTGAATAGCCGGCTGCGCAGCGGTACGCCATTGACCTGCTGGTAGTGGTAGAGGAACTCGTACTTCATCTTGGCCATGTCCACCTGTGAAGGGCACTCGGTCTTGCAGGCCTTGCACTCCAGGCAGAGGTCCATGGATTCGTACATTTCCGGGCTGGCCAGCTCGGTGAGCGGCAGATCGCCCTGCAGCAGCCCTCGAAGGGCATTGGAGCGCCCGCGGGTGGAGTGCCGGTCCTGGAGCGTCGCCTGGTACGAAGGGCACATCGTGCCCACGTCCAGCTTGCGGCACTGGCCGTTGCCGTTGCACATCTCCACGGCGAAGGAGAAGCCGCCCTCCTTGCTGAAGTCCAGCACCGTATCCAGCCGGTTCACGATGGGCTTGCCCCAGCGGAGGTTCTCCATCGGGGGCTGGGCGTCGACGATTTTGCCCGGGTTCATCAGGTTGGTGGGGTCGAACGCCGCCTTCACGTCACGGAAAGCCTGGGTGAGCTGCGACCCGAACAGCCGCTCGAGCAGCCACGAACGCGCCAGACCGTCCCCGTGCTCCCCGGAGACGCTGCCACCGTACTGCTCCACCAGGTCCGCCACCTCGCTGAAGATGGCCATCAGGCGGTCCTTCTCGCCGGCCTTCTTGAGGTCGATGAACGGGCGGATGTGCAGGCAGCCCACGGAGGAGTGGCCATAGTACCCGGCGTGTGTGCCGTGCTTCTTGACGATCTTGTCGAAGGCCTTCAGGTAATCGGCCAGCCGACTGGGGTCCACGGCGGTGTCTTCCACGAACGGCAAAGGCTTGGCGTCGATGCGATGGCCCATCAGCAGGCCCAGGCCACCCTTGCGCAGGTTCCATACCTGCGCCTGCAGCTCCGGCTCCAGGGCGCGCACGTGGGCATAACCCATGTGGTTGCGCTTGAGGTCCGCCTCCAGCTTGTCCAGCTTGTCCTCCAGTTCGGCGCGGGTCTCGCCGTAAAACTCCACAATCACGATGGCGCCGGGCTGGCCCTCCAGGAAGCCCGTCTTGCCCGCGAAGACGGGCGAGCCGATGGCCTCCTTGATGATCGTGTCGTCCACCAGCTCCATGGCCGAGGGCTTGTGCTCCAGGATCAGCGTATCGGCCTCCACCGCGCGGATCATGTCCTCGAACTGCGCCACCAGCAACGCCTTCATCCTGGGCAGCGGCACGATGCGCACCTTGAGGGCGTTCCACACCGCCAGGGTGCCCTCCGAGCCCACTAGCAACTTGGCGAAGTTCAGCGGCACATCGCGCTTGAGCACCTCGTCCAGGTTGTAGCCGGAGACGCGGCGCAGAATCTTGGGGAAGCGCCGCCCCACCTCGTCCCGGTTATCCTCCGCGATGCGCAGCACCTCGCGGTAGATGTGCCCCTCCAGCGTCTCGGCACGCAGCTTGGCCTCCAGGGCAGAGGGATCCAGCGCCCCGAACGTGACGCGTGAGCCGTCGCTGAGGATCACGTCCGCCTCGATCACGTGATCCACCGTCTTGCCGTAGAGGATCGAGCGGGCGCCGCAGGAGTTGTTGCCCGTCATGCCACCGATGGTGGCACGGTTGCTGGTGGAGGTATCGGGGCCGAAGCCGAAGCCGTGAGGCGCCAGGTAGCTGTTGAGCTGATCCTGCACCACGCCGGGTTGCACGCGCACCCAGCCCTCCTCCGTGTTCAGCTCCAACACCTTGTTCATGTGCGTGGCCAGGTCCATCATCACGGCGCGGCCCACGCACTGACCGGCCAGGGAGGTGCCGCCGCCGCGGGGCAGCACGGGCATGGCGTGCTTGCCGGCCACCTCCACCACGGCGTGCAGGTCGTCCGCATCAGCGGGGTGCACCACACCCAGCGGCTCGATCTGGTACATGCTGGCGTCTGTGCTGTAGAGCTGGCGGGAGAGCTTGTCGAAGCGGACTTCGCCGCGCAGGTTATGCAGCAGATCGCTGTACAGGTCGTTCAGCATCAGGGGGTACTCCTGGACGCCTCAATGGCGCAGTTGGAGATGCTCCGGCGCGGACGGCGCAGGACCGGCCCGCCCACGCCGGCACCGCGGGGCGCCGGACGCGGGCGATGGCGCTGCGCACCGCGCTGAGCCGCAAGCGCGGCTAGACGCGCTCGATGATGGTGGCGATGCCCATTCCGCCGCCGATGCACAGCGTGACCAGGGCGGTGGAAAGGTCCCGGCGCTCCAGCTCGTCCAGCGCCGTGCCGATCAGGATGGCGCCCGTAGCCCCGATGGGATGGCCCAGCGCAATGGCGCCACCGTTCACGTTGACCTTCTCCGGATCCAGCTCCAGGTCGCGGATGGTCTTCATGGGCACGCAGGCGAAGGCCTCGTTGATCTCCCACAGGTCGATGTCCTCGACGCCCATGCCCGCCTTGGCCAGCGCCTTGCGGCTGGCCGGCCCGGGAGCCGTGAGCATGATCACCGGCTCGGAGCCCACCGTGGCCAGAGCCTTGATGCGGGCGCGGGGCTTCAGGCCGTGGGCCTGGGCATAGTCGCTGGAGGCGACCAGCACCGCCGCGGCCCCGTCCACGATGCCGCTGGAGTTGCCGGCGTGGTGCACGTGGCGGATCTGCTTGGCATGCGGATAGACCCGCAGCGCCATCTGGTCGAAGGTCTCACCCTTGCCGTAGGGATCGTGCGCTCCCATGACCTCGAAGGAGGCCTTGAGCTGCCCCAGGCTCTCCAGCGTCGTATCGGGCCGCGCAAACTCGTCCTGGTCCAGCAGCACCTTGCCGTCACGGTCCAGCACGGGCACCAGGCTCTTGTCGAAGCGCCGTTCCGCCAGGGCCGCGCCCGCCTTGCGCTGACTCTCCACGGCGAAGCCATCCACGTCCTCGCGGGTGAAGCCCTCCAGCGTGGCGATGAGGTCCGCCGAGATGCCCTGGGGCACCATGGGGTGCAGGGCGCGCAGCTCCAGGTTGCCGCCGTCCAGCCCGCCACCGTCCGAGCCAATGGGCTGGTGGCTCATGGATTCCACGCCGCCGCCCACCACCAGATCCTGCTGGCCGGAGAGCACGCCCATCACGGCGAAGTTCATGCCCTGCAGGCCGGAGCCGCAGAAGCGGTTCAGGGCCACGCCGCCCACTTCCTGCGGCCATTGCGCCAGCAACACCGCGTTGCGCGCGATGTTGGCGCCCTGCTCGCCCGCCTGGGAGACGCAGCCGGCCACCACATCGTCCACCTCCCGCACGTCCACCGGGTTGCGATCGGCCAACGCCGTCAAGCAGGTGGCCAGCAGATTGGTGGGGTGCGTCTCGGCAAGGGACCCTCCGGGCTTTTCCGGCGTGCCGCGCTTGCCCTTGCCGCGCGGCGTGCGAACGGCGTCGATGATCCAGGCTTCTCTCATGGTCGGCTCCCTGATGGCATTGGCTCGTCCCCGTGCGGCGGTGGCCGCTCCAAACCCGGGTGGCGGCCCGTGGCGCAGGCCCCCCTGCAATCGTGGAGCTTCCCACGATTCGCGGCGGAGTTCAACGGGCGGTGGCGCCGCCAGACGCGGCACCCCGCCAGAAACGGTGCCGGCCACGAACGGTGCCGGGAGCCTCCCCACTGCGTTTCAACGGCAGATCCCTCGTTCCGCCCGGGGTGACGCCCGATCGGTGTCATTTCGAGTGCAGCGCGAAATCGATGGTCCGCGGGACGCACGGTGGGCCAACCCGCTCTGCCGATTGCATTTCCGGCGCGGGGCAACCATACAATGACGCGGAGGGGAGCAGACGCTGGGTGCGGGACAGACGTCCCGGCCGCAGCGCACCGCAGCACCCCACCCCACATCGCACAAAGGAGGAACCCATGGTCGCCTACGCTGGCTTCTGGTTGCGCCTCATCGCCGTCATCATCGATACCGTGGTCGTGGACATCATCGGATTCCTGCTCGGCGCGGTGCTGACCCTCGTGGTGCACACCGCCACGCCCGACGACCCGGCTGCCCTGGCAGCCAGTAGCCTGATTGGTGCGGTCATCGGCCTGCTCTACTGGGCCGTGCTGGAAAGCTCCCCGTGGCAGGCCACGCTGGGCAAGCTGGCGGTGGGCATCCGCGTGACGGACCTACAGGGGCAACGCATCAGCTTCGGACGCGCCCTGGGCCGCACGCTGGCGAAGATCCTCTCGGGGCTGATCCTGATGATCGGCTACCTGATGGTGGCCTTCACCGAGCGCAAGCAGGGCCTGCACGACATGATCGCCGGCACCTTGGTGGTCAAGCGAAGTAGCGTGCCGGCCGAGCCGGCCTCGCAGACGATGTCCGGCGCCGCCCCTGACCGCCCCACGCCTCGGTAGGGCGACAACCGGAGGTCTTCGAGACGCCCTGCGGCTGCGGGGCATCTCCGGCACGCGGACATTGGATGCAGTGGGTGCACGGCAACGGATCAACGGCTTGCGGAGCGGCGAGGCTACACGTTGAAGCGGAACTCGATCACGTCGCCGTCCTGCACCACGTAGTCCTTGCCCTCCAGACGCAGCTTGCCGGCGTCGCGGGCCTGCTTCTCGCCGCCCAGGGCCACCAGCTCCTCGTAGGCGATCACCTCGGCGCGGATGAAGCCACGCTCGATGTCCGAGTGGATGCGCCCGGCCGCCTTCACGGCCGTGGTGCCACGCTTGATGGGCCAGGCGCGGGACTCGTCCGGCCCGGTGGTGAGGAAGCTGATGAGCTCCAGCAGCCCGTAGGCGGCCTGCACGAAGCGGTCGCGGGCCGGTCGTTCGAGGCCCAGGGCGGCCAGGAACTCCGGCTGCTCCTCCGGGCTCAGTTCGGCAATGTCCTGCTCGATCTTGCCGCTCAGGGCCAGCAGCGGCAGCCCCGCGGTTTCCGAGGCGAGCGCGGCGGGAATCTCCCCCGTGAAGTCCGCCTCGTCCTGGTTCAGCAGGTACAGCACGGGCTTGGCGCTGAGCAGCCCGAAGCCGGACAGCGTAGTGCTCTGCTCGGGTGTCAGCTCCAGCGTGCCGAGGGGCTGCTCCGATTCCAGGTGCGCGATGCAGCGCTCCAGCAGCTCCTTTTCGCCGGGGCGCCCCGGCTCCTTCTTGAGCCGTTCGCGCCGGTTCTCCAGCGGCCCCAGGTCGCTCAGGATCAGCTCGGCCTGCAGCGTGCGCAGGTCGCGCAGCGCGTCCGGCGGCTCGGCCAGGGCGGGATTGTCGAAGGCGCGCAGCACCAGCACCAGGGCCTCGCAGCCCTGCATGGCCTGGATCACCTTGGGCGGGAGCGCGCCCTTGCCGGCGGACATGTCCGGCCCGGCCGCCACGTCCACGAAGGTCACCTCCGCGAAGACGAGCTTCTTGGACGCGTGCATCCGGCCCAGCAACTCCACACGCTCATCGGGCACCTTGATCACGCCCATGTGCTCGGTGCGCTTGCCACCGGGGCCCGTCTCGGCCCGCAGACCCGTGAGGGCGTTGAAGATGGTGGTCTTTCCCGCGCCTGCCAGCCCGACGATGCCCACTTTCATGCGCTGCTGCGTCCTTTCCGAATGGAATGCGTGGAAACCGCTCACGGCCCCGCCCCGGCGCCGCGATAAGATCGCCCAGTATGGCAGAAGAGCGCGGGCGGGCACAACGCGTGCCGATGGGCCTGCGGCTGGGGTATGGGGTTGCGCCCGCTTGCGCCGGGGCCGTCCCGCGGGGTATCGGGGAGAACGATGCCGGGCAGCCGCCGGGTGTCGCGGCCGGCCGCCCTCTGCGGCAGGCGTACCTGCATCAGGGGAGTGCGCATGCGCAAGCTGAAGATGACCATCGGCTCGGTGGTGCTGGAGGCCGAGCTGTTCGAGACGCCCACGGCGGACGCCCTGTACGCCGCGGCCCCCTTTGAGTCCAACGCCAACACTTGGGGGGACGAGGTATACTTCTCCACGCCTGTGGACGTGGCGGAGGAACCGGACGCACGCGACGTGATGCAGCCCGGCGACTTGGCCTATTGGGGGCCCGGGCACGCCATCGCCATCGGCTACGGCCGCACGCCCGCCTCGCGGGGCGACGAGATCCGCCTAGCCTCGCCCTGCAACGTGTGGGGGCGGGCCCTGGGCGACGTAAAGCAGCTCAAAGCCGTACGCTCCGGCGCCGGCATCCGGGTCGAGCCGGCCTGAGCGCCAGGCACTTCACACCCGGCCACCCCTCCAGCCGCCGCGCGGTCGGCTGCATACCCCTTCAAGGAACCCGACAGTCATGGGACACGAGCTGATTCAGGTGGACATCCAGCGCCGCGTGGCCACGATCACGCTGAACCGGCCCGAGCGCCTCAACGCGCTGGGTCAGGACATGCGTGAGCAATTGCTCGCAGCCCTGGAACGCGTGGAGGCGGACGATGCCGCACGCGTGGTCGTGATCACCGGCGCGGGGCGGGCCTTCTGCTCCGGCGGCGACGTGAAAGAGATGAGCGAGCGGCGCGCCAAGGGCGGCAGCCCGCGGCGGGAAAGCGAGCCCGTGCCCATGCGCGACCGCATCCTGGCCCGAATGCAAACCCTGCCCAAGCCCGTCATCGCCGCCGTGAACGGTGTGGCCGCCGGCGCGGGGATGAATCTGGCGCTGGGCTGCGACCTGCGCATCGCCTCGGACAAAGCCTCGTTCGGGCAGGCCTTCGTGCGGCGGGGGCTGCACCCGGATTGGGGCGGCACGTACTTCCTGCCCCGCCTGGTGGGCATGGCCAAGGCGCTGGAGCTGATCTGGACTGGCGACATGGTACCGGCGGAGGAGGCCCTGCGGCTGGGGTTGGTCAACCGCGTGGTGCCGGCGGACGAGTTCGCCGAGGAGGTGCAGGATTGGGCCGAACGCTTTGCCGCCGGCCCGCCCATCGCCATGCGGCTGGCCAAACGCGGCGTGTATCGCAACCAGGGCGCGGATCTGGCCTCGGCGCTGGAATACGAGTCCTTCGCGCAGCAGGTCGTGTGGGCCAGCGAGGACGCCGGCGAGGGCATCCGCGCCTTCGTCGAGAAGCGCCCGCCGGACTTCCAGGGCCGCTGAGCCCGTCGGGACGGGCCGTATACGCCCTACGGCTCCCTACGCCGCTTCTTTGTGCCGTCACGGCCGCGGCCGCGGCCGGCCGTCCTCCGGCCCCCGCCAGCAGAAACGGACGCCAAGCCGCGCGGGAAGCCATCGGCGCCCTAACGCGGACAGCCCGGTTTAGGGCGAAAGCCGCTCCCCGAGCGGACTTGCGCCCAAGCACCCAAGGGTGCCAAAACAGCGCCCCCGGCCCCTGGCGCCCTATCGCGGCAGGGCACCGCAAGCCTCGCGCGGGTTTGACTTTGCGGGTGAGACGAGTGAGACTTGACGCGAGGTCCGTGACATGTTTGGGGCACGGCGTTATCGCGGTAGGTGAGTGAGAGGGGGAACGCGATCCGCCCGCACGTCCGGCATCCTGTCTCCTGCGCTGGTGCCGGGATCGGCGCCCCAGGGGAGGCACACTCCGCAACAGACTCACGCCGGACCACACGCGACCTTGCCGGCAGGAACCGGCACGTTCAACGGACGGCAGCAACGGCGTCCGCATTGGTTGCTTTGGCACTCTGCATGAGGCGCATGAGCGTTCAACTGCCACCCCTCAATATCCGCAATTTCACGCTCAAGTACCCCATCATTCAGGGGGGCATGGGCGTCGGGGTGTCGTGGGATCGCCTGGCCGGTGCGGTGGCGCATGCGGGCGGCGGTGGCACCGTCTCCTCGGCGGGAACGGGCTATTGGAATACCAAGCAGGTGCGCGTCATCAACGGCCGGCCGCTGAAGCCACTGAACTTCCACCACTCGGAAAATTACAAGGCCATCATCCGCAGCGCCCTTGAGCGCTCGGAGGGCAATGGGGCCGTGGGCGTGAACATCCTGTGCGCCCTGACGGACTACGAGCGACAGGTGAAGGACTCGGTGGAAGCCGGCGCCCAGTACATCATCAGTGGGGCCGGGCTGCCCCTGCGCCTGCCGGAATACGCCGGCAACGCGGATATCGCACTGATCCCGATCGTCTCCTCGCCCCGCGTGGTAGACCTGATTTGCAAGCGCTGGAAGCGCTCCGGACGCCTGCCCGATGCGATCGTCCTGGAAGGGCCCAAATCCGGCGGGCACCAGGGCTATACCTACGAGCAGTGCTTCCAGCCTGAGTACCAGCTGGAGACGATGACACCGGAGGTGCTCAAGGCCTGCAAGGCCTGGGGCAACATCCCGCTGATCGTGGCCGGTGGCGTGTGGGACAAGAAGGACATCGACATGTTCATGGACATGGGCGCATCCGGCGTACAGATCGCCACGCGCTTCATCGGCACCCATGAATGTGACGCCTCCGAGGTGTTCAAGCGCGTGATCCTCAACTCACGGCAGAAGGACATCCGGCTGCTCAAGTCCCCCGTGGGCTACCCGGCCCGGGGCGTCGTCACCACGCCGCTCGTGCAGCGCGTGATGGCCGGCGTGCGGCCCAAGATCCCCTGCATCTCCAACTGCGTGACGCCGTGCGACCACGGCAAGGAATCCAACAAGGTCGGCTACTGCATCGCCGACTCGCTGGGGGATTCCTGGCTGGGCCATCTGGAGTCGGGCCTGTTCTTCACGGGCAGCAACGGCTACCGGGTGAACCGCATCCAGTCGGTGCAGGAGTTGATCGAAAAGCTCGTGGGCCTGCAGGAAGACAACGACACGTGGGAAGAGCACCCCGAGGACGACGAGATGATGGTTGGCACCCGCCAGCAGGATACCGTCGTCGCGACCGCAGGATCCTGATCCCCCTATGCCCAAGGCGTTGAGTCACTTCGACCGCGTCACCGGCCGCGCCCGCATGGTGGACGTGGGCGGCAAGGCGGTGACGGAACGCATCGCCCGCGCCCGCGGGCGCATCAAGATCAGCGCAGAGCTGGCCGAAGTGCTCAAGGCCGGCACGCTGGAGAAGGGCGATGCCTTCACGGTTGCCAAGACGGCCGGCATCCTGGCCGCCAAGCAGACCGGCACGCTGATCCCCATGTGCCACCCCCTGCCGCTCAATGTGGTGGAGCTGGAGCTGACGCTGGACGAAGACACCCTCACCGTGGACGTGGAGGCCACGGCCAAGACCGAGGCCAAGACCGGTGTGGAGATGGAGGCGCTCACGGCCGTCTCCGTGGCGGCGCTGGCCTTCTACGACATGTGCAAGGCGGTGGACAAGGGCATGGTGATCGATCGCATCCATCTGGTGGAAAAGACCGGCGGTAAGAGCGGCCACTACCGCAATCCCGAGCCGCGCTAGCCGCGACAGAATGGCGGGCCAGCCGGCAGCGCCCGTCGTCGCGAGCGTCATCCCGGGCGCACCATCTGAGGGGTGAGGCAAGCGTGCGCACCGCGCCGGCCGCGGCCCCAGGGCCTTCGGCCGGCCGCCGAGGCAGCAGTGTCGCGGCAGACAGGGGTTGACGTTCCATCCGCGCTGCGGAACAACTGCACGCAGGGGCAGGCGGGCCGGCAGGGCGGTCCGCGGAGAAGGGGGACCGAGGGGGAACCGCCGGCGGCCGTGCAGGCGCAGCCGGCCCGGGGCACGCATCCCGTCCATCTAGCCGTTGGCGCTGGACCACACCCGATGGCCGTCCAGACGATCACCAGCGATCAGTTTCCGCGGGGCACGAGCCGCTATACCGTGGCCATGGCCAAGTGTCTGGTCAGCCTGCGGCCAGGCGCCGAGCTTTCGCCGACCCGCCCGATCGTGCAGGCGCTGATCAACCTGGTGCAGGGCCGCATGCTGGAGTACTTGGCGGACCGCATCTGCCGCGAGTACGACATCCAGGACCCCGTGCTGCGCCAGCGCATCGTAACGGTGCTGCTGGGCATCTTCAGCGACGAGTTCTTTGCCCTTTTCCGCTCGACCATCGAGTTCCAGCCGAATCTGGTTGTACAAATCGCTCGGCGCATCATCCGCAAGGAGGGGAACCCCGAGCCGGCGCAGAAGTACCCCTCCCCCACCCGACAGCCGGCGGACCGACTGTACCCCGCGCTGTTCCGCAAATACTTCGAATACCGCAACCTGGGCACCCTGCTGGAGTTGGTGGAGTCCGACGCGCAGATTCAGAGGATCATTCTGCGCAACGTGCTTGACAAGCACCTCAGCGACGCCCCCATTCGCAAGCGCATCCTGCAGATCCTGGAGGAGGACCGCGACGACGTTGCCCCCAGCCTGTTCATGGGATACCTCAAGGGCAACGACGTCTCGACCCTGGCGGAAAAGGTGCACAGCGGTGCCTGGGAACCGGAGATGGCCGATTTGCGCGAGCATATGGCGCACCTGCGGGGCGACTAGGCGCGGCGACACTTGGCATCAGGATTTGGCATCTGGGCCTGGGTGCAGTGCCCATGGAGCGGAGGCATGGATAGCAAGATCTTCAGCTATGACGAGGCGAGCGCCCTGTTGGGTGAGGTGCGCGAATTGACCCAGGCAGCGCACGAGCGCCTGCAGGCGCTGCGCGCCCAGGTGGAAGGGGCCGCACCCGGCTCCGTGCGCTCCCGCAAGCTCACGGAATGGATCAACACGGTGATCCACCAGTGGGCCGAGGACATCATGTCCTTGGGTGCACTGCCCAAAGGCCTGTGGACGGTCGATTTCGACTCCGGCAAGGGCTACTACTTTTGCTGGACGCTCAACGAGATGCGCCTGACCCACTATCACAACTACGAAGAGGGGTTCATGGGCCGCAAACCGCTCAGTGAGCTGCCCGATGCGGCCCCGCCCCCGCTGCTGAACTGACGCACCTGTCACGCAGCCGGGCCCGCCCTTGCATGAAAACGGGCCCATGCCGGCACACCAAGGCGCCGGCTGGCCGTTGCGACCGATCTGCCCGGTAAGTGGGGGTGTTGCGAAAGGGGGGGCGTCAGGCCTTGCAGGAGGAGTAGCAAAAGTAGGGCGTCTTGTGCATGCCCAACTGCTCCATCACGCGGTCCCAACGGTCATCACACGTGTAGCGCAACAGGTCCAGCGGGTCCAGATCGGCCAGCCACCATGCCTCCTGCTCGATCTCCCGGTCCAGCTGCCCAGCCCCCCAGCCCGCATAGCCCACGCCCAGCAGGTAGTCCGCGGGCGCCATGCCTTCGGTGATGCTGGTAAGCACCTCCTGCGCGGCGCTCAGGGCCAGGGTGCCGCCCAGCGCAGTGGTGGAACGGCCCGCATATTCCGCGGTGTGCACCACCCAGCATAGCTCGGGCTGCACGGGTCCGCCGATCATGATGGGCCGGTTCTGCGCTGGATGGCCGTTCAGGCCCAGTTCCCGCAGCAAGTCATCCACCGAGGTGGTGGAGGGCGAGTTGATGACGAACCCCATCGCGCCGGATTCGTTGTACTCGCACAGCAGAATGACGCTCTTGTCGAAGTAGCCGTCCTTGAGCGAGGGCATGGCCACCAGAATCTGGGGCTTCTGCTTGGCCTCGATCATAGGGGTCGCTGGTTCGACCATGGTGGGTATCCCGCTGCTACGCTTCAAGCTCCCCGCCGAATGACGATCCGTCGCGCACGCCGTGCCGCAACAGGAATGTTGGAGGAGTGGTATCGCGCCAGTGACTGGGTCGCGACGGGAGCGCGGTTCCCCCGACCGCATCCGGTACCCCGCCCATGCCCCGCAAACCGCCGCACAGCCTGCATTGATGCTATCACCGGGCCGGTATGTCGGCAAGTCCGAGGCAGGGCGGCAGGCGGATCGAGCCGTCCGCCTGCTGGCCGTTTTCCAGCAGGGCGATGATGGCGCGGGAGACCGCGATCGCGGTGCCGTTGAGCATGTGCACGAGCTGCGTGCCCTTGCTGCGCTTGTCCTTGAAGCGGATGTTGAGGCGGCGCGCCTGGTAGTCCGTGCAGTTGGAGGTAGAGGTGATCTCGCCCCACTGGCCGCGGCCGGGCATCCAGGCCTCCAGGTCGTACTTGCGGTAGGCAGGCGCACCCAGGTCGCCCGTGCAGATGTCCACCACGCGATAGGGAATGCCCAGCTCGTGGTAGATGCGCTCCTCGATGCCCACGAAGCGCTCGTGCACGGCCTCGGAATCCTCCGGGCGGGTGTAGGCGAACATCTCCACCTTGGTGAACTGGTGCACCCGGTAGAGCCCGCGCGACTCCCGCCCGGCCGAGCCGGCCTCCGTGCGGAAGCAGTGCGAGACGCCCGCATAGAGCAGCGGCAGGCGCTCGGCGTCCAGCACCTCGTCCGCCAGCAGGCCGCCCAGGGTGATCTCCGCCGTGGCGATCAGGCTCAGGTCGGAGTTTTCGATGCTGTAGATCTGCGTGGATTCCCCGCGCGGGTTGAAGCCGATGCCATCCAGGATATCCCGCCGCGCCAGATCGGGCGTGGTGAAGACCGTGAAGCCCTCCTCCCGCAGCAGGCGCACCGCGAAGCTCACCAGCGCCAGTTCCAGCAGCACCGCCTCGTTCTTCAGGTAGTAGAACTTCTGCCCGGCCACCTTGGCGCCGCCCTCGAAGTCCACCAGATCCAGCCCCTCCATCAGCACCACGTGATCCTTGGGCTCGAAGTCGAAGGTCGGGGGTTCGCTGGAACGGCGAATCTCCCGGTTCTCCGTGTCGTCCTTGCCCACAGGCACATCCGGGTGGGTGAAGTTGGGCACCTGCACCTGCAGCTCGCGCCGGCGCTCCTCGGCGGCGCGGTAGCGCTCGTCCAGCTCGGCCTCGCGATCCTTCAGGGTACGCCCCTCTTCGATCAGCGGCGCGCGCTCCTCCGGCGGGAGCTGGCCTTTCATGCGGTTGCTGATCTCATTGCGCCGCTGCCGCACGGCATCCAGCTCGGTGCGGGCCGCGCGGGCCTCCTGGTCGGCCTCCAGCAACGCGGCCACGTCCACGGTGAGGTTGCGGTTGCGCACGTTGGCGAGCACTTCGTCCTTGCGTTCGCGGATGACCCGCATGTCCAGCATCGTCTCAGACCTCTCCCGGTAGGCAATGGCGGTTCCAGGACGCCTCGCGAGCGCCCCTGGGTTGATCGTTTCGGTGTAGCAACTCGTCCCGGCCTCGGCAAACCGACGCGGCGGTGCCGCGGCTCCGATGGGCTCAGCGCCGCCGCGGACGGCGCGGTCTCTGCGCGCCGGCACCGCCTCCGGTCTGGAAACGCGGATGGCGCGCCTGGCGTGGCGACGGCTCGGGCGGCTCCGGGAACTGGGCCCACTGAGGGTGCTCCGCCAGCCGCTCGCGCAGCTCGCGATGGGCGGCCGCGGACGTCTTGGGCGGCCAGGGCTCGCGGTCGTGCCGCCAGCGGGCCAGCCACGCTGGCGTAAGCGGCCGCTCCAGGTCGGCCAGCCAAGTGGCGGCAATGGTGCCGGCACGGCGCGTGCCCCCACCCGGAATGCTCTGCGGCCCTTCGCCCACGAAGAAGCCCGCCAGCAGGAGCCCGGCCCGCGTGCCGTAGGCCGTGCTGTAGGTGACCAGGCGCAGCCGCCCGGCGCGGCGGCGGCACTGGTAGAGCGTCTCCAGCGTGGACAGGCTCCACATATCCGGGTTGGCCCGGGGCGAGAAGGGATCGAAGAAGATCACGTCCGCCCGCGCCGGCTCCTCGCGGATCAGCCGGGTGAAGTCGCCCAGCCGCAGCTCCCACAGCAGCCCATCCTCGCGCTCCACGCAGCCCGCGGCCAGCAACTCGCCCAACAGCGCCTCGTGCCCGCGTGGATAGCCCAGCGCCTCGGCCTCCTCGATGGCGAAGTGCACCGCGGCCGGATCGGCCTCGAAGCTGACAATGTGCAGGGGCCGGGGCCGTTTGCCCCGCCGCCGCAACTCGTCGTGACAGGTGACGGCCGCCAGGGCGTTTGCGGCGGCTCCCAGGCCCACGTCGAAGAGCACCAGCGGGTCGTCACCCGGCGTGCAAAGCTGAGCCGCCAGTCCACTGCCCTGCACATAGAGGGACGTCGCCTCCACCCAGGGGCCGGCCCCTGGGTGCATGGTCTCAGCGTAGGCCGCATTGTGCACGGCCAGTGCGCCGCTCTTCTGCCTCTGCAGGCGATAGTGCGTTGAGTTCACGCGCGGATTCGCCTATAAGGACCGTTCGCCCCTGAGCTGGGAATCCGCCACTGTACCGGCTGTCCGCCGCTCCTGGGCGGACGTTCACCGGGGGGCCGCCTGCAATTCGCGATCGTCATGGGAACCTGGTGCAAGACGCTCCTGTTATGGTTGTGGCGGATGCCCATCGTGGTCACGGTCGTCGTGACCATCAGGTTGCTGCTCGGGCACGCGGGCGACCTGTGGGTATTCCCACGTGAACCGCTAGTGGCGCGGGACGGGATTCTCAATGTGCCGCAGGTGGTGGCGGGCATCGTCGCCATCATGATCACCGTTATCGCCATTATCGTACAGATCTCGGCCACGCGCTGCACGCCGCAGGTGATGGACCTGTTCCTGGCCAATCCGATCAAAATCCTGATCTTCTTCGCCTGCGTGTTGCCGCTGTTCACGCGCGGCGTACGAAAGAGCCAAGCCATGCTGGCCGGCTTCTTCACCCGCGCCAAGCGGCTGGAGCTGGCGCTCTGCATCCATGATGGCAGGTCGGGCGAAAGCCGCGGGTTCCACCCCGGCATCCACATCGGGTCGTTCACCACCCAGTCCCGGCAGTTCCGGGAAATTGAAGACCGGGGCGTTTCGTTCTATTATGTCGGAGAGCCCCACCGGGAGTCGGTCCATGAGTTTTTCTCCTGGCTGCTGGGCAAGCGCCCGCTGCCACATGGCGCCGCCCAGAGTGCCTAGCGTGCCGACTGATCGCCCACCGTGCCTCGTGCGCGCTGGGGCGAGTGGCGCCCACGGCCTCGTGCCGCAGGGGCTGCACCGCGCACGGCGGCTCGCGCTGGTGCTGCTGCTGACCGTGCTGGCTCTGGCGGCAGGCTGCGCCACTCCCGCGCGCGCGGCCGACAATCCCGGCAGCCACGTCAGCCTGCGCGAAGTGCTGCGAGTGCTGGACACGGAGTACGTGGCCCATGACCGGCTGCGGCCCCTCTCCCTGCTGGATGGTGCCCTGAGCGCCGCCAGCGCCGCCATCCCCCCCCTGCTGTATAGCCTTCCGGATGCCGACGGAGGCCACACGCTGCGCGTGCGGGTGGGCGCCCGCGCGGCGCAATGGGACCTGCGCAAGGTCAACGGGCCGGCGGCGCTTGCCGAACTGCTGGATGCCGTCCGCGACTTCATCGTGGCCAGCCTGCCGCCGGCGGACCGCCCAGCGCGGTTGAACACCCTGCTGGTGGAAGGCATGCTGCGCGCGCTTGATCCCCACTCGGCGCTGCTCAGCGCGGCGGCCTATGGCGACTTCCAGAGCAAGGCCTCCGGCCGGGTGGGGGGGCTCGGCATGCTGCTGGAACAGCCAGCGGGTCACCTGACCGTGGAGGCCGTGCTGCCCGATTCCCCCGCCGAGCGCGCCGGGGTGCAAGCTGGCGACCGCATCCTGCAGATCGGAGAGCAGGCGGCCCTGCACCTGCCGGTGGAGGACGCCCTGGGCCTGATCCGTGGGCGTGTGGGCACGCGCGTGGACCTGCTGATCCTGCGCCCGCACGAGGTTTCCCCCCGCCAGCTTACGCTGCGCCGCAGCGACCTGCAGTTTGCCAGCGTGACGAGCCGGGTGTTTCGCGAAGGCGGACACGAACGGATCGGTTACCTGCGCGTGCGCTCGTTCCAGGACACCACCACGGCTGAGCTGATCGAGCACCTGGAGCGCCTGGGAGCCGGCCGCCCGGGGTTGCTCGGCATCGTGCTGGACCTGCGCGATGACCCGGGCGGCGTGCTGGAGCAGGCCATCCGCGTCGCGGACCTGTTCCTGGAGCGCGGCACCATCGTCACGCTGCGCGGCCCGCAGGGGACGCGGGACGTCGTGCCGGCGCGCTGGTACCGCAGCGTTACCTCCGCGCCCATGATCGTGCTGGTAGACGGCGGAACAGCATCTGCGGCGGAGGTGGTGGCGGGCGCGCTGAAGTACAACCACCGCGCCCTGCTGCTGGGGGCCCCGACCTTCGGCAAGAACTCCATCCAGTCCGTGTTCCCGCTCTCCGGCGGCACCGCGCTGAAGGTCACCGTGGCGCGCTTCTTCCCCGTGGCCGGCCACTCCATCGAGGGCAGGGGCATTCCGCCGCACATCTGGCTGCGGCCCGTGCACATCGGGCAGCAGCCCGGCAGTGACCGCGGCCTGCTGGCCACCGCCCTGGGCACGGACCCCGATCGACTGGCGGAAGCCGACGCCGGTGACGCCCAGCCCCTGCGCGAGGTGCCCTATCTGCAGGCGCCGCCGGCCGGACGGCCGATGACGCGCAAGGGCCCGGATCGCCGTCATGCGCCGCCCGGGGCCAGTCCCGGCGACGACTATGCGCTGGCACTGGCCAGGCGCCTGCTGCTGCTCAACGCACCGCAGGGCCAGGCAGTGCTGTTGGATCAGGGTCTGGGCTGGGCACAGCAGGAG
>DATFMP010000059.1:0-114728 GCA_035266845.1 bacterium
CCCCGCAGCAGGGCCGTGGCCGCCACGAATGGCAGGCATAGCCGCGCATAGGCCGGCGCCGGATCGGGCACGTCGGGGCGCGCCACCAGCCGGTAGGCCAGGGGCGGCAGGCGCACCTGCACGGCCTCCACGTCCTCCGCCGCGAAGCCGTGCGCGGCCTGCAGGCGCAGCAGGCCGTCCACGCTGCCGTGGGTGAGGCGCCCGCTGGGGTAGGGTTTGTGCGAGAGCTGCGTGACCTGCCACTCGCGACCCAGCCGCGCGGCCATGGGCTCGGGCTCCGCCGCGCCGCCCTCGAACAGAGCGAAGTAGCCGTAGGGCCCCTGCAGCACGTCCAGCGGAGCGGGCAGGCCCGCGCGGGCCAAGTCCACGGCGGCGAGGGCCGCGCGGGCGTTGAAGCCCATCTGCATGGCGAGCAGGGGCGAGCCCTCATCGTGGGGCTGCAGCGTGCCGCTGAGCTGCCCGTACAGCGCGCCCCACGCCTCGCGCAGGCCCGCAGCGTCCAGGCCCGCCAGGCGGGCGGCTGCGGCGGTGGCGCCCCAGGCGCTGGCCGTGGCGGGACGGAAAAAGCGCATGGGCCCTGTGGCCGCCTCGCCGATGGACGCGGCCACGTCCACCCCCAGCACCACGGCGTGCAGCAGCTCGGCACCCGTGACGGCGCGGCCGGGCGGGCGGCGCTCCGCCTCGGCCAGAGCCACGGAGAGGGTCGCCGCCATCAGGTGCACCACGGAGGCCTCGTGCAGGCAGTCGAACTCCAGGCAGTGCGCGAAGTGCGCATTGCCCAGGGCTGCGCTGCCCGCCGGCAAGCGCGTGCCGTGTACCCACAGCGTGGCCTCATCCCCGGCCCCCCAGGCAGGCAGCAGCGGCGCTAATTGCCGCGACCAGGGATCGCCGCTGCCGGCCACAGCCACGCCCAGGGTATCGAGGATGAAGGTGCGGGCGGCATCGCGTGCCGCCGCCGGCACGGCCTCCGGTGGGGTAGCGGTCACGTGCGCGGCCAGGCGCTCCAGCAGATCCACGGACATGGCGGGCGGTCTCGGGTGTGAAGGTGCGATGCGCGGCACGCGGGTGGCCTTCCGGCCGGCGTGAACAGCAGGCCCCTCGCTGCGCTCGGGGTGACACCGCGGCCTGCGTGCGGGCGCGGTGGTGCCTGGGGCTCGCGGCGGCGGCGTTGCCTTTGCCGCTCCACACGGTAAGGTGGAGCAACGATTCAGATCAACCCCGCTCGGCGATTCCCCCTCAGCGCAGCCCATGGAAGACCAACACGACCCGCGTGCCCCCCGACTGGAAAAACTGCAACGCCTGCGCGAGCTGGGCATCGAGCCTTACCCGTACCGCTTCCGCCCCAGCCACCACCCCGCCGAGCTGATCGCCGAGGGCGATGCGCTGGTGGAGAGCGGCGCGGCCGTCTCCCTGGCCGGGCGCGTGATGGCGCGGCGTGACATGGGCAAGGCGGCCTTCGCGCACGTGAAGGACAACCACGCGCGCCTGCAGATCTACGTGCGGCAGGATGTTGTGGGCGAGGCGGCCTTCGAGGTGTTCGGGCTGGTGGACCTGGGCGACTATCTGGGCCTGCACGGCACCATGATGCGTACGCGCACCGGCGAGCTGACCTTGCGCGTGGAGCGGCTGGAGCTGCTGGCCAAAGCCATCCGGCCCCTGCCTGTGCCCAAGGTGGAGATGCGCGACGGGGAGGAGGTCGTGCATGACGAGGTGCGCGATGTCGAGTTCCGCTATCGCCAGCGCTATGCGGACCTGGCGCTGAACGATGACGTGGCGCGGGTGTTCCGGCAGCGCTCGCTGCTGGTGCAGACCATCCGCGAATACCTGGTGGAGCAGAGCTACCTGGAGGTGGAGACACCGATCCTGCAGAGCATCTACGGCGGCGCGGCGGCCACGCCCTTTTCCACGCACCACAACGCGCTGGATATCCCGCTCTACCTGCGCATCGCCACGGAGCTGTACCTCAAACGGCTGGTGGTGGGCGGCATCGACCGCGTGTTCGAGATCGGCAAGGACTTCCGCAACGAGGGCATCGACCGCTCGCACAATCCCGAGTTCACGATGGTGGAGTTCTACGAAGCCTACGCGGACTACCGGGACATGATGGAGCACTTCGAGGCCCTCTACGAACGCTGCGCGCTGGCCCTGCACGGCAGCACGCGCTTCACCTACCAGGGCCGAGAGCTGGACGTGAAGCGCCCCTGGCGGCGGCTCACCATGCACGACGCCGTGAAGGAGCTGGGCGGGGTGGACTTCCGCGCGCTCTCCGATGTGGAGGTGCAGGCGGTGCTACAGCAGCACGAGATCGAGCTGGAGGGCGAGTACAGCCGGGGCATGGCCCTGGCCGGGCTGTTCGAGGCGCTGTGCGAGCCCAAGCTGATCGAGCCCACGTTCATCATCGACTTCCCCAAGGAGACCACGCCCCTGTGCAAGCAGCACCGGGACGATCCCGAGTTGGTGGAGCGCTTCGAGCCCTACATCGCGGGCTGGGAGGTGGGCAACGCGTACTCCGAGCTGAACGACCCGCTGGTGCAGAAGGCGCTGTTCGAGGAGCAGGTGGCGCGCCGCCACGGCGGGCACCTGGAGGCGCACCCCTACGATGGCGACTTCATCCGCGCCATGGAGTACGGCATGCCCCCCATGGGCGGGATCGGGCTGGGCATCGACCGCATGTGCATGCTGCTGCTGGATCAGCCCAACATCCGCGACGTGATCTTCTTCCCCACCATGCGCCCGGAAACCAGCGGCGACCTGTAGCCGGCCGCTGCGATCATGAACCGACCGGTGCCCGGGACGGCCGCACGGGCCGCATGAGGTGAGCCCGGGCGCGACGCCGCCGCGAGGATCGTGATAATGTGAAGGTCGTTACCCTCAACCCGCTTGCGCCGATGGCCCCCATGCCCCTGCGAACCCTTGCCGCCGTGGCCCTGGCGCTGCTGCTGACCGCCGTCACCAGCGTCGCCGCCCCCGCGCAGTCCCCCCAGGACAACCCGCTGCTGCTGGACAGTCCCACCGCGCCCGTACCGGCGCTGGATTTCAGCAGCAAGACGCTGGACGGCAAGCCCGTGCGCCTCAGCGACTTCAAGGGTCAGGTGGTGCTGGTAAACTTCTGGGCCACGTGGTGCGTGCCGTGTCTGCTGGAGATGCCGGCGCTGGACCGCCTGAACCGCAAGATGGCCGGGCAGCCCTTCAAGCTGTTGGCGATCAACCAGGCCGAGGAGCGCGGCCGCGTGCAGAAGTTCGCCCAGGCGCACGACTATTCCTTCGACGTGGTGCTGGACCCTATCGGCGAGATCGGCTCCAACTACGGCGCCAACCGCCTGCCCATGACCTACATCATCGACCGCAAGGGCATGGTGATCCGCCGCGCCATCGGGCCCCGCCAGTGGGACAGTCCGGAGGCCATCCAGCTCTTCGAGCGACTGATGGGCGGGCCCGATGCCCCGCCGGCCCCCACCAACGTGAAGCTGGGCGGCTGAACCCCCGGCTCAGCGACGCCCGCCCCGCAGCAACCAGCCATCGCCAAGGTGCTGGGGGAGCAGTCGCTCCCCCGGGCCCCCTGTTCACCAGTGTATCCGGACTGCCAGGCCGTCCTTGTGGCAATGCCTGGACGCGCACACCTCGGCGTTCTTGCAGCGCCATTGCGTGCCTCGGTGCAGCGAGCGGCGATGCGCACAAGCAGCGGTGACCGCTGTTCGGGCCCGTATTCAGGGGGGCCGGGGATGAATATCCCTCGGGTTGTTGCCGTGCGGCAGGCTACCCCATGGTGGAGGGCAGCCAAGTCGTCAGCGCGGGGAAGACCATCACCAGCCCCAGCCCGAGCAGCAGCAGCAGCATGAAGGGCAGGGCGCCCAGGATGATGTCGTCCATGCCCATCTGCGGCGGGGCGATGCTCTTCAGGATGAACAGGTTGAGCCCGAAGGGCGGCGTGAGGAACGCCAACTCCATGTTCACCATGAATACGATGCCAAACCAGAGCGGGCTGTAGCCAAGCTGGGTCATGATGGGCACCAGGATCGGCGAGGTCACCGCCACGATCGCCGCGGGGTCCATCAGGGCCCCCAACACCAGCAGCAGCAGGTTCACCAGCAGCAGGATGCCCCAGGGCGGCAGCGGCAGGTTGGCCACGTGCTCCGTGAGTGCCTGCGTGACGCCCAGCGCCGTGAGCACGCGCCCGAACAGCAGCGCCGCCACCAGCACCCACAGGATGAAGCCCGTGGTGCGCACGGTGTTCAGCAGGGCCGCGCGCAGCATGGCCCAGTTCAGCCGGCGATAGCTGATGGCGATCAGCATGGCCGTGAGGGCTCCCAGCGCGCCCACCTCCGTGGGCGTGGCCAGCCCGGTGTAGATGGCACCCAGCATCACCGCTACCAGCAGCAGCACCGCCCATACCTTCCACAGGGAGCGCCAGCGGATGGACCAGGTGATGCCCGTGGCGGGTAGCGCACGCTCCGGGTGGCGAATGGCCACCCACAGGATGTACGTGACAAACAGGGCGCTGATGACGATGCCGGGGATGACCCCACCAATGAACAGGTGCCCGATGGAGACCTGATTCAGCACGCCATAGATGATCATCAGCGTGCTGGGCGGAATCAGCATACCCAGCGAGCCCCCAGCCACGATGCACCCCGCGGTGAGGCGCTTGTCGTAGCCGCGCTTGAGCAGCTCCTCGGTGGCCACGCTGCCGATGATGACCGTGTTGGCCGTGCTGGCCCCGGAGATGGCCGCGAAGATGGTGCTCATGAACTGCGTGGTCACGGCCAAGCCGCCCGGCAGGCCGCCCACCCAGGCGTTGGCCATCTCGAAGAAATCGCGGTTGATCCGCGAATGGACGACCAACTCGCCCACCAATATGAATAAAGGGACAGCGAGCAACACGAAGTTGTTGATCTCGCCAAAGGGCACGCTGCCGAACATGAAGAAGCCCGGCCGGCCCCACATGAAGACGACCAGCACGACGTCAATCGCGCCCAGCACGAACAGGATCGGGACGCCCAGCATCATCATGCCCAGCAGGGCGCCCATCACCAGCAGCAGAATCGTGTACCACTCCATGGACCCTCAGCCTCCCTGCCGCTCGCGCAGTGCGCCGATTGCGCGCACGATTTGAATGAGCATCTGGAGCAGCAGCAGGGCCACGCCCAGCGGCACGAACAGCTCCGGAAGGTACACCGGCCAGCGCATGATCATGGAGCGCTCGCTATAGCCGAAGGCCCGCCAAGCCAGCAATGCACTCTGCCACTCCAGAAAGCCGAGGAAGGGCAGGGCCATCAGATAGCCGATGAGGTCCACGATCGCGCGGTTGCGCCGGGTGAACCGGGTGTAGAAGATGTCCACCCGCAGGTGGGCATCCTCCTGAAGGATATAGCCCCCGCCCATGAACACGATGCCCACGAGCAGGAAGCCGCTCAGTTCGACCACCCAGTCTGTGGGCGCGTCGAAGAAGTAGCGGCCGATGGCCTCGCGGCAGATCATGCCGACCATGCCCAGCAGGATCAGGCCGGCGCCCAGGCCGGCCAGCCGGTTCACGCGTTCCACCAGCGCGGCCAGCCGGCCAAACAGGCGCAAGGGAGTGGCAGGTTGTTTCATCGGGCCGTGAGGCGATCCAGGATGTTGAGGATCTGGTGGGCCTCGGCCCCATTGCCCTGCTCGGTGTTGTACTTGATGTAGGCGTTGCGGGCCGCATCCGTGGCAGCCTTGGAGGCCGCGATATCCGCCGCGGAAAGCGTGACGTACTTCACGCCGGCCGCCTCGGCCTTGGCCTGGAAGGGCGCAACGAGCTGACCTTCCGAGTTGCGGTCATCCTGCAGGGCCGCTTGGTGCAGCACCTTCTCAATGGCCTGCCGGTTGGCCGCGGAGAGACCGTCGAACGCAGCCTTGTTGAACATGAAGAAGTGCATCATGGGGCCCGAGAAGATGTAGTCGGGCAGCAGCACTGTGCTGGAAACCTCGTGCAGCTTGAGCAGCACCAGGTCGTTGCTGGGGAAGATCGCGCCATCCACCGTGCCGCGCTGCAGGCCCGTGTAGAGCTCCGGCGGGGCGATGAACACCGGCTCGGCACCCAGCGCCTTCACCAGCTGCACCAGCTCGCCGCCGGCCACCCGCAGCTTGAGACCCTTCAGGTCCGCCAGCGAATTCACGCTCACGCCCTTGCGGACGATCACCACCTCGCCCGTGAAGTAGTTGTAGGGCGCAACCACCTCAATGCCATGCTTGCTGTAGACCTTGTTCAGGATCTTGCCGATGCCCTCGTTGTAGAAGGCGCGGGCGCGATCCGTGTAGTGCTTGAAGTTGAGGGGCATGATGCTGATGTCCCCCAGGGCGATCTTGCCACTGTAGTAGTTCCCCGGACCCACCAGGATATCCAGCGTACCGTTCGAAAGCCCGTCCAGGGCTTGACGCAGCGGAACCAGCTCGCTGGCGTAGAAGCTCTGGATCTTCACTTCGCCGTTGGTGGCCTTCTCGATGTCCGCGTAGATCTGCTCCAGGTGTTTGGAGAGCGGATGGCCCTTCGGCAGGAAGAACTGCGCCTTCAGCGTGGTCGCGGCCAGCACCGGCTGCGCCCCGGAAAACGGCGCGGGCAGCGGCCCTCCGCCCATGAGTAGCGCGGCCAGCGCCAACGCACAGAACACGGCAAACGAACGCACCAGTCTCATGACGTTCCTCCCTCAACCCGATGGATACGCAGCACGGGAAGTCCCCCACCCGTGCGGTCAGCCCATCCCTACCACGTTGAACGATCATGGCAAGACCGTTGCGGATGCGGGATATACGATGTCCCCCGGCGCAGTTACCGTATTCGACGGGCGTGCGCGCAATGGGTCCGCCGCAGAGAGGCAGGACGCCACCAGCCAGGAGCGATCCCATCCGGGATTTGCGAGTCCCCGTACCCTCAGCGTGAATGGGGTGCAAGGGGCTTGCTCCCTGCTGGAGGCATGGGGGTGAAGCCCCATGGCCGAAGGAGTGTTTCGGGGCAGAGGCTACCCTGCGTCGCTGGGCGGGGTGGGTGGCACGGGTGCTTCGCGGAAGTAGCGCAGCAGCCCCTCCGCGAAGCTGCGGAAGGTTGCGCCCTCGTTGCCGCGCAGGAAGGTCTCCGGCAGTTCCTCCAGCGCCACGGGCACCTCGAACTGCTCCGAGAGCTGGTCCAGCACGTCGAACACGTCGATGGAATCCAGCCCCAGGTCGTCGAACACCAGGGAGCCGTCGGCGATCTCCGCCACGGGCACCTCCAGCGTGGTGGCCACGGCCTCGCGCAGGGCCTCGGTGAGGTAGGCCGCCTCGGACTCGCTGAGGTGCACGGGCCGCCCGGCCTGGAGCTTGGCGATGAGGGCTTCCTTCATGCGTGTGCGCTCCCCTCGCCGCCGGCCAGGGCGGGCCCCAGCAGCAGCGATGCGTTGTGCCCGCCAAAGGCGAAGGCGTTGACCAGCACGGCCCGGGCCGGGTCGCCCCGCGGGCCCAGTTCGGTGTGCGCCGGCTCGCGCAGCGCCCGCACGGGACAGGCCGGATCCGGCTGCGTCAGGTGGGCCTGCGGCGGGGCTTGGCCCGTCTGCAGTCCACGCACGGCCAGCACGGCATCGATGGCTCCCGCGGCGCCCAGGGTGTGCCCGAGCTGCGCCTTAGTCGCACTGACGGTGGGCCCCTGGGGCAGCACCCGGGCGAGCGCCGCGGCCTCGCAGGCATCGTTCTGGCGCGTGCCCGTGCCGTGGGCAAAGACGTGCACGATGCGCTCCGGCACCACGTCCGCATCCGCCAGTGCGGCCTGCATGCATTCTGCCATGCCCTCACCCGCCTCCCGCGGTGCCAGCAGGTGGTGCGCCTCGGCGTTGACGGCCCCGCCCATCAGCACGGCCAGCGGCGTGGCCCCTCGACGGGCAGCGGCCTCGGCCCGCTCCAGCACCAGGCACGCCGCGCCCTCGCCCAGCACCAGTCCCGCGCGCGTGGCGTCGAAGGGGCGACAGGCGCGCGGGCCCGCTGCCGTATCCAGGCTCAGCGCGCCCAGGTTCGCAAAGCCCTTCAGGGTGGAGGCGGTGAGCGTGAGATCCGCCCCACCCGCCACGGCGCGGTCGCAGCGCCCGAGGCGCAGGGCGTCCAGCGCCGTCAACAGGGCGCTGCTACCCGACGAGCAGGCGGAGTTGAGCGCCAGCGCGGGGCCGCGGATGCCCGTGAGGATGGAAAGCTGCCCGGCAAACGCGGAGGCCATGTACATAGGGATCGCGAAGCGGCTCACGTCCCGTTGCACGGCCTTCTCCGCCGTGTACACGCGGATGTACTCGGACTCGGCGAAGCCGTGCGCCCCACCCCCCGTGCCCACGTAGATGCCCGTGCGGTCGGCATCGGGCATCGGCACCGCGCCGTCCCCGGCCTCGCCCGGCCACAGGCCCGCGTGTGCAAGGGCCTCCAGCGCGGCCAGCAGCCACACGTGGCACTCGGGTGCGGAGGTGTTCCACACACTGCGCGGTACGGCGCCGCGGATACGCTCGGCCAGCTCCGCGCGCGGCACCTCCGCGCCCAGCCGCACGGGCAGAGCAATGGGCAGCGTGAAGCGCTCCGACGGCAGCCCGCGGATGGCGGACTCCCCCGCGAGCAGGCGCGGCCAGCTCGCCTCCACGCCGAAGCCCAGGGCCGTCACCAGGCCGATGCCCGTGACGACCACCGCTCCGCCCGGCTCGGTGCGCGCGTGCGTCACCATTGCAGCAGCACCAGCTCGGCGGAGAAGCCCGGCCCCACGGCCGCCAGCAGCCCATAGTCCCCCGGCGCGGGGGCGGCCTCACGCTCGAAGGCGTGCAGCAGGAACAGCACCGTAGCCGAGGAGAGGTTGCCGTAGTCCCGCAGCACCTGCCAGCTCAGCCGGGTCTGGGCCCGCGTGAGGTGCAGCCGGTCCTCCAGGCCCTCCAGCACCTTGCGGCCGCCCGGGTGCAGCAGAAAGTGGGTGAGGTCCTCCAGCCGCAGCCCGTGCTCCTCAAGGAACGACGCCACCTGGCCGGGCATCTCCCGCCGCAGGAAGCGTGGCACGCGCGGGAGCAGGAAGATCTTCAGGCCACCGTCGCTGAGGTCGAAGCCCATCAGGTCCTCGCTGTTCGGGAACAGCACGCTGCGCGTGGCCAGCACACGGGCGGGCCGCCGTGGTGGCGCCGGTCCGTCGGTAGCACCGTTGCCATTGCCATTGCCACCAGCCGCCGCCTCGCCGTAGCGCGCCCCCACCGCCACCGTGGCCGCGGCGCCATCGCCGAACAGGGCCACCGAGACGATGTTGGCCATGGAGAAGTCGCCCACCTGCGCCGTGAGGCTGGCCAGCTCGGCGGAGAGGATCAGAGCGGCACGCTCCGGGTTGGCCTGCAGCCAGGTCGTGGCCTGCCCGATTGCCGCCGCGCCTGCCGCGCAGCCCAGCGCCGTGAGGGGCTGGCGGCGCGTATCGGCGCGGAAGGGCAGGCGGTTCATCAGGTAGGCCTCCACGGAAGGGATCATCAGGCCCGTGCAGGACGTGCTGACGATGAGCCCCACCGCCTCGGCGGGTACCCCGGCACCCTCCAGCGCCTCGCGCACAGCCCGCTCGCAGAGGCGGATCATCTCCTCCTTGTACACCGCGCTGCGCTCGCCCAGGGCCGTGTGGGTCAGGTACCACTCCGCAGGCCGAACGGTGTAGCGCCGCTCGATCTCCGCATGGGCCAGCACGGCCGCCGCCCTGGCGGCCAGGGCGGGATCGTGCGCCAGCCACGCGCACACCACGTCGCGGATTTCGCCCTGCGAGTACGCGTGGGACGGCACTGCCACGGCGGTGTTCACCAGGGCAGCGGCCGCCGTGGCGGATGCGGCGGCGGCGCGCGGTGACTGGCGCGATAAGCCGGCAGATGTCATGGGCTCCTGCGTGCAAACGTCCCGCACCCTCGGGACGCTTCCCCCTTGTTTCGTGTCCACCCAGTATAGGGGAACACGCCCCGCCGACCAAGTATTCCGCCAGTGGGGCCGCCGGCAACCACAGGACTGCAAATGCGGGGGCCGAGGGCCCCCGTGCCCCAGCACAGTCGTTCACAACAGGGGTCCAGGGAGCCTCGCTCCCTGGTGGGGGTATGGGGGCAACGCCCCCATGGTCCAAGTGCTGTTGAAGAATCTGGCGTGACGGCGCTTCAATGCGTGCTGACGGCCACGACGCCCAGCACCACCAGCAGCACGCCCAGGGCGATGCGCAGGCCCAGGCGCTCCAAGCGGAACAGCAGGCTGAAGGCGAAGGTGAACAGGGGATAGGTGGAGACGATGGGCGAGACCACCACCACCTGCCCCCGGCTGAGGGCCACGAACTGGCACAGTAGCGCCAAGCCGTTCAGCACGCCTGTGAGCAGGAACCAGCGCCGGCCACTGTGCAGGATTGCGCGCAACTCCGCCGCCAAGCCGATGCGCGGTCGCCGCGCCGAGCCGAAGCGGTTGGCCAGCGCCACGGCCACGAAGGACACGTTGTAGGTGACCAGCGCGGCCGTGAACGGCGCCACGGCCACCTCGAAGGCCAGCTTGGTGACCATGTGGCCGCCACCCCGCACGATGGCGGCCCCCAGCGGGAACAGCGCCGCCCACAGGGGCGCGTCCCTGCGACCCGCGCGGCGCCAGGAGAGCACCATCACGCCCGCCACGATGCCCAGCGTGCCCAGGCCCACGCCCGGGGTGAGGCGCTCGCCCAGCACCAGCACCGCGCTGCCCGCGCCGAATAGGGGCGCCGTGGAGGCGATGGTGCCGGAGACGGTGGGGCCCAGCCGCCGGTTGCCCTCGAAGCTGAGCAGCAGCGACACGCTGGGGCTGAGCAGGCCTATCGCGCCGAACACTGCCAGGAAGCGCAGCAGCGTGGCGGCCGTCCAGTGCGCCTCGTGCAGGGAGTAGGGCAGCAGCAGCCAGTAGAACAGCGCCGTGGTGCCGATGGAGATCAGCGAGCCGTGCCGCGCGTCCCCGTGCCGCAACCCCTGCTGCGCGGCCAGCCCCGAGATGCCGAAGAACATGGCGCCGAGCAGCGCCAGCAGGGCGGGAAGCGGGGAGGCACCCATGGCAGCCCGGGGAGAGGGAGGGAATCAGACCTGGCGCAGGCCGATGAGCATGACACCGGCCACCACCAGCACCACGCCCGCGGCCACGCGGCGGGTAAGCCGCTCCTGCCGGAACAGCAGCGCCCACCCCAGCGTGAACAGTGGAAAGGTGTTCAGCACGGGCGAGACCACCACCACCTGCCCGGTGGTCAGCGCGGTGTACATGCACAGGATCGCGGCGCTGACGCACACGCCGCTCAGCATGCCCCAGAGCAATCCGCCGCGTGGAATGTGCCGCGGCAGCCCGCCCGTGCGCACGCCGAAGGCCAGCACGGAGAGCGTGCCGGACACGGCGAAGGAGAGGCTGGCCGCGAACAGCGGCGCGGGCAGCAGGGTCAGCCCGAAGCGCCCCCACACGTGGTTGAATGCCCGCACCATCGCCGCGCCGATGGGGAACACCAGTGCGAAGGGGGCCCAGGTGCGCGCCGTGCCGCCCTGCCAGGAGAGCACGACGATGCCGCCCACGATGACCAGCGTGCCCGCGAGCACGATGCCGCTGAGACCCTCGCCCAGCCACAGCACCGCGCCCGCCTCCGCGAACAGCGGCGTGGTGGCGGAGATGGTGGCAGAGACCGTCGCGCCCATGCGCCGGTTGGCCTCGAAGCTAAGCAGCATGGACAACATGGGGTGCAGCAGGCCGTTGCTGGCGAACACCCACACCGCCGGCGAGCGCCACCAGTCCGCCTCCATGCGCCAAATCAGCAGGCCCCAGAAGATGAGCGCCGCCACGCAGATGGAGACCATGGCGCCCGTCTGCGCGTTCACATAGCGCAGCGCCCGCCGCGCCAGCACCCCCTGCAGGCCGAACAGGGAAGCGGCGACGAGGGCCAGCAGCACGGGCAGCAGCGAGGCATCGACCATCGGCACTTCCCCTCCGGGCCGGTCCAGCCACGCACACGCGCGCCGTCCGGCGATAAACCTGCCTGGGAACGGGCCTCAGGCAGCCAAGCCGCTTGAGACGCACAGGAATTTCGATGCGAGGGCCGAGAAACCCCCGCGCCCCCAATGCGGACCCTGACCGAGGCCGGTGGGATCTCGCATACGAACACGGCCAGCAACTGTCCGTCGATCCATGCCGCCGCAGTGGCGATCTACCGCCGGGGACTGCCGTGTGGGACACCCTAGCCTTGCCCGCGAAGGGGCGCAAGGCCGCCGGTCGGGCTGCCCCGGGCCTGCCGCCAAGCGGTGCCGCACCGGCCCGCAGGCCCTCCCGGCGATGCTTGCGCCGGGCCGGGCCGGGCCGCTAGGCTAGGGCCAACAGCAATCCCGAGCGCCGCCGGCCGACTTGCCTGCCGGCGCCACCCCGGTCTTGCGGACATTCACCGACGAGAAGCGGCCGCCCGGTGCACCGCGATGCACCGGGCGCCCCCAGTGGCTGAGGAGCCCCCATGAAAGACACCATGCAAGCCTACGTGCTGGAAGGCACCCCAGACGCCGTCCAGGGCGCCGTCAAGTCCATCGGGACGGACGTGCTGCCGGATGCG
The DNA here is from genome assembly GCA_035266845.1 of bacterium. Taxonomy (GTDB): domain Bacteria; phylum SAR324; class SAR324; order SAR324; family JACQKK01; genus DATFMP01. Next base: position 12,554 of record DATFMP010000059.1, read on the forward strand.
GACGTGACCATCCAGGTGGCCTGGTCCGGCATCAACTATAAGGACGCGATGATCTCCCACGGCGTGGGCCGCATGGTGCGCAACCTGCCGCACATCCCGGGGGTCGACCTGGCCGGCAGCGTGGTGGAGGATCGCTCCGGGCGCTTCAAGGCGGGCGACAAGGTGCTGGTCACAGGCTACGACCTGGGCGTGAGCGCGTTCGGCGGCTACGCGGAATACGCCCGCGTGCCGGCGGGCTGGCTGGTGCCCCTGCCCGCAGGGCTCAGCGAGCAGGAGGCCATGACGCTGGGCACGGCGGGGTTCACGGCCATGCTCTCCGTGCTGGCGCTGGAGCGCAACGGGCTCAAGCCCGGCCAGGGCCCCGTGCTGGTCACGGGCGCCACGGGCGGCGTGGGCAGCTGCGCGGTGGATATCCTGGCGCGAGGCGGCTACGAGGTGGCCGCCAGCTCCGGCAAGGCGGACATGAAGCCGTTCCTCACCAAGCTGGGCGCCTCGCAGATCCTTACCCGTGAGGAGGTGGTGGATGCTTCGGGCAAGGTGATGCTGAAAGAGCAGTGGGCCGGGGCGGTGGACAACGCGGGCGGGCCCACGCTGGAGTACCTGCTGCGCAGCGTGAAGACCCACGGCAGCGTGGCCCTCACTGGCTTGGTGCACGGCAACGCGTTCTCCAGCACCGTGTACCCGTTCATCCTGCGCGGAGTGAACCTGTTGGGCATCGACTCGGTCAATTGCCCCATGGAGTTGCGCCTGGAGGCGTGGCGGCGGCTGGCGGGCGATCTGAAGCCCCAGCACCTGACGGACATCGCCCATCCCATCGGCATGGACGAACTGCCGGCCAAGCTGAAGGAGATCCTGGACGGCGGGGCGCGGGGTCGCTACGTGCTGCGCATCGGCGCCTGAACCCGCCCCGGCCGCACATTCGGCGGCCGTCAGATTCCTGCTGCAGGGCCGCGTTTGCCTTGGTATGCTTACAGGATTGACGCGGCCCGATTCACCCTGCAGCGAGTGCTGATGGACGGCGCATCGCGCACCGGGCCCTCACCCAGCGTGCCTCCCGCGGGCATCAGCCGCGGAACCAAGCCCATGTCGTACCGATCGGACGCAGTGAGCGCCCCTCCAGGCAGTCGCCTGACGCGGGGCGGGGTGTGGGCACCGGCGCGGTGGCGCGGGCTGCGATCTCTGATCGCGCTGACGGGCGCGCTGGCGATCCTGTGCGCACAGCAGTTCCTCACCGTCCATGCCCTGCACCACCTGGGGCAGACCAATCGCGCTCATTGCGAGTATGCGCCCCTGGCGGCCGCGGCCGGCAGCGCCGTGATGTGCGCGGCGCTGGTGCTGGCGCCGCCCGCGCCGATGGTGCCCGAGTTCCCGGCTCCGCGCCTGCCCGGTGGCTACGCCGCGACGACGACGCCGCAGGCACGCGCGCCCCCGCCGGTCTGATGGCCACCACCTGTCGCCATCCGGCTGACCGGGCGCGACGACCGCAGAGCCTGCATTCCCGCGGCCCGACGCAACGCAGCCACATCCAAGGATTTGCCCGAAGGTTCCAATGACCGTATTTCGCATGCTTACGCCACGCCTGCGCTTCACGTTGGCGGTCTTTCTGATCAACTATGCGGTGTTCCTGGTGTTCCGGGGCGTCTTCGCCGCGATCTTCTATCACACCGGGGGCACCCACGCGCTGGGTGACGTGCTGCACGGGCTGTATCTCGGGGCCAAGTTCGACATGCGGCTGGCCCTGTGGATCATCCTGCCGATCCTGCTGATCTCCTGGGTGCCGGGCATCAACGTGGTGCGCTCGCGGGTGGCCCGCTACATCTGGCTGGGCTACCTGGTGCTGGGCAACCTCACCTACACCCTGTTCTACATGGTGGACTTCGGGCACTACGCCTATCTGGGCGAGCGACTGAACTCCTCCGTGGTGCGCCTGCTGGCCGCGCCGGACATCGCGTTCACGGTGGCGTGGGAGTCCTACCCGGTCGTGTGGACGTCGCTGGGCATGATCGCCTTCGCCGCGGCCATCGGCTGGCTGCAGTGGCGCTTCGCCTTCCCGCTGCTGGATTGGAAGGGCTGGATCCACCCGCGCTGGCGGCGCTACGCCATGGGCACGGGCTGCTTCTTCCTGGTGATCTTCGGCATGTACGGCCAGTTCTCCTGGTACCCGCTGCGCTGGAGCCAGGCCTTCTTCGTGGCCGATCCTTACGTGGACGCGCTGGGGCTCAACCCCATGCTGTACTTCCTGGAGACCTACGAGAACCAGTCGCTGGGCTACAACGAGAAGGCGGTGCGCGCGCACTATCCGGAGGTAGCCGCCTACCTGGGCGTGGATCATCCCGACGCCGCCACGCTGAACTTCACGCGGGAGTTCCATCCCAAGGGCATCACGGGCGGCAAGCGGTACAACGTGGTGCTGATCCACATGGAGTCCCTGGCCACGCGCTTCTGCGGCGTGTACGGGAACGGGGCCAAGCCCACGCCGTACTTCGACGACATCGCCAACCACGGCCTGCTGTTCACCAACATGTACGTGCCCAGCCCCGGCACGGCGCGCTCGGTGTTCGCCGCGCTGACGGGCCTGCCGGACGTGATGGGCGCCGGCAGCACAGCCACGCGCAACCCGGAGTTGGTGTACCAGCATGTGCTGCTGAACGACCTGAAGGGCTACAAGCGCTTCTACTTCCTGGGTGGCAGCGCCAACTGGGGCAATATTCGCGGCCTGCTCTCGCACAACATCGAGGGTATCGACATCCACGAGGAGGGCAGCTACACGGAGTCCCGCGCTGACGGCTGGGGCATCTCGGACTACGACCTGTTCACCGAGGCCAACAAGAGCTTCGCCAAGCAGGGCGATCAGCCCTTCGCGGCCATGATCCAGACGGCAGGCAACCACCGGCCGTACACGATCCCGGAGCACCACGGCGACTTCAAGCTGGAGCACCGCGACGAAGACACCTTGCGGCGCTTCGGGTTCGAATCGCTGGATGAGTTCAACTCCCTGCGCTTCATGGACTACAGCCTGGGGCACTTCATGGAGTTGGCCCGCAAGGAGCCGTATTTCAAGCACACGATCTTCATGATCTACGGCGACCACGGCATCCCGGGCACCGGCCAGCACCTGACGCCGGGGGAGATCAAGCTGAATTTGACCTCCTATCACAACGCCTTCGCCATCTATTCCCCCTCACTGTTCCCCGAGGGCAAGGTGATCACCAAAATGGCCAACGAGATGGACATGCTGCCCACCATCATGGGCATGCTGGGCGAGCCCTACACCTACACGGCGATGGGGCGGGACCTGTTCGATCCGCGCTTCGACAAGGATCGCTACACGTTCACAGCGCTGATGGACAGCCCGCCGATCATCGGCCTGATGGACGAGCAATACCTGATGCGAATGGACAAGGCGCGCGGGGCCCATCTCTACGACTACCGCTCGTCCGACCCCAACGTACCGGACCTGAAGGACAAGGACCCGGAACGCCTGGCCCGCATGCAGGAGCTGGCGGAGGGGCTGTGGCAGACCTCGCGCTACCTGCTCAGCCACAACCGGGCCGGCCAGGCCACCAACGCAGCCGCGCAACCAGCGGCAGCCTCAGGGAACTAGGCCCAAGGCTCCACCGGCATCCTTTCCTCTGGGGGAGCAACCGCTCCCCCAGACCCCCTGTTTACACACGTGTCAGCACTTCACGGTGGCGCGGGCTTTCCGGCCCGCGCGCCGGACAATGCCGTGGCGGGCCGGAGGCCCGCCCCACCCGGGCCTCCGGAATGTAACGGGCTTGCCGCCATTCCCAACGGCTTGGCGACGGGAGCCCCGGCGTGGGGCATGCCGAACGCCACGGTGGCGCGGGCGTCCCCGCCCGCGCTGGGCGGGCCATGCCGTGGCAGGCAGGGAGGTCCGCCACGCCTGGGACTTACTGGGCGATGCGCGTGCGGCGGTACTGGTAGAGCAGCGTGGCGTTGGCGTCGAAGAAGCGCAGCGTGGCCTGAGTATCCGTCACGTCAAACCAGGCAAAGCCGGGCACATTGCGCTCGAACTTCTTCTGGGCCGTGGAGGGCCCGGCGAAAGTGGCCGGGTCGGGCTCCTCGCCGCCACCGGCGCCGCTCACCACGTAGTCCGTCTCCTCGCCCTGCCGCTGGAAGTGCTCCAGCAGATGGTTGTGGCCGGCCAGGTAGAAGTCCACGTGCGGCTGGGACGACCCCCACAGCGTGCGGTCGAGCCAGTCCGCATCGCCGTGTGGCCCGTCCGCATAGAGCGAGTGGTGGCCCATGACGAAGGTCCAGCCCTTGAAGGGCGTCTCCACCTTCGGCGTCAAGCGCCACCAGGTGACCGGCTGGCAGTTGGTATTGATGGCGAAGAAGCGCGCCGGCCCGCTCGCGAAGTGGTACTCGAAGTTCGGCATGCGCCAAAGCTTGCTGTCGAGCGTGTGGAACACCTCGTAGAGCGCCTGGTTGTGCACGTCGTGATTGCCCAGCACCGCCAGCACGGGCACCTGCAGCCCCGCAAAGACCGATTCGAACGCGGTGTTGAAGAGCGGGTCGTTCATGCTCTTCACGCCGTCCGGGTAGAAGTTGTCGCCCAGCAGCGCCACGAAGTCGCACCCGTCGCGGGCGCACACCTGCTTGAGGGCACCGGCCACGCGGCGCTCGCCCTCGCTGGCCGTGCCCGTATCGCCGATGGCGGCGAAGCGCACGTGGCCGGACTCGGCGGGGTGTATCTCCACCGGCGCCACGTCCGCCAGCACCCGCAGACAGCCATGGCGCAGGGCGGCCTCGTGCAGCCGCCACGCCGCCGTGCTGCCCAGCCAGATGCCACCTGCCAGCACGGCCAGCGTCACGACGATCCACAACAGCTTGCGCATGGGTCTCGCTCGTCAGATATGCAGCGGCGGGTCACCCCCCGCCGGGGCCATGGTGGCTAGCGATGCAGCCGGTTCTTGAGGGCGTCGAGAGACTGCTTGGACTTGTCCAGGCTCTCCTGGGTCTGCTCCAGCTCGCCCTGGGTCTTCTGCACCTCCTGTTTCGTCTGCTCCACGCTGGCCTTGGCCGATGTGCCGTGGGTCTCCAGCGCCTTCACGCGCGCCTCCAGGTCGTCCGCGCGGGACGTGGCCTGGCTCACCAGGGCCATGGCCTTGCCGACGAGCTCGATCGCGTGGTCGATGCGCTGCAGAGCCACCTCCAGGCTCTGCTTGGCCTCGATGGATTCCTGCTGCACCTGCACCACCGTGGCCTGGGTAGCCTTGAGCTTGCCGGCCAGCCCGGCCTCATCCTGCGCGGACGCGGTCGCCGCCAGCATCGCCAGCAGCGGCAGCGCACACGCGATCGCGATCAGTCGCATCGCCATTGCAGCCTTGCTCCTCTGTGCGCGGGGCATGGGCCCCGCCCGTTCACCTGCGAAAGCGGAAGCCGCGCCCGAAGCCCCCAAACCCGCGCCGCCCAAAGCCCCCGAAGCCCCGCGACGAGAAGCGGCGCCCGAAGCTCCGGCCAAAGCTGCGCCCGAACCCGCGCGAGGTGCCGCGGCTGTAGCCGCCGAAGCCGCGTGCGGCGCGGCTGGCCCCGCTGTACCGGCTGGCACGGGCGGCGCGTGCGGCGGAGCCGGTGCCGCGGCCGAAACCACCCGAACGCACGGTGCTGCCGGGAGAGCGGCGCGCGAAGCGGCGCGAAGCCTGCAGGTCGCTCAGGGCGCGGGGCGGCCGGCTGGAGTAGGCGCGCTGGTAGCGGCTCAGTGGCGCCGAACCGGAGCGGCTGCGCACCACGGGCGTGCGCGACGAGGTGGCCGGGCGGTACCCGTAGTTGTTGATCGTCGTGCCGCGGCGGTTCAGCACCGTCGGCACGGACATCGGACGATAGTACCCGTAGCCCCAGCCCGGCCCCCAGAACCCCCAGTAGTGCGGGAAGAACATCCAGTCCAGCATCCGGATGGCGAAGTACGTCTGCAGGAAGCTGGGGGAGCGGTCGTAGGCGTAGTAGTGCTGCTGGTAGCTGTCCGGATAGGCGTACTGGTTGCCCGTGGCCTGCACGGCGAGTTGCTGCTTGTTGAGCGAGATGGTCATGGTGGCCACCTCGATCTTGTCGACCTTCTTCCAGGCCTCCGCATCGCCGGCGGCGGGCAGTGGGTAGGCGCCCGGTGCCGGAACCTCCAGTGAGAGCAGCACGTAGCCCTCGCTGCCGCCAGGCTCGGGGCGCACCAGGATCGGGTCGGCCGTACCGTCGCCGTTCAGGTCGATCGTGCTGATGTCGTGCACGCGATCGCTCACCTCGCGCAGCACGGCCTCCAGGAAGGCCTGCTGCTTGAGTCCCTGCTGGGCCGCGTCGCGGATGGCCTGCTTGCCGATCTCCGGCAACAGCGAGACGTCCAGGTCTTTCTGCAGATTGAGCTGCTGGGCCTGCGCCGTCATGCCGTTGGAGACGGCCACCACGTCGTAGTTGAGCGACTGTGCCTGGCCCGCGAAGCGGCGCTCTCCGCCCTGGAAGATCACGTAGGCGATCAGGGCGGCGGCGAAGATCAGAAACCAAGTGGAAGACTTCATCGTGGGGGCATCATCGCGGCTGGGTGAATGCGCGGCGCGGCGCATGGCCCATTCGAGGCTACCGGGAAGCCCCGCTGGAGGCAAGGCGAAGGCGCGCTCCCCGCACAGGCGCTCGCGCCTTCGGCATCGCGGCCACCTACCCCATGGGTTGCCGACCGACGACGTGGTGGGGGACTGAGGGCGACGCCTTCGGCCTGCCCGCGCTGGAGGCGTGGCTGGCGCGGGTGCTGGCGGGCTGAGGCTACCCCTCCGCCACGGGCGGCCGGCGGCGACCCACCTGCGTGGCCTGCTCAAAGGCATGGGCGAGCTGCAGCACGGCGAAGTCAGCCTGGTGCCGCCCCACGATCTGGATGCCTACGGGCAGGCCGTCGTCGGTGAAGCCCGCGGGCACGGAGATGGCCGGGTGTCCCGTGATGCTGATCCAGTAGGCCGAGCGCATCCAGTCGATGTACGTGTCCATGGTCACGCCGTTGATCTCGCGCACCCAGGGCGTCTCGATGGAGAACGGCGGCACCTGGTTCACGGGGCAGAGCAGATAGTCGTAGCGCTCGAAGAAGGTGTCGAGCCGCTGGAACAGCGCCGTGTGCTTCAGCTCGGCTCTGGCCAGGGCCGGTCCGCTGAGCTTCAGCCCCTCCTCGATGTTCCACACCACCGTGTCCTTCATGCGGTCGCGGTGCTGCGGCAGCAGCTCGCCCAGCATGGCCACGAACCAGAACGCACGCCAGACCTGGAACACCTCGTCCGCATCGGTGAAGTCCGGGCAGGCCGGCTCCAGCGTGCAGCCCAGCGCCTCGAAGGCCGGGCGCGCTCCCTCCAGCACGGCGGTGACGCGGGAGTCCACGGGCAGCCCGCCCAGGTCCGGTGCCCAGGCCACGCGCACACCACGGAAGTCCCGCTCCAACGGCCGGCGGAATGCCTCGCCCGGCTCGCGGATGGCTACGGGCGAGCGGGCGTCCGGCCCGGCCATCGCGGAGAGCAACAGCGCTACGTCCGCCACCGTGCGCGCCAGGGGCCCCTGCACGACGAATGGATCCCACGCCAGGGGATTGGGCCAGATGGGCACGCGTCCCGGCGAAGGCCGGAAGCCCACCACGTTGTTGAAGTTGCCCGGATTGCGCAGGGAGCCACCCAGGTCACCCCCGTCCGCGATGGGCAGCATGCCCGTGGCCAGGGAGACCGCCGCGCCGCCGCTGCTGCCGCCGCACGTCTTCGTGGAGTCGTAGGGGTTTACCGTGGCGCCGAAGACCGGGTTGAAGGTCTGTGAGCCCGCGGCGAACTCGGGCACGTTGGTCTTGCCGATGGTGATGGCCCCCGCCGCGCGCAGGCGCTCCACGATCAACGCATCCTGCGTGGGCACGTTGTCGGCGTAGATGGGCGAGCCATAGGTGGTGCGGATGCCCGCCGTTTCCACCATGTCTTTGTGCGCGATGGGCAGGCCGTGCAAGGGGCCCAGCGGCTCCCCGCGGGCGAGGGCGGCATCGGCGGCCTTGGCACCCTCCAGCGCGCGCTCGGGCAGCAGCGTCACGATGGCGTTCACACGCGGGTTGACCCGCGCGATCTGCGCCAGGTGCGCCTGCATCAGTTCCAGGCAGGAGACCTGCTTCTCGCGGATCAGCCGCGCCTGCTCCGTGGCGGGCAGGAACACGAGGTCGGATAGGGACATCGAATGCTCTCCGGATTGCGGTCGCGATTACCCGCATACTCAGTCTAGCCCCGCATCACATGCTCCCACGCTGCAGCCGGGAGATGTCATTCCGAGCGAAGCGAGGAATCTGTTGTCACCGACGTCAAGCAGATTCTTCGGCCCGCGAGGCGGGCCTCAGAATGACACCGGGGTCAGATAGGCGGGGTTTGAACGGTTCTGCCGCCAGCCTATCCGGCCAGCGCCGGCCGGCGCTGCCACGCCTGCGTGGCCTGTTCGAAGGCGTGGGCCAGTTGTAGCACGCCGAAGTCGTCCTGGTGGCGCCCCACGATCTGGATGCCCACCGGCAGGCCGTCCTCCGTGAAACCCGCGGGCACGGAGATGCACGGGTGCCCGGTGACGGTGATGTACCAGCAGGCCTTCATCCAGTCGATGTAGGTCTCCAGCTCCTCCCCCTCGATCTCCGTCACGTAGGGCTGCTTCACATCGAACGCGGGCACCTGGTTGGTGGTGCACACCAGGAACTCGTGGGTCTCCATGAACTCGCGCACGCGCTGGTAGAGCGCCGTGCGCTTCAGCTCCGCGCGGGCCACCTGAGGGCCCGTCAGCTTCTGGCCCAACTCCGTGTTCCAGACCACGGTGTCCTTGATCTGATGCCGGTGCTCGGCCAGCATGTCGCCATAGCGCGATTCGAAGCGCCACGCCCGCAGCACCTGGAAGATCTCGTCCGCATCGCTGAAGTCCGGGCAGGCCTCGGCCAGCGTGCAGCCCAGACCCTCGAACGCCGGCCGCACGCCCTCCAGCACGCGCATCACGCGCTTGTCCACCGGCAGGCCGCCCAGGTCCGGCGTCCAGGCGATGCGCACGCCGTGGAAATCGCGCTCCAGCGGCTGCCGGAACGCCGCGCCCGGCTCGGGCAGGGCGATGGGCGAACGCGGGTCGGGCCCGGCGATGGCGCTCAGCATCAGCGCCGTATCGCGCACGGTGCGGGCCATGGGCCCCTGCACGGAGATGGTCCACCACGCCAGCGGATTGGGATACACGGGCACGCGCCCGGGCGAGGTGCGGTAGCCCACCACATTGCAGAAGCCGGCCGGATTGCGCAGGGAGCCGCCCGTATCGCTGCCGTCCGCGATGGGCAGCATGCGCGCCGCCAGGGCCGCCGCCGCGCCGCCGCTGCTGCCGCCGCAGGTCTTGCCCGTGTCGTAGGGATTCACCGTTGCGCCAAAGACCGGATTGAAGGTCTGGGAGCCGGCCCCGAATTCTGGCGTGTTGGTCTTGCCGATGGTGATGGCCCCCGCCGCGCGCAGGCGTTGCACGATCAGCCCATCCTCCGTGGGCACATTGTCCGCATAGATGGGCGAGCCGAAGGTGGTGCGGATGCCCGCCGTGGGCACCAGGTCCTTGTGCGCGATGGGCAGGCCGTGCAACGGCCCCAGCGATTCCCCGCGGGCGATCGCTGCATCGGCGGCCTTGGCGCCCTCCAGCGCGCGCTCGGGCAGCAGCGTGACGATGGCGTTCACGGTAGGGTTCGTGCGCTCGATCTGCGCCAAGTGCGCCTGCATCACCTCCACGCAGGAGACCTTGCGCTCGCGGATGAGGCGGGCCAGCTCCGTGGCCTCGGAAAATACCAGCTCTGACGACATGGGCGGTGCCGGGGTGCGGGGGAAGGGGCGGCGCTCAGGCGGCGAGGCGCTTGAGCATCGTGACCAGGGCCATGCGCAGGCCGGCTTCCAGGCCACGCTCGTTCAGCTCGAAGGCCGCATGGTGGTGCGGCATGGCCTCCTTGTTGTCGGGTGCGATGCCCACCCAGAAGTAACAGCCGGGCCGCGCCTCCAGGAACAGGCTCATGTCGTCGCTGCCCATCACCTGCGGCATCTCGTGGAGGTGCTCGACGCCCAGTTCCTCCTCGGCGCAGCCGTGCACGAAGGCCGTCTCGTCCGGCGGGTTCACGCAGGCGGGGCAGCAATCGCCCATCAGGCTCACGCGCGCCTCCGCGCGGTAGGCCTGTGCAATGCGCCCCGCGAAGGCGCCCAGGCGCTCCACGATCTGGTCACGCACGCGCGTTTCGAACGTGCGGATGGAGCCGCGCATCACTGCGGTCTCGGGGATGATGTTGTGCTTGGTGCCGCCCTTGATCTCGCCCACGGTCATCACCGCCGGCTCCTGCGCGGCGATCTCGCGCGAGACCAGGTCCTGCATGCCGATCAGGATGTGCGAGGCCGCCGTGATGGGATCCACCGAGAGGTGCGGGTAGGCACCGTGACCGCCCTTGCCCTTCACCTCGATATCGAAGAAGTCCGAGGACGCCATGGCCGGGCCCGGCCGCGCCGCCACGGCCCCGGCTGGCAGCATGGTGGTCAGGTGCAACCCGTAGATGCGCTCCACGTGCGGGTTCTCCAGCGCGCCGGCCTCGATCATGGGCTTGGCGCCACCGAAGACTTCCTCCGCCGGCTGGAAGATGAACACCGCCGTGCCGGGCAACTCTGCGCGCCGGGCCGCCAGCAGCTCGGCCAGGGTGATGCCGATGGCCGTGTGCCCGTCATGCCCGCAGGCGTGCATCACGCCGGGGTTGGCGGACTTGAAGGGCAGGTCGGGAATCTCCTCCAGCGGCAGCGCGTCGATGTCCGCGCGCCAAGCCACCGTGTGGCCGGGCTTCTCGCCGTGCAGCACGCCCACCACGCCCGTGCCGCCAACGCCCGTGCGCACCTCCAGCCCCGCCGCGCGCAAGCGCTCCGCGATGATCTCCGCGGTGCGCACCTCCTGCATGCTCAGCTCGGGATGACGGTGGAAGTCCCGCCGCAGGGCGATCATGCCCTCCTGCCGCTTCCGGATCTCGTCACTCCAGGCCAGTGTGGTCTTGCTCATCGGCTCTCACGTTGGTGCGGTACTGCAAACGGCCTCGCCGCCGCGACGGATCGCGCCATTCGGGCCGGCCACGGGGACAACCCCCGCCCGGGTTCTGTCTGGAAATGGGTCCCCAAGCGGCTGGACCGCGCGAAGACCACAAAATTCCAATGCGGGGGCCGAGGGCCCCCACACCCCCAATACAAACCTTGAACAAGGCGGGCGCGGTCTCGCTCGCAAGCAGAGTCCAGGGAGCCCAGCTCCCTGGTGGGGTATGGGGGCAAAGCCCCCATGGCTAAATCGCTCTGCAAAACACCGCCTAGCCCTCGCCGGCCAGCGCGTGCAGCATCACGTTCAGTGCCACGCGCAGGGCCACGGGCAGGCCGGCCTCGTCCATGTAGAAGTTCGGGTTGTGGTGCGGCGCAGGCTCCCGGTCCGCCGGGCCGACGCCCACGCGGAAGTAGGCACCGGGGCGCTGCTCCAGGAACAGCGCCATGTCGTCGCTGGCCATCACGGGCTTGCCCTCGGCCACGTGATCGGCACCCACCTCCTCCTCGAAGCAGCGGTGCACGAAGGCGCTCGCCGGCTCCGGGTTGATCACGGGCGAGGTGCCTTCGCCCTCGAACACGATGCGTGCCTCGGCGCGGTAGGCCTCCGCGATGCGCGCGGCGAAGGCGCCCAGGCGCTCCAGCAGTTGCGCGCGAATCTGGTTGTCGTAGGTGCGAAGGGAGCCGCGAAGCACGGCGCGCTCGGGGATGATGTTGTGCTTGGTGCCCGATTCGATCTGCCCCACGGTGAGCACGGCGGTATCCTGCGCGGGAATCTCCCGCGAGACCAGCGCCTGCATGCCCACCACCACGTGCGCGGCCACCGTGATGGGGTCGCGCGAGAGGTGCGGGAAGGCGCCGTGACCGCCCATGCCGCGGATCTCCACGTTGAAGAAGTCCGCCGAGGCCATGGCCGGGCCGGGCTTCACGGAGACGATGCCCGCGGGGTCCTGGGTGGTCAGGTGCAGCCCGTAGATCTGCTCCACGTGCGGGTTCTCCAGCGCCCCCGCCTCGATCATGGGCTTGGCGCCGCCGAAGACCTCCTCGCCCGGCTGGCAGATGAACACCGCGGTGCCGGGCAGCTCCGCCCGGCGGGCGGCCAGCAGCTCGGCCAAGGTGATGGCGATGGCCGTGTGCCCGTCGTGTCCGCAGGCGTGCATGGCGCCCGCGTTGACTGACTTGAAGGGCACATCGGGAACCTCATTCAGCGGCAGCGCGTCGATGTCCGCCCGCCACGCCACCACCGGCCCGGGCTTCTCGCCGTGGAGCACGCCCACCACGCCCGTGCCGGCCAGCCCCGTGCGCACCTCCAGCCCCGCCGCACGCAGGCGCTCCGCGATTACCTCCGCGGTGCGCGTTTCCAGCATGCTCAGCTCGGGGTGCTTGTGGAAATCCCGCCGCAGGGCGAGCAGGCTCTCCTCGCGCTTCCTGATCTCGTCCGCCCAGGGCAGCGTGGTCTTGCTCATCGGGTCTCCGGTGGTGAGGCGCCGTGCTCCTGAGCCGCACACGTACCGTGCCCGCGCCGCCCTTGGCAAGCGGTGCTGCGAGGCCGCGTCCCGTGGGAGCCGGCGCCAGGCCCTGTTTGGGAATGAGTCTTCAAGCGGCGGGGCCGCTTGAAACGCACGGAAATTCCAATGTGGGGGCCGAGGGGGCCCCCGCTCCCCCAATACGGACTCTGCCCAGGGCCGGCGCGGCTCGATTCCCAAATGCGGTACAGGGGGCTTCGCCCCCTTGGGGGTATGGGCGCAACGCCCCTACGACCGAGGTACTTTTCAAAATACAGTCTAGAACTTCTCGCCGTAGGGCCGCAGGTCCAGCTCGTGCGTCCAGGTGGTGGGGTGCTGGGCGTGGAGGTCCCAGTAGATGTCCGCGATGGCGTCCGCGGAGAGGTAGGAATCGGCGGTGCGGCCCTCGGGATAGCGGGCCTGGGTGCGCGGGTTGTCGATCTGCCCGTCCACCACCACGTGGGCCACGTGCACGCCCTGCGGGCCGAACTCGCGCGCCATGGACTGCCCCAGCGCCCGCAGGCCGAACTTGCCCACGGCCAGGCAGGCGAAGCGCGCCCCGCCGCGCAGAGAGCCCGTGGCGCCCGTGAGCAGGATCGTGCCCGCCTTGCGCGCGACCATGTCCGGCAGCACCTGCTGCGCGGCCAGGAACGCTCCCAGGCAATTGGCCTCCCAGGCCTGCACGAACTGCTGGGGCGTCAGCTCCAGGATGCCACCGCGGAAGAAGTTGCCCGCGTTGTAGACCAGCACGTCCGGCGCGCCCAGCTCCGCCTTGATGCGGCTGAAGGCGGACAGCACCTGCGCGGGCTGGGTGCCATCCGTGGGCAGCGCCAGCACGCGCGCACCCGTCTGCCGCAGCTCGGCGCTCACGGGCTCCAGGCTCTCCGCCCGCCGGGCCAGCAACGCCACGGCGAATCCCTCACGGGCGAAGCGCCGCGCCAGCGAGGCGCCCAGACCGGGCCCCACGCCCACGATGGCGATGGTCTTGGTATCGGTGCCGTTGGCCATAAGCTCCTCGCAATGGTGGTGGAAGCGCGGCTGGGTCCATCGCGCCTACGCCTCGTGCAACTGCGCCTCCAGCTCGTCCGGTGTGTGCACGGGCAGTTGGCAGGCCATGTCGCGGCACACGTAGGCCGTGGCGCGCCCGCCGATGGCTTGGCGGGCCTCCAGCAGGGGGATGCGCTCGCCCAGCTCCGCCACCGCTCCCGGCGCGGCCACGGCCAGCACCGCTCCCGGCAGGTAGCGCCGCTGCGCCACCTCCAGCAGGGCGCGCGTGTCCGCGGCAGCCGGATCGCCCACGATGGCCAGCTCCAGCGGCGGCCCCAGGTGCAGGTCCAGCGCCGCCAGCATGGCCGAGAAGCTCACGCCCGCGCGCTCCAGGAAGGGCTGGAAGCCCGCGAAGATGCGCAGGGCATCCTCCAGGCACCCATCGCGCACCCCGTAGGCGTGCAGGCGCAGGAAGGCCTGAGCGGCGCTGCTGTTGCCGGAGGGCTCCACGCCGTCGTAGCCCTCCATGTTGCGGGCGATCAGCGCCTCGCCATCGCTGCCCGTGTCGTAGTACGGGCCCTGCTCGTTGCGGAACAGGCGGTTCACCTCGCCCATCAGGTGCCGCGCCTCGTCGAACCAGGCGGCATCGAAGGTGGCCTCGTAAAGATCCAGGCAGGCGCAGGCCAGCGCGGCATGGTCCACCAGGTAGGCCTTGAAGCGCGCCTCGCCCTCGCGGAAGCGCCGCAGCAGGCGGCCGTCGGAATCCTTCAGCCGCTCGCGCAGGAAGGTGCCCGCCCGCACCGCCGCATCCACGTAGCGCGGCTCGCCGAAGGCCGCCCCGGCGCGGGCCATGGCGGAGATCATCAGTGCGTTCCAGGAGGTGAGCACCTTGTCGTCGCGCAGGGGCCGCACGCGCTGTTCCCGCGCGGTGAAAAGCACCTCGCGGGCGCGCTGCAAACGCTCGCCCAGGGTGTCCTCGTCGATGCCCAACTCGGCGGCCACCGCCGCCAGCGGGCGGGGCATGTGCAGGATCGAGCGGCCGTGCTCGAAGTTGCCGCCCGGCCGGACGTCCCACCACGCCAGGGCGGCCGCCGCCTCCTGCGGACCCAGCAGGGCGCGCACCTCCTCGGGTGTCCACACGTAGAAGCGGCCTTCCTCGCCCTCGCTGTCGGCATCCTCGGCGGAGTAGAAGGCGCCCTCGGGGCTGGTCATGTCGCGCAGCACGTAGTCCAGCACGTCCTCCGCATAGGCGCGGTAGAAGGCCTTACCGGTCACCAGGTGCGTCTCCACCAGCGTGCGGGCAAACAGCGCATTGTCGTAGAGCATCTTCTCGAAGTGCGGCACCAGCCACTGGTGGTCCGTGCTGTAGCGGCTGAGCCCTCCGCCCAACTGGTCGTAGATGCCACCCGCCACCATGGCCTTGAGCGTCTGCTCCACCATCTCGAGCGCCTGCCCATCGCCCGTGCGCGCGTGGTGCCGCAGCAGCAGCAGCAGGCCCATGCTGGGCGGGAACTTATTCTGCGGCTGCAGGGTGAAGCCGCCGTGCTTGCGGTCGTAATGCTGGCGGTACTGATCCGCAGCCGCCTCGATGGGCGCATGGCCCCACTGCACCCCGGACTGGCTGCTCAGCCCGGCGTGGCGCTGCAGGTGCTCGGTGAGCACCTCGGCGTTGCGGAAGACATCCTCCCGCTTGCCGCGCCAGGCATCGGCGATGATCTCCAGCACCTGCCGGAAGCCCGGCCGGCCGTATTGCTCCGCGGGCGGAAAGTACGTGCCGCCCGTCACGGGCCGTCCGTCCGGCGTGGTGAACATGTTGAGCGGCCAGCCGCCCTGCTGCCCCATGGCCTGCAGCGAGTCCATGTAGATCTTGTCCACGTCGGGTCGTTCTTCCCGGTCCACCTTGATGGCCACGAAGTGCTCGTTCAGGTAGCGGGCCAGGGCCTCATCCTCGAAGGACTCGCGCTCCATCACATGGCACCAGTGGCAGGTGGCGTAGCCGATGCTGACCAGCACCAGCTTGTCCTCCGCGCGGGCCTTGGCAAAAGCCTCCTCACCCCAGGGAAACCAGTCCACCGGGTTGTGGGCGTGCTGCAGCAGATACGGGCTCTTCTCGTGGATGAGGCGGTTGGTGTGCTGCAGCGTCTCGGTCATGGGCTCCGGCGGGTGCAGGGGGTAGCGCAGGAGGCGGGCGCCAAATGCGGCGCGCGGGTACGCAGATGCCTCCAGGCTAACAACCTGCGCCGGAAGCGCAACCGGTCAGCGGGCCGTCGCGGGCGGGGGCTCGGGCAGGCGGCCGGGCGCGAAGCCCGCGGCAGCAGCCGGCAGCGCGTCGGCCTCCCAGCCGGTGCCGTCGCGCTGGCCGGGCTCGAAGGTGCGCACGCCCACCACCAGGCGGGCCGGCCCGCCGTCCGTATACAGCCGCATCTTGCGGGGCAGGCGCAATGGCGGGCCGCCCGGCCGTGGCAGCTCCAGGTACTCGCGGAACTCCACGCGAAACACCAGCGCGCCGTCGCGCGTCTTGGTCCACTCCGTAGGCAGCCCGTGTGCATCCAGTCGGAAGCGCTGCACGGCGCCGGCTTCGCGGAACTCCGCCACGCCGCTGCCCCCTGCATCGGCCTCCAGCGTGCCCCCGCCGGCAGCGAAGCGGGCGCGGCTCACGCGGCCGGTGAGGAAGGTCTCCAGCTCCGCCGGGGTGAGATCCACCTGGAACAGGCGCAGGCGCGTCTCGGGCGTGTTGGGGGCGCTGAGGTAGGTCTTGTCCGCGTAGTCGATCAACAACAGGCGCCTGGGCGCCAGCCGTAGCTCCACCACCACCGAGCCGGTCAGCGGCGCGTGCAATTCCAGGCGATAAACCGGCCCGGCATCGGCCTGCAGCGTCAGGTCGCCGGATTCGCGCTCACCCCGCAGCATGAGCTGGGCCCCGCCCTCCAACTGGAACGGCAGCAGGGGCGCAGGCACCAGGAACCCGCGGTATGGCGCGGCGTCGAATGGTAGGGCGGGGGGACGCGGCGGCGCAGCGGCGCAACCGGCAACCAGTGCGGCCAGGGCGACCGGCAGGAACCAGCGCATCAGCGGTGGAAGGGAGCGCACCCGCAAGGGACGCGAAACGCTCCAAAGCAGCGGATGGGGCAGAACTACTTGTCCTTCATGAAGAAGCGTTCCGCCGCGAAGAACAATCCCAGATACACCGCACAGATGACGGCAAACGTGGCGATAACGTCGAATTCGTGCATGGCGTGGCTGACCGGTATCCAGAGTAACGGGTTGGCAGGGCAAGTCACCCCAGGGGCGCCCCTGCCAGCGTGGCGATAACCGTACGACCCTCTCCCGGAAGGGCTCCCGCTGTCAAGTATGCCCCCGCCAGCGCACCATCGCAGGGCGCATCCCGGCGCATGGGAACCGGCGCCGCAAGGCCCGCCCCACAGACGGCTTGACAGGGCATGGGCTGACTCTATACTTGTGCATCTAGCATCGCTTGAGAGCACACTCCCCGATAGCTCAGCGGTAGAGCGGGTGGCTGTTAACCACTAGGTCGTAAGTTCGAATCTTACTCGGGGAGCTTCACCGACCATCCGCGCCGGCCGGCGCGGGAACTGGCTACACCTCAGCACCCGGTGTCCCCGCCGGGTCGTATTCACGCCAACTGGCAGCACAGGGTCCCGGCAGACACGACGGCCGCATCGGCGCCCCTGCCGCCCGCAGCAGCGAAAGGCTCCGCCGTGGCCGACCAAGGCTATCTGCTGGACAACCGCGCGACCGAGGCCGGCCGGCGCTTCGAAGCTCTCTCCGAACTCTTCGATCCTTCCACGTTCCGGCACATCGCCGATCTGGGCATCGCGCCCGGCTGGCGCTGCTGGGAGGTGGGCGCAGGCGGCCCGTCCGTGGTGCGCTGGCTGGCCGGGCAGGTGGGCCCCGCAGGCCGCGTGCTGGCTACGGATATTGACGTCTCCTGGGCCGTGGAAGCCGCCGGCCCGACCGTCGAGGTGCGCCGCCACGACGTCGGCCGCGACCCGCACCCGGACGAGGCCTTCGATCTGGTGCACGCGCGGCTGGTGCTCGTGCACGTGGTCGAGCGCGATGCGGCGCTACAAGCCATGGCGCGGGCGCTGCGGCCCGGCGGCTGGCTGCTGGTGGAGGATGCCGACCCCGCGCTGCAACCCCTGAGCTGTCCGGACGTGCAGGGGCCGGAACAGGAACTGGCCAACAAGCTGCGCTCGGGCTTCCGCGCCCTGCTGACCCAGCGCGGCGTGGACCTCGCCTACGGCCGCAAGCTACCCCGGTTGCTGCGGGCCGCGGATCTGGCCGATGTGGCCGCCGATGGCTTCTTCCCCCTGGCGCAGCCCGCCTGCACGGTGCTGGAGACGGCCACCATCCAGCTCATCCGAGACCAACTGCTGTCCCACGGCATCGCCAGCGCCGAGGAAATAGACCAGCACTTGGCCAACGTGGCCGCGGGCAGGCTGGACCTGGCGCAGCCACCGATGATCTCCGCCTGGGGCCGACGTCCGTAGCGGCGGGTGGCGCGCCGCTCAGTCGATCGTGTCGAGCAGCTGATCGAGCGCCGCATAGCTCTGATTGAGGCCCTCCTCCATGCCCCCGCTCAGCATGCCGTTCCGCTCCTCAGTGGTGTGGAACAGCGACGTGCTGACGACTCTCGTGCGGCCATCGCCCAGGTCCTCGAGTCCGATGGTGTTGACCAGCACGTAGCCCGGCATACCGTCCCACTCGAATGTCATCACCAGACTCTCTGGCGGCGTTACCTCGCGGAAGCGGCCCTCGAACCCATAGGTGCCGTGAGGCGCGTGCTCCACGAAGCGCCAGTGCCCGCCACGTTCCACCTCCAGACGCTCTACCACCAGCGGATTGCCACGGCCCCACCACCTGGCGAGCAACTCCGGCTCGGTGAATGCCCGCCACACCAGATCGCGCGGTGCGTCGAAGGTGCGCTCGGTGCGAATTTCCCGGTCGCTGGGCGTGGTGACCCGCGAGCGGCCCGGCTTACTTGTCACGTCCATGGCGGCTCTCCCTGCGGACGGTGGGTTGCGTGGCTTTGTCCTGCAACTCCTGCAAAACGGCGCCCAGGTGATCCAATCGCTCCTCCCAGGCTCGCGCATAGTGCTGTGCCCAGTCCGCCGCTTCCAGCAGCGGACCCGCCTTCAGTCGGCAGGGGCGTCGCTGCGCATCCCGCCCACGGGAGATGAGCCCGGCCCGCTCCAGCACCTTGAGGTGCCTCGAAATGGCCGGCTGGCTAATGGCGAACGGCGCCGCAAGCTCCATGACCGTGGCTTCCCCGGAGGCCAGGCGCACCAAGATGGCGCGCCGGGTGGGATCGGCCAGGGCCGCAAAAGTCGTGGTAAGCGGATCGGATTTCATCTTGAATATCATCAATTCATTATATATCTATTTTGTTATATATAGAAGCCTGCTTCGGCTGTCAAGATCTCCAGTGGGCGCTTGCTGCGCGTCCCCGCCAAGGCGACGGTAAGACGCAAACGGCTATGCCGCGCGGCCGGTCTTCGCCGCCGCACGAAGGCGTGCACACAATCGCAGTCCGCTCGTTGAATTCGTGAGGTTTCGTAACACAACGCTAACATTCGGCGCGTAAGCGTGTAGGTGATGGCACCTCCATACGCTGAACACGTCCGTCACGGAGCCCCGGCATGAGGCGCGAGCGCAGGCCCAACGCCCTTGTACGCCCCTGGGCGCGCGTCCCGGCACGGAATGCGGCCGCTCCGGCTCGTCGCAGAGTGGGGTCTGCCCGCGACGCCGGATTCCGCAGCCTCCCGCTGGTAGCGCCGCAATGACGCTCCGACAAGTGCTCACCTTCCCGGTGCGCGCCGTGCTGGGCCGCCACGCCACGCAAAGCCTGGCCGACACGCTGTTCCGCGCGTTCACGGTGGCCTGCGCGGCGGCCGTGTGTCTGCTGATGCTGGCGATCGTGCTGGAGCTGATCCGCAACTCCGAGCTGTCCATCCGCACGTTCGGGTTCTCGTTCCTGTGGACGGACGCCTGGAACCCGGTCACCAAGCAGTTCGGCGCGGCCAGCAGCATCTACGGCACGCTGGTCTCCACGGCCATCGCGCTGCTGGTGGCGGTGCCCATGGGACTGGCCATCGCGCTGTTCCTGGTGGAGCTGGCACCGGCATGGCTGAGCCGCTACGTGGGCTATGCGCTGGAACTGCTGGCGGCGATCCCCAGCATCATCTACGGCATGTGGGGCCTGTTCGTGGTGGCGCCGTACCTGGCCGATCACGTGCAGCCGGCGCTGCAGGCCACGCTGGGGTGGATCCCCCTGTTCGATGGCCCGCCGATGGGCATCGGCATGCTCACCGCGGGCCTGATCCTGGCGCTGATGGCGCTGCCGTTCATCGCCACGGTGATGCGCGACGTGTTCACGATGGTGCCCACCGTGCTCAAGGAGGCGGCCTACGGCATGGGCTCCACCACGCTGGAGGTGACCAGCCGCGTCACGATCCCCTTCTCGATCCAGGGGTTGGTGGGCGCCGTATTTCTGGGGTTGGCGCGGGCCATCGGCGAGACCATGGCCGTCACGTTCGTCATCGGCAACGCCCACAACATCGAGGCCTCGCTGTTCATGCCCGGCAACAGCATCGCCTCCACGCTGGCCAACGAGTTCACCGAGGCCTCCGACCCGCTCTACCTCTCCGCGTTGGTGGAGCTGGGGCTGGCCCTGTTCGCCATCACGTTCATCATCCAGATGATCGCGCAGGTCTGGCTGGCGCGCCTGAAGCGGCGGGCGGGGGGGCGCCAATGAGGCCGCGCTCCAAGTTTACCCGCATCTGGGCGGACCGTGCCGTGAAGGGCATCTCCGGCTTGGCCGTCTTGGCCGGACTGGCGCTGCTGGCGTGGATTCTTTACACGGTGCTGGTGCGAGGCGCCGCGGCGCTGCACTGGGACTTCTTCACGCAGCTCCCGGCGCCGCCGGGTGGCAGCGGCGGCGGGCTGGGCAACGCCATGCTGGGCACGGTGTACCTGACGCTGCTTGCCGCGGCGATGGGCGTGCCCGTGGGCATCTTCGCCGGCGTTTACCTGAGCGAGTACGGCCACAGCAGCCGCTTCGGCCACGTCACACGGTTCATGGTCAACACGATGATGGGCATTCCTTCCATCATCGCAGGGCTGTTCGTGTACACAATCCTCGTGGTGACGGTGGGCCACTTCTCCGGCTATGCCGGGGCGGTAGCGCTGGCCCTGCTGATCCTGCCCATCGTGGCCCGCACCACCGAGGACATGCTGAACCTGGTGCCCGTGGCCCTGCGCGAGTCGGCGCTGGCCCTGGGCGTCCCGCGCTGGAAGGTGACGCTGGGCATCGTCTTCCGCGCGGCCCGCAACGGGCTTGTGTCCGGCGTGCTGCTGGCCGTGGCGCGCGTGAGCGGGGAGACGGCGCCGCTGCTGTTCACGGCGCTGAACAGTCCCTACTGGCCGCGCACCCTGAGCGAGCCCACGGCCAACCTGACGGTGACGATCTTCAACTACGCCATGTCGCCCTACGACAACTGGCAGAATGCTGCCTGGGGCGCCTCGTTCCTGATCACGGTGGCCGTGCTGCTCACCACCGTCGTCGTGCGCGTCGCCCTGCTGAAAGGAAGGTCCCGATGACGAACCCCGTCGCAGCCGTGCCCGCCTCGGGTGCACGCGAGCATGCCGACAGCCACATTGTCCAGCCGCCCGCGACGAAGATCTCCGTGCGCAACCTGTGCTTCTACTACGGCGCACAGCAGGCGCTGTTCGGCAACAGCATGGACATCGCACCCAACGCGGTGACGGCCATCATCGGGCCCTCGGGCTGTGGCAAGTCCACGCACATCCGGGTCTACAACCGCATCTACCAGCTCTATCCGGATCAGCGGGCCACGGGCGAAGTGCTGCTGGATGGCGAGAACATCCTCGCCCCCACGACGGACCTGATCGACCTGCGCCGGCGCGTGGGCATGATCTTCCAGCGCCCGAGCGTCTTCCCCATGAGCGTGTACGAGAACGTGGCCTACGGACTGCGTCACCACTACCGCCTGCGCCGCCCGGAAATCGCCGAGCGCGTGGAGCAGTCCCTGCGCGCCGCCGCCCTGTGGGACGAGGTGAAGGACAAGCTGCACCAGCCGGGCAACGCGCTATCCGGCGGCCAGCAGCAGCGGCTCTGCATCGCGCGCGCCGTCTCCGTGGAGCCGGTGGTGCTACTGATGGACGAGCCCACCTCGGCCGTCGACCCCGTGGCCACGGCAAAGATCGAGGAGACGATCTCCACGCTCAAGGAGCGCTATACGATCGTCATCGTGACCCACAACATGCAGCAGGCTGCCCGCATCTCGGACTACACCGCGTTCTTCTACCAGGGGCACATCGTGGAGTTCGGCGTGACGGAGGAGATGTTCACCAATCCCCACTTGAAGCAGACCGAAGACTACATCACGGGCCGCTTCGGCTGAGCACCCGCACCTGCCCCGCGCTGACCATCCTCGTCCCGCACACGTCACGGCTTGGCTGCCCCGCTGCCGCGCCCGGCCATGGCCACAAGCAAGGCAGGCGGCAGGGTGTGGTCGCCGATCGAGCCAGTTCACCCTCTAATGCAATCCTAACCGGGCGCTCATACGGTTCATGCAGAACCCGCTTACACCTAAGGGCATGGGCGGACCGCAAGAGGCACACGTAGCGCGGGAAGCGCAGCCAGCGTGCTGCGGGCCGGCCCAGAACGATCACCCACACTCATTTCAAGTGAGAATCATGTTGCTGAACGTCTTCAAACGCATCACCACGGCCGCCGCGGCGGTAACCCTGGGCCTCCTGCTGGTCGCGGGCAGCCAGGCCGGCGCGGCCGAGCGCACCATCAATGGCGCCGGCGCCACCTTTCCCTACCCCGTCTATTCCACCTGGGCAAACGCCTACCACAAGGACACGGGCGTGAAGCTGAACTACCAATCCATCGGGTCGGGCGGCGGCATCGCGCAGATCAAGGCCCGCACGGTGGACTTCGGCGCGTCCGACGCCCCGCTGACCAAGGCCGAGTTGGACAAGGCCGGCCTGATGCAGTGGCCGATGATCATGGGCGGCGTGGTGCCGGTGGTGAACGTGCCCGGCGTCAAACCCGGTCAGCTCAAGCTCTCCGGCAAGCTGCTGGCGGACATCTTCCTGGGCAAGGTCAAGCGCTGGAACGATAGCGAGATCCGCGCGGAGAACGCGGGTGTCTCCCTGCCTGACCGCTCCATCACGGTGGTGCACCGCTCCGATGGCTCAGGCACCACGTGGATCTTCACCAACTATCTGGACAAGGTCTCCAGCGACTGGCACACGAAGGTCGGCACGGACAAGTCCGTGGCCTGGCCCGCCGGCGTGGGCGGCAAGGGCAACGAAGGCGTCGCCGCCTACGTACAGCGCATCAAGGGCAGCATCGGCTATGTGGAATACGCCTACGCCCTCCAGAACCACATGACCTACGCCCAACTGAAGAACCGCGCCGGGCGCTACGTGAGCCCGACCAGCGAGGCCTTCGAGGCCGCCGCGGCCAATGCCGACTGGGCGCACGCCCCCGGCTTCTACCTGGTGCTGACCGACCAGCCGGGCGCCAAGTCCTGGCCCATCACGGGTGCCTCGTTCATCCTGTTCTATAAGGACCAGCAGCACCCCGAGACGGCCAAGGCAGTGCTCAAGTTCCTCGACTGGAGCTACCGTCACGGCCAGAAGATGGCCCTCAAGCTGGACTACGTGCCGATTCCCATGAACGTGGTCAAGCTGGTGCAGCACCGCTGGAAGGCGGACATCCATGCAAACGGCGGCGCGGCCATCTGGTAGTGACGCCCGCGCTACGTCGCATCTGATTGGTTCTCCCTCTGAAGCCGGGAGCCCGACCCCAGGGCCTCCCGGCCCTGTTTCGCCGCACGCCCGCCACGCCAGCTCTCCTCGCCGCCCCCTCTGGTCTTCAGGTTGTCGCAACCGCGTCATAGCCCTGCGCACTGAACTGCAGCAGACAGAGCCCATGCCCGAAGGGATCGCGCAGCAGCGCCAGGCGGCCCCAGGCCCGCTCGGCAATGCCGCCCTCGCGCGTGGCCCCGACCGCCTCGGCGCGGTGTAGCGCCGCCTCCAGGTCGTTCACGGCGAAGTCCAGGTGCACCGGCGTCCAGTGCGGGCCGTAGTCCCGCGGCGCGGGTGCGCCCGTGAAGGGCTCGCTGCCCGGTGCCTTGGCCAGCAGGTAGATCGGCGCCGGGGAACCCAAAAGTTCCACGGCCACCGCGCCGAAGCGCCGTCCCACGTGCAGGCCGAGGGCTTCGGTGTAGAAGGCGACCCCACGCTGGAGATCGTCCACGTCGATATTGACGAGCAGGCCAGCCATCGGAGTACCCTCGGCAGTTCATACGCAAGGTGGGAGCGTTCCGCATCCGCCCTGCTCCTGCCACGATCGCCACCCGGAACGCAACCGCCCCGCGCTGGCCCCCACGGAGCACACCATGAAGCCGCTGGCCGACACCATCGCCCTGGTCACCGGAGCCAGCCGCGGCGTGGGCCGCGGCATCGCGCACGAGCTTGGCCTAGCCGGTGCCACGGTCTACGTGACGGGTCGCAGCCTGGGGGAAGGCCCGGGCACGGACGGCCTGCCCGGCACCATCGACGAGACCGCGCGGCTGGTCACCGAGGCCGGCGGGCGAGGCTTCGCCGTGCGCTGCGATCACACGGACGATGCCGCCGTGGCCGCGCTGGTGTCCACTCTGCACATGGAGGCGGGGCGCCTGGACCTGCTGGTGAACAACGCCTGGGGCGGGTACGAGCAGTACGACGCGGATCTATTTGCCCTGCCGCCCTGGGAACAGCCCCTGTGGCGCTGGGACAAGCTCTTCGCCACGGGCCTGCGCGCACATTACGTGACCACCCGCGCCGTGCTGCCGCTGATGCTGGCCAGCCCGCTCAAGCTGATCGTGGAGGTCTCCGCCGGAGACGAAGGCAAGTTCCTGGGCGACCTGCAGTACGACGTGGTCAAGGCCGCGTGCGACCGCCTCGCGTTCGCCCTCAGCCGGCGCCTGCGCAATGAGGGCTTCACGGCACTGACCCTGCACCCGGGCTTCACGCGCACCGAGCGCGTGGAGGTGGTGGCCCCACCCGAGGAACTGGTGCACACCCACAGCGCGCGCTTCGCCGGACGCGGTGTGGTGGCGCTGGCCACCGATCCACGGCGCGGCGAGCGCAGCGGTGGGGCCTTCAAGGCCGGGCAGCTCGGTCTGGACTATGGCTTCACGGACGTGGACGGCTCGCAGCCCGCACCCTTCGTGATTCCCGAGCAATAGCGGGCGGGCACGCTCAGAAGGCGGCAGCCAGCATCACCAGCAACTCGCGGCGGTGGCCCTCCGGCGAGCCATCCGGCACGCGCAGACCCTGGCCATAGCGCACGATCACAGGCAGGCCACCCAGGGCGCGGATGCCATACCGGAAGCCCACTCCCATGCCCAGCAACGTGCGCACCGGAGGCGGCTGCGGCTGGAGCGGCGTGGCCAGTTCGTTCACCCGCGCCGCGTCCAGCAGCAGCATCAGGCGGCGATCCTCCGCGAAGCGCACCTCGTGCTCGGCATTGAGGACGACGGCGCGCCGCGCGCGGAACTCGTTGCGGTAATAGCCGGCCACTACCTCACGGCCGGCGAAGCCACCCACCCCATAGCCGCTCAGCAGATCCAGGCGCTCCCCGCCCAGCGCGGCCAGCTTCACCTCCGTGCGCTGCTCCGCGGACCACTGCCGGGGCTGCTCCCAGCGCAGCGCCGCCTTGCGGTAGCGCGCATGGGTCGCCGCGGCGGGGTCCAGACTCCACTCACGCCAGCCGCCCCGCCGCCCGTCGGTCAGCGTGAGCGTCAGCCGTGCCTCCGGCGCGCCAAGCAACCCCTTGCGCCGCAGCACGAGGCGCTGCTCGATCTGCGTGAAGTCGCCCGGCGGCGCGAAGTCGGCCGCCGAATCGGCCGTGGGCGCAAAGCGGGCGCGCAGGCGCTCGCCCTCCCAGCCGGCCTGCCAGCGGCTATTCGGAAACAGCGTCGCTGTCAGCGCCAGGGCCGCGCTGTCGCCACGAAAGGTCTGCGCGCGCTGCCGCGCGCCGTCCCGATACAGGTCCGTGCCGTCTCCTTCGGCGACCACCTGCACGCCCGCGCGGTACCCGAGGGAGAGCACCGCCGATACGGCATGGCGCATGCCCGCTTGTAGCAGGCTCGTGTGCAGTTGAACGGAGAGCGTGCCCGCGGCGAAGTGCCCGTCGCTCTTGTGGTCCAGTATGACGATGGGCGTGCCCAGGCCCTCCTGCGTGGCCAGCGGCGCCGTATAGCCCAGCGCAACCACGGTGGCGAAGGGGCTCGCCGCATCCTCGGCGCGAGCGGTGCAGGCACTGCCAATGGCGATCGCTGCGGCGAGCACGCCCACTACCGGCAGCCACTTGGCCAGCGACCGCACGCGGCGCGAAGATTGCTGGACGAAGCACAGGCGCCGAACCCAGGCGCCGCCGCACCCCCACCGCCACCGGCCACCATGCGTCGCCATCGTTCCGCCCTCGTTCTCGCACTCGTCGCGCTGGCCGCGGGGGCCCTGCTGCGTCCCGCCCCGGCACGGGCCGATGCAATCGGCGCGGAGGTGATCGTGCTCTCCACGCACGTGATGAGCCAGCGCGACGCGCCCGTGGAACTGTACCGGCGCCGGCTGGACGCGCGCGGCCAGAACGTCATCACCCCCGGCATCAAGCTCAGCTATGACCACGACCTCGCCCGGCCGCTCTGGAAGGCTCGGCAGATCCGCTTTACCTGGGGCGAGTTGTCCGATTCCATCGAGCATCGCTTCGGCTTCGTGGCCGTGCTGGGTCGCTGGCGACTGTGGGAGGGCGAGCGCTTCGCCTGGACGCTGCAGGCGGGGGCGGGCCTCATCTATCGCAAATCCTGGCGCGATGTGCCCGGCTACCTGGGCGACAACGCCCTGCACCAGTCGGATCACTTCCTGCCCGGCTATGAGTGGGCCGTGCTGCCGCTGGGCGACTTCAACCTGCTCTACCGCTTCTCGCTCACGCTGCAAGGGGTGTGGAGCATCTTCCCCGGCTTCCCCTACGTGATCATGCAGTCGCTTGGCTTGCGCTGGCGCTTCTAGGCTTTGTTTGGGTACGAGTCTTCAAGCGGCTGGGCCGCTTGAAACCACAAGAATTCCAATGCGGAGGCCGAAGGCCCCTGCACCCCCCCATACGGGCCCTGACGAAGGTCAATGCGGTCTCAACCGCCAACAGGGTCCAGGGAGCTTCGCTCCCTGGTGGGGGTATGGGGGCAACGCCCCCATGGCCGAACGGGTCTTTCAAAACACAGCCTGGCCGCGCGCAGAGCCCAGGCGGCACCGCCTATCCTAGCTCAAGCCACATGACGTGACGGCGCGTGCCGAGGCGGCCCACCTCCTGGAAGCCCGCGGCGGCGAATGTCTCCACGAAGCCGCCGAAGCGATAGCTGGGCGAGTCGGCATCCACCGGGTAGGCCTCCACGACGCGGGCACCACCGGCCCGCGCGTGCTCCACGGCCGCGGCGATCAGGCGGCGGGCGATGCCCTGCCCGCGCAGGCGCCGCACCACGTAGAAGCAGGCCAGCGACCACACGAGGCCCGGCGCGGGCGGCGGCTCCACCGCCGCTTCCTGCAGCAGGCGGCAGGTGGCTCGCGGCGCGATGGAGCACCAAGCCACCGGCTCCCCACCCTGATAGGCGAGCAGCCCCACGGGCACGCCCGCGGAGATGCGCCGTTCCATGGCCGCTTTCCGGCTGGCCTTGTCCCGCTGCCGGGCCTCCTCGGGCGTGGCGCGGTAGATCATGCACCAGCAGTTCTTGGGGCCGCCCCGGCCCTCGAACAGCCGTTCGAAGTCCGCCCAGCGCGCCGCATCCACGGTGTCGATGTCCAGGGCCGGCGAGGTGTTGTCACGCATGGGGGAAGCATAACGCCCGCAGGGCGTGGCGACCACCCTGCCCCCGGGCTGCGAGGCCCGGAGGGGCGGGCCGGAAGTTGCGGGGATTAGTGCGCCAAGGACTGCAGGAAGTTCACCACCTCCCAGCGCTGCTGCTCGCTGAGCGCCCCGCCAAAGGGCGGCATGGCACCGCGGCCGTAGGTGAGCGTCGTGAACAGGTTGCCGTCCGTGCGGGTGCCGGCCAGCGCCTGCAGGTTGGCCGGGTGCGGGAAGAGCCCGGCGGCGGCCGGCCCGTTGCCCAGGCCCTCCGCACCATGACAGGCCACGCACTGGGTCTGGAACTGCGCCTGGCCGGCGGCAATGGACGCAGCCGTGCGCGGCACCGGGTTGCGCAGGGCATCGCCCGCGTTGGGGCCGCTGCCGGAGCCATTGCCGGGCCCGTATCCCTGCCCCCACCCCATGCCGCGGCCCATCATGCCCGGGCCCATGCCATAGCCACCCATGCCGGAGCCCCGGTGCATGCCCCAGCCCATCATGCCCTGCCCCATGGCCTGGCCAAAGCCGAAGAGGCCCACCGCCAGGGCACCCAGCAGCACCGCTGCCACCAACCCGATCCGCGTTGCGTTCTTCATGGTCGTTCCAGCTCCGTACGAGATTGCTGTGTCTTCCGACCGATTCGTCTCGCCAGGGACTACACCGGCACGCCGCCGCTTCTTTCAATGCCGCGCTGGAATGCGCCGGGTTACCGCACGGGGCGATCGCGGCTAGACTGAAGGAAAGGGGCGCCACGCCTGCACCGCACGGCACCGGGACATCGCAGCGGAGGGCCATGCCCGCCGATTCCGTACACGTGGGCACGTCCGGCTGGACGTACGACGACTGGGCTGGGCGTTTCTATCCCCAAGGCGTCACGGGGGTGAAGCGGCTGGAGTATTATGCGCAGCACTTCGATACGGTGGAAGTGAACGCGACCTTCTACCGGCTGCCCAGCGCCACGCTCATCGGGAGCTGGAACCGGCGCCTGCCGGAAGGCTTCCACCTGGTCGTCAAGGGCTCGCGGCTGATCACGCACCTCAAGCGCCTGCGCGGCTGCGAGGACGCGCTGGGCACCTTCCTGGCCCGCGTGGCCGAGTTGCGCTGCCTGCGGGTGATCCTGTGGCAGCTCCCGCCCTCCCTGCAGCGCGATCTGCCGCTGCTGGAGGCCTTCCTGGCGCAACTGACCGGGCCGGCCCGCCATGCGCTGGAGTTCCGGCATTCGAGCTGGTGGCACGACGAGGTGTCCGCGCTGCTGGCGCGGTACGGCGCCGCGTTCGTGGCGGTGAGTCACCCCGACTTGCCGGGGCAGGTGCTGCCCACAACGGACTTCCTCTACCTGCGCTTTCACGGCATGGGGCCACGGCGCTACGACTACGACTACAGCGAAGCCGAGCTGCGCGAGTGGGTGCAGCGGGCGGCGTCACACCAGGCCGGCCGCACGCTCTACGCCTTCTTCAACAACGACTACCGAGCCCAGGCCCCCGCCAATGCTGAGACCTTCCGCGCCCTGCTGGGCAGGAACTGAATGCGACACCCGCCGGCATGTGGACGTGGCATCGCACGTGGGAAGGTCTCGTAGGTTCCCGGCCGGCGCGGGCAGGCAGGGAACATTCTGGCGTCCCGGGGTGTAATTCCTGTATGGTCATGCCACCAGGGGTTCCCGCGCCGGCCGGTTTCGCATTCCGGCCGCCGTCGGCGGAGCGTGCGCTGCGCGCCACCGGCGTTGGGCGAATACCGGCGCGCGTCATCGTCGTGCCCGTTCGTCCGCCGCGCACCCCTGCGGGAGCCTTCCGGCCCCGCGTCCGTCCCCGGTCAGCGCGCACCACGGTTTGTGGCATGACGACCCACCGCCCGCCTCCGCTTCCCGTACCGAACCCCGCCGCTGGAATTCCCGTGCGCGACTCGGAGGCGGCGCAAT
Source organism: bacterium (assembly GCA_035266845.1). GTDB lineage: Bacteria > SAR324 > SAR324 > SAR324 > JACQKK01 > DATFMP01. The sequence goes on from DATFMP010000059.1 coordinate 41,963, forward strand.
CGCTGCACCAGGGGGACGCATGAGGCGCTGCACGCTGCGCACCAGCGCGGGCGGCAAAATCCTCGCGCGCAAGCTCGATCCAGGCGTGTTCGTGGTGGAGGTGCCGGGGACCGGCCGCAAGATCAACCTGGGCCAGCCCCCGGACGTCATCAAGCGCATGCAGCAGGTGGGCTACGCCGGCGCCGACGGCGTGACCACGTTCGTCTTGGTGGATTCCAAGCTGCAGGGGGATTCCATCAGTTGGTGCCTGTGCGAGTTCCCCATCCTGTACGCCCTGTACTTCATCATGGTGGAGGCCAACGGCCGCACGGTGCCCGCCTTCTATGCGGGCCGGCGCCCCATGCTGGTGGGGCTGCGCAGCGACGTGCAGAAGTCCATGGCCATGATCAAGTACGGCAACTACGGCATGGACGACATCGGCGAGATCGACGCCATGGACATCCCTGGCCCCACCAAAGAGGCGCTGCGCAAGGAGATTTTGGGGCTGGCGGTGGACAACGTCATCAAGGACAGCGAGGCGTTCATCGAGCCGGTGTATCTGGAGCCCAGCCCGCGCTCCGAAGCCGAGTTCAGCGAGATCGGCGATGGCATCCGCATGGGCCACGTGGGGCACAACACCTATCGCTTTCTCTATGGCGGGGACGAGCTGGACGTGGACGTGACGCTGCTGCCCCACGAGAATTTCCGCTCGCCTGTGGAGTACAAGCACCTCAAGTTCCCTGTGATGAACTTCGGCATCTGGCACACGGGGGAATACGACGGGATGGACCCCTACTACAGTTGCGCCCATACCTCGCTGATCCACAAGTATGAGCCGATCCTGATCGACTATCCGTCCAACATGACGGACATCATCAACCACAACGGCCTGTCCAAGCAATCCATCAACACCGTGTTCGTCACGCACAACCACGACGACCACGTGGGGGCCATGGTGGAGCTGTTCCGCCGCTCGCAGCACTGCAACGTCATCACCACCGAGCCCGTGCGCTACTCGCTGGTGAAGAAGCTCGCTGCGTTGGTGGATCTGCCCGAGCGCGTCGTGACCGAGAGCTTCCGCTGGACGATCCTGCCGTTCCGCAGCGATAACCCGTACCAGACCGAGACGATCAACTTCGACGGCCTGCACGTCACGGGGCACCTGAGCTGCCACAGCGTCCCCACGACCATCTACACCGTCCGGGTGAACCACGACGGCTACGAGTTCACCTATGGCCACTTTCTGGACATCGTGGCCTTCCAGCGCATGCAGAAGATGGTGGAAGACGGCTGGATGCCGGAGAAACACCTGGAGCACCTGCACACGGTGATCCGCAAGACGCCCTACAACCTGCTCAAGTACGATGCGGGCTGCATCAACGACGCCGGCCTGCCGTTCACGGTGCACGGGCAGTGGCAGGACCTGAAGGGCGCGGCCACGGACCGCGGCTTCCGGGTGTTCACCCACGCCACCAAGGACTTTCTCGATCCGGCCTACGAGAACGAGGGGCGCTTCGTCAGCGTGGGCGATCTGGACTCCACCCTGCGCGATACCAACGGCCGGCTGGTGCGGCTGGGCGGGGACAAGACGGCGGTGACGGCCTTCTACCACCAGGCCTACCGCGCGGTGATGGAGTACTTCCGCAGCCTGGTGGATGCGGAGCCGGGCTCGCCCACCGAGCGGCTGATGGAGCACTACGCCACCGCCTTCGCCAACTGCCCCAAGCTGCCCGACCCGAACATCGGCGCGTTCCTCTTCCAGCAGGGCACGCTCAGCAACGCCGTGATCGTGCTGGTGCGTGGCCGTGCGGAAATTCAGGCGACGGACCCGGACGGCGGAGTCATCTTCAGCTCCACCATCGGCGATGGCGAGGTGGTGGGCGACGTGGGTGTGATCGCCTCCCGGCCGCGCATCGCCTCGGTGAAGTCGCTGAACCGGCTGTCCTATCTCACCATTCCGGACAATTTGTTCCTGGAGGCCATGCAGGCCCTGGGCGTGCTCTACGATGGCTACTTCAAGGAGTTGTTCCAGCGCCGCCTGCTGTTCCAGTCCGCCTGGGCGATCTCGCGGGACGTCTCAACGATCGTGCTCAACCGCATCGCCAAGGCCGGTCACACGGTGCCGGTCAAGCAGGGCGCGCACCTGTACCGCAAGGGCCGCAAAGATGGGCGGTTGCTGATCTGCCAGCGCGACGTGGAGCTGACCGTGGGGCGCCGCAAGGAGCGCATCCCGGGGCCCACGGTGGTGGGTGAGTGCGAGTTCTTCCTCAATGGCGGCGCACCGGTCGAACGCCTGCACTCGGCTACCGCCTGCGAGGACATGGAGGTGCTGGAATTGGACGTGGCGCTGGTGCGCAATGTGCCCGTGGTCGTGGACAACCTGCGGCACCTGCTCCTGGAGCGGCGCCGCAGCATTTACCGCGACCTGCCCCAGATCGACCCCACTGCTCCATAGCCGGGGGCCAGGCGGGGCCCGGGACGCTCCATTGCCGCATACTCGCAATGCGGATAGAAATGCCGCCGGGGCGGTAGCCCCCCTTCGCTTCGTGTTGATTTCGTTTTCAGGGACCCTGTAATGACCACGCCCGTCTACAAGCAATACGACCAGATGCAGCTGGACGCGCAGTACAAACTGCGCACCCGCCATCCGGACTTCCAGACGTTCTTCGATGCGTACGAGCGGGACAGCGAGCGCGTGCGCGGCGCACTGGAGCACCGCGCGGACGTGCCCTACGGCGATTCACCGCTGCAGCGGCTGGACGTCTTCCCGGCACGTCGGCCAGGCTCGCCCGTGCAGGTGTTCATCCACGGCGGCTACTGGCAGGGCATGGACAAGCGCTTCTTCGGCTACCCGGCTGAGCCGCTGGTGGCCGCCGGCGCCGCGTTCGTCTCGGTGAACTACGACCTGGCTCCCGCCGTGAGCGTGGACCAGATCGTGGCCCAGTGCCGCGCGGCGGTGGCGTGGTGCCACGCCAATGCGGCCTCCTTCAATGGCGATCCGGAGCGCCTGTACGTCTCTGGTCATTCGGCCGGCGGACACCTGACGCTCATGCTCGTGCTGGGCGATTGGGCGCCGGAGCAGGGCGAGCCCCAGCGGATCATCCGCGGCGCCTGCGCCATCAGCGGGGTGTTCGACCTGGAGCCGATCCGGCTGTGCTATCTGAACGAGGCACTGGGCCTGGATGGCGAGGCGGCCCGCCGCAACAGCCCGCTCTTTCACCTGGGCCGCCACGGCCCGCCGCTGGTCGCCGCGGTGGGCCACGAGGAGACGGAGGAGTTCCGCCGGCAGAACGGCATGCTGGCCACCGCTTGGCGGGCCCGCGGCCTGGACTGCGAGGAGCTGACTCTGCCCGGTCGCCACCACTTCGACATCGTGCAGGAGCTCGGCCGCGCCGAGAGTCCCCTCACCCGCGCCATGCTCGCTCAGATGGGTCTCTGATGGCCCATCGCGCCCGCCCACACTTCCGCGTTGCCTTTTTGCCCCGGCGATGCCAGACATGTCCATTGGGGAGTTTTTTAGCTACGCCCGGCGGTACCACCGTCGGGTCATCACGTGATGTGGCGGGAGTCCGCCAAATCTTCGGAGACGACACTGATGAATCGTACATGGACGGGCCTATGCGTGGCCCTGCTGGGAGCGATGCTGATTGCGCTGGCAGCGCCCGCTGCCCACGCCGCCAAAGACACGCTGGTGATCGCGCTGAACCAGGATCCCGACATCCTCGATCCGACGCTCTCGCGCACCTACGTGGGGCGGATCATCTACGCCAACATGTGCGAGAAGCTCTACGACATCGACGCGCACCTGAACATCCACCCGCAGCTCGCCGCGGACTTTCCCCGCTTCAGCAACGGCGGCAAGGTCGTCACCATCAAGCTGCGCAAGGGCGTGCGCTTCAACGATGGCACCCCCATGGATGCCGCGGCGGTGAAGTTCTCGCTGGATCGCCACCGCACCTTCCCCGGCTCCAGCCGCAAGAGCGAGCTCAAGCTGATCACCAAGGTGGAAGCGCTGGACCGCTACACCGTGCGCATCGAGCTGAGCAAGCCCTTCACGCCCATCGTGGGCGCGCTCCTGGATCGCTCCGGCATGCCCGTCTCGCCCAAGCAAGCCCGCAAGCTGGGCGAGAAGTTCGGCACGGATCCCATCTGCGTGGGCCCCTGGACGTTCTCCAAGCGCGTGCCGCAGGATCGCATCGTGCTCACCAAGTCCAAGTACTACTTCAACCCCAAGGCCGCGCACTTCAAGACGCTGATCTTCCGCATCATCACCGACGACAGCGTGCGCTTGGCCAACCTGCGCTCGGGCGATATCGACCTGATGCACCTGGTGGCCCCGACGGATGCCAGCTTGCTGAAGAAGGAAGGCAAGTTCCAGGTGGTGGGCGTGACCGGCCTCGGGTACCAGGGCATCACGATCAACATCCACAACAAGACCGGCAAGCACGAGGCACAGGGCGATCTGGGCACGCCGTTGGCCAACGACCCCCGAGTGCGCGAGGCATTCGAGCTGAGCATCGATCGCAACGCGCTCAACCAAGTGGCCTGGGACGGGCAATACACGCCGGGCTGCACGCCTCTATCGCCCATCAGCCCGTTCTTCGACAAGTCGCAGAAATGCCCGGAGCGTAACGTGGCCAAGGCCAAGCAGCTTCTGGCCGATGCCGGGGTGCAAACGCCCTACAAGTTCGAGCTGATGACCGTGAACAACCCGCAGCAGCAGCGCGTGGCCGAGACCATCCAGTCCATGGCGCGCGAGGCGGGCTTCGATATCTCGCTGCGGCCCTCGGAGTTTGCGTCCAGCCTGAAGGACGCCGACGCGGGCAAGTTCCAGGCGTTTCTCATCGGCTGGAGCGGCCGCGTGGATCCCGACGCGAACATCTACCAGTTCAACAGTTGCGGCGGCAGCCTGAACGAGTCCAACGTCTGCGACAAATCCATTGACGCGCTGCTGGACAAGGCCCGCGAGGTGAGCAACTTCAAGGAACGCAAGAAGCTCTACTCCGAAGCCATCCAGGCCATCGCCGGCAAGCGGCGCAACATCATCTATCTGTACCATCTGAACTACATCGTGGCCTTTCCGAAGCACCTCAAGGGCTACAAGGCAACGGCCGATGGTCTGATCCGGCTCAAGGGCGTTTCCTGGCAGGGCTGAGTCCCGCCGTCGTTCCCGGTCGCGCCCCGGGCGCCTCCCCCTAAGGAGGCGCCCGGCCCGGCCTGCCCGGTGCCCGCGCCCACCGCGCGGCACTGCCTGCGTGCCGAGCCTTGCCGTGCTTGAGTTCTTCATCCGACGGCTGTTTGTCTCGTCGATCACGCTGTTTCTCATCAGCCTGGTCGTCTTCACCGGATTGCGCCTGATTCCCGGCGATCCCGCGCGCACGCTGGCGGGGGAAGATGCCGACGAATCCGGCCTGGCGGAAATTCGCGCGCGGTACGGGCTGGACCAGCCGATCTACGTGCAATACGTGCGCTGGGCGGCTCTGGCGGTGCGGGGCGACCTGGGGGAGTCTATCCGCACGCGCATCCCCGTCGCGCAGACGGTGCTGCAGAAGCTGCCTATCACCATCCAGCTCTCCGGCTACGCGATTCTCGTGGCGATGGTGATCGCAATCCCCTCGGGCATCTTCTCCGCCCTGCGCCGCAACTCCGTGTGGGATTATCTGGTGAACGGGCTCTCGCTCTCGGGCCTGTCCATCCCCAACTTCTGGCTGGGCATCCTGCTGATCCTGCTGTTCTCGGTGCGGCTGGGGTGGCTGCCCGCCTCGGGCTTCGTCTCCCTGTTCGAGCATCCGCTGGAGAACTTGGCACATATGGTAATGCCGGCCTTCGTGCTGGGTACCGGGTTGGCCGCGGTGCTAATGCGCCAGACGCGCAACAGCATGATCGAGGTGATGAGCGCGGACTACATCCGCACGGCCTACAGCAAGGGCCTGGCCCGGCGCACGGTGGTGCTGCGACACGCCCTGCGCAACGGGCTGATTCCGGTGGTGACCATTCTGGGGCTGCAGTTGGGCACGCTGATGAGCGGCGCCGTGATCACCGAGCAGATATTCGTCGTGCCCGGCTTCGGTCGGCTCATCGTGGAGGCCGTCTTCACGCGGGATTATCCGCTGGTGCAGGGGGTGATCCTGGTGACAGCCAGCGCGTACGTGCTCGTCAATCTGCTGGTCGACCTTTCGTACTCGCTTCTCAACCCCCGCATCCGGGTCCAGGGCCGCACCGGTGATGGTTGAACCGACCCCCCATGGCGTCCCGCCGGTCAACGCGCCGGAGGATGCGCCCGAAACCTCCGCCCAGCGCCTGCGCAAGCGGTTGCGCCGGTTTGCGCGCCGGCCCATGGCCGTGTTCGGGGCCATCGTGGTGGTGACCTTCGTCCTGATCGCGCTGGGTGCGCCGTGGATCGCCCCGTACAACCCGATCCAGACGGACTGGAGCGCGATCCGCAAGGCGCCCTCCTCGGCACACCTCTTCGGCACAGACGAGCTGGGGCGCGACACATACTCGCGGGTGATCTGGGGCACACGCATCTCCATGCAGGCCGGTGTGCTCTCGGTGCTCATCGCCATAGCTATCGGCATTCCGCTGGGGCTCGTCTCCGGCTACTACCGGGGCGTGCTGGACCAGCTCATCATGCGCATCACGGATGCTTGGCTGGCGTTTCCCTTCCTCATCCTGGCCATCGGGCTGATTACGATCCTGGGTCCCTCGCTCATCAACGCCACGCTGGCCATCGGGCTGGGAGTGACGCCCACGTTCATCCGCCTCACGCGGGGGCTGGCGCTCTCCACACGGGAGGAGGACTACGTGCAGGGCGCACGGGCCATCGGCGCGGGCGACGGGCGCATCATGTTCCGCTACGTGCTGCCCAATATCTTCAGTCCGATCCTTGTGCAGGCCACCGTGTCCATTCCCACGGCCATCATCGCCGAGGCCATTCTGAGCTTCCTGGGCCTGGGCGTGCAGCCGCCCCAGCCCAGTTGGGGCACCATGCTCAACTCGGCCCAACAGTTCCTGCAGCAGGCACCCTGGATGGCTTGGTGGCCAGGCGCGGCGATCTTCGTGCTGGCCCTGGCCTTCAACCTTGCCGGCGACGGCTTGCGCGACGCGCTGGACCCCAAGGACTACTGATGGCACTCCCACCCAGCGAAGGCGACCATGGCTGAGGCGATCTGGCCGGCGGTCTGGCGGGCTTGGCTGCGGGTCCGCTATGGGGCGGGCCTCGATGCCGAGACCCTGGAAGCGGCCGTGCGCACCTGCGAGGCCCTGCGCGCCGTGTGGCAGCCGCTGCTGACCGACCGACCTGACAACGCCGAGTTGCCCTTCCCCAACGCGATGCACGCCGACGGAGAGCCCGACGCGCCGGACGGAGACCCGAAGTGAGCGCGGCGGACTGGAGTTGGCTGCCCCTGCACGAAATGGGGCGGCGCCTGCGCGCGGGCGAACTCTCGCCCGTGGCCCTGGCAGAGCACTGCCTGGAGCGCCTGGAGCGCCTGGGGTCGCGCTATAACGCCGTCGTCACCGTGACCCGCGAGCGCGCACTGGCCGAGGCCCGCCGCGCCGAAGCGGAGTTGCGCGCTGGACGCGACCGCGGGCCGCTGCACGGCATCCCCTACGGCGCCAAGGACCTGCTGGCCACCGGCGGCGGCATCCCCACCACCTGGGGCTTCGCGCCCCTGCGCGAGCAGCGCTTCGATGCGGACGCCGCCGTGATCGAGCGGCTGGAGGCGGCCGGCGCCGTGTTGGTGGCCAAGCTGGCCATGGTGGAGTTGGCCGGGGGCATGCGCTACGACCAGCCCAACGCCAGCTTCACGGGCCCCGGCATCAACCCGTGGAACCGCGCCGCGTGGTCGGGCGGCTCTTCCAGCGGCTCCGCCTCGGCCGTGGCCGCCGGCCTGGTGCCCTTCGCCATCGGCACGGAGACCCACGGCTCCATCACGGGGCCCACGGCCATGTGCGGCCTGACGGGCCTGCGGCCCAGCTTTGGACGGGTCAGCCGCCGCGGCGCCATGGCGCTCTCGTGGACGCTGGACAAGATCGGCCCGCTCTGCCACGGGGCGGACGATTGCGGGCTGGTGCTGGAGGCCATCGCCGGGCCCGACCCTGGCGACCCCGCCACGCTGCCCGGCGCGTTCCGGTATGCGCCGGAGGCGCAGCCCGACCGGCGCTGGAAGCTGTGCGTGCTGCCGGGCGAGGACGACTCCGACCAGCCCGCCGTGCCGGCCAACTTCCGCGCCGCGCTGGAGGTGCTGCAGACCGCAGCGGAGATCGAGGAGCGTGCGCTGCCCGAGCACCCGTACCACGAGATCGTGATGACGATCCTCTTCGCCGAGGCAGGCAGCGCCTTCGGCTACCTCGCAGAAACGGGCGAGGCGGCACAGCTCACGGCGCCGGAAACCCGCACTACGCCCCACGCGCTGGCTTCCATCCCCGCCGCAGCCTACGTGACGGCGTTGCGGCTGCGGCAGCGGCTGCACCGCGAGCTGACCGACTGGCTGGCGCCCTACGACGCCGTCGTGACCCCCACGCTGAAGAAGGTGGCGCCGCCGCTGGACACGACCTTCTCCGCCTACTTCGGCGCGCACCGGCGGCTGGTGATCACGGGCGTGGGCAACCTGCTGGGCTGGCCCTGCGTCACGGTGCCCACGGGCTTCGGGGAGCGCGGGCTGCCCACTTCGCTCCAGTTCGTGGGCCGCCCGGGCAGCGAGGCCACGCTGCTGGCCCTGGCACGGCACTATCAGCAGCAGACGGACTGGCACACGCGCCACCCGCCCGAAACACAATGAATGCGCCCCTGCCGGGCCCATTTTTTGCGCTTGTACGGTGGGGCACAACCATGCAGACTGTTGATCATGTCGAAAAGGAGAACGAAGCAAGCCCACGCCCAGGCGGCCGCTGAACCCAAGCGGAGCAAGGGCGGGAGCCACCGGCCACCTGTGCTCAGAAAGCGGCATGTGCCCAACTGGCCCGTGCTGTTGCTGGCGCTGGCGGGCATGGCGCTCACCGCCTATCTCTCGGCCACATCCTGGCTCAAGGCCGCACCGGCCTTTTGTGCGGACGGAAGCAGTTGCGATCTGGTGCAGAGCAGCCGCTGGGGCTCCCTGCTGGGCCTGCCCATGGCATTCTGGGGCTTCCTGGGCTATGCGGCGCTGGGGCACATCGCCTACCGCGTGCGCAACGCGGCGTGGCACTGGAAGGCCGCCTGGACCCTGAGCCTCGTCGGGCTGGCCGTCAGCATCTACCTGACGGCGGTCTCGATCTACGTGATCGAGGCAACCTGCTTCTATTGCCTCACGTCACTGGGCCTGATGGCCGCGCTGTTCGTCGTGATCTCGCTGCAGCGCCCCGAGGGTCTGCCCTCGTTTTCGTGGCCATCCTGGGCCGGGCAGACGGGGTTGCTCGCCGTGGCGATCGTGGTGGGGCTGCAGTTGCACTACAGCGGCGTCTTCAATTCCGCAGCCGGACCGGAGAATCCCTACCTGCGGGGCTTGGCGGAACACCTGACCCAGAGCGGTGCCATCTTCTACGGCGCCTACTGGTGACCGGTCTGCGAGGAACAGAAGCATCTGTTCGGGGCATCGGTCGATCGCCTGCCATACGTGGAATGCTACCCTGACGGCCGCAACGCGGCGCGTGCGCCCGCCTGCGCGGAGCACAACATCAAATCGTACCCCACCTGGGAAATTGGCGGACAGTGGTACTTCCAGTTGCTGACGCCCGGGCGCTTGGCGCAACTGTCTGGATATGAGTCGGAGGGATCGGCTGCAGCCGCGGGGGGACGCTGAGCTGCAGCACTTGCACACGGGCGACCAAGGGGGGATACCTGCCGGTCTGCCCGGGCGTGCCAATCATCGCTTGAGCCGAAGCCGCGGCGCGGCAGACCTCAGAGCAGCAACCATCATCGGGTAATTATGCAACTGAACCGGTGGCTCGAGTCCACGGGCCTGTTCCTTTTCCGCTACCGCAGCCAGATTCCCGCCCTCACGCTGCTGGTGTTCTTCCTCGTGATGCAGCCGAACGACGGTGTGGGCTTTCACCTGGCCAATCTGAAGTGGGATCTGCTCTGCCTGGCTGTCTCGCTGGTGGGTCTGGGCATCCGGGTGCGGACGCTGGGCAGCACGCCGGAGGGCACCTCGGGCCGCAACCGGCGCCACCAAGTGGCCAACACCCTGAACACGACCGGCACGTACTCGCTGGTGCGCCACCCGCTCTACCTGGGCAACTTCATCATCTTCTTCGGCATCTCCATGGTGCCCCACGCCCTGTGGATCGTGGCGCTGAACACGGCCCTGTTCTGGGTGTTCTATCTGCCGATCATCTACGCCGAAGAGCAGTTCCTCACCCGCAAGTTCGGCGAGGCCTACAAGGAGTGGATGCGGCACACTCCGCTCGTCGTGCCGTGGCGCATCCTCCGCTGGCGGTCCTCCGACCGCGCGTTCTCGGTCCAGACGGCCGTGCGGCGCGAGTACCAGACGCTCTTCGCCATCCTTGCCTACTACGCGCTGCTGGAAATGACGGGCGACATCGTGGAGGCCGGCCATTTTGTGATCGATCCGGTCTATGCGGGCGTGTTCCTGGTCACGCTGGCACTGTACGTGGGTGCGCGCTATCTCGTGAAGCACACCCACCTCTTCACGATCCCGACCCAGAGCTGATCCCCGCCACCAGGGCCATGGCGCCCCGGCGGGGCGGCGTCTCAGCCCAGCCGAGCCCGCAGGAAGGCGCCCACGCGCTCGATGGCCTGCCGGCCCTCCGGCAGGTCGGGGCCGTTGTTCTGCCAGACGTGGGTCATCTCCTCCCAAAGGTCCAGTTCCACGGCCACACCCGCAGCCCGGGCCCGCTCGGCCAGCCGCAGCCCGTCGTCGCGCAGCACCTCGCGCCCACCCACTTGCACCAGCAGCGGGGGCAGACCCGTCAAGTCCGCGAAGAGCGGCGAGGCGCGGGGGTCGCGGGGGTCCGCGCCGTCCAGGTACAGGCCCGCGAAGCGCTCCAGGTAGCTACGCGATAGGGAGGGGTCGTCGCCCGCGAGGGCCGTCATGGATTCGCCCGAGTGTGTGAGATCCACCCAGGGCGAGAGGCACACCGCCGCGCCCGGCAGCGGCTCGCCCGCCTCGCGCAGCGCCACCAGCAGAGCCACGGCCAACCCGCCCCCCGCGGAATCGCCACCCACCGCCAGTTCGCCGGGCGTGCAACCGCCAGGGCAGCCCTGCGTGCGCAGCCAGCGCAGCGCAGCCAAAGCGTCCTCCAGCGCGGCGGGGAAGGGGTACTCGGGCGCCAGACGATAGTCGATGGCCAGCACACGCAGCCCGGCGGCGCGGGAGAGGCGCCCGCACATCTCGCGCACCGTGGCGATGGCGCCGCGATAGTAGCCGCCGCCGTGCAGGTACAGCAGCGCGCCTCGCGCATCCGCGCCCGGTGCGACGATCCACTCCCCCGGCACCCCACCCGCGTCCACGGGTGTGCAGGTGACGTCCGCGGGAATTGGGATCTGCGCGGCCTTGCGACGCCCCGCCTCCCGCAGCTCTTCCACGGGCAGGGCGGCTCGGTCCGGCTGGGCCTGCAAGGTGCGGTACAACTGCTCGAACTCCACGCTGGCCATCGGCATGGCTCCGGTTGAGGATGAGGTGGGCGCCGCAGGCCGTCTCCGGTCGAGGGCAGCGGCGGATCAGGCGCCGAGCGGGCCGCTGAAAACCTGGCCCCGCGCCACCACGGCCACCGGCTTCAGCAGCGCGCGGATGTCCGCGAGGGGATCGCCGCGCACGGCCAGCAGGTCCGCCGCACGGCTCGGCGCCAGCACGCCCAGGTCCTCGCGCCCCAGCGCCTCGGCGGCCACGGAGGTGGCAGACTTGAGCACATAGGCCGGGGAAAGCCCCGCGCCCTCTACGCTCAGCACCAAGTCGCCCGGATAGTCCGCGAAGGTATTGTGGGCCACGCCCGCGTCGCTGCCCGAGACGATGCGCACGCCATCGTCCACCAGCTTGTTCACCAACTCGAAGCGCGCCCGCTGCAGGGTCATGAAGGCCCGCTCGCGCGGTGTGAGGTCGGGGTCTTCCAGGCGCCGGGTCTTACCGATGCCCTGGAAGATGGTGGGGCACACGTAGATGCCCTCGCCGGCCATGGTGCGGGCCTGTTCCGGCTCGTAGGCGATGCCCGCGGGTGTCTGGAACGTGCAGTGCTCGATGGTGGTCATGCGCGCGGCAATGGAACCATGCACGCCCGGCGTGCCGTGCGCGTGGGAGGCCGTGCGCACGCCCAGGCGCCGGGCCTCCTCGGTCAGGGCACGCAGTTCCGCCTCGCCATACTGCGCGGCCAGCGGGTTGGTGCCCGGTGTGGAGTTGCCACCCGTGGCGAAGACCTTGATGAAGTCAGCGCCGGCCTTCACCTGCGCACGCACGGCGCGGCGCACCTCCAGCTCGCCGTCGGCCTCCACGCTGCAGAACCAGCAATGGCCGCCCGTGGTCGTTATGCCCGCCCCGGCCGCCACCACTCGCGGCGCGACCAGCGTGCCCTGCTCCACCGCATCGCGCACGGCGAAGGCGATCTCGTTCACGGTCGCGCAATCGCGCACGGTGGTCACGCCCGTGGCCAGGGCACGCTTCAGGTTCTCCACGGAGCGAATCAGGCGCGCCTGCGGCGATTCGCGCAGGTGGTCGCCCATCACATCCGCCGAGCCGCTGAAGGCCATGTGCACGTGCATGTTGATGAGCCCGGGCAGCAGCGTCACCTGTGGCCCCAGCTCCAGCGTGCGCGCGAAATGCTCCGGGTGCTCGGCCAGTTCGCTCTGCGGCCCCACGGCCATGATGCGACCGGCCTCAATGGCCACGTAGGCCTGCTCCAGCAGGCGGTCGGATTGGCCGTCGAAGAGCCGGCCGGCCTTGATCAGTAAATCCGTCATGGTCTCCCATTCCCTGATGCTCGGCTGGCCGGGTCGCTGCGCTGCGCTCACGGGCTATAGTGCCCGCTTCCCCGGCGCTGGATTGTAGCCGCTCCAGTGCCGCACGTCACCGCATTTCCGGCACGGCGGGGGTCAGCCCGGGCGCTTCCGGCTACCACGAATGGCGCCGGTGCGCCTCGGCTGGGCCTTCGCGCCCGGGCATGGTAGCCTGGATGTATCCTGCAAACCATCCGCAGTCTCCGCGACGGCGTCCGCTGCCGCCGCGCGAGCTTCGCCGCCTGCTCATGCTGCTTCGCCGAGTTCTGCTCTGTGCCGTGCTGTTGCCTACGCTGGCTCTGGCCTGCGCGCCGCGGGCCCAGGCCAATGGTGGCGAAGGCGCGATCTTTAATCCCAGCGAGGGCCGCATCAGCCAGTGGCTGAGCGCCGGCGAGGTGCAGGAGAGCCACTGGAACAGCGAAGCCGAACTGGGCTATCTCTCCGTGAGCGGCAACGCGCCCTCGCTCTCCACCTATGCCCGCGCGCGCGTGGTTAACGACCGGCCCCGCTGGCGCCACCAGTTCCGCGCCGAGACCATCTTCAGCGAGACGCAGGATACTGCCGCCAGTCAGCAGTACCGCGCCTCGCAGACCAGCGCCTACAAGCTGAGCCCGAGCAACTACCTGTTCGAGGCACTGCGCTATGACCGCAACGTCTCGCAGGGCATTCGCTGGCGCTGGTCGGAGGTGGGCGGCTACGGGCGGCAACTGCTGCAGGCCGGCGACACGAGCCTCGTGGCGGAGATCGGCGCGGGCACCCGCCAGACCCGCCGCACCGACTTGGCCGACGTGCAGCGCGAACCCATTGGCGTGCTCATCTCGGAGCTGAACTGGGAGTTCATCAAGGGCTCCAGCTTCAACGAATACGTCATCGTGGAGAGCGGCCGCACCAATACGCTGGTGCTCTCGCAGACCGCGCTCACGCTGAGCATCCAGGGCAATCTCTCCGCCCGCCTGTCCTACGACGTGACGCACAACTCGGACGTCCCCGCGGGCGTCCAGCGCACGGACGCCACCAGCTCCGTGACCCTCGTCTACAAGTTCTGAGGGACCGCAGCCCGTCAATCCGCCGTGTCGGAGGCGTCCACGGGCACGTCGCGCTCGGCCAGCACCTGCAGGCGCGTGATGCGCATGCGCTTGAAGATGCCGCGCTTGCCCTGCACCTGCGCCTCGCGATGCTTGGGGTGGTGGTACCACGCCTCGATCGCCGCCTCGCTCTCCCAGAAGCTGATGGAGAGCAGCTTGCCCTCGGTCATCACCGAGCGCGCACGGTCGATGCGGATGAAGCCCGGCTGCTTGTAAAGCTCGGCGAACAGTCCCTTGGATATGGCGAAGTACTCTTCCTCGCGTCCAGGGTTGGGCTCTGCTTCGAAGATGATCACGTAGGCCATGGGCGCGTTCCTGCGGGATGGGGGGAGGGGCCGCGCGGGGCGGCGCATATGCCCCAGCGATAGCACGACCAAGCGCCGCGAGCGACCGCCCGCGCTTGCCAGGGACCTGCGCGCTCACTATGCTGCGTACGTCGCGCGGGCCCAGGCCCCGCGGCGGAAACCCCGGGCTGCGGCGCCGACGCCGCACCGCCCGGCCCTGTGCCAAGAACCGTGCACCCTCGCACTCCAGCCGGCTCTTCTGCCTACCCGCCCATGCGCCTGCCCCTCGACGACATCCGCGTGCTGGATCTCTCCTCGGTGATCGCCGGGCCCTATTGCAGCTACCACCTGGTGCAGATGGGCGCCACGGTGATCAAGATCGAGCAGCCCGGCAGCGGGGATGCGGCGCGGCGGCAGGGGGCCGATCCGGCCCTCAACGCCCGCAACATGGGGGCGTCCTTCCTTGGCCTGAACGCGGGCAAGCGCGCCATCACGCTGAACCTGAAGCATCCGGACGGCAAGGCGATCTTCCTGCGCCTGCTGGCCACGGCGGACGTGGTGCTGGAGAACTTCCGTCCCGGCGTGATGGAGCGCCTGGGGCTGGGCTACGAGGCCCTGCGGGCGGAGCGGCCGGGGCTGGTCTACTGCGCCATCTCCGGCTTCGGGCAGGACACCAGCTACCGCGCCAAGCCCGCCTACGACCAGATCGTGCAGGGGCTCTCCGGGGCCATGGCCACCACGGGCGATGCCGGCAGCGGCCCCCTGCGCGCGGGTTACCCGGTCAGCGATACGCTGGGCGGCATTAACGCCGCCTACGCCATCGTGGCGGCGCTGCTGCAGCGCGAGCGCGACCCGGCCGGCACCGGGCAGTTCATCGACGTGTCCATGCTCGATGCCACCATCTCCGCCATGGGCTGGGCCACCTCCAACTGGCTGGCGGCTGGGCAGAAGCCCCGGCTGATGGGCAACGACAACTTCAGCGCCAGTCCCTCCGGCAGCTTCCGCGTGGCGGACGGCCTGATCAACGTGGCGGCCAACATGCAGCCGCAGTTCGAGGCGTTCTGCCGCATCGTGGGCCGCGAGGCCCTGATCGCCGACCCGCGCTTCCCCGATCCCGACGCGCGCATCCAGCACCGCGACGCCCTGAAGGCGGAGCTGGAGAGCGCCCTGCAGGAGCGGCCCGGCGCGGAGTGGGTGGAGGCCCTCAACGCCGCGGGCGTGCCGGCCGGGCCCGTGCTGGGATTGGACGAGGCGACCCGCCTGCCTCCCGTGCAGGAGCGCGGCTCCGTGCAACGCTTCGAGGGCGTGCCGGGCGTGGAGCGGCCGTTCGAGGTGTTCCGTCCCGCCTATCGCCTCTCCGGCGGCGCCCCGCAGACCGGCGAGCCCCCGGCGCAACTGGGGCAGCACACGGACGCCGTGCTGGCCGAGCTGGGCTACAGCGCCGAGGAGATCGCCGCCTTCCGCGAGGCGGGTGCTGTGTGAGAGTGGGTCGCCGCTAGTTCGCGAAGGGCACGGCCATGCCTTTCTCCACGGCCGGGCGGGCACCGACCAGGTCGTACCAGCGCTTCACGTGGGGGAAGTCGTTGAGGTCGGTCTTGTGGCGCGAGTGCCGGGCCACCCAGGGATAGATGGCCATGTCGGCAATGCTGTAGTCGTCCGCGAAGTACTCGCTGCCCGCCAGGTGCTTGTCCATCACGCCATAGAGGCGCGCGGTCTCCTTGGCGTAGCGCTCCAGGCCGTAGGGGTCGTTGACCGACTCCATGCGGAAGTGGTGGTTCTGCCCGAACATGGGGCCCACCCCGCCCATCTGGAACATCAGCCACTGCATGGTGCGATAGCGCGCGCCGGGCTCGGTGGGGAAGAAGCGCCCCGTCTTCTCGGCCAGGTAGAACAGGATCGCGCCCGATTCGAACAGGGAGAAGGACTTTCCGCCCGGCCCGTCCTGGTCGATGATGGCCGGAATCTTGTTGTTGGGACTGATGGCGAGGAACTCTGGGCTGAACTGCTCGTCTTTACCGATGTTGATGGGATGCACCGTGTAGGAAAGGCCCAATTCTTCCAGCATCACGGACACCTTGCGCCCGTTGGGCGTGGCCCAGGTGTAGAGATCGATCATGAGACCCTGCGGGTGAGAGCGTGAGGCGACGGTGGGGCGCGGGCCGAGCAGGCCAGCCAGCCCAAATTGTCTCGATCTTAGGAGCGTTGGACCGGGTGGTCAACAATGGGCCCCGACACCGCCCCTGTCGCCCCCACCGAGGCGCTCTGGAGTGCGACGATGCGCCGGAAGCTTCCGGGCGCCGTGCAACAAAGGGCTGTGCTTTGCCGCCCGCCGCGCTATAGTCATGATATCATGGCGCTTTCGCCCGCAGGGGCGCGCCGCTGCCCCGCGGGCCGGGCGGTCTTGCGGGAAGCACTACCTCGGAGCCAGTAACGATGGGCCGCACCAGCGACGCCAGGGAACGACTGATCGACACGGCTGTGGGGCTGATCCGGGCGCGCAGTTACGCCTCGGTCAGTGTGGACGACCTGTGCCGCGGCGCGGGCGTGCGCAAGGGCAGCTTCTACCACTTCTTCCCCTCTAAGCGCGATCTGGCCCTGGCCGCCCTGGACGCGTGGTGGGAGACCACCCGCAGCGAAGTGCTGGAGCCCGCGTTCCAGCCGGACGTGCCACCCCTGCAGCGCATCCAGCGGGCCTTTCAGCGCGCCGCAGGCCAGCAGTCCCGCAACAAGGAGCGTGCCGGCAACGTGCAGGGCTGCCCCTTCGGCAACCTGGCATTGGAGCTGTCCTCTCAGGACGAGGTCATCCGCCAGCGCCTGCAGGGTGCCTTCGGCCGCTTCGCGGGCTACTTCGAGCGCGCCCTGGCTGAGGCCAGCACCGCCGGCCAGCTTCCGCCCGGGACGGACGTCCCGGCCGCGGCGCAAGCCCTGCTGGCCTATCTCTACGGCATGATCCTGCTCGCCAAGACGGCCGACGACGTGGGCGTGATGGAGCGCCTGGGGCCCCTCGCCCTGCGCCTGGTGACAGCGCCGGACGCCTGAGCTCCCGCCCAGCATCGGATGGCACTCGGGGTCGCCCCCTCCCAACGCACCGCCTCTCGCTACATAAGCTGCACCTGCCGCCTTGCGCTCCCGTGTTTCGTCGTGTAGTTTACTGACCAGTCAAGTATTTAACCGTAGGATCGCGATGTGACCGTTTGCGGCCGCCGCGTCAAATGCACCAGGGTTTCGCGCGGGAGGTGCGTCCTCCTCCTGATTCCAGTCGCCTTCCGCGCACCCCTGGGCCAACGCATCGGCCTCCTGCCGCCGGGCAACCCGCGGCAGACCGCGCACGAACCGGTGCCACCCCGCATTCCGGTTGGTGGACTCTCCCCGATGACCTGACCCATGTCCGGGGCGGCACCGGTTCGGCATCTCCGCTGGCTCTCCATCCCCGCTGAACCCGCATACGGAGCCATGCCCGAGCGACGGGCACTGGCCGTGTTCCGCACAGCGCCACCGTCGATTCCGTCCCCGCACCACAGCACCGCCCCCAGCGAGCGGCTGTAAAGACGACACCCCTTTCCGTATGCGTGGAATGGGGGTAGGGTGTCTACCTTGGCCCTGCGGCCAGCCCTGACCGCCCGCGCCGGCCCCCCGCACCCCCATCCCCGGAGCTGCGCCCATGAGCGACCTCGCCGACCTGATGCGCTTCCGCAAGCAGCACCCCGAACAATCCGCGCAGGTGCGGGGGGCGCGCTGGGGCGTGATTGACTCGGCGACCGGCGCACGGGCGAACAGTAGCCGCACGCTTGTGCTCTTGCCGGGCACGCTGGGCACGGCGGAAATCTTCTGGCAGCAGATGCGGGCGCTCTCCCGTCAGGTGCGGCTGATCGCCTTCACCTACCCGGCCGTGCCGGACGTGGAGCGCTTTGCGGACGGCATCGCGGAGATCCTGCGCGTCAAGGGCATTCGCATCACGAGCCTGCTGGGCTCCTCGCTGGGCGGGTACACGGCGCAATTGGTGGCGGCGCGTCACCCGGAGTTGGTGGAGCGGCTGTTCATCGGCAACTCCCTCTGCGATCCGCACGCCTCCTGGCGGCCGCGCAATCCCCCGCTGGAGGAACTGGAGGCCATGCCGGCCCGCGATCTGAAGGCCGAGCGCGTGGCCCGGGTGAACGATTGGCCGGAGAGCGACCCGGGCTTGGCGCTCGCCAAGCGGGTAATTGGCATGCAGGGCCGCGAGATGATCTCCGCGCGGCACCTCAAGGCACGCGTGCTGGCGTTGCTGCGTGCGCAGAACGCGCCCCCGCTGTCCCTTCCGACGGACCGCATCGCCATCATCGATTGCGCGGACGACCCCGTGATGCCACCCGCGGCGCGGCAGGAAGTGCGCGACCGCTACCCCGGCGCCACGGTGCATACCCTGCCCACGGGCGGGCACTTCCCGTACATCTCGCGTCCCGGGCCCTACACAGACATCCTGCGCCAGCACCTGCTGCGGTAGGCGCCGCGACGTACCGGGCGAAGGTCCGCGTCGGACCCGTCCGCCCCGCACGCAGGCTGCTGCTGCGCTTGGCGGGTTGAACGGCTAAGCCCGGCTGGGGTATACCTCGGCATCACGAACGCCCGCGGTGCGCTCCCATCGCCGCCGGCGGTGCTTGTACACCTCCGACCCTGCGAAGGACGACTCACCATGACCGAAGGAAACTCCCTGCCCCTGGCCGGCATCCGCGTGCTCGACATGTCGCGCGTGCTGGCCGGCCCCTTCTGCGGCCACACGCTGGCCAACCTCGGTGCCGAGGTGATCAAGGTGGAGGACGCCAAGGGCGACGAGACGCGCTACTGGGCGCCGTTCACCAAGGACATGAGCGACTCGTTCATGGCGCTCAACTTCAACAAGCGCGGCATCGTGGTGAACCTGAAGACGGACGGGGGGGTGGAGGTCATCCGCGAGCTTGCCAAAGGGGCGGACGTGCTGGTGGAGAACTTCAAGACGGGCGACATGGAGAAGTTCGGGCTGGGCTACGAGACCCTGCGCGAGCTTAATCCGCGCCTGGTGTACACCTCCATCGCCGCCTTCGGGCGCCAGGGGCCGCTGGCCAAGCGTCCGGGCTATGAGACGCTGCTGCAGGCCTACAGCGGGATCATGAGCTTCACGGGCATGCCGGACGGCGAGCCGGTGCGCACAGGTGTCTCGTTTCTCGACCTCACCTCCGGCCTCACCGCCGCGCTTGCCACGGTGGTGGCGCTGTACCGCCGCCGCGATACGGACCTGGGCGGCAAGGTGGAGGGCTCCCTGCTGCAGAGCGCGCTGGGGCTGATGCTGGTGCAGCTCGTGCCGTTCTTCAACAACGGCCTGCTGCCCAAGAAGCTGGGCTCCGGGCACGCCAGCGCCACGCCCTACCAAGCCTTCCGCACCGGCGACGGCTGGGTGCTCATCGCCGCGGCCAACCAGAACCTGTGGGAGCGCATGGCCAAGGCGCTCAAGCTGGAGTGGATGCTGGCGGAGCCCAAATACAAGGACAACCCCAGCCGCATGGCCAACCTGCCCGAGTTCCTGGGCCACCTGAACGAAGCGCTGGCGAAGTGGAAGACCGAGGATGTGGTGCAGACCCTGGTGGCCGCCGGCGTGCCCTCCTCCCCCATCAACAACCTGGCCGAGCTGATGGCGGGGGGGCAGGTGGACGCCCTGCACCCGTTCGTCGAGACGGACGACCCGGACTACGGCCACATCAAGACGTCCAACGTGCCCTTCCACCTCACGGACTTCGGCGCGCGCACCATCCATCGGCCGCCCCGGCTGGGCGAACACACGCGGCAGGTGCTGGGCGAGCTGGGCTACGATGCCGCCCGCATCGACGCCCTGTATGCGGCAGGAGCCGTGGCGTAAGCGCACGCCGCGCGGACCGGCACGCGCAACCCCCAGACGGAGCGCACCCGATGGCGACCGGCAAGCATCCCGCGCCGCGCCTCAAGCGCGTCTACGAGGCACGGGTACCGGAGGACGGCACGCGCGTGCTGGTGGAGCGGCTCTGGCCGCGCGGCGTCCGCAAGGAAGACCCGCGCGTCGACCTGTGGCTGAAGGACATCGCGCCCACGCCGGACCTGCGCACGTGGTTCGCCCACGACCCCGCCAAGTGGGCGGAGTTCCAGCACCGTTACCGCGCCGAGCTGGCCGCCAATCCGGACGCCGTGGCGAAGCTGCGCGCGCTGTTGGGCGAGGGCCCGGTGACGCTGGTCTACGCCGCCCGCGACGAGGAACGCAACAGCGCCCGCCTGCTGCTGGAGTGGCTGAGGGAAGGGGATTGAGCCCGGCTACTCGGTCTCGAAGGCCGAGCGCGGGATTCCTCTTTGCCGAATGATGGAGAGCAACGTGCCCCGGCGGATCTCGGAGTGATCGGGAATCGGGACGGTGACCGTGCGCCCGCCTTCCGTGCATTGCATCACCAAATGGCTCCCTCGCCTGCGCACCTCCTGAAAGCCATGGGATTCCAGCAATCGCATCAGGTCGCGGCCGGAGAATACGCGCCGCCTAACCAACTGCAATCTCGAGCTGCGTGACGTACACCTCTCCCCGCAGGCGTTCCGCCACTTCCTCCGGCGGCGCGGTCTCTAGGAAGAGTTGGAGCGCCTCGATCAGGTTGGCTCGGGCTTCCGCGATGCTCGCGCCCTGGCTGGCCACGTCCAATTCCGGACACAGCGCGACGTACCCGTCGCCCTCCCGTTCGATCACAGCGGTGAAACGATGGTGGGTCTGCATGTGGCAATCTTCCCGTGCGTACACCGGCAGTTTCGACTCCCGATGACCGATCGTAGCGGCTCGGCACCGGCCCGTCCAATACGTCCGGGCGCCGGCTACCGCTCGCCTTCGTCGTCGCCGGGGGTGTCTTCGGTGGGGAGGGCATAGCCGCCCTCGGCCCAGGTGCCCAGGTCGATCATCTTGCAGCGCTCGGAGCAGAACGGCCGCCAGGGATTGCCCTCATAGGGCGTGAGCTCGCCGCACTGGGGACACTTCACCCTCTGCGGCATGTCGGGTCGGCCACGACGGCCGTTGCCGGATTGATCGCTCATGCCGCCTCCTGTCTATTCTCGATTCAACGATGGACCCAAGCTCCGCGGCCCTGCGGAGCGGCGTGCGGCGATGCAACCCCGGTCGCAGTTCAGGGGCTCGCTTCCGCGGGTTGGCCGGACCCGCCACGCTTGCGGATGCCCAGCGCCTGGATTTTGGCGCGCAGGGTGTTGCGGTTGATGCCCAACACCTTGGCTGCGCGCACCTGGTTCCAGTTCAGCTCGTTCAGCACCTGGCGGATCAACGGGCGCTCCAGGTGCGTCTCGGCACGCTGCAGCAGGCCCGTGCCGCCATCCGCGCAGTAGGCGCGCACGACGGACTGCCACGTCTGCAGCACGGTCTGCTCGAAGGCCTGGTCCAGATCGGCTGGCGCGCCTTCGCCGGCGATGTTGCGGGGCAGATCCTCCGCGTCGATCACGGCCGAGCGCGCCGTGATGACCAGACTCTTGATGACGTTCTCCAACTCCCGCACGTTGCCCGGCCAATCGTGCGCGGTGAGGCGCTGAATCGCCTCGGGCGTCAGCGTGCGTGGCGGCACACCCATCTTCTCCGCGTAGCGCCGCACAAAGTGCTCGCATAGCAGCGGCACATCCTCGCGGATCTCCCGCAGGGGCGCGGAGCGCAGGGTGAACGTGTTGATGCGGTAGAAAAGATCCTGGCGGAAGCGCCCCTGGGCCACCGCCTCATCCAGGCTCTGGTTCGTGGCGGCGATCACCCGCGCGCGCAGGGGAATGGTCTGCAACCCGCCCACACGCTGGAACTCGCGCTCCTGCAGCACGCGCAGCAGCTTGGCCTGCAGCTCCAGGGACATGTCGCCGATCTCATCCAGGAAGATCGTGCCCTCGCCCACCGCCTCCAGCTTGCCCGCCTTGCGCTCTATGGCGCCCGTGAAGGCGCCCTTCTCGTGGCCGAACAGCTCCGCCTCCAGCAAATCCCGCGGAATGGCGGCGCAGTTCACGCCCACAAAGGGACGGTTGGCCTGCGGCGAGTGCTGGTGAATCGCCCGTGCGATCAACTCCTTGCCCGTCCCGCTTTCCCCCAGGATCAGCACCGTGAGATCCGAGGGCGCCACACGCCCGATGGCCTTGTGCACCTCACGCACGGCGCGGCTGCGACCGATGATCGAGTCACCTTCCGTCGGCGCGCGGGTGGGCGTGCTGCCCGGCCGGTGCCGGCGACCCTGGCGGATCGTCTGCATGGCGCGCTGCGCCAGCGCCTCCACCTCCTCAATGTCAAAGGGCTTGGTGAGGTAGTCGAAGGCACCCAGCTTCATCGCCGTGACGGCGTTGTGCATGGTGCTCTCGCCGGTAATCACGGCCACCAGCAGGTCCGGGTGCGCCGCGTGCTGCTGTTCGAGGAACGACAGACCATCCTCTCCCGGCAGATTGATGTCCACCAGGGCGAAGTCGATGGGCTGCCGTGCCATCAACGCCGTGGCCGCCTCCGCGCTGTCCGCGAAGTGAAGCTTGCAGCCGGGCTCGGTGATGGTCTTGCCGATCACCCAGCGGATGCTCTCCTCGTCGTCCAGCACCAGGATTTCAATCCCTTCACGTTCCGGCGATGCCATACTGTCCATCCGTGTGCGCGGTATTTTTCATCACAAGCATCCACCATTGTGCCCGATTTTTCAGCATATCGCATCAGGCCACCCTGGCACCAGCCATTTTGACGGCGGCATCCCGTCGGGCGAAGAACCTTGGCGGCCGGGCCTTGGTGCCGATCCGGGCACAGGTCCGGTGCAGCCCGGGCCAATGGTCACATCCCATCTCTTACAGAAGGCGTGCCACCCGGAGCGGTTCGAAAATGCCCAGGCGCGATCGGATACGGTATCCTTCTCCGACGAAAGGACAAACAAAAATTTTTTGACTTCGCTTCGGACCCAAGCTAAACTCTTAACAAGAGTCAGGGATGCTTCCGATCACGGAAGATCGCTCACGGACGAGGTTCCCCTATGCTTCACGTGATGTCCCAGAGAGACGCGGACCGCAGGGCTTTGCCGGCCCGGCATGTGCAGAGCGTCAGCCCGTACGTCAACCCGGCGCACGTGCTGGCGCCGCCGCGACGCTGGCTGGAGGCGCTCGTCAACGGCGAGTTCAGTTGGCCGTTCTTCCGGCTGCGGTACAAGAACCTGCTGCGCAAGCGCTATGCGGCGGAGCCGGAACGGTTCCACGCGCTGCTGGACGCCTCCACAGGCCAGGAGGATCTGGTGCTGACCTGCCATTGCGTGACGGACCTGTGCCACCGGGAGCTGGCGCGCGAGTTCCTGGAGCGCGTGCGGACCCAGCGGCCTGCCGCCCCGGCCCGGCCGCAGCCTACGCGACGCATCCCGCCGGCGCGGGAATGGGCGCACTCGCCCAACCCCGGCATGGTGCTGGCGACCCTCATCGAGCATCCGCACACCGCGCACGCGGCCCATCCCTAAGCCGCGGCGCGGCACGGCCTGAACGGCATCCCCGCCGCGCCTTTGGCCTCCCGCATCCGATCCGCTAAGATGGACAAACGGGCCGCCGCCTTCACGCGGCGGAACGCAATGGTGTGTCCGGCGCGCAGTCGCCTGCCGTGGTCGTTTCCTGGTCTTCGGAGCCTGCCTTGGAGCAAGTCGATTCCTTCACGTACATGAATGCCTTTCCGGTGCAGCACTACCGGATGGACAACGGGTTAGCCGTGCTGCTGGTGCACAACCCCATCAGCCCGGTGGCCGCTTACCTTACGCACTACACGGTGGGCAGCGCCCTGGAGGGCGACCGGGAGCGGGGCTTGGCGCACTTCTTCGAGCACATGATGTTCCGCGAGACGGCCAAGCTGAAGGACGGCGACTTCGACCGCGTGATGGCCGAGGTGGGCGGCGTGGGGCTCAATGCCTTCACGTCCTACGACACGACGGCCTACCACGTGAACGTGCCCAGCGAGCAGCTCACGCGGGTGATCGAGGTGGAAGCGGACCGCATGGTGAACCTGCGCCTGAGCCCGGAGCTGATCGAGATCGAGCGGGGGGCCGTGCTGGGCGAGATGAACATGTACAAAGATATGCCCTCCGACCAGCTCTGGAACACGCTGATGGCCGTGGCCTTCCCGGCCCACCCCTACCGGCACCCGATCATCGGCTACACGGAGCAGGTGAGCGCCTTCCGCGACGAAGACTTTGCGCGCTTCTACCACACGCACTACGCGCCCAACCGTGCCGTGGTGGTGGTCGCCGGGGGCTTCGACGAGCCCTGGCTGCTGGGCGAGTTGGAGCGCGCCTATGGTGGGCTGAAGCCCGGCGGCGCGCGTCCGCCCTCCGCGCCGCCGGACGCCCCCTGGGCCGAGAGCCGGCATGTGGAGGTGCGGCACGACAAGATTTCCACGGACAATCTGATGCTGGCCTGGCGCACCCCGGGCGTGCTGCACGCCGATCAGCCGGCCCTGGCGGTGCTGGGAGCCGTGCTGTCCGCGGGGCAGTCCTCCCCACTGTACCGTCGCCTCGTGGCCGATGGGCTCGGCACGCAGGTCGCCGCGTTCTCCATGGAAGCGGAGATGTACCTGGCCTCGCCGGCCCTGTTCCTGGTGGACGTGGCCCTGCAGCACGACGTGCCCGCCGAGCGGGCCGAGGCGGCCGTGCAGGCAGTGCTGGAGGCGCTGGGGCGTGACGGCATCCCGCCGGCCGAGCTGGAGCGGGCGCTCAACCAGACCCGGCTCGCGGTGTATTCGGGTCTGCGCTCCAACATGAGCCTCGCGCGACAGGTGGGCGGCCATGCCGTCGCCTGCGACGATCCGCGCTTCGGCGAGCACCTGGTGCATGCCATGGAGCGCGTCACGGGCGAGGAGGTCATGACCGTACTGGAGCGCTACCTGACGGGAGCGCCCCGTCTCACGGTCGTGCAGCGCCCCGGGGACGGAGGCAACGCGTGAGGCTGATCTACCAGCACGACCCCGCCACACCGATCACCCAGGTGTTCCTGGTGGTGCCGCGCTCGGGCGCCTGCCTGGATCCCGAGCCGCTGCAGGGGCTGTCGCGCTTTGCGCTGCGGCTGATGTTCATGGGTGCGGGAGGGATGGATCACGCGGAGTTGAGCGGGCAGTTGGAGCGGCTGGGCGCCGCCACGGGCTTCTCGCTGTTCAACGACCACGTGACGCTGCGCCTGACGACGCTCACGGCCAATCTGGACGCGGCGCTGGACCTGTTCCTGACCTCGCTGCTTCAACCGAACTTCGACCCCGGGGAGTTTGCGCAGCTCAAAGCCGAGCTGACCAGCGCCTGGGTGGCGGACCGGGAGGAATCCAAGCAGCTGCGCGCGCAGGAGGTGTATCTGCAGCGCATCTATCGCGGCCGGCCCCACGCCTACCGCGCCGATGGCCTGGAATCCGGCCTGCGCGCCGCCAGGCTGGACGACCTGCACACCCAGTACCGCCGGCTGCTCTCCGAGCGCGAGGCATTCTGCGCCGTGCTGTCCGACCTGCCGCAGGCGGAGGCCGAGACACGCATCATGGAGCGCTTAGCGCTGCCCGCGGCGGACGGCCCGTCCGCTGCCGGGACGCCGTTCCCGTGGGATGGCTTCGCTCCACCCCGCCGCGGCGCCGGGCACCGCGTCACCATCGTCACCGATGGGCAAACGAGCACGGACGAGGTGCTGCTGGGGAGCTTCGCTGTGGCGCAGACGGTGCCGGACTGGCACCTGCACCGGCTGATCGGCTACACCTTCGGCGGCGACATGAACTCGCGCCTGTTCCGCATCGTGCGGGGCGAGCGCGGGCTCTCCTACGGCGCCTCCTGCTGGTACGAGTCCGCCGGGGGCCGCGGCCCGCGCAATGCGCGAGCGCCGTTCACCATGTACACCTTCCCCAGCATCGAGCACACGGCCGAGGCCGTGCCGCTGGTGGTTCGTCTGTACCGGGAGCTGGTGGAGCAGGGCGTGACGGAAGCGGAGCTGGAGCTGGCACGCAGCGCGCTCATCAACTCCTACCCTTTCAAGCGCGACACACCGCAGAAGCTGCTCACGCTGGAGGTGGAGGAAGCGCTCTACGGCCTTGTGACGGATGACGTGGAGGCGAACCGCCGCAAGCTGCTGGCGGCCACCCCCGAGGCCGTGCGCGGCGCGCTGCAGCGCACGCACCATCCGGACCGGCTGGAAATCGTGCTGCTGGGCGATCCGGCGCGCCTGCGGCCGATCGCTGAAGCCCTGCCCGGCGTGGAAAAGATCGAGACGATTCGCTATCCTGACAAGGGCGAATGACCCCCGCTGCCCCCAGCGCCTAGCCAAGGCCGCACCATGGCGGAAGCCACCCAACTCTTCCTCAACCCGCAAGGCAATTGCAGCCGCGACGGGCGCCACTGGATGGCGTCCCAACGCGTGTGCCTGCGCGAGCTGGCCCCGGCGGAGGTGACGGTGGTGGAGAGCGCGGAGGAGGCGGCCCAAGCCGCCAAGGAGGCCGCCCTGCAGGGCTTCCGCAAGCTAGTCT
Source organism: bacterium (assembly GCA_035266845.1). GTDB lineage: Bacteria > SAR324 > SAR324 > SAR324 > JACQKK01 > DATFMP01. The sequence continues at coordinate 68,726 of DATFMP010000059.1, forward strand.
CCGTGGGCGATGTGGCCACGGCCCACGGCGTCGTGAATGGCATCATGGAACTGGCGGAAGGGCACCGGCGCCGGCTCAAGGTGGGTTTCCTTTCCCTGTCCCGGCCCGACCAATGGAGCCGCACGTTGGACCTGCCGCGGCGGCTGGGGCGGCAACTGGAGATCCTCAGCGCGGGACACACGCTCCCCTATGACGTGGGACGCGTGGACTTCGAGGGACCCGAGGGCGGTCGCCTCGTGCGCCACTTCCTCAACGGCGCCAGCTTCGGTGTGACGGGTCACGTGAAGCGCGAATGGCGCGACCCCCGCACCAATCTGCTGCAGGCACTGGGCCGCATCGCCGAAGCCCTGCGCGAAGGCACCACGCGGCGCGGCACGCACGTGCGGCTGGAAAGCGGCGGCGAGGTGCTCTACGAGGGCGTCTGCGCGGTGGGCATGGTGATGGGCGGGCGCTACTATCCCGCCTTCGGCCACGTGGCGCCTCAGGCCGATCCGACTGACGGGCTGCTGGAGTTGGCCTGGCTGGGTGGCGAACCCTGGTGGTCGCTGTCCCTCAAGCTGGCCGGCCTTTGGATGGGCTCCCTGCGGCCCCGCGGCGCGCACCTGCACTGGCAGAGCGTGGAGCGGCTCAGCGCTGTGGCCCTGGATGGCCCGGTATACGTGGAGGTGGACGGCCAGCCCATCGGGCTCCTGCCGGCCACCTTCAGCGTCGTGCCGCGCGCCCTGCCGGTGATGGTCGCCCCCGTGGCCGTGAAGCTGCGCAAGCCCGCCTTCAAGCCCGTGGAGAAGTTCCACAACGGCCGCCTCGTGGGCAACATCAAGAGTGCCGCGGGGCTGTGATACGGGCCGGCGGCACGCCGCGCGTCATACCAATTCGCATTCAAATCGCGCCCATAGGCCGCGTGCCTGAGGAGCCCCGCGCAGTGGGGCGTCTCGAAGGCCGCAACCGGAGCTGCCGCGCCCCTCGAGACGCGCTTCGCGCTCCTCAGGGTCGCGGAGATGTTCTTCATTTTGGATGCAAAATTGGTATCAGGAGGCTTCCTGCACCCGCTCCAGCTCGGAGGCGGCCCGCTCCCAAGCGGCCATGGTTTCCTTGAGCCGGCGCTGGGTCTCCGCCTGCATGGCTTGGTCGCGCTGCACCTGTGCCCGATCGGCGGTCTGGAAGTAACCCTCGGCCGCGAAGCGCACGGCGATGCCCTCCAGTTCCCCTTCCAGCTTCACCACCTGCGCCTCCAGGCGCTCGACTTCTTTGCGCAGCTTGCCCAGGGCGCGCTTGCGCTCCTTGCGCTCCGCATAGTCGCCCCCCGCGGCCGGCTCGCCCCGGGCGCGGCCCGCACCCGGCCTCGCCCCGGGAGGGGTGCCGCCGGCCAGGAAGTCCTCGCCCCGCGCGCGCAGGTAGTCCTCGTAGTTGCCGTGCACATCCTCCACGCCCTCGGGCGAGAGCACCAGGATGCGCCGGGCCACGTGGGAGACGAAGTGGCGGTCGTGGCTCACGAACAGCAGCGTGCCGTCGAATTCGCCCAGGGCGCGCATCAGCGCTTCGCGACCCTCCAGGTCCAGGTGGTTGGTGGGCTCGTCCAGCACCAGCAGGTTGTCCTGACGCAGCATCAGCGCAGCCAGCAGCAGGCGCGCGGCCTCGCCCCCGCTCAGGTCGCTGACGTACTTCTCCACATCGTCCCCGGAGAACAGCACGCGTCCCAGCAGACCGCGGATGGTGCCCACCGACTCCCCCGGGGCTTGACTGTGCAACCATTCGTACACGCTCGTGCGGCCGCGCAACACCTCGTGGTGATCCTGCGCGAAGTAGCCCGGCTGCGCCTCGTAGCCCATTTTCACCGCGCCCGCGTCCGCCTCCAGCAGCCCCGCGATGATCTTGAGCAAGGTGGACTTGCCGATGCCGTTCGGCCCCACCACCGCCACACGCTCGCCGCGCTCGATGGAGAAGTTGACGCCATCCAGCACGGTGTGCTTGCCGTAGGCCTTGCGCAGACCCTGCAGCGTGAGCACCTCGCGGCCGGAGGGGCGGCGCTGCCGGAAGCCGAACGCGGGAAAGCGCCGCGAGCTGCGCTTGATCTCCGGCATTTCGATGCGCTCCACCTGCTTCTTGCGCGACTGTGCCTGGCGGGCCTTCGTGGCCTTGGCGCGGAAGCGCGTGATGAAGCGCTCCATCTCCGCGATCTTCTCTTCCGCCCGCGCAATGTCTGCGTCCTTCTGCTGCACGGCCAGGGTCTTGGCCGCCTCGAAGGCATCGTAGTCGCCCGGGTAGAGCCGCAGCTCCTGGTAGTCCACATCAGCGATCTGGTTGCAGACCGAATTGAGGAAGTGCCGATCGTGCGAGACCACCACGAACGTGCCCGGGAAGGCCCGCAGGTAGCCCTCCAGCCAGCGGATGGAGTCGATGTCCAGGTGGTTGGTGGGCTCGTCCAGCAGCAGCAGCGCCGGCTCCGCGAAGAGCGTGCGCGCCAGCAGCACCCGCAGCCGATAGCCGCCGGAGAGCTCGCGCATGGGCCGCCGCTGGCGTTCCGGCGATAGCCCCAGGCCGCTCAGCAGGCTGCCCGCCCGCGCCTCGGCCTCGTAGCCGCCGGCGTCCGCGATCTCCGCTTCCAGATGGGCCAGGCGGTGACCCTCCTCCTCAGTGCCGGCAGTGGATTCGAGCCGAAGCAGCAACTCCGCCTTCTCGTGCAGGGCGCGCTGCAGGCGGGGCTTGCCGCCGATGGCCACATCCAGCAGGCTCAGGCCGTCGAAGGCGAACTGATCCTGGCCCAGCGTGCCGACGGCCAGGTCATTGGGCCGCGAGACCGTGCCGCTCTCGGGCTTCAACTCGCCGGACATCAGGCGCAGCAGGGTGGACTTGCCGGTGCCGTTGGCACCGACGAGGCCGTAGTGGGCGCCGGGCTGAAGTTGCCAGGAGATGTGCTCGAAGAGCACCTGCGCGCCGAAGCGCATCCCGACGTCGGACAGGGCGATCATGATCCGTCGGAACGGGCCCCGCCACCCATGCGCTGCAAGGCGCGACGGGCCACACCGGCCTTGTGGCGCAGATAGAGCAGGTAGACCGTGAAGGTCGCCGCCCAGATACCGTAGGCGGCAAAGACGTATGCGAAGTTCTTGGGCATGGCGGCTGGTGGGTCTCCGCTCAGGAGGTGAGCGGGGATTCGTCTTCGAATGCGCGCCCGTCGTGCAGGTCCTGCTCGAAGTAGCGCGCGTAGAAGCGACGGAAGGAGGACGCGATTTCCTGGAACGGAAAGTCCGCGTACACGCCGCGGTCGTTCACGTATTCCATGTGCTTGCGGTTCTGCGCATCGAAGGGGTGCAGCAGCGCATCGCTGCGCCCGTCGAACTCCAGCGGCTTCACGCCGAAGCGCTCGCACAGGCTGAGGTTGAAGGCCGGTGTGGCCTTGACCCAGCGCCCGTCCAGCTTCAGCAGCGTGTAGCCGTGGTAGATGAACAGGTCGGTGCCGATGGCATCCAGCAGCTTCTGCGTGGTGAGGTGGTTCTTCACGTCCGCGAAGCCCAGCGCGGCGGGAATGCCCACCGCCCGCGCAGCCGCGGCTAGCAGGATCGCCTTGGGGATGCAGAAAGCGGCGCCCTCGCGCAGCACCGTGGTGGCGCGGAAGCACGTCTCATCCAGCGTGATGCGGTACGGATCGTAGCGGAACTCGTCACGCACGGCGTAGTACAGCATCACACCGCGCTGCACGTCGTCGCGGGCATCCCCCACTGTCTCACGGGCGAAGCGCACCACCTCGGGCGCGGTGCTCTCGATAAACCGCGTGGGCTGCAGCAGCGCGGCATCGTCCGTGCCATCCAGCGGCGAGTGCAGGGAGGCCTGCATGGGTTGTATCCGTTCGGGTTTGCGGTGTCCTCACCGGGCGCAGCGCCAGCAGGAAGCGCCCTGCGGCGGCCACCGGGGACAACGTCCTAGGGTACGGGGGCAGGGGAACCCTGTCAATCGCGGGAGCGGCGCCCAGCCGGGGCCGGAAAGGGCGCAAGCGGACGAAACACCCGGCGCCGCGGGCAAAAAAAACCCTCCATGGCCGGGGCCGGGAGAGTTCTTCATGGGCAAACCCAATGCGATTCGGGGCGGCCGCCGCGGCCCTGCAACCCTCCTTGGTTGCCCGAAGCCATCCCTGGCTCTCACAGACGCCACAATCCGTCCCAAATCAAACAGTTGCAGACGATGCAGAGCCCGTGCCAGGAGGTCCGACGCGGCGCGGGCCTTGGACAGTCGGGACGGACGCCCACGGCGTCTCAGCGTGGGGCCGCGGCGATGTTGCCGCCATCCACGGGGAGCACGGTGCCCGTGGTGCGCTCGGCGCGGGCCAGCATGACGAAGGCATCCGCCACGTCCTCCGGCCGCACCACGCGGTGCAGCAGGTTGCCCGAGAGATACTCGTCCACGCTGACGCCGCGGGCGGCCGCGCGCTGCTCCAGCACGCCCTCGCCGAAGAGCGCCGTGGGCACGCGGTCCGCGTTGATCGCGTTGCTGCGCACGCCCAGGTCGGCGTAGTCCACGGCGTACTGCTTCATCAGCGCCACCACCGCAGCCTTGGGCAGGGTATACGGGCCCAGGTTGGGGCCGGGATTGAAGGCGGACTTGGAGGCGTTGAAGAGCAGTTGCCCGCCCGTGCCCTGGCGACGGAAGGTGCGCACCGCTTCGGCGGCCAAGTGCTGGTGGGCGAAGAAGTTCAGCTCGAAGCTCTCGCGCAGCGCGGCGTCGTCCACCTCGGCCATGGGGCCCTGCCACACGCGGCCCGCGTTGGAGACGACGAGGTCCACGCCGCCGAAGCGCAGGGCGGCCTGGCGGAAGGCGCCCGCCACCGCCCCTGGATCGGTCACGTCGCAGGGCAGCGCCAGCGCGCCCACGCCCAGCTTGCGACAGTCCGCCTCGATGGCCTGCAAGCGCTCGGCATCGCGATCCAGCAGGGCCACGTGCGCGCCCTGGGCCGCGAAGGCCCGGGCCGTGGCCGCACCGATGCCGGAAGCCGCGCCACTGACCAGCGCCACCTGCCGCGCGAACGGCTTCTCGACGCCCTTGCCCAGCTTGGCCTGCTCCAGGCTCCAGTACTCCATCTCGAACAGGCGCAGCGGGTCCAGCGGCGTGTAGTGCCCGTAGGCCTCCGCCTGCCCGATCACGGTGACCGTGTGCTCGTAGAGGTCCGCGGCGATGCGCGCGTCCTTCTCGCTGGCCCCGGCGGCGAAGATGCCCGCCCCCGGCAGCAGCAGCACGCGCGGCAGTGGATCGAGCATGGTCTTGGTCTGCCCGCTGGCCGCGCGGCCCGCCTCGAAGTACGCGCGGTAGTCCGCCGCATAGCGGGCCACGCCCTCGCGGGCGGCGACGCCTAGCGCCTCCAGCGCGTCCGCGCCGGGCCCCGCCAGGGGGGGCAGCACCAGCGGCAGGTTCCTGGTGCGGATGATGTGGTCCGGCGTGATCACACCGCGCCCAGCGTAGTCGGGCAGGCCCTCGCCATCCACGAAGGCGCGGATGGCCGGCGAGGTGCGGAAGTGCAGCAGCAGGCGCCGGTAACCGCCGGACGCCCGTTCGTCCGCCGTGGCCAGCGCCCCGCGCAGCACGGCGGTCGCAGCGGCGAGCTGCGCCTCGTCCGGCGTGTGCAGGCCGGCCCGCGCGGCGAACAGCGTGCGCCCGTTGGCCTTGGCGGCCAGGGCGTCCTCCGCGAGCTGCACGTAGCGGATCATGCGAGCGTAGCTTTCCTGCGCCGTCTCGCCAAAAGTGAACAGGCCGTGGTTGATGAGCACGAGCCCCTCCACGGCCGGGTTGCGCTCGTAGGCCTCCAGCGCGAGGCCCGCCAGGGGAAAGCCGGGGAACACGAAGGGCAGCACGGCCAGCCGCTCGCCGAACACCTCGCGGCAGCGCGCCTCGGGATCGGGCTGGTCCACCAGCCCCAGGATGGCATCCGCGTGGGTGTGATCCACGAAGCGGTGCGGCAGGAAGGCGTGCAGCAGCGCCTCCACGGAGGGATTGGGCGCCGAGGCATCCAGCAGCTCGGTACGCAGGGCATTCACCATGCCCTCGTCGCTCATCGCGGCCACCTGGCGCAGGGCGCGGATGGGCTCCAGCCGCACGGCCGGGAAGCCCTCCGGCTCGATGGTGGCCAGGTCCCAGCCCGAGCCCTTCACGTACAGCACGGGCACGTCGCGACCCAGCGCGTCCGTGGCGTGCCCCTTCACCGACGTATTGCCCCCGCCGTGCAGCACCAGGGCGGGGTCGCCCCCGATCAGGCGCGAGGTGTACACGCGCAGGGCCAGCGCTTCCGGCACGCCGCGCGCGCCGTAGCGCTCCACGGCGGCCTGCGCCTCGGCATCGTTCCAGCGGTTCTGCATGGGCGGTCCGGCGATGGGTCAGGCGGATGAGCAGCGGTGGCGCGCCGCTCGCGGCGCACCGGGGTCTTCTCCGAAAATAGCCGCGGGCGGGCGCCTTGGCAACGCGCAGCGCCATGCTTGCCAGCTCGCCGCGCTCGCGCTTGAATGGGGCGCCGTGCGGCGAGGCCGCCGTGCGCCGATTCCGTCACCTGTACCGAGGAGTCCCGATGGAGCTTGCGAACCGCACCGCCCTGATCACGGGCGCCACCGCCGGCATCGGGCTGGCCTGCGCCGAGGCGCTGCACGCGGCGGGGATGCGCCTAGTCGTGACGGGCCGCCGCCCGGAGCGCATCGCGGAGCTGGAGGCGCGCTGGCCCGGCACCGTGGGCCTGGCCGCGGACATCACGGACCCCGCGCTGCCGCAGCGGCTGATCGACCTGGCGCTTGAGCACACGGGGCGCTGCGATGTGGTGCTGAACAACGCGGGCATCATGACCGGGGGCACCTTCGACACGATCGACATCGAGCTGGCCTGCCGCATGGTGCGCGTGAACGTGGAGGCCGCCTACCGCATGGCCTACACGGCGCTGCGGCACTTCCAGCGCGCGGGCGAGGGGCACCTCATCAACACCACGTCCGTGCTGGGCACCAAGGTGCGCAAGGGCGCGGAGGCGTACTGCGGTACCAAGTTCGCCATCGAGGCGCTCAGCGAGGGCCTGCGGCAGGAGGTGGCGCGCACGAAGGTCCGCGTCTCCTGCGTGGAGCCGGGGCTCACCAAGACCGAGCTGGCCCGGGACGCTCCCGTGCAGCCGGAGCAGGTGCAGGGTGTGGAGCACCCGCTGCAGCCGGTGGACGTGGCGCGCGCGGTCGTGTTCATGCTGCAGCAGCCGGAGTACGTCACCATCCCGCGCCTGCTGATGCTCTCCACGGAGCAGGAGGTGTAGCGGGGCGCAGGCAATAGCGTTCCCGCGCTAACGGAATGACAACCACGTGTCACCCCGGGCGCAGCGAGGAGTCTGCTTTCCTGCGGGGGCCCCGGGCAGCGCGAACAGCAGATTTCTCGCTCCGCTCGAAATGACAACCGCTTGTCACCCCGAGCGCAGCGAGGGGTCTGCTTGTCGGCCGTTTGCTCAGCCGCCGGTTGCGCGGCGAGGACGGGCCATGGGTGCGGGGATGGGGTAGATGTCCCCGCGGCCGAAGCGCTCCACCAGAAAGTCCGCGAAGGCGCGCACCTTGGGGGAGAGCTGCTTGCCGCTAGGGTAGAGCAGGTAGAAGGCCATGCGGGAGAACACGGGCCAGTCCGCCAGCACGGTGCGCAGGCGCCCGGTTTCCAGCTCCGCGCTGATGTCCCAGGTGGACTTGACGGCCAGACCCAGTCCGGCCAGCACCGTGTCCTTCAGCACCTGCCCGCTGTTGGTGACCAGGGAGCCGGCCACCTTGACGGGCAGAGGCCCCTCCGGCCCCTCGAACTCCCACACGTCTTCCGTGCCGTGGATGAGGCAGTTGTGCGTCGCCAGGTCGGTGGGCGTGCGCGGCGCCCCGTGGCGCTCCAGGTAGGCCGGTGCCGCGCAGACCACGCGATGGTTCGGCAGCAGGCGCCGCGCGATCAGGCTGGAATCCTTGAGCACGGTGAGGCGCACGGCGAGATCGTAGCCCTCCTCCACGATGTCCACCAGCGAATCGCTGAGCTCCAGCTCCACGCGCACCTGCGGATTGCGCGCCAGGAACTCCGCCACCGCCTCCCCCATGTGCCGGCGCCCGAACGAGAGCGGCACGGTGACCTTGAGCGTGCCGCGCGGCATCAGATCGCGCTCGGAAATGGCCGCCTCGGCCTCGTCCAGGTCCGCCAGGATGCGCAGGCAGCGCTCGTAGAAGCCCGCGCCGTCCTCCGTGAGGCGCAGGCGGCGCGTGGTGCGGTGCAGCAGCCGCGTGCCCAGGCGCGCCTCCAGCGAGGCGATGCGCTTGCTCACCGCCGCGGGCGAAAGGCCCAGTTCCCGCCCCGCCGCGGCCAAGCTCCCCAGCGCCGCGGAGCGCACAAATAGACGTAGCTCGGAAATATTGTCCAGCATGTCCAAATTTGGCCAGGATTCGATAGCAATTGGAACGATAACCATTCCATTCAGCCCTATTCTCTCCACATCATAAACGATCTACTCTGGAATGGACAGCGGAAGGGAGACCATGTTCATCCAGTACCCGCGCCAGGGAGTCGCACCATGTTCAAGCTGCAAAATCTGATCATCTCCGGGATGGAAGTTTACAGCCCGCCCCAGACGCCGTCTGTCCAGGCATTGCGCGACCTGCCGCGCCCGGAAAAGTCCGTGCGCCGCAAGGTTTCGGCACCCTCCGGCCTGCTGCTGCACACCCTGGCCGTGGGCGGGCTGCCGCTGCCCTGGCGGCGCGGCTAAGCCGCCTGCAGCCCCGCGCCGAACCCTCGCAAGGTTGAGGTCCGGACGGGGCGTGCGTGTCTCCCTTCCCCGCACGCGCGCCCCGTCCCGGCAGGTACCCCACCGTTCCGCCTTACCGTGACACCCAGCATCGCAGTTCCTCCCCCCGATCCGCTGGTCACTGCCAGCCATCGTCCTGCACGCACATCGGTTGCGCGGCGCGAAGTGCTTCGCGTAGAGTGACGCCCGATTGCGCGCCGCGGGCCGTCCCGGCCTCGGTGCCGCCTCCCCCTCCACGCGGCGGGCCATGCAGCTCTGGGAACCGGGCACCCAATTCTGGCGCAGCGTGCGCGACCTGCCGCGCGCCATCACGCCCTCCAGCGCCTCGGCGGGACTGGTGGCGGCCCTGCTGGGCGTGACGGGGCCCACGCTGCTGGTGTACCAAGCCGCGGTGAACAGCGGCTTCAGCAACCAGGAGATCGCGTCCTGGTTCTTCGCCATCTTCGGCGTCAGCGGGGTGTTCAGCATCTGGCTGGCCATGGCCTACCGCCAGCCGATCTGTGGCGCCTATTCCATCGCGGGAGCGGCGTTGCTGCTGCAGGCGCTGCCGCACTTCACGCTGTCGCAGGCGGTCGGGGCCTACGTGCTGCAGGGCGTGCTGATCACGGCGCTGGCGCTGACCGGGTGGTTCGAGCGTCTGATGCGGCTCATCCCCGCTCCGATCATCATGGGCATGCTGGCGGGGATCCTGCTGCGCTTCGCGGTGGGCATCTTTACCGATCTCGTGAGCGACCCCATCCTGGTGGGACTCACGCTGGTGGCTTATGTGGTGGCACAGCGGCGCGCGCAATTGTTCCCGCCGGTCACGGTGGCGCTGGTCGTGGGCGTGGTGCTGGCGCTGTGGCTGCACCCGCTGCCCAGCGCGCCGATCCCGCTGACAATCACCCTGCCGTCCTTCTTCGCGCCGGTCTTCACGCTCAAGGCGTTCCTCACGCTCACGTTGCCGCTGGTGCTGCTCACGCTCAGCTCGCAGAACGCAACGGGCATCGGCGTGCTGTGGGCGCTGGGCTACCGGGCGCCGATCCACGCCATCACGCTGGCCACGGGGCTGTTCAGCCTGATCACGGCGCCCATGGCGGGCCACGGCGTGAACCTGGCCACCCCCATGACGGCCATCTGCGGCGATGCGGGCGCCCATCGCGACCCTGACTTGCGCTGGGGCGCGTCGGTGGTCAATGGCGTGCTGTTCTCCACCTTCGGCGTGTTGGGGCTCACCCTGCTGGCGCTGATCCGCGTGCTGCCGCTGGGGCTGATCCGCACCGTGGCCGGACTGGCGCTGCTGCCCGTGATCCTGCAATCGCTGGAGCGCTCCTTCGGCACGGGCAAGCATCGCTTCGGCTGCCTGTTCGCGCTGGTGATTGCCGCCTCGGGCGTGCAGTTCTTCGGCATCGGTGCCGCGTTCTGGTCCTTGCTGGGGGCCATGGCCATCTCGCTGGTGGCCGACCGCGACTGGGGCCGTGCGGCATGACCGGCCGCGTCGGCGCCTTCCGCCCCTGCGCCTGTTGGGGTAGACTGCGCCTCGGTTGATCGTCCCTCTTCACCCGCACCGCACCGCATGACCCCCATCGCCACCACCACCAAGGCCTGGATCGCCGCATCGCGGCCCCACACCCTCAGCGCCGCGGCCGTGCCCGTCGCCGTCGGAAGCGCGCTGGCGGCCAGCCAGGGCCGGTTCGCCTGGGGCCTCTTCGCACTGACGCTGCTGGGCTCGCTGCTGGTGCAGATCGGCACCAACCTCACCGATGAGTTCGCCGACCACGGGGCGACGGCCTCGGAGCACAAGTTCCTGGCGCCGCACAAGGTGATCGCACGCGGCCTGCTCTCCGAGCGCGCCGTGAAGGTGGGCACCGTGGTCGTGTTCGGCGCGGCCACCGTGATCGGGCTGAGCTTGGTGGCGCAGACCGGCTGGCCGCTGCTGGCGGTGTGCGTGGTGTCGCTGGCCTGCGCCGTGGCGTACAGCGCCGGGCCGCTGCCCCTGGGCGATCTGGCCCTGGGCGAGCCCATGGTGTTCCTGATGATGGGCCCCGTGATGGTGATGAGCACCGTCTACGTGCAGACCCGGGACTGGGAGGGGCTGGCCCTGTGGTACTCGCTCCCCGTGGGGGCGCTGGTCACGGCGATCCTGATGGCCAACAACCTGCGCGATGCCGAGGAGGACGCGCTGCACGGCCGGCGCACGCTGGTCACCGTGTTCGGCAAGCGGGCCGTGCGCGGCGCACATCTGGCACTGGTGGTGCTCGCCTACGCCATTCCGCTGGTGGCGCTGCTGGCCGGCTGGGCCACGCCCTGGGTGCTGCTGCCCTGGCTCACGCTGCCGCTCGCCGTGCGTGTGTTCCGCCTGCTGCGCGCGGAGGGTCAGCGCGAGCGCCTGCACAATGCGCTCAAGGGCACCTCGGGCCTGCACCTCTCATTCGGCCTGCTGCTGGCCGCCGCCCTGCTGCTGGAAGGCCTCCTGCACGGCTAGTGTTGTGTCTCAGAGATGCCCGCAAGAATTCGGGGGAACGTGTTCCCCCGAACCCCCTCTTTAGGCGGCAGTGGCTGGCGAGCCAGCCACTGCCGCGAAAACGGGTTCCAAGGGCCCTTGGCGGGGTGGTCAGGGGCAGCGCCCCTGACCGTTTTGGACATGCCGGCGACTCTTGAACCAACTTGCGGGGCATTACACTAGACGTCCTGCGTGTAGTCGATGGGGGACTTGGGCGGGCGCGGTGCGCGCTTGCGGGGCTCGGGGGACGCCGGGCTTGCGGCTGGACGCCGCGGTGCCGCGGGGGGCTTGGGGGTGGCGCGCCGACGGCGCCGGGCCAGGTCGGCGGGCAGCGGCGTGGTGTAGCGAGGCTCCGGCGGCGGGGCATCGGGCCAACCCCGTGGCGGGCCGATGCGCTCCAGCAATGCCCGCAGTTGGCGCCACGCCTCGGAGACCCGTTCGGCCGGGAAGCGCTCGCCAGCCTCGCGCTCGGTGAACAGGCGCAGGGCCGCGCTCTTCTGGTACGGCTGCACGGCACCCAGCAGCGGCTGGATCACGCGCAGGCGCTCCTGCAGCGCCGCGGAACACTCCCGGCGCCGGAACCAGGCGTTGTTGATGGGATAGTCGGCGTACAGCGCGTAGAGGTAGTAGTACCCGGGATGGGCCACCAGGGCCGCGACCGTACCGTGCACGGCCGGGTTGGTGATGTCGATGCGCTGGGCCATGCGACCCCCTCTGGCGCGCCTCGCGGACGCGCCGTGCGCTCAGGCGCCCAGGCGGCGCCGCAGATAGGCCGGCAGCACGAAGGCCGCTCGCACCAGCTCAGGCGTGAGGTACTTCAGCTCGTCCAGGAAGGCCGGCTCGCGCTGCAGGGGCGCCGTGCGCGGATTAATGGCGTCCGAGGCGAACGTGAAGCTCCACAGCCCGGAGGGATAGGTGGGAATGTGCGCCAGGTAGGGCGCCACGTGCCCGAACAGGCTGCGCAGCTTCTCCTGCACCTGCGCCAGCACCTCCGTGCTGTAGAAGGGCGATTCGGTCTGGAATACGGCGATGCCCCCCGGCCGCAGGGCCGCCTTGACCTTCTCGTAGAACGCGCTGGTGAAGAGCTTGGCAGCCTCCCCCACCGGGTCGATGGAATCCACCACGATGAAGTCGTACTGCCCCTGGTGCCCATCCAGGTAAGCAAAACCGTCCTCGCAGTGGATGGACACGCGCGGCTCGTCCAGCTTCGCGCTGAGCGCGGGGAAGAAGCGGCGGGCCGTTTCGATCACGGCCTCGTCAATCTCCACCAGTTCCACGCGTTGCACAGTGTCGTGCCGCAACACTTCGCGCACGCTGCCGCCATCGCCGCCCCCGACGATAAGCACGTTGCGGGGATCGGGGTGCATCAGCAGCGCCGGGTGCACGATCATCTCGTGGTAGACGTGCTCGTCCCGGTCGGTGAGCATGACGCAGCCATCCAGCAGCAGCACGCGCCCGTACTCCGGGCACTCCAGCACCTCGATGTGCTGGAACGCGCTGCGCTGATCGAGGAGCCGCGCCGTCACCGCCAAGCTGAGCCCGGCATAGGGCGTGTGTTTCTCCAGGAACCAGTTTTCAGGCATCGGCCATTCGCAGGAGCCCCGCGCACGCTCGTGCGCGGGGCCCGCCGCTCAATACTCCAGCTGAGTGAGTTGCATGCGCTCCGGCTCGAACACACCCTGCATCACCCGCCGCAGGCTCTCGCCCGTCAGCTTTTCGACGCAGGTCACGATGTCCAGGTGCACGTAGCCCAGTTCCGGCCACGTGTGCGCCGAGAGGTGCGACTCGGAGAGGATGATCACCGAGCTGACGCCCGGACCGAAGTAGTGCGTGTGATCGCTCACTCGCGTCAACTGCAGATCTTCCACGGCTTGGCGCAAATGGGCCACCAGCGCCTCGGGATCGTCGATCCGAGACGGCGCCACGCCGTGCAACTGCACGACCCAGTGCTCGATATACGGAGAGGAATATTCGGAGTTGGTAGCGTTGAGCCGGAACTTGCCGGGCTCTTTCGGTTGGGCTTGAACGACCTGCTGCAGGACGACTTGATTATTCAATTAATCTTCTCTCACCTCCCTCGATGCGCCGGGACAGACCCCGGGGCTCCGGTTGTCGTAGGAGTCACGAATGAGTTGCCAATTGTGAGTCCGACGGCCCCCAAGAGAGGTAAGCGAGCATCCTTCCTGGGTTAGCCGCCTCTGCCGCTACACATAACAACTCCGTACAAGTGCACTGCGCGCCTTTGTCTCGCTAAAGGCATCGCTCCATCTAAACGATATATATAACGAGTGACGTGCCAAAATGTCAACGAATTTCCAGGACTGGCGCGGCTTTGCGCCGGGGTCTGGCCGGGTCGCCTCGCGGGGGCTACACTGGGCACGTCCGCAGCCGGACCGACTCCGGTCCATCAGAGGGCGCCGCGGGCGCCGAAGCGGGAGGAATGGCGATGGGCATGAACGGAACGCCGGCACGACGCGCGGGGTGGGTGGTTGCGCTGCTGGGCACGCTGCTGCTGGGCGCCTGCGCCGCCTCCGGCCCGGACTACGGCAGCGAGATGGTGCCCGAGCCCACCATCGACTATCCGGCACGCCACCAGCTTATGCTCGACACGGTGCTGGTGCAGCCCCACCTGTGGAACCTGCGGCTGGAGGCGGAGCAGCGCCAGCGCCAGGAGCAGGACAACACGGCCTGGCAGGTGGTGATGGCTCGGCAGCGGGCCTTCCTGCACTACCAGGCCAAGCTGCACCAGGGCGACCGGGATCAGTTCCTGCACATGCTGGAGCGCCAGCACACCTTCGACGCGGAACGCGAGCCCAACCGAGCCGATGCCTGGGCGCGGTTCATCGAGAAGCGCGGTGAGCCGCCGGCAGGCGCCGCCGCCCCGGGAGCCCCGCCCGCCGGCCAACCCTGAGCGACCCCGGCAGGCGCTGGCGCGGAAGCCGCCTGCCCGCCGTGCGTGATGAGGGGGCTGTCGCCATGGCGCCCGAATCCGGTACCGTGGCCCCAGCCACCCGGCAGCGACCATTCGGGCCGCGTGCCTCGGGCGGCCCACCCGCCAGTCCACGGGAGAGACCATGACGGCAGGCGCCAGCGCCCCCCCACACCCGCGCACCATCGGCCTGATCGGCGGCGAAGGCCGCGTGGGCAGCATGTTTCGGCGCCTGTTCGAGGCCGATGGCTTGACGGTGCGCGTGGCAGGGCCCTCGGACGATCCAGGCTATGGGGGTTTGGTGGCGGAGTCCGACGTCGTCATCGTGACGGTGCCCATCGCCGAGACGCTTCCCGTGATCCGCCGCATAGCGCCGCTGCTGCGGCCCGAGCAGTTGCTGAGCGACTTCACCAGCATCAAGCGCGAGCCGGTGCAAGCCATGCTGACCTCCGCGGCTAGCGTGATCGGCTGCCACCCGCTGTTCGCACCCATGGCCTCTCCGGCTGGCCAGAACGTGGTGCTGTGCCCGGAGCGGCCCGGGCCCTGGCTGGAATGGTACGAGGGCTTCTTCCGCCGGAACGGCATGATGGTCTCGCACCTGAAGCCCGCCGAGCACGACGAGGCGATGGCGTTCATCCAGGGGCTCACGCACTTCATCAACATCGTCTTCGCCCGCACCCTGCAGACCCGCCAGGCGCGCCTGGAGCAGATTCTCAAGGTGTGCAGCCCGGTTTACCAGGTGCTGTTCGCCATCCTGTGCCGCATCCTGAGCGGAGACGCGCACCTGTACGGCCAGATCCAAGCCGCCAACCCCAACAACCCGCCCGTGCTGGAGTCGTTTCTGGCCAACGGCCGCGACTTCCTGGACGTGGTGGAGCACAAGGACTGGGATGCCGTGTATGGCTTCTTCGACGAGGCCGCGGCCTACCTGGGCGACTACCGTCAAGTGGCGCGCGAGGAGAGCGACTTCCTCATCGAGCAGATGACGGACTACCTCGCACAACGCCGCGATTCCTAAGTCCGCGCGAAATTGACAGATAACGGGGTGGGTGCATAGAATGCCACCATTCCAGCGCCCTCGCACCGGCCCACGACGCGAGGCGCACCTTCCCGGAACGGCCGGAGCCCACCGGGTTCAGCCAAATCGGGACGCAGGGGGCCGGAGCGGCGGCAATCCGCGGCGGGGCGAGACGGTTCATGGCGCCACACCGCTGTCGTTGGCGATAGGGAGGGGGAAAACGCATGGAACTGTTCACCTACAACGGTTTCCTGTTTCTCGTGCGCTGGGCGCACTTCCTGGCGGGCATCACCTGGATCGGCCTGCTCTACTACTTCAATTTCGTGCAGGGGCCCTTCCTGGCTGAGGTCACGGAGGCTTCCACGCGCAAGGACGTCACCACCAAGCTGCTGCCGCGCGCACTGTGGTGGTTTCGCTGGGGTGCCATGTTCACCGTGATCATGGGTCTCATCCTGTACTTCGATCACTGGGGCCAAGTGGGGACGGCGGGCTTCTTCCACAGTTCGCCGGGCATCTCCATCACCGTTGGCGGCATTCTGGGCCTGATCATGTGGTACAATGTGTGGTTCATCATCTGGCCCAACCAGCGCAAGATCATCGCCGCGGCGGAGCAGGGCAAGGGACCCACGGAGCTGGGCGGCAAGCCCCGCGCGGCGTTCCTGGCCTCCCGCACAAACACCATGCTGTCCATTCCCATGCTCTTCTTCATGGGAGCGTACTCGCACATCATCTGGGGCTAGCCCCTAGCTCAGATCTGTGCAGGGCGGGGCCGGGGCATGGCCCTCGCACCCGAGCATGCACCTCTGCATCGCGTGAATGCATTCTGAGGAGACAGCGACCATGAAGAATCCATTGGACAGCGTTTCCGGCACCATCTGGTCCGGGATCATCATCACCATCGTGCTGTGGTTCATCGTGGGCGTCATCTGGTTCTGATGCTGCCCGCAGCGCGCCCCGCACCGCGCGGGACACGCTGGCCCAACAAGCACACCGGAGCCCTCCATCGCCAGCCGGCGGGGAGGGCTCTCGTGTTTCGTGGAGGGCACATCGGGCTATCCACCCGCTGCGTGCGGGCCATCGGCACCTGCCCGATTGCGCCACTCGCTGTTCAGCAGCCGGCTCCCGTCGGCCGCTGCAACGGAGCCCGCGGCGAGGAACCGCACCAGTGTTGCGTCCGCGCAGAGGCTGACCTATCCTGGCCCTATCCCGCTCGCCCCGGTGGCGAGCCGTCAGACCTGATCCGCGGATCCGGAGCTGCGCCCGCGATCCCGTCCTGGCGCCGTCCGCCCTGGCAGTACGGCAATCGCCATCCCGCCGTACCCTCTCTCGTCGCACGCTGCGCCGGTTCTCCGGCCAGCAGCGTTGCGGCGCAGCCAGTCGACGGCCCGGCACGGGTCCGCACGCAGCACGGATGCGCCCCCAACGATCCATGGAGGTACCCATGCAGCATTCCCTGCCCCCGCTCCCTTACAACAAGGACGCGCTGGCGCCGCACATCTCGGCGGAGACGCTGGAGTTCCACTACGGCAAGCACCACGCCGCGTATGTGACGAACCTCAACAAGCTGATCGAGGGCACCGAGTTTGCCGATGCGGCGCTGGAAGCCATCGTGAAGAAGGCCAGCGGAGGACTGTTCAACAACGCCGCGCAGACCTGGAATCACACGTTCTACTGGAATTCCATGTCGCCCACCAAGTCGGCGCCCTCGCAGGCACTGGGCAAGGCGATCACCGACGCGTTCGGCTCGCTGGACGATTTCAAGACCAAGTTCAACGCCGCGGCGGCCGGGCAGTTCGGCTCCGGCTGGGCTTGGCTGGTGCGCGATGGCGCGGGCAAGGTGCAGATCGTCACCACCGGCAATGCCGCCACGCCGCTCACCGACGCTTCCGTCACGCCGCTGCTCACCTGTGACGTGTGGGAGCACGCGTACTACATCGACTACCGCAACGCGCGGCCCAAGTACCTGGAATCCTGGTGGAACGTGGCAAACTGGGACTTCGCCAACGGCAATTTCGACCGCTAGGTCGCAGCAGCGGCAGCGGGCCACCCGCGCGCCAAGGCCCGGCGCGCGGGCAAAAAAAAGGGCGGTCATTCCGACCGCCCATCGGCGCGTGCTCCCTGCGCGCGCCGTTCATCCAATCCAAGTGTTCCGATCAGCCGGCCGTCAGCTGGCCTTGATCTGCTTGACGCTGTCCTCACCCTTGATGGCGATCTGCCTGGGCGCCGCTTCCGGGAGCTTGGGCAGTGTCAGCTTCAGCACGCCGTTGGCGTATTCGGCGTTGATGTGCTCCGCGTCCACCGTTTCCGGCACCGTGAAGCTGCGCTTGAACCCGCCATACACGCGCTCGGAGCGATAGAACCCGTTCTCGTTCTCGGACCGCTCGGTCTTCTTCTCGCCGCTGATCGTCAGCACACCGTCTTGCAGCTCGATCTGCACGTCATCCTTGGAGACGCCCGGGATTTCCACCGTCAGCAGCACCGCGTCCTTTTCCTCGCGGATGTCCACCCGGGGCACCCAGGTTTCCGCCGTCACCGGCACTTCCGGCTGCGGGCGACCCCAGAACTCGTCGAACAGCCGATCCAGCGGGAAATCGAACCAGCGGTTGGGGTTATAGCGAATCAGGTTCATGACACCTCCTGCCATACGGTTCGTTGCGGTTTGTCGATGGTCGCTCGGAGAGGCCGCCACCTGCTCGGCGTCCTCTCTCATTCGTTCTGTTAGCACTCTATATTATTAATTGCTAACAAGTCAAGCCCCCTCCGGTTGGCTGCCCGTTACGATCGCACTGCCCTGATGAAGCCGGTCACGCGGCGGGCCCGCACAGGGGCTGCGTGTCCGCCTTTGAGCATCGTCGCCTCCGGCATGGGACGGACGTGCGCTCAAGCCCAAGGGCCTTCGCGCCGATAAGAAGAACAGACGCACCGTCGGCCGGGCCTCGCCCTGCGGCACCGGCCGCACCGGCTTCGTGCAGCCGAATCATTCCGCACCGCTGGGAAGAAACCATGCGCTATTGGCTTCCGTTCGTGCTGGGCATCGCCACCGCGCTGCTGCTGTGGGGCTGCGCCACCGACGGCATCCGCAAGGGGCCGCCGATCCGGCGGGACATCGCTGTCGCCGACCGGCACAAGGACTGGGCGCTGGTCTACTACCAGAGCTGGCTGCAGCAACGAAACGGCGACTACCTGCGCCTCGCGCGGCGCCAGATGGCCGACGCCATCAAGAGCTACTTCTCGATCCAGGTACGCATCGGACACTCCTACCCCGACTTCTACCGGGTGGACGACAAGCGCCTGGAAAGCTGCCGCTACCTGGAGCAGATCGACCACGAAGCGCTCAAGTTCCGCGTGATGCTGGAGGACAACGCCCGCGTCGGCTGCCTGCGCTAGGCTGTGTTTGGAAAAGGGTTCTTAAGCGGCTCAGCCGCTTAAGAATCACAAGACATCCCGTGCGGGGGCCAAGGGCCCCCACACCCCCGATACGGTCCCTGACCAAGCCCAGCGGGGTCTTACCCGCAATGAGAGTCCAGGGAGCCAGGCTCCCTGGTGGGGGTTTGGGGGCAACGCCCCCATTACCATCATGCTTTTTAAAACAGAACCTAGCCGCCGCACGGTCTCCGGCACGACACCTGTCCCTCCACCGCCTCCGCGCGCCGCGCGTTTTCGCGACACGCACCGGCGCGCGCCCGCGCACCGCCCCCCGCGTCATGCGGGTTGCGACGGGCCTTACAGCGGCCCCAGCTGCGTTTTGACCGGGTAGCGTTTTCGGTGCTACAACCGCAGGGAAGATGATCCCGCTTCCCGCGTGCCCGGCCAGTCCATGAGACGCAAGCCGTACCTGAGCCTGCTGCTGGCACTCGTCATTCTTGGCGGGATGCTCGCACTGTTTCCCACCGTGTGGATGGTGCTCGCGATTGCGCTGCTGGCGCTGGTCGCGCTGCAGGTCGCGGTGGTGCGGCGCCACCTGTACTCCCTGCCCCCCGGTCATACCCAGGTCATCGTGCCCAGCGGCACGGCGCCCGCGCGTCCGGCTCCGCCGGAGCCCAGCGGTGAGGCAGCGGCTGCGGCCGACACCACGCCAGGCGCAGCGGCAGGCGGCCCAGCAGCCGGCGAGGCTCCAGCGGGGGGTGAAGCCGTGGCGCCGACGCCATCCGCCCCGCGACCGGACATCGATACGGAACTGTTCAGCCGCTTCCGCCAGCACCTGGAAGAGGTGGAGGCAGAAACGGACGGCACGGCTCCTCCGCGGCCCACGCCGCCCCCGCCGGACGAGGGCGAGGTGCAGGACCGCGTGGAGCTCTCCGGTGCCGCGCGTCGCCCCCCTGTCCGGCCCGCGGCGCCGCGGCCTGCAATGCCGAAGCCGCCTGCCTCCCCACCCGCGACGTCACAGCCGCCGGTGCCGCGCACGCGGCCGGCCGCCTCCGCGGCAGAAGCAGGCGAAGCCGAGGGCAGCGACATCTTCGCCGATCTGCGGCCCACACCCGTGACGCCCCCGCCCCAGGAGCCGGCACCGGCCCTCAACGCACCCAAGGCCGCGACGCCACCGCAAGCAGAGCCGTCGACCGAAGGCACGGCCCCCGCGACCCTGCCGGAGCCCAAGCCGACGCCGGCCGCTACCGCCCGCCCCGCGCAGCGCGCGCCGGCAGACAAGGACGCTGCGCCGCCCGATGAGGTCAGCGCGGCCCTGGCCGGCGATGGCGGCGCCGGACCCGGCCTGGCGGACGAGGCGGCCACGCTGCTGCGGCTGGCCGAGGAGGCTGCGGGTCGGGACGACTGGGAGGGCCTGCGCGCTGGACTGGACAACTACCTGGCGCACCTGGCCGAGGCCCCGGGCCTCGTGGACTGGCGGGCGCGGCGGCAGCAGGTGCGGCTGGCCATCCATGACCAGGACACCAACCGCGCCCTGCAGGGCTTCGAGGAGCTGCTGGCCACGGGCCACCGGCCGCCCGTCGACGAGGTGCCCCCGCTGCTGGACGAGCTGCTGGCCGGTGCCGACCGCGAGACGGCAGCATCGCTGCGGGTCTCCATGCTGGTGCGCATCCTGGCCGTGTTCCGCCAGGCCCGTGACCAGCGCGCCATGGACCGCTGCTACGGCTGGATCGAGGAAGCGCAGGAGCAGGTGGGCGATGAGCGCCGCCTGCTGCAGTACCTCAAGAATCACCTGGAGATCCGCAAGGTGCTGGGCGATCTGCCCGGCCAACTCGAGCTGATCGATCAGCTCGGCAACCGCTGCTACCGGCTCGGGCTCACCGAGGACGCCAAGGCTTACTACGAGATGGGCCTGCGCCTGCGCGCCGAGGCCGAGCAGCCCCTCCCCCCGGGTGGAGCCCTGCGCGAGGGCTAGGGGGCGGGGTGCGGCACCCACCGCCCTGCGATCGGGAGCCTCGCCATGATCGACCACACCACGCTGCTCGTCTCCGACTTCGAGCGCTCGCTGGCATTCTACACGGCCGCGCTGGCGCCGCTGGGCTACACGGTGGTGATGCGCCTCTCGCGCACCGAGATTCCCGACCTGCCCGTGGAGCAATTCGCCGGCCTGGGCGTGGGCGGCAAGCCTGACCTGTGGCTGCGGCCCAGCGAGGGCCCCCTGGCACCCACACACCTCGCCTTCGCCTGCGAGCGGCGCAGCACCGTGGACGCCTTCCATGCCGCCGCGCTGGCCGCTGGGGGCAAGGACAACGGCGCGCCCGGCCTGCGTCCGCACTACCATCCCAACTACTACGGCGCATTCGTGTTCGATCCCGACGGCTACAACATCGAGGCCGTCTGCCATCGGGCGGAATAGGGGGCAGGGGCGGATGGCGAGACCGATCCTGTACGGAGCGACCTACAGCGTCTATACCCGCATCGCACGGCTGGCGCTGGAGGAAAAGGGAGTCAGTTACGACCTTGTGGAGGTTGACGTGTTCGCGCCCGGTGGTGCGCCCCCCGACCATCTCAGGCGTCAGCCCTTCGGCCGCATTCCAGCCTTCGAGCACGACGGCTTTCGGCTCTACGAAACCTGTGCGATTGCAGGATACGTGGATGAGGCCTTTCCCGGGCCGCCCCTGATGCCTGACGAGGCCCGGGAGCGGGCCCGCGTGCGGCAGGTTGTCAGCATCCTGGACAGCTACGCGTACCGCCCCCTTGTGTGGGATGTGTACGTGGAGCGTGTGCGAGCACACACGCTTTGCCGCGTATCCGACGAAGCGCGCATCGCCGCCGCCCTGGACCGCGCGGAGACCTGCCTTCGCGCCCTCTCGGCCCTGCGTGCGGACGCCGAATGGCTGGCGGGTGTGCAGTTTACCCTGGCCGACCTGCACGCGGCACCGATGGTGGCACTGTTCTGTCTGGCCCCTGAAGGCGCTGCGTTGCTGGGCCGCATCCCCGGATGGGCTGCGTGGTGGGAACGCATCCAGGCCCGCCCCAGCATCGCTACAACGCGCTTTCCGATCGAGCGCGAGCTCGAAGGATCGGCGACGACCGAGGACTGAGCGGGCCGCGGTAAACGCCGGCATCCCGCTCAGCCGCCTGTGCGTTGACGCCCCACGCGCCAGTCCGTATTTTGAGGGATTGACCCTCGTCCCACCCTCATGTGCGATGGACGGCAGCCCCCATGCGACACCGCGACCACCTGGACCCCGAATCGCCGCTGTACCAGATGCGGCACTCCTTTGCCCACGTGCTGGCCCAGGCCGTGCTGGAGCTGCGCCCCAACGCGCGGCTGGGCTACGGCCCGCCCACGGAGCACGGCTTCTTCTACGACTTCGAGCTGGATCCGCCGCTGAGCACGGAGGACTTCCCGGAGCTGGAGAAGCGGATGCGCAAGATCATTGCCACGGACCAGTCGTTCCAGCGCGCGGAGTACCCGGCGGACGAGCTGATCGCGCGCTTCGAGCAGGAGGGCGCGCGCTACAAGGCCGACATGGCGCGGGACTTCCAGGCCCAGGGCGAGACCAAGCTGAGCGTGTACACCATCGGCCCGTTCCCGGATATGTGCCGCGGCGGCCACGTGGATTCCACCGGCAAGCTGCCGGCGGACGGCTTCAAGCTGGACTCCATCGCGGGGGCCTACTGGCGTGGGGACGAGCAGAACCCCATGCTGCAGCGCATCTACGCGCTGGCCTTCCACGACCGGAAGGAATTGAAGGCCTTCCTGGATCGGCGGGAGCTGGCCAAGGAGCGCGACCACCGCAAGCTGGGCCAGCAGATGGGCCTGTTCACCATCGCCGAGGAGGTGGGCAAGGGTTTGGTGCTGTGGATGCCCAACGGCACGGTGATCCGCGACGAGCTGGAGAAGCTGGCCAAGGAGATGGAGTTCCGTTACGGCTACGTGCGCGTGGCCACGCCGCACATCACCAAGGGCGAGCTGTACGAGGCCACCGGGCACCTGCCGTACTATGCGAAGGACATGTTTCCGCCCATGGTGGGGGACGACGGCACGTACTACCTCAAGCCGATGAACTGCCCGCACCACCACATGATCTTCAAGGCGCAGCCGCGCAGCTACCGCGAGCTGCCCCTGCGCTTGGCGGAGTACGGCATGTGCTACCGCTACGAGCAGTCCGGCGAGCTTTCCGGCCTGCTGCGGGTGCGGGCCATGGCCATGAACGATGCGCACATCTACTGCATGCCGGAGCAGAGCAAGGAGGAGTTCATCCGCGTGAT
Source organism: bacterium (assembly GCA_035266845.1). Classification (GTDB taxonomy): domain Bacteria; phylum SAR324; class SAR324; order SAR324; family JACQKK01; genus DATFMP01. Next base: position 91,566 of record DATFMP010000059.1, read on the forward strand.
GCAGCTCCACCAGTTCTACTACGACAAGTTCAACCTCACCGATTACTGGATGCGGCTCTCCCTGCCGGACCTGAGCACGGGCGAGAAGTACGTGGGTGGCCGCGAGGTGTGGGAGCAGGCCGAGCGCATCGTGACCGAGGCCATGGAGGAAGTGGGCATCCCCTTCGAGGCGGTGCGGGGCGAGGCGGCCTTCTATGGGCCCAAGATCGACTTCCAGGTGCAGAACGTGATCGGCCGCGAGGAGACCGCCTCCACCAACCAGCTCGACCTGATCATGGCCGACCGGCTGGACCTCTCCTACGTGGGCGCGGACAACCGGCCCGCGCGGCCGCACATCATCCACCGCGCGCCGCTAGGCACCCACGAGCGTTTCGTGGCCTTCCTGATCGAGCACTACGGCGGCGTGTTCCCCACCTGGCTGGCGCCCGTGCAACTGCGCGTGCTGACGGTCACCGATGCCTGCGCCGAGTACGGCCGCAAGGTGGGCCAGGCCTTCCGCGATCAGCTCGTGCGGGCGGAGGTGGACGCCGGCTCGGACACCTTGGGCAAGAAGGTGCGCACCGCGCAGACGGAGAAGGTGCCCAACCTGTTCGTGATCGGGGAGAAGGAGGCCGCGGACGGCACGGTCACCTGGCGCCGCCACGGCTCCCGCGAGCAGGTCACGCTGCCCGTGGATGCGGCCAAGGAGCAACTGCTGGCCGAGATCCGCGAGCGCACCGACTGGCGCACGGGCAGCTAGCCTGCGCGCCGGCACCACGGCCGACCGGCCGCACCGGCATCGACCACCTTCCAGGAGCGCCCCCATGAAGTGGCTCGTCGGCATCGCCCTGGTCATGCTGGCCGCACACCTGTACTTCAGGCACGGCCAGCGCCGTCTGGAACGGCAGCGGCAGGTCCAGGCTCCAGCCGAGCCCGCGTCGCGCCAGGAGCCGCCGGAGGGTTGAGGGCGGATCGGCACAATCCGGGGGTGTGGGGCAGTCGAGCCCCCGCCGGACCGGCCTGCGCTCAGTCCACCGGGTAGGGCACTGGGATGCGATTGACGAGGGGCTTGCGGAAGTCCGGGTGGTAGAGGCTGCGCATCTCGTGCTCAATCCGGAACAGCGGCGCGCCGCTGTCCACGTCCACGATGTCCGCGAAGCGGAACTGCTCGCGGGAGCTGTGGGGCTCCATGATCAGCCCGCGCTCGCCCAGCGCGTCGTAGGTCTCCCAATAACGCGAAAGGTACACGGCCACGTGGTTGTTGTGCGCGGGCGCAGCCTCGGCTCCCTTGCGCTCAGCAAAGCGGAAGGCCTGGTGCGGCCCCACGTTCACCGTGGCCTCGCGGGCGCCCTTATGGCCGGCCACCTCCGCCGGGCAGTGCAGCACCTCGCGATAGAAGCGGGCGATGCCCTCCGCCGCGCCGGGCGGCACGTCGAACGCCACCCGGGGCATGGACTGCGGCAGGTGCCCCGGCAGCTTGCCCGCCTCGTGTACGCGCACCGCATGGCCCCAGGGGTCGCGCGTGGCCAGCGTGCCATTCTCGGATTGCACGGCGAACGCGGTGCCCTTCAGCTCGGGCGCCACAGCCTCCAGGTCCGCGCGGGTCTTGCCCAGGTCGGGCACGGCCACGTGCACCTCGCCCGGGAAGGGCGTGGGCTGGCCCAGGGGCAGGTGGAACTGCTGCAGGCCCAGGTTCACCCACATGTTGCGCACCCCCACCATGCGGCAGGGATCGCGCGTGAAGCCCAGGCCGAGGATGAAGTAGAGCGTGGCGAGCCGGTGGTCGTCCACGCGGAAGTTCACGTGCTCCAGGTGGACGAACGCGCCGACTTCCGGCGGGCGGGGCGTGGCCATGGCGAACCTCCTGTCGCAGCGGAAGGCGCCGCGCGGTGCGGGCGCGAGGCAGCGGCTAGAACTCCACGGAGACCTTCAGCGCATTGCTGCTGCGGTGGTGCGCGGTTTCCATCGCTTCCTGGATCTTCTCGATGGGGAAGACGTGGCTCACCAGCGGGCTCACGTCGATCTGCTTCTTCAGGATCAGGTCGAGCGCCATGCGGAACGAGGCCAAGCCCGGTTCCTCCTGCGCACCGTAGGTGGAGTGCATGGTGAGGCGCTTGCGGAAGAAGTCGTTGAAGTTGTACTGCACCGGCTTTTCCGTATCGGGCAGGCCGAACATGAGCATGTTCGCATCCGGCCGCACCAGGTCCACCGCTTGCAGCAGCGAGACGTTCGAACCCACGGCCTCCACGAGGTACTCCACGCCCAGACCGTCGGTCTGCTCCAGCACGGTCTCCTTCACGTCGTCACGATCGGCCTGCAGGGCCAGGTCCGCGCCCAGCTTGCGGCCCATGGCCAGCCGGGCCTCGGAGAGGTCGGAGGTGATCACCTTGGCCGCCCCCGCGCGCTTGAGCAGGTAGGCGAAGAACATCCCGGCCGAGCCCTGGCCCATCACCATCACCGTCTTGCCCACCACGTCCGCCGGCCGCTGGCGCAGCGCGAAGATGGTCGTGCCGAACTGCTGGGCCATCAGCAGGTGCGAGATGGGCAGGTCGCTCTCCGGCAGCTTGATGCAGTATTTGCCGTGGATGGCCTGGTACTCCGCGAAGGTCATCGAGATCATCGCGTTGGGACAGCACAACACCTTTTCCCCCGGCTGAAAGTCCGGGTGGTTGCTCTTGATGACCTCGCCCACGCCCTCGTGACCCGGATAGCCGGGCCGCTGGGGGAAGGGCGTGCGGATCGTGCCGTGGTAGACGATGTGCAGGTCGCTGCCGCAGATGGACGCCAGCTCGGTGCGCACCAGCAGCTCGCCCTCCTGCAGCTCGGGCCGGGGCACCTTCTCGAACACCATTTTTCCCAGTTCCACGAATCGTGCGGCGCGCATCGTTTCCATCGGCGGCTCGTCCTCCGGCTGGCCAGGGTGGGTGCGGGGTCTTGACGGCCCTTCTTAGCCCAGCGCCGGTCCGATTGGCAAGGCGCGGCGTGGCGCGCGGCGGCGCAGACGACCGCGGCAGGCGCCGGGCCCATCCGTGCGTGCCCGGAGGCGATTCGCCGGCGCGAGCGAATGGCAGCGCCAATGCGTGTAGGCAGGGAGCGCCCGCGGGACGTGCCCCGCGATGGCAGGGCGCCGTTGGGCCGGCTAGCCCTTGGTGAGGATGGTGACGAGGCTGTACATTTTCTGCCGCGAGTCGTCCAGGAACGTCTTGAGGTTGTTCGAGTGGTTGGCCAGGATGCCATCCTTGCGGCCGTTGGTGACGACCCAGGGCTCGAACTGCGACTGCTGCAGCGCGTGGATGATCTGGTCGGTGATCTCCATGGCGTTCTTGTCCTGCAGCACGCCGCGGAAGTCGTACTTGACAGCCTTCATGATGCCCAGCATGGCGTAGGCCACGCCCTGGGCATAGTAGAAGTTGTTGTCCGTCTGGAACCAGCCCACGTCCTGGGCATCGCGCGACTTGGCCAGCAGGGTCGTCACGGCACCCAGCTCGGACATGAAGGGATCGAGGAGCTGGATCAGGTTGTCCGCCCGCGGATAGAAGTTCGCATTGCCGCCCAGATCGGCCCGGAAGGCGACGAGCGCCTTGTTGCCGGCCCGGAAGCGATTCTCCGCCGAGGGAAAGACCCACTTCATGGGATCGTTGGCAAAGGCGGTGAAGGCCAGGTCGGCTTCCTTGTGCACCGCGTCGCTCGTGCGCTGGCGGCTCAGGTTGTCGCGCAGCACGCGGGCAGCATGCCGCTCCACCTGCAGCACGCCGAGCTGGAAGTTGGGCAGGTTGTCCAGCGCCCAGCCGGGCGAGAGCGGGGTGTCGTTGGGCAGCCAGCCGCCGAAGCCATCCAACTGCTTCTGCATCAGGTCGTGAATCATCGTCACCGTGGCGTAGCCGCTGGGCTGGCCATCCACGGCCACCACATCCGGCACGTCCGGCTTGCCGCTCATCAGGAAGGCGAGCGTGCCATAGGCGCCCAGCAACACGAGCACCACCAATAACACCAAGGTTTTGCGCAATTTGGGCCGGCTCGAGGAAGGACGATCCACACTGGGGGGTCGGAATCGGGCCGGGACACCGGCCATGTAGTCCAGCCTACCATAGGCCCCCGGGCTGGCAAAGGCGGGCGGCGGCAGACCGCGTGCGGCTTGGACGCCGCAAGCACCTCGCCGGACTGGCGGGGACGCCCCGGGGCGTTACGGAAAAGTGTCGGTGCCGTGATGGAATTGTGACCGCCGAAGGCCCGTCCGGCGTGGACTCAGGCCATCCGATGGCCTACGCTTGAAGGCAAGGAAAGAAGCGCAAACGCCCTCTCACCGCACCGAACCCAAAGGATGCACCCCATGGCCCACATCCACATCAAGCCGAACTGGCAGCTGCCGGAACGGGCGGCCACGCCGGAGCACGTCTATCTCAACCGCCGCCAGATTCTCGCCGCCATGGGCATCGGTGCCATCGGCGCCACGGGCCTGAGCGGTCTGCTCGCCCGCACGGCCGCGGCCGCCACGGAGCCCACGGATGTGCAGCAGACCCTGCAGGGCCTGCGCAAGCTGAATGCACCGCGCGACCCCCAATTCCCGCTGCCCAAGGGCCGCACCCTGACGCCCGAGAAGGTGGCGGCCGAGTACAACAACTTCTACGAGTTCGGCACGTACAAGGACATCTGGGCCAAGGCCGCCGCGCTCACGACGGAGCCCTGGAGCCTGGAGGTGAGCGGGCTGGTGGATCACCCACACACCTACGACGTGGACGAACTGCTGCGCACGATGCCCCTGCAGGAACGCATCTACCGCCACCGCTGCGTGGAAGCGTGGTCCATGGTGGTGCCCTGGGTGGGCTTCCCCCTGCGCGAGCTGATCAAGAAGGCGGGGCCGAAGTCCGGCGCCAAGTTTGTGCGCATGACCACCTTCATGCGCCCCTCCGAAGCGCCCGAGCAGAAGCCGGGCGGCTGGTTCGGATCGCGGGAGCCCTGGCCCTACACCGAGGGCCTCACCCTGGCCGAGGCCACCAACGAGCTGGCGCTGATGGGCGTAGGCATCTATGGCCACGTGCTACCCAACCAGCACGGCGCCCCGATCCGCCTCATCGTGCCGTGGAAGTATGGCTTCAAGAGCATCAAATCCATCGTGAAGCTGGAGCTGGTGGCGGACGAGCCGGCGACCTTCTGGCACACGATGGTGCCCAACGAGTACGGCTTCCAGTCCAACGTGAACCCCAAGATTCCCCACCCGCGCTGGTCGCAAGCCTTCGAAAAGGACATCGGCACGCGCGAACGTGTACCGACGCTGCTCTACAACGGCTATGGGGACTACGTGGCCGGGTTGTACCCGCCGGCATAGGCGCATCTCTGCCTGAAGCACGTAGGTGGGGCACCGGCCCGGCTTGCGCGGCTCGCTGGACTGTGGCATAGGTGCTCCAAGGCGCGAGGGCCGTGGGCGGCCCTCGCGCCGCAACCAAATCTATGACGGGTCAGCGAGATGCATCCGGCGATTCTCTGCAATCCAGCACGGCGCGGGGCTTGGTGGCCTTGGCGCAACGCTGCGTGCAGGGGAGCCGGGCACGGATAGTGACGTCCGCCCAATAGCGGGCCGGGCAGCATCGTCAAAGCCGTGAAACCACTCCTCTGGGAGTCCGGTTTCACGGCTTTTTTGTTTTTTGGCACAGGTCACCGGGATGCCCACAGGGCGTCCCCCAAGCAGCGCGAGGGCACCCATGAGTACCGAGAACTTCACGACCGCCGGTGGCATCGCCGGCCGCCGCACCGCCGAGACGATCGACCCGCAGACCGCGCTGGACGCGGTGTGGGCCGCGATCGACCGGCACAAGGGCGGGCTGTTCGTCAGCAACTACGAGGTGCCGGACCGCTACGCGCGCTGGGACATCGGCTTCGTGAATCCGCCCGTGGAGCTGACCATGCGGGGACGGCACTTCGCCCTGCGCGCGCTCAATGGCGAGGGTGAGCGCCTGCTGACGCTGATGGCCCCGCCGCTGCGGGGGCACCCGCACATCAGCGGGCTGGCGGAAAGCCCGAGCGCGCTGAACGGCGAGGTGGTGGAGCCGCCGGCGTTCTTTGCGGAGGAGGAGCGCTCGCGGCAGCCCAGCCTGTTCTCCGTGCTGCGGGCGCTGCAGGCGCACCTGGCCTGCGAACAGAGCGACCTGGGCTGGTACGGCGCGTTCGGGTTCGACCTGGTGTTCCAGTTCGAGACCCTGGAGCGGCGCCATGCGCGCGACCCCGAGCAGGTGGACTGCTGCCTGTTCTTTGCCACCGAGCTGGTGGTGGTGGATCGCCGCCGCGAGGAGGCGCGCCGCATCGTGTTCGACTTCGACGCACCCGCCGGCTCCACGCGCGCGGGCGGCCAGGGGGGCGAGACCCTGCCCGAGCCGCCGCGGCCGCTGCCGGGACCCATGCAGTGCGATCACGCACCAGGCGAGTTCGACCTCAAAGTGGAACAGATCCGCCAGGGCTGCCAGGCGGGGGACTTCTTCGAGGTGGTGCTCTCGCAGACGTTCTCCATGCCCTTCGCGGGCACACCCGCCGAGCTGTTCCGCACCATCTGCCGCAACAACCCCAGTCCCTATAGCTTCCTCATCAACATGGGCAGCGAACAGTTGGTGGGGGCCTCGCCGGAAATGTACGTGCGCGTGAACGGGCGGCGGGTGGAGACCAGCCCCATCTCCGGCACGGTGCCGGTGGGCCAATCGCCCATGGAAACCGCCGCGCACATCAAGGCCCTGATCTCCTCCGACAAGGAGGAATCCGAGCTGACCATGTGCACGGATGTGGACCGCAACGACATGACGCGCGTCTGCGTGCCGGGCACGGTGCGCCTGATCGGCCGGCGCATGCTGGAGCTCTACTCCCGTGTGGTGCACACGGTGGATCACGTGGAGGGAGAGCTGGCCGAGCCCCACGATGCGCTGGACGCCTTCGCCACGCACCTGTGGGCCTGCACCGTCACCGGCGCGCCCAAGCCGGTGGCCCTGCAGACCATCGAGAACCTGGAGAAGTCCCCGCGCCGCTGGTATGCGGGCGCCGTCGGCTACCTCTCCGTCAATGGCAACCTGAACTCCGGCATGACCCTGCGCACCGTGCACCTGGAGCACGGCACGGCCTCGGTGCGCGCGGGCGCCACGCTGCTCTACGATTCCGACCCGGCCACCGAAGAGCGCGAGACCCGCTTCAAGGCCCAGGCCTTTCTGGAGGCCACGCTGGGCAAATCCGCCAAGCCCCCCCGGCCGGGCAATGGCGCGCGGCCCACGCAGCCGGGCCAGGGGCGCCGCGTGCTGTTCGTGGACTTCCTGGACAGCTTCGTGCACACGCTGGCCTCCTACGTGCGCGTGACCGGCGCGGAGGTGACCACGGTGCGCGCTGGCTTCCCGGATGCGCTGCTGGACGAGCTGCGGCCAGACTTGGTGTTCCTCTCCCCCGGGCCGGGCACGCCGGCCGAGCGTGGCGTGGGCGGCATCGTAGCCCGGGCGCTGGCGCTCGATCTGCCGCTGTTCGGCGTGTGCCTGGGGCACCAGGGCATGGCGGAGCACTTCGGGGCCCGCCTGGCCGTGCTGGACACCCCATGGCACGGCAAGCCCACCCGGGTGCACCACGACGGCCAGGGCATCTTCGCCGGGCTGCCCGATCCCTTCACGGCGGCGCGCTACCACAGCCTGTACGTGGTGCGCGAGAGCCTGCCGCCGGAGTTGGAAGTTGCCGCGGAATCGGATGACGGCGTGATCATGGCCCTGCGCCACAAGCACCTCCCCATCACCACGCTGCAGTTCCACCCGGAGTCCATCCTGACCCTGGAGCAGGAGTTGGGGCAGCGCCTGATCGAGAACCTCTTCGCCCAATTCCTGGACGTCGCCCGCCCCCAAGGCGCGCGCCGTACGGGATAGGGAGCCGTCACCACAAACCGGGGCACCGAGGCAGACCGCGGTGCCTCAGCCGTCCGCATCCCACTCACACGCGAGGTCGCCATGGCACACGAGATTCTGGAACTGAAGAGGGTGCACCCCACGCGCGGCTATTCCCACTGCGCCCGCGCCGGCAACACGCTGTACATCGCCGGGCAGGTGGCCCTGGACCCGGACGGTCACGTCGTGGGCCGGGGCGATATGGAGGCCCAGGCCCGGCAGGTCTTCACCAATCTGCGCAACATCGTGGAGGAGGCCGGCGGACGGCTGGAGAACATCGTCAAGATGACCACGCTGCTCACGCACTTCGGGGACATCGAGGCCTACCGCACCGTACGCGACACGTTCTTCCGCGAGCCCTTCCCGCCCAATACGCTCCAGGTCATCAGCAGCCTCGCCAACCGGGATTTCCTCATCGAAGTCGAAGCCATCGCCGTGCTGGACTGAGCGGCCCGGGCCATATGCTCACGGCCGGGGCCCGTGCCCGGGCGTTGGGCAGTCGACCGGGGCATTGCCCGGTATTTGGACGCTCACGGCGCCCACGGCACTCGCCCGAAGCCCGCCCGGCGCGGGTCTCCGCACGGCCCTCCGCTTGGCACGCTTCTGGAAGCGGGAGCAGATCGGTTCGGGTGTCACCACCCGGCGCCGCAGCGGGGCGGAGTGCCCTCACTCCTGCACCCCGCCCCGCCGCGGCGACTTCATCTGGTGCGCCGTGATACCGAGCTGGGCCGATTCCCGGACACTCGGTGCGGCTCCCCGATTGCCCATGGCCCGCCCTCATCGCGATCGGTGCCCCGTTGATTGATTTGTCCGCACTCGATGGCTATGATGGCCGCGAAATTCCGGCAGAGCCCCAATCATTGTCGCTGCGCTGTCTTGGGGTGGTGCACGACAAGGCCTGCCGAAGATCCCTCGGGCGGTGCCACGCGGCCCCGCTCCGATCCGCCGCGAACGGCCACGGCAGCAAGCTATGTGAAGCCGTGCACTGCCCGGTCCCACCATGGGAACAGGCACATGCACGGGGGAACCCTTGTCTGATGACCGCGGACGTTCGCTCTTGCACAATCCATTTGGAAAGGATGGGAACACATGAAAGCCAGACTTCTTGCAGGCTTGACCGTACTGGCGATGCTGATGGCGTTCGCGCCGCTCGCCAGCGCGCAGAAAACCCTGTCGGACGTGAAAGCCCGCGGCGCCCTGAAGTGCGGCGTGGGCGTGCAGAGCCCCGCCTTCGCCTATGCCGATGAGCAAGGCAACTACAAGGGCTTCGACGTGGACTTCTGCAAAGCCACTGCCGCCGCGATCGGCGTGCCGGTGAAGTTTGTGCAGACCTCCGCCAAGGAGCGCTTCCCGGCGCTGCAATCGGGCGAAGTGGATCTGCTCTACCGCACGACCACCTGGACGATGGAACGCGACACCAAGCTGGGCTTCGACTTCTCCGGCGTGAACTACTACGACGGCCAGGGCTTCATGGTGCGCAAGGAGCTGGGCGTCAAGAGCGCCAAGGAACTGGACGGCGCCTCGGTGTGCGTGGCCACGGGCACCACGACCGAGCTGAACCTGTCGGACTACTTCCGAAGCAACGGCATGAAGTACAAGGCCGTCGTGATGGAACAGGCACCCGACCTGCTGAAGGCGTACGACGCCGGCCGCTGCGACGTGTACACGACCGACCGCTCGTCCCTGGCCTCCTACCGGCCGACGCTGAAGAATCCCAAGGACAACATCATCCTGCCCGAAGTGATCTCCAAGGAGCCCCTCGGCCCCACCGTGCGGCACGGTGACAACCAGTGGGGCGACTTGGTGCGCTGGGTGCTGAATGCTCTCATCATTGCCGAGGAGAAGGGCGTTACCCAGGCCAACGTGGATGAAATGCGCAAGAGCTCCAAAGACCCCGAAGTGCAGCGCATGCTGGGCGTGACGGGAGAATTCGGCTCTTACATCGGCTTGAGCAATGACTGGGCCTACAAGGCCATCAAGGCGGTGGGCAACTACGGCGAGATCTTCGATCGCGACCTGGGCCCGAACACGCCGATCGGTCTGGACCGCGGCCTGAACCAACTGTGGAGCAAGGGCGGCATCCTGTACGCCCCCCCCATCCGCTAGGCGTTCGGGCGCATTCGATAGGATCCAGCCACCGCCGGGCCGTTTCTGCCTGGCGGTGGCTGGCCGTATGAAACGAATTGACGGCCGCTTTCCGTGCCGTGGGGGACACGGAGATCGCGCCTTGTTGCCGCATGGCGAACGGGATCGGGCAGGATGCCACGCCCAGGAAGGCGAGCCACCCCCGCTCCGTAGAGACACCAAACCAGAGCGCTTGGCACCGATGAGCAGCGACTCCGGCCGAGAAGTCTGACCGACGGTACCGCGAAGGCAGATTGCGCATGATGTCCGAACAAAGTGGCCAGGCACCCCGCTCCGCCTTTTGGCGCACGACGGAATTCCGGGCGACTCTCTACCAGATCATCGCATTGGGCGGCGTGGTCGCCTTCGGCTGGTGGGTGGCGCACAACACCCTGCACAACCTGGCCAAGCGGGGCATCCATTCCGGCTTCAGTTTCCTCTTCCCGCCAACCGAGGCGAACTTCCCCATCGGGGAGACGGCGCACATCCCCCTGCTGCAGGGCGGGTTCCTCTACCTGCTGATGGCGATCGCGCTGGGCTGGGTGGCCTCCGTGCTGCTGGCGCACTGGGGACGGGGCCACGGGCATCCGCTGGCCGAAGACCTGCGCATGCAGGCAGGCGTGGTGGCGCTCGTGTTCGTGCTGCCGGTGCTGGTGCTCTATGCGACGCGCGGCAGCTTCCAGACGGAGGTGTACGACGCGACCAAGCCATACTTGATCGCCGTCCTCACTGGCGTGATGAACACGATCAAGGTGTCGTTCATCGGCTGCATTCTGGCGACCATCGTGGGGCTCGTCATCGGGATCGCCCGACTCTCCAGCAACTGGCTCGTCGCCAAGCTCTCCGGGGCGTATGTGGAGATCTTCCGCAACGTCCCGCTGCTGCTGCAGATGCTGTTCTGGTACTTCCTGGTGCTCAATACGCTGCCGCCGGTGCGCCGCAGCATCGGGATACTGGGCATGGTCGAGCTGAACAATCGAGGCGTGTACACCCCCGACCCGATTCCGCAGGCTTCCGCGCCGCACTTCATGCTCGCCATTGCGGCCGCCTTCGTGCTGATCTACCTCTACAGCCACTATGCGAAGCGGCGCCAGGAACAAACGGGTGAGCAGCTGCCGCTGCTTTATCCCTCGCTGGGCATCCTGATCGTGCTGCCGGGCTTGGTCTGGCTGGTGCTGGGGCAGCCCTTCACGTTCAGCTATCCCGAACTGCACGGCTTCAACTTCCGTGGCGGGATGGTGCTCACGCCGGAGTTTTCCGCCGTGCTGATCGCACTGGTGATCTACACCGGCGCGTTCATCGCGGAAGTGGTGCGCAGCGGCATCCAGGCCGTCTCCAAGGGCCAGCGCGAGGCGGCCTTGGCCGTGGGTCTGCGAAAGGGACTGGTCATGCGGCTGGTGGTGCTGCCCCAGGCGCTGCGGGTGATCGTACCGCCGCTGACCAGCCAGTATCTGAATCTCACGAAGAACAGCTCGCTCGCCGTCGCTATCGGTTACCCGGACCTGGTCAGCGTCGGCGGAACGATTCTCAACCAGAGCGGGCAGGCCATCGAGGTGATCCTGATCTGGATGATGGTCTACCTGACCTTCAGCCTGCTGATCTCCCTGTTCATGAACTGGTACAACACCAAGGTGAAACTGGTGGAGCGATGAGCACGAACGCCAGCCAGCCCCTCCAGCCTCTCCCGTTCAGCGCACCCAGGATGGCCCGCACCGCCTGGACCTGGGCACGGCAGAACCTGTTCAACACCTGGTACAACTCGATCCTCACGTTGCTGGCCCTGTGGGTCGTCTACGAGGTCGTGACAGGCCTCTGGATGTGGGGTTTCTGGCACGCGGCGCTCTATTACCGGGACGCGGCGGGGCACATCCAGTTCGACCGCAAGGCCTGCGCGGACTCCACGGGCGCCTGTTGGGCCTTCGTGGCCAGCAACTGGTACCTGTTCCTCTTCGGTACCTATCCCTACGACGAGCGCTGGCGGCCCATGCTGGCCTTCGGTGTGGTGATCGTGCTGGGGCTGGTATCGCTGCATCCCCGGGTGCGTGCCACGTGGTGGGTGCGCGGGCTGTGGCTGCTCGTGCCGCTGTGGGTGCTGCTGATGGTGAGGGGCCTGGGCTTCCTGGACATGAAGCTGGTGGACTCGTCCAACTGGGGCGGGCTGATGCTGAGCTTGATCCTGGGCACGCTCGGCATCGTGGCCTCGTTTCCGATCGGCATTCTGCTGGCGCTGGGCCGGCGCAGCACCAAGATGCCCATCATCAAGTCGCTGTGCGTGGTGTATATCGAGATCATCCGGGGCGTCCCGCTGATCACGGTGCTGTTCATGTCCTCGGTGGTGCTGCCCTTGTTTCTCCCGGAGGGCTTCAACCTGGACAAGGTGTTGCGCGCGCAGGTGGGGATCATCTTCTTCTCCTCCGCCTACCTGGCCGAGGTGGTGCGCGGCGGCCTGCAGGCCATCCCCAGGGGACAGGAGGAAGCGGCCCACGCCGTGGGGTTGAGCTACTGGCAGACGATGAGCTTCATCGTGCTACCCCAGGCGCTGCGCATCATGATTCCCGCCCTCGTGAGCGGGGCCATCGCCCTGTTCAAGGACACCTCGCTGGTGAGCATCATCGGGCTGATCGACTTCCTCAGCATCGCCGGCTTGGCCACGGCCAACCCGCAGTGGATCGGCCGCAACATCGAGGCCTACGTGTTCATCGCGGCGGTCTACTGGATTTTCTGCTTCAACATGTCCCGCTACAGCATGCGGTTGGAAAAGCGGCTGAAGACGGGGCACTGAGTACGTCGGCTGCTCCGCGCAGCCACTGCGAAGGGATGAGACGGCCATGGAACAAGCAATGGGAAACGGCGGCCCGGCCAACGTGATCGAGATGCGGCGCGTGAACAAGTGGTACGGCGAGTTCCACGTGCTCAAGGACATCGACCTGACCATCGGGCGCCAGGAGCGCGTCGTGATCTGCGGCCCCTCCGGCTCCGGCAAATCGACCCTCATCCGCACCATCAACCGGCTGGAGGAGCACCAGCGCGGCGAGATCATCGTGGATGGCACGGAGCTGACCAGCGACCTCAAGAACATCGAGATCATCCGCCGCGAAGTGGGCATGGTGTTCCAGCAGTTCAACCTGTTCCCGCACCTCACCGTGCTCCGCAACATCATGCTGGCGCCCATCTGGGTGCGGAAGATGCCCAAGGACGAGGCGGCCCGCATCGCGGCGGAACTGCTGGCCCGCGTGGGCATCCCCGACCAGGCGGACAAGTTTCCCGGCCAGCTTTCCGGCGGCCAGCAGCAACGCGTGGCCATCGCTCGCGCGCTGGCCATGCAGCCCAAGATCATGCTCTTCGACGAGCCCACCTCCGCCCTCGATCCCGAGATGATCAAGGAGGTGCTGGACGTGATGCGCGAACTGGCCCACGGCGGCATGACCATGATCGTCGTGACCCACGAGATGGGCTTCGCCCGCGAGGTGGCCGACCGCGTGATCTTCATGGACGGCGGCCAGATCGTCGAGCAGTCCCCGCCCTCGGAGTTCTTCACCAATCCCAAGGAAGACCGCACCAAGCTCTTCCTCAGCCAGATCCTGCACCACTAGCCGCACAGTCCTTCGCCCCGTCCCGCGCCCTGCCGGGACGGCGGACGCGCCTTGCTCCCTGGTTGCCGGGCAACGCGGTGCGGGGTGGCGTGTCCCGATCTGCGACGGAAAATGGCGTTTTTGCGCCGGTCAGGCTATAAGGGGCGGCAATGGGAGGGGCCGTGCCCGGCCCGTTCGCCGCGGGGAGGCGGCGCGGGAGGGCGCGGGGCCTGCTCCCGCCGCACGGAGTGGCTGCCATGACGCTGTGGATCCTGTCCGCCCTGGGCGCGGGGTTGGTGCTGTGGGTGCTGCACGATACCACCCAGCGCTCGCACGCAATCGTCCGCAATTTCCCCATCATCGGGCACTTCCGCTACTGGCTGGAGGCCGTGGGGCCGGAGCTGCGCCAGTACATCGTCACCAACAACGACGAGGAGCGCCCGTTCAGCCGCGACCAGCGGCGCTGGGTCTATGCCTCCTCCAAGCACGCCAACAACTACTTCGGCTTCGGGACGGACAACGACCTGGAGCAGACGCCCAACTACCTGATCGTCAAGCACGCGGCCTTCCCGCTGCACGAGCCCGTGCCGGGCGATGCACACCACGACCCGCAATACCGCATTCCCTGCGCCAAGGTGCTGGGCGGCCACCGCGGGCGCGCCAAGGCCTTCCGGCCGGGCTCCGTGTTCAACGTCTCCGCCATGAGCTACGGCTCGCTGAGCGGCAACGCCGTGGCGGCGCTCAACCAGGGCGTGAAGCTCTGCGGCGCGCTGCACAACACGGGCGAGGGCGCCGTCTCGCCGTACCATCGGAGCGGGGGCGACCTGGTGTGGCAGATCGGCACGGCCTACTTCGGCTGTCGCGACGAGCAGGGGCGCTTCAACCTGGAGCGCCTGCAGGAAACCTGTACCGCGGCGCCCGTGCGCGCGCTGGAGATCAAGCTCAGCCAGGGCGCCAAGCCCTCCAAGGGGGGCATCCTGCCCGCGGCCAAGATCACGCCGGAGATCGCCGCCATCCGCGGCGTGCCCATGGGCAGGGACTGCGTGAGTCCCTCGGCCCACACGGCCTTCCACGACGCGGACAGCATGCTGGACTTCGTGGAGCACCTGGCCGCGGAGACGGGCCTGCCCGTCGGCATCAAGTCCGCCGTGGGCGAGATGGGCTTCTGGCACGATCTGGCGCGGCTCATCGAGACCACCGGGCGCAGCGTGGACTTCATCACCATCGACGGCGGCGAGGGCGGCACGGGCGCGGCGCCACTCGCCTACGCGGATCACGTCTCGCTGCCCTTCAAGATGGGCATGAGCCGCGTCTACCGTGTGTTCGCGGAGCGCGGCCTGGCCGAGCAGATCGTGTTCATCGGCTCCGGGCGCCTGGGCTTTCCGCAGGAGTCGCTGGTGGCCTTCGCGCTGGGCTGCGATCTGGTGAACGTGGCGCGCGAGGCGATGCTCTCCATCGGCTGCATCCAAGCCCAGCGCTGCCATACGGGCCACTGCCCCACGGGCGTGGCCACGCAGAACCGTTGGCTGA
Source organism: bacterium (assembly GCA_035266845.1). GTDB lineage: Bacteria > SAR324 > SAR324 > SAR324 > JACQKK01 > DATFMP01. The sequence goes on from DATFMP010000059.1 coordinate 106,666, forward strand.
TGCGCGGGCTGGACCCCACGCTGAAATCGGCGCGGCTGGCCAACTACCTCACCACGCTGCGCAAGGAGGTGCTGGCGCTGTGCCGCTCCTGCGGCGTGCCGCACCCGTCGCTGGTGTCCGGGGAGCACCTGGAGTTCCTGGACGGCGCCTTCGGCAGCCGGCCGGTGAAGGAGCTGTTCGGCTACCGGCCGGACTGGGGCTTTCCCTCCGCGGACGACCAGACGGCGATCCGCGCCATCATGGCCGCCCTGCCCGGCGAACCGCCGGGCGCCCTGGCCGGCGCCGCCGCGGCGGACTGACCGCCCACCGAAGGTTCACATCCCTTCGGTCGCGGGTTGCTTTTCGTCAATGCAGCCCGCGCCGTTCGGGCCACAATGGTAGCAACTGGGCCACGTCGCCCCCGGCGCTCTCCCGTTGGCATCCACACTGCGTGGTCCACTCCCCTTGCCGCAGGAGACTGGCATGTCTGCCACGCTCAAGCCCATTCCCGCGCTGGTCACGGTGCTGGTTGGCATCGTGCTCTGGCTGCTGCCACACCCCGCCGCCGTTGACGTAAGGGCCTGGCACCTGTTGGCGATCTTCATCGCCACCATCGTCGGCATCATTCTCAAGGCCCTGCCGATGGGTGCGATGGCGATGATCGCCATCGCCGTCACGGCGCTCACGCGCACACTCAGCATCGGCGAGTCCCTGAGCGGATTCGCCAACTCGACGATCTGGCTCATCGTAACGGCGTTCTTCATCGCCCGCGGCTTCATCAAGACCGGGCTGGGGCGCCGCATTGCCTTCCTGTTCGTCGCCCTGCTGGGCAAGCGCTCGCTGGGGCTGGGATATGGGCTGGTGGCCGCCGATCTGGTGCTGGCGCCGGCCATCCCCAGCAACACAGCGCGGGCCGGGGGCGTGGTATTCCCCATCATGCGTGCGCTCGCGAATGCCTTCCAGAGCGAACCCAGCACCGGGACGGCGCGGAAGATCGGCGCCTACCTAGCCACGACGGCATTCCAGGGCACCGTGATTACCAGCGCCATGTTCCTCACGGCCATGGCGGCCAACCCGTTGATCGTCAAGTTCGCAGCGGACCAGGGCATCACGCTGAGCTGGGGCACCTGGGCGCTGGCCGCGGCCTTGCCCGGCATCGCCAGCCTCATCGTCATCCCCTGGGTGATCTACGTGCTCTATCCGCCGGAGATCAAGGAAACCCCGGCTGCGACTCAGTTGGCGCACCGGGAGCTGCAGCGCATGGGGCCGGTGGCCCCGCGGGAGTGGATCATGCTGGCTACTTTCGTGCTGCTGCTGGTGCTGTGGATCTTCGCCCCCCAACTGGGCGATCTCAACGCCACCACGGCCGCGCTGACCGGCCTGCTGGTGCTGCTGCTCACAGGCGTGCTGACCTGGCAGGATCTGCTGGAGGAACGGGGCGCCTGGGACACGCTGGTGTGGTTCTCGGCGCTGGTGATGATGGCCACGTTCCTCAGCAAGCTGGGCCTCATCCCGTGGTTCAGCAAGGAGATGGGCGGCCTGGTGGCCGGCACGTACTGGGTCACGGCGTTCGCAATCCTGGTGCTGGTGTATTTCTACAGCCACTACTTCTTCGCCAGCCAGACCGCACACATCAGCGCCATGTACCCTGCGTTCCTGGCCGTGGCGCTGGGACTGGGGGCACCGCCGCTGTTGGCCGCGCTGGTGCTGGCCTTCTCCAGCAACCTGTTCAGCAGCCTCACACACTATGCCACCGGGCCGGCGCCGGTGTACTTCGGCGCAGGCTATGTGGAGCTCGGCACTTGGTGGGGGCTCGGCTTCCTGATCAGCGTCATCAACATCGTGATCTGGGTGGGCCTGGGCGGCCTGTGGTGGAAGGTGCTCGGTCTGTGGTAGGGCTGCGCCGTGGCCGTGCCTAATACGGCACGGCCACGCGGCCCACGCGCTCGCGGGCGATGATGAGCTTCATGATCTGGGCCGTGCCATCGCCGATCTCCAGGCCCATCACGTCGCGCAGACGCTGCTGGAAGGGCGTCTCCTTGCCGTAGCCCGCGTGGCCATGGGCCAGCAGGCAGGCGTGGATCACGTCGAAGGCCGTCTTGGGGCCCAGCCACTTGCACATGGCGGCCTCGGCCGTGTGCGGCTTGCCCTGGTCCTTCAGCCAGAGCGTCTTGTAGCAGAGCAGGCGCAGCGCTTCGAGCTGCGTCTCGGCCTCGGCGAGGGGGAACGAGACGCCCTCGAAGCGCACCACGGGCTGGCCAAAGGCCTTGCGCTCGGTCACGTAGCTCCAGGTCTCCTGCAGGGAGGCCGCCGCGGCGCCCAGGCACTGCAGACCGATCAGCGCGCGGGAGAAGTCGAAGCCCTGCATGACCTGCGTGAAGCCCCGCCCTTCGTCCCCCAGCCGCAGCTCCGCGGGCACCTTCACGTCCTCGAAGAAGATGGAGCCTCGCCCCACCGTGTGCGAGCCCACGTCGTCGAAGCGCGTGCGGTGGATGCCGGGCAGGTCCATCGGCACCAGGAAGGCACTCACGCCGTGGGCGCCGTCGCCTTCCTCCCCCGTGCGCGCGAACACGACGGCTGCATCGGCCTGGTGCGCGAAGGAGATGGACGTCTTCTCTCCGTTGAACACGTAGTGATCGCCCGCGGGGCGCGCCTTGAGGGCGATGTGCGCCGCGTCCGAGCCGGCCGCGGGCTCGGTGAGCGCCAGCGCCAGCAGCACCTCGCCCCGGCACAGGCGCTGCCCCCACTCCGCCGCCAGCTCCGGCGTGGCGTGGCGGTTCAGTATCTGCCCGTTGAGCGCCCCCAGCAGTTGCACGTAGCCCACGTTGAAGTCCCCGCGCGACACCTCCTCCACCAGCAGGCCCATGGTGACCGCGTCCAGACCCAGGCCACCCATGGCCTCCGGCAGCACGGGCGCGATCAGGCCCAGCTCGCCCATCTCGCGCACCATGTCCCGGTCCAGCGCATCCTCGCGGTCGCCGCGCAGGTAGGCCGGCGCGAGGCGCCGCTCGGCGAAGATGCGGGCGGTGGATTGGAAGCGTTCCTGCTCGGGCGATAGGGCGAAGTCCATGGCGGTGGCTCTCCGGCGGGTGGGTGGGTGCTGGGCTCGACGACGCGGCCATCACACCGCAGCACGCCCCGGATTGCAACGGCTGCCTGCCCAGCTGCCCTGCGACCCGTTGGCGGCCGTGCCGCCGCATGCTAGCCTGCGGCTATTCGGCGCGCAGAGAGCGCCCACGGCCCGTAGCGCGGAGGCATCTCAGATCATGGCCACGACAAGCGAGAAGCTGGAGTTTCCCAATGCACGGGGCGAGCTGCTGGCGGCGCGGCTGGACAAGCCGCAGGGCCGGCCGCGCGCCTATGCGCTGTTCGCCCACTGCTTCACGTGCTCCAAGGATACGCTGGCCGCGGCCCGCATCAGCTCGGCGCTGGCGGAGCAGGGCATCGCCGTGCTGCGCTTCGACTTCACGGGCCTGGGCGGCAGCGAGGGGGACTTCGCCAACACCAACTTCTCGTCCAACGTGGACGATCTGGTGGCCGCGGCGGAGTACCTGAAAACGAACTACGATCCTCCGCAGATCCTGGTCGGGCATTCCCTGGGCGGAGCGGCCGTGCTGCGCGCGGCGGCCCGCGTGCCGGAGGCCGCCGCCGTGGCCACCATCGGCGCACCCTGCGATCCGGAGCACGTTGCGCGCCAGATCGAGGACAGGCGCGCGGAGATCGAGGAGCGTGGCGAGGCGGAGGTAACCCTGGGCGGGCGCACCTTCACCGTCTCGCGGCAGTTTCTGGAGGACATCGCCACCCAGCCCATGCAGGCCTCCATCGGCAAGCTGCGCAAGGCGCTGCTGGTGATGCACAGTCCCTTCGACGAGGTGGTGGGAATCGACAACGCCACGCGCATCTTCGTGGCGGCCAAGCACCCGAAGAGCTTCGTCTCGCTGGATCACGCGGACCACCTGCTCTCGCGCAGGGCGGACTCGGCCTACGTGGCCACGGTGCTGGCGGCCTGGGCCTCGCGTTACGTGGCTGGGGAGCAGGGCACGCTGGAGCAGGGCCCCAGCGAGGCGGGCGAGCGGGGCGTCGTGCGGGTGGCCGAGAGCGGCGACGGGCCCTACGCTCAGGTGGTCAACGCCAGCGGCCACGCGCTGCGGGGCGACGAGCCGGAGACCGCCGGCGGCCACGACACGGGGCCCAACCCCTACGACCTGCTGATGGCGGCGCTGGGCACCTGCACCTCCATGACCCTGCGCATGTACGCGGACCGCAAGCAGTGGCCGCTGCGCCACGTGAGCGTGCGCCTGACCCACGCCAAGGTGCATGCGGAGGACAGCGCGGGCACGGAAACGCGACCCACCCGGCTGGACCGCTTCGAGCGCCTGATCACGATCGAGGGCGACCTGGACGACGCCCAGCGCCAGCGGCTGATGGAGATCGCGGACCGCTGCCCCGTGCACCGCACCCTGCACTCCCCGGTGCAGGTGGTGACCATGCTGACGGAATGAGCACCGGCCAACGGACATGACGACCGCGGGCTGCGACTTCGCGCCCGCGGCCGCCAGGAGTGCGACACTCAGAACAGGTCGTCAGGCCCGCGGGTGGCCTTGAAGGTGCCGCTCAGCGTGGTATAGGGGCCGCCCGCCGGCGTGAACCCCGTGAAGCCGTCGAACGTGCCCTCCACGAGATCACCTACCGCGTTCGGGACGGTGGTGATGGTGATGGTTCCGTTGACGTCGTCGAGGTACAGTGGGTCCGCTGCTCCGTTCCAGTTCTCCTCGTACCGCACTTCGTTCAACCCCACGGGGACGCCACTGGCAGTCGGCGGATCGTAGGTCGCGGCTACGATCAGGCCCACGCCCGTACCCGACACCCCGCTGGCGACGATCACGTGGATCTGCGTGTTAACCGTGTCGAGCCACGCCACGATGTACGGTTCGTAGCCGTAGGTATTGTCGGCAGCCGCTTCCGTATAGGTCGTCGCGGCACCCCCGTCGAAGCTCACGGTGAAGACATCGCCGGTCGTTGTCGGCGAATTGTTGTCCTTCGAGCACCCGATCAGGGCCAATGCCAGTGCGAGCACCGGCAGGACAGCCCATCGCAGCAGTCTTGACTTGCCCATGACTTCCTCCTTGGGAGATGGTGATACCCACGGCGCTTCTCCCAGGACGATGCACCCATCACCTGCTGGTTCAGCATACCACGTCGGCGGCGGGCGCGCGCGCCTCATCGAGTGCCAGCTCCGTAAAATAGGGCCTTTGCCGACGCATTGCCCCTGCAACCGTGTGGAATCCTTATGAAGCTGCACGCTAGCAACCGCACACCCTACGGCCGGAAGGTGCGCATTGTGCTGGCCGAGCAGGGCCTGCCCTACGACCGCGACACCGCGGGCGCCTCGCAGAAGCCGCTGGCGGAACTGGCCGGGCGCAACCCGGCCCTGCGCGTGCCCATCCTGGAGGACGGCGGGCGCGTGCTGTGCGAGTCCAACCTGATCATCGAGTACCTACTGGCCACCTACGCGGACCGCGCGGCGGACGCCCCGCGGCCCCTGCTGGCCCCCGCCGTGGCGCGCGCGGAGCACGCCTGGGCCGACCGCGGGCTGCTGGGCGTGCTGGACGCCCTGCTGGAGGCTGCGGTGAACCTGCGCCAGCTTGGTATGGACGGTGTCACGCCGACGCAGTCACCCTACCTGCAGCGGCACCAACAGCGCATCGCGCGTATCCTGGACTGGCTGGAGCCCCGCGCACAGCCGGAGGGGCTCATCCCCGGCTGGTTCTCCGTGCAGGACGTAGCCCTGGTGAGCGTGCTGCAGTTTGGGGAGCACTTCGACATCTTCGCGTGGCGGGGCCGCCCGCGCCTGGAGGCCCTGATGGCCCGCCTCGACCAGCGTCCGTCCGTGGCGGGCACCCGGCCGGATTAGCCTGCGTTTTGCAGGGCAGCACGGCCAATGGGGGCTTTGCCCCCATGCCCCCGCATTGGAACAGCGGCAGGCTTCCAGCCAGAACCGAAGTATCCCTACCCCTGCGCGTCCTGGTACTCCTCGTACCAAGCCATCTGCACCGCTTCGAGGATCTTCTCGTTGAGGCGCTGCACGTCGTCGGAGAAGTCCGGCAGGGCCAGAATCCTGTCGCGCAGGTCGGTGAAGCGTACGGTGAGCGGGTCCAGCTCCGGCTCGGCCTCGTGGAGCTGAATGGCGATCTCCTCGGTGTCGGTCCACTTCAGCGGCATGGGGCTCCTACTGGCCGGGGCGGGTTTCCTCGAAGAAGCGGCGCAGCTCGGTGAGCGCGGCGCGGCTGATGATGGCGTCGGCCAGGGGCTGGGTCAACTCGCCCAGGCGGTCCATCTCGCGCTTGAGCGCGACGGGGTCCTTGCCGGCACTGCGCTCGCGCACCGCGTCCATCTGCTGGCGGATCTGCGCCTGCTGCGGCTTGCTGAGCAGCGCACGGGATTCGTCCCAGACCTTCTCGATGCCGCGGAACACGGCCTCGGCCATGTTGCGGAACTCGACGAGCTGGCGCTCGTTGAGGTCGTCCACGGCATGCTCCACGGCGTCGTCCATGATCTGGTCGATCTCGTCGTTGGTCAGGCCGTGGCTGGGGATCACCTCGATGCTGGCCTGCTGGCCGCTGCGCTCCTCCCGGGCGCTCACGTTGAGGATGCCGTTGGTATCCACGTGGAAGGTGACCTGCACGCGGGGCAGCCCGGCGGGCATGGGCGGGATGCCCTTCAGCCGGAAGCGCCCCAGGCTGCGGCAGTCCTTCACGAACTCGCGCTCGCCCTGGAAGATGTTGATGTCCACGCCCGTCTGGTTGTCCACGTAAGTGGTGAACAGCTCCGTGGCCTCGGCCGGGATGGTGGAGTTGGCCGTGACGAGCTTGGAGAAGGTGCCGCCCAGCGTCTCGATGCCCAGGGCCAGCGGAATCACGTCCAGCAGCACGAAGTCGCGCCGGCCCCCGGCCAGCAGGTGCCCCTGGATGCCCGCGCCGATGGCCACCACCTCGTCCGGATTGATGGCCACGTTGGGCGCCCGGCCGAACAGCGCTGCCACGCGCTCGCGCACCAGCGGGATGCGCGAGGAGCCACCCACCAGCACCACGTCATCCACATCCGCGGGCGCCTTCCCGGCGGCCTTGAGCGCGGCGCGGCAGGAGGCCAGCGTGCGCTCCACCAGCGGCGCGATCAGCGCGTCCAGGGTCTCGCGCGTGAACGTGTCGCTGAAGGCGATGCCCTGCCCGGGCAGCTCCAGCGTGTAGGGCGTCTCCGGGGCACGGCTCAGCTCGATCTTGATCAGCTCGGCGGTCTTGCGCAGCAGGTGGCTGGTCAGCGCTCCCTCCAGGCTGGCCTGCGGGTGCGCGGCCTGCAGGCGCCGGCGCAGCTCCGCGGCAATGAGCGCGTCGAAGTCGTCCCCACCCAGGTGCGTATCGCCATGGGTGGAGAGCACCTTGAACAGGGAGCTGGCGCCCTCGCCGCCGCTGAGCTGGAGGATACTGATGTCGAACGTGCCGCCACCCAGGTCGTACACGGCCACGGCGCCGCTCTGCTTCTGGTCCAGGCCGTAGGCGATGGCCGCGGCGGTGGGCTCGTTGATGATGCGCACCACCTCCAGTCCCGCGATGCGCCCGGCATCGCGCGTAGCCTGGCGCTGCCCGTCGTCGAAGTACGCCGGCACGGTGATCACGGCCTTGTGCACGGACTCGCCCAGCGCCCGCTCCGCGCGGGCCTTCACGGCCTTCAGGATCTCGGCGGAGAGCTCCTGCGGCGTCCAGGCTTCCTCGCCCACGTGCACCTTGACCAGCCCGCGCTGGGCGGCGCGGATGGTGTAGGGCAGGTGTTCCAGGTCCGCCTGCAGGTCGTCGTAGTCGCGCCCCATCAGCCGCTTCACCGAGAACACCACCTGCTCCGGCACGCGCGTGCGCGCCTCGCGGGCGTCGTCGCCCACCGTCCAGCGGCCGTCCTCGCGCAGCAGCACGGAGGGCACGATGGCCCCGCCGCCGGGGGCACGCAGGGCCTCCGGGCCGTGCTCGGTGACGCCGGCCGCCAGGCTGTTGGTGGTGCCCAGGTCGATTCCGATGATCAGCTCGTGTTCCGCC
>DATFMP010000060.1:0-131445 GCA_035266845.1 bacterium
CGCCCCGCCCTGGACGATGCACAGCGGCCGGTGGCGTCCGTCTTCAACGTGGGCGGGCTCGCCTATGTGCTCACCCTTGCGGTGCTGTTTTGAGTCCGGCCGGCGGGCCGGCTGAAGGAGATCGCTCGTCATGAACCTGCGCTTGCCCCCCCTGCTGGCCCTGCTTGCGGCGGTGGCACTGGGCATGCTGGCGGCCGGCTGCGGCGGCGACCTGCTGCCGGATCCGACCCAGTCGGGCTCGGCCACCCAGGCACGGGACTACTACCCCTTCGCGCCGCAGGGCTACGTGATCCACTGGGAGTCCAACAGCACGATCACGGTGGAGGTGCCTGACTGCATGACGCCCTTCGTTACGGGCTGCCTGCCCAGCTTTCGGCAGGACGTGATGGACGGGATCAACGCGTGGGCACCCGTGCACAGCCTGCTGGGGCTCACGGTGACCATCGTGTCCTCGTCATCCAGCGACGACGTGCGCGTGATCTGGGATGACGGCTTCGGCTCTTCAGGCTATGCGGTGCCGTCCGGTGTGGTGGGCTTCGCGGCCATTGCGCAGCTTCCGGCGGCCGTGTCCCGCTTCATCGTGATGACGACCCAGTGCAACAACTGCCCCGGGACGCCCTCCCACCAGGATCAGGAACTGCGCACCATCACCACGCACGAGTGGGGGCACATGCTGGGCGTCTGGAGCCACAGCTTCGACCCCGCGGATGTGATGTATCCGCTGGAGACCGGCCAGACGGGCCTCACCAACCGCGACGTGCAGACCATGCTCAAGGCGTACAGCCTGGCGCCGGATCTGGACCTGTCCAGTCTGCCCCCCAATGCCTGGACGAAGGCGAGCGCTGCCGCTGGCAGCTCCGCGGCCACTTCCTACCTGATCCGCTGTCTGCACACCTTGGATGATGCACCGCCGACGACCCTGGAGTTCAATCCCCCGGGCGGGTGACGGTCCGGAACGGAGCTGATGCGGTGCGGGGGCGTCCCACCGGCTCGTGGGCGGGTGCGGGGCCGGGCCTGCGATAGGAAGGGAGCCGCCTAGATGTACGGCTCGATCTCGTTGAGGAGCATGTCCAGATCGGGGATGCGCACGGTGCGGCCCGAGAAGGTGGCCACGCTGTCGGTCTCCAGGGCGTGGATCGTGCGGGCGATGGTCTCCGGCCGCGTGCCGAGCAGCGCGGCCAGATCCTGGCGCGCCAGCGGCAGAGAAAGCACGATTGTGCCGTCGTCCGTGGCGTCGGCAAAGCGGTCTTTCAGCGTGAGCAGCAGGTGTACCAGCCGGGTGCGCACGGATAAAGCGGAGTTCTGCAGGATCGATTCTTCCGCGTTGTCCAGGTCTTCGGCCAGGTGGGTGAGGAAGTTCAGGCCCAGAGCCGGATTGTGGCTTAGCATCTGGCGCAGTGCCTGGCCGTCCACGTGGCACACACGCGCCGGCGAGAGCGCTTCGGCGCTGCCGGTGTGGCCCTCGCCCCCAAAGAAGTCGCGGTAGCCCACGGTCTGGCCGGCGTGCGCCAGGCGGATCAGAATCGAGTTGCCCTGCGCATCCACGCGTCGGATGGCAATTGTGCCTTCCTCGATGCAGTAGATGCCGCTGCAGGGATTGCCCTGCCCGTACACGTTCTGGCCCGGGCGGTAGTTGACCGTGATCTTCGACCGGTTCAGCAGATCGAGATCGTCATTCCGGAGCGCACACCACTCGCTGCGTTCCCGCGACTGGCAGGTGAAGCAACTGAGGTTGGGTGGAATGCGTGTGACTCGATCCGCCTTGGCCATAGCCTGACCTGTGCGTCCGGTGATGTTCGCCCCTGCAGGGCTGCGATGCTGCTTGATGTGCGCCAGCCCCAGCTCTGCTTCCGGCCCCCATTTGCCGCTAATAAGCATAGCTCAGGCGAGGCGCTCCTGCCAAGCCGGAATGCGTGGGAGTTCCCGCGAAAACGGGCTTTGCGCCGTTGCGCGGCGGGCCGCCAACGCCCATTGAGAGCCGGTCTCAGGTCACCGACATTCAGTTGACGCAAACTGGCAAATACCATATCGTGAGTCAAATCACACCGCCTGGATTCTGCCAACTGGAGTGCCATCCTCCATGAAGGCCGTCAGTCACCCCCGCGAGCATTCGCTCACGGAGTCCGCAGCCGGCTCCGCCGAGCAGGAGGTGCCGCACGGAGAGGGCAGTGCTGTTCCTATCGGCAGCCTGGCGCGTGCGGCGGGCGTCAGCACGCGTACCGTGCGCTACTACGAAGAGATTGGCCTGCTGCGCACGGCGCGGCGCTATGCGGGCGGGCGGCGGGTCTTCGGCCCGGACGCGCTGGAGCGGCTGCGCTTCATCGGTCGGCTCAAGCGCCTCGGCTTCACGCTGGAGGAGATCGCGGAGTTGAACGAGGTCTTCGAGCTGCAGCGCTCCACGCAGGCCATGCTGGGCGTGCTGGACGGCAAGCTGGGCCAGCACCTGGAGGTGCTGGATGAGCAGATGCGCGAGTTGGCCAGGCTGCGGGAGGATCTGCTGTCCTATCGCCAGCACATCCGCAACCGGCTGGCGGGGCTAGCCGCCAAGGCCGGACGGGCAACGGGAGAGTAAGCTGTGCGCTGCGTGCTGTTCGACCTGGACGGGACTCTCGTCGACACTTGGTGGCTCTATGTGGAGGCATATCGCCGCACGCTGGCGCCCCACTTCGGCCGTCCGCTGACGATGGAGGACCTGCGCGTGCTGCGGCCCACGTCCGAGATCCGCCTGCTCCACAACGCGGTGGGGGCCGAGGCGGCACCCGCGTATCACCGCGCGTTCATCGAGCACTACGGCCGCCTCCACGCCGAGCGCTGCGAGGGAGTCTATCCGGGCGTGCCGGAGTTGCTGGCGACCCTGCGCGGCGAGGAGCGGCGGCTGGGCCTGGTGACGGGCAAATCACGGCCTGCGTGGGAGATCACCGCCGCCCACTGCGCGCTGGGGCCGTTCGAGGCGGTGGTGACGGATGAGGACGTGCAGCGGCCCAAGCCCGATCCGGCGGGCCTGCAACTGGCGTTGGCGCAGTTGGGCGTGGCGCCGCGGGACAGCCTGTACGTGGGCGATTCTCTGGACGACCTGGGTGCCGCCCATGCCACGGGCATGGCCTTCGCCGGCGTGCTGTGGTGCAAGGCGCCGGGCGAGCGCGAGGCCTTCGCGGCCGCCGCGCGGGAGCGTGGGGCGCTGGCCTGTCTGGAGACCCCGCAGGCGCTGCTGACTCTGCTCGAGTCGGCGGAAGCCGAGGTGGTTGCCCCCAGGAGAGCGGGGGCCTGCTGATGGCTGCGCAGCCGGTGGAGTTCTATTTCGAACTGGCCTCGCCGTATAGCTACCTGAGCAGCGAGGTGATCGGGGAATTGTGTGGCCGGCTGGGGGTGCCGCTGGTCTGGCGGCCGTTCATGCTGGGGCCGATCCTGCGCCGCACGGGTTCGCGGCCGCTGTACGTGGATGGCCTGCGGGGTGCCTATGCGCGCACGGATTGCTTCCGCTGGGCGCGGTTGCACGGCATACCCCTGCGCCATTGGGCCGAGGTGCCCGCGAACTCGCTCAAGGCGGCGCGCGGAGCGTTGTACCTGCACGGGCGGCCGTCGTTTGAGCCCTACGTGCACGCCTGTTTCCGCGCGCACTTCGTGGAAGGACGGGACCTGTTCGACGATGGGGTGCTGGCGGAAATCGTGGATGGTGTGGGCGAGGACGTGCGCGTCTTCCACGCGGCCATCGCGACGCCGGCCTTCAAGCAGCGCCTGATCGACGAAACGGAGGCCGCCTGGACGCGGGGCGTGTTTGGCGCGCCCACGTTCTTCTATGGCGAGGAAATGCTGTGGGGCAACGACCGGCTGCCGCTGCTGGAGCGGCTGATCCGCGCCGAGGAGGAAGATGCCGCAACCAGAAATGGGAGTGGCTAGATGACGAAGTGGCCCCGGCGCGCATCACGACGCACCAGGCCTCGTGCGATGGAAACCGTAGGCAGAGTGCTTCAACGCGAGCTGAGACACCCGGCATGGAACGATCCGAACTCCGCAATCCCGTCCGTGTGGTGACGGCCACCAGTCTCTTCGACGGCCACGACGCGGCCATCAACGTGATGCGCCGCATCATGCAGCGCGAGGGCGCCGAGGTGGTGCACCTGGGCCACAACCGCTCCGTGCAGGAGATCGTGGATGCCGCCATTCAGGAGGACGCCCAGGGCATCGCCGTCAGCTCGTACCAGGGCGGGCACATGGAGTTCTTCCGCTACATGGTGGACTTGCTGCGGGAGAACGACGCGGACCACGTGCGGGTCTTCGGCGGGGGCGGTGGAACCATCGTGCCGGAGGAAATCGCCGAGCTGGAGGCCTACGGCGTCACCAAGATCTATTCGCCGGAAGATGGCCAGCGCCTGGGGCTTGTGGGCATGATCCAGCACCTCGTGCGGGCCTGTGACGTGCCGCAGGAGATTCAGCCCGACCGCGAGCTGGCGCGTCTCGCGGCCGCGGGCAATGGCGCGGACGACGGCGCCGGCCGCGGGGCCGTGCAGGCCCTGGCGCGGCTGCTGACCTTCGCGGAGTGGCGCGAGCTGGGGCGGGTCAACGACGAGGCTGCGCAGTTCTTCGGCCATCGCGTGGCGGAACTGGCCGCGAAGCGCACGGCACAGCGGCGCATTCCCGTGCTGGGCATCACCGGCACGGGCGGTGCGGGCAAGTCCAGTCTCACGGACGAGTTGGTGCGGCGCTTCCTGCTGGACTTCGCGGACAAGCGCGTGGCGATCCTCTCCGTGGACCCCACCCAGCGCCGCACGGGTGGCGCGCTGCTGGGCGACCGCATCCGCATGAACGCCATCAACACGCCGCGCACCTTCATGCGCTCCATTGCCACCCGGCAGGAAAACCTTTCGCTCTCGCGCAGCATCCGGCAGGGCGTGGCGCTGTGCCAAGCGGCGGACTACGACCTAGTGATCGTGGAGACGGCCGGCATCGGGCAGAGCGACACGGAGATCGTGGACCTGGCGGACTTCACCTTGTACGTGATGACCGCGGAGTTCGGCGCGGCCAGCCAGCTCGAGAAGATCGGCATGCTGGACTACGCCGACCTCATCGCCATCAACAAGTTCGACAAGAAGGGCTCTGCGGACGCCCTGCGCGACGTGCGCAAGCAGGTGCGTCGCAACCGCGGGCTGTTCGATGCGCCCGAGGCCGAGCTGCCCGTCTACGGCACGGTGGCCAGCCGCTTCCAGGATCCGGCCACGGACCTGTTCTACAAGGCGCTTGTGGGGCGGCTCAACGACAAGCTGGAGCTGGGCTGGGCCAGCACGCTGGAGCCCTCCACCACGCCGGACGATCCCGCGGCGGTGATCATCCCGCCACGCCGGGTGCGCTATCTGTCCGAGATCGCGGATACCGTGCGCCAGCACGAGGAGGAGGCGGAGCGCCAGGCGGCGCTGGCCTCCCGCGCGTGCGCCCTGCGCGGTGCCCTGGAGGCCCTGGGCGTGCCCGTGCCGGAGGGGCCGCGCGGGCTGGAGCAGGTGCCGCAGGACGACACGGCGCGGCAACTGGCCGAGGCCTATCACGCCGCGCTGGAGGGCATTGCGCTGCACTGGCGCCAGGAGCTGGCCGGCTTCGACGCGCGCAAGGCCGCGCTGGCGGAGGACGCCAGCACGTTCCGCGTGCGCGACCGCGAGATCACGGTGCAGAACTACGTGCAGACGCTCTCGCACACCAGGGTGCCCAAGCTGGTGATGCCGCGCTACACGGACTGGGGCGACCGCCTGCGCTGGCTGATGCTGGAGAACACGCCCGGTCGCTATCCGTTCACGGGCGGGGCCTTCCCTTTCAAGCGGCAGGAGGAGGAGCCCACGCGCATGTTCGCCGGGGAAGGGCCGCCGGAGCGCACCAACCGGCGCTTCCACTTTATCTCGGCGGGCATGCCGGCCAAGCGCCTCAGCACGGCGTTCGACTCGGTGACCCTGTACGGGGAGGACCCGCACCCGCGGCCGGACATCTACGGAAAGGTGGGCAACTCGGGCGTGTCCATCTGCACAGTGGACGATATGAAGCGGCTCTACTCGGGCTTCGATCTCGTGAATCCGGCCACGTCCGTCTCCATGACCATCAACGGCCCGGCGCCGGTGATGCTGGCCTTCTTCCTCAACACGGCCGTGGACCAGCAGGTGGAGCGCCACCTTAAGGCCACGGGCCAGTGGGAGGCGGCGCAGCAGCGCATGGCCGCGTTCTTTGCCGAGCGCGGCGCGGAGGCCCCCGCCTACCGCGGCGAGCTGCCGGCCGGGCACGACGGGCTGGGACTGGGCCTGCTGGGCATCACGGGCGACCGCCTGCTGGAGCGGGAGACCTACGAGCAGATCAAGGCGGACACGTTGCGTGTCGTGCGTGGCACGGTGCAGGCGGACATCCTGAAGGAGGACCAGGCGCAGAACACCTGCATCTTCTCCACTGAGTTCGCGCTGAAGATGATGGGCGATATCCAGGCGTACTTCTGCGAGTACGACATGGCGAACTTCTACTCGGTCAGCGTGAGCGGCTATCACATGGCCGAGGCCGGCGCGAATCCCATCACGCAGGTGGCCTTCACCCTGGCCAACGGCTTCACGTTCGTGGAGTACTACCTTTCTCGCGGGCTACCCATCGACCAGTTCGCGCGCAACCTGTCGTTCTTCTTCTCCAACGGGATGGACCCGGAGTACGCCGTGATCGGCCGCGTGGCCCGCCGCATCTGGGCCGTGACTCTGCGCGAGAAGTACCGCGCGGGTGAGCGCGCGCAGAAACTGAAGTACCACATCCAGACCTCCGGGCGCTCCCTGCACGCCCAGGAGATCGGCTTCAACGACATCCGCACCACCCTGCAGGCGCTCTACGCGATCTACGACAACTGCAACTCGCTGCACACCAACGCTTACGACGAAGCCATCACCACGCCCACGGAGGAATCGGTGCGGCGGGCCATCGCCATCCAGCTCATCATCAACCGCGAGCTGGGGCTGGCCAAGAACGACAATCCGCTGCAGGGCAGCTTCATCATCGAGGAGCTCACCGGCCTGGTGGAGGAGGCGATCCTGTCCGAGTTCGACCGCCTCACGGAGCGCGGGGGCGTGCTGGGCGCCATGGAGACCATGTACCAGCGCACGAAGATCCAGGAGGAATCGCTGCACTACGAGGAACTGAAGCACTCCGGCGCCTATCCCATCGTGGGCATCAACACCTTCCTCGATCCCGCCAAGCACGGCGCGGTGGACAAGACGCCGGAGCTGATCCGCTCCAGCGACGAGGAAAAGCAGTTGCAGATCGAGGGGCTGGCGCACTTCCAGCGCATCCACGCGCCGGAACGCGAATCGGCCCTGGCCGCGCTGCAGGAGGCCTGCCGCACGCGCGCCAACATCTTCGCCGCGCTGATGGAGGCCGTGAAGTCCTGCTCCCTGGGCGAGATCACCGGTGCGCTCTACCACATCGGCGGGCAGTACCGGCGCAACATGTAGGCGAGGCCCGCGGCGCTTGCGCCGCGGCTGGCATCCCCGTATGCCTGAGCCGCGCTGCGCGCTGCCCAGGAATACGGGAAACTACACCCTGCTGGCTCGTGCGAATTCCGATCACATCTTCGCGAACACGTCGCACACCGGGCTGGTCTCGGCCGGGCGGTGGTGTTCTACGTGCTTGACGTCGCTGTACGCCTCGCCCAGCTTCACGTTCCACTGGTGGTCGTGGTTCTTGGCGTCGCAGTGGCCCGGCGTGCCGCCGCCGAAGTTGGAATCGATCCAGTAGTCCACGTCGTAGTGCGTATCGGGCTTCAGCACGTGGTTGAACGTGAAGGAGAACGCCGGGTCGGCGGTCTTCGAGACAGTGCCCGACTGCTTGGCCACCACCTTGCCGGTATCGGCATCCACCAAGGCGACCTGGATCGCCTGACCGCCGTGGGGACCGTGGAAGCTGGTATCGCCCTGGAAGGTCAGCGAGTCCATGCCGCTGCCGCTCATGGATTCGCCGCCCATGCTGCTGCAACCCGGCAGGAGCAGCAGCAGTGCGGCAGCCACGGCCAGCACGGCCGTGGCGAAGGGGATTCGTTTCGATTGCATGGGAGTGCTCCGGTTCATGTGGAAGGACGGTGCGATCGGTTCCGATGCAGACCCGCCCCGCCCGCAAAGCGGCTGGCCGCCGCACGGGCTGCGCGCTTGGCCGCGGCGGTGCATCTGCCTGGGGAACACCACGGACACCGGTATAATTCCGCACACGGGGCAACGGGTTCCCGATCGGCCCTGCCGTTGGGCTCCAGGCGCCTTCCCGCGTGGCCCCCGTGCTTTCATTCTCACCGGGCGGCTGGCGTCCCCGTAGCGCCGCGGGATATCCGTCCCGCTGGAGGACTGGGTGGCTCGCGGCGGTCCGTGGTGGTCCGTCGAGGCTTGGGCTTGGGGTGTTGTGGAGGAGGAAGGCGCCGCCTCCCTCCTCCACACCTCTACCCTCCGGCAGGGGCCGTGGGCCCCTGCACCCCCAATGGGGGTTCGAGAGAACAGGTACCCCCGGATGGTTGCAGTCGTCTCCGGGACCCAATTCCAGGGGCGCTGCCGTGGGCAGCCGCCTACCAGTGGGCCTGGGCCAGGATGAGCAGGGGGATGGGGGAGATGGCGATGCACACCATCAGTACGTAGCGCGGGAAGCGGAACAGGCCGCTCATCCCGGCCACCATCCCGATGCCTCCGCCGCCGCCGATGAACGCGTTGCCCGGCAGGTTGAATGCGATGGCCACCGCCACGTAGCGGTGCCGCAGCAGGAAGGGGATGATGCGCGCGGGCGCCGTCTCCACCAACATCCGCAGGCGCTCCTCCGGCCCAAGCGGGCCCAGCCGTTCCACCAGCGCCTGCGCGCGATGGGCGTGCAGCCACCCGAATAGCCGCACGATCAGCCGCGGCGGCACCAGCCGACCCATGCCGTAGCTGACGGACAGCGCCAGCAGGGTGGAGGCGTACACGATGGCCACGCCCTCCGCCCGGAACATCATCAGCAGCGCCAGGCTGATCTCGATGCCCGGCACGAACGGCAGCGCCAGCGCCAGCACGTACACACCGATCACCGCGTACAGCACGGACGGCCCGTACGCCTCATAGAGCGGCGTGAACCGGGCGACGAGGCGGCCCTCCACCCAGTCGCTGCCCAGGTACAGCCCGGTCAGCAGCCCGGCGATCAGCGCAAGCCGCAGGCCCGTGCGCGCCCATCGCGCGGCCTTGTGCCACCGCGGCATGGCCTGCGTCGTCTCTCCGCCGCGTTCCGCATCGCTTGGCATAGCGTGACATCCCTGGCATCCCCGCACGGTGCGTGCTAGGGAAGGGTCATTCTTGCCCGACTGGCCCGCACAAGTCATCCGCGCGCCGCTGCCGGATCTGCCCCGCATGACCGTTCCGCCTCAAGCTGCCGCCGACCCCCGTCCGATCTTGTTCGTGGGCGATATTCAGGGCTGCGTGCGTGAGCTGGACGCATTGCTCGCCCGGGCGGGCTTCCGCCCGGGCGAGCACCGGCTGCTGCCCGTGGGCGATACGATCAACCGCGGGCCCGATGCCGTGGGTGTGTTGGAGCGCCTGCGCGCCTGCGGAGCGGAGCCCATCCTGGGCAATCACGAGCGCGGGCTGCTGGAGATCTGGCGCACGGGCCACGCGCCCGCCTGGGCCCACGGCGAGCATTCGGCCTATGTGCAGCTGGTGCGTGCCGGGCGCTGGGAGGCAGCCATGGCGGAGATCGCCGGCTGGCCGCTGGTGCGCGAGGGGCCGGACTGGATCGCGGTGCACGCCGGGCTGCACCCGCACCTGCCGCCCCAGGCCACAGGCGCGGACTTCCTCACCGAGGTGCGCTGGTGCGATGCGCAGGGTCGGCGGCCCGAGGGCGCGTCCAAGGCTCACCTCGATCCGCCGCCGGGCTACCGGCCCTGGTACGCGTTCTATCGGGGTACGCGCATCGTGGTGTTCGGCCACTGGGCCCAGCGCGGGCTCATCATCGAGGGCCGGGTGCGCGGTCTGGATACGGGCTGCGTCTACGGTGGCCGCCTCACGGGGCTGTGGTGGCCGGAGGCGCGGCTGGTGCAGGTGGATGCGCTGCGCACCTACCGGGCCGTCACCGGGCCGGTGCCCCGACGGATGGAATAGCCCATCACGGCCACCGCCGCGCCGATGGTTCGGTACGAGGTGCCGCCAAAAGCCGTGCATTGTCTGGAGGAGAGAGCCGCACCGGCGGACGCCGGTGCGGCTTGAAAGGCGACGACGGGCCCATCAGCCGCGAAAGGGGGGGGACGCGACCAACAGACCCGTCGTCTAGTCGTCATACTACTACGGACGGGCTGCGTGCCAAAGCCCTTTCGCACCCTCGCCCTTCGTTTCTCCCGGGGCCTCGTCCTCGCCCAACGTATACAGGGGCTTGCCCTTATAGGCCCATTGCTTGCTGCCGTCGGGCCGGCTCACCAGCGTGTAGTCCCCCTCCGCCTGGTCCTCTTCCGTGGCCATGAGCGGCGGCCAGTTGTCCGCGCATTCGTCCACACAGGCGGACTGGCCGGACGCGTCCTTATCGAACGTGTATAGCGTAAGACCCTGCGAGTCCGCCAGTACCGGACCGATCCCTGTTTCCTGGGTCTGGGTGGGTTGGGCCGCAAAGGCCGGGTGCAGCAGCGCCGTCGCTGCCAGCAGGCTACTTGCCACCGCGATGGTTACAAGCAGTCGGTTGATCATGGGATTCGTTCTCCTGGAACGACGATGTGAGCTGACGGGCCGGCGGTCGCTCGAGACGGAAATTCCGCCTTGGCACTGCGGCCACATCGGGCCTCGTCTTCCAGCAGTATAGCACAGCCGCAGAAAATTCAAGCCCCTTGAAGCGCGCATCGCTTGTGTTGACAGGCTCTCGCGGGATGGCCGCCGACCAGACCTGCGCGGGGGCGCTGTTTCCGCCGATAGCCCTCTGTGACCCCCGCAGAGCCGGCTGCCACTGCAAAGCGCCACATGGGCGCTCCGCCGAAGCGGCCGTGCCGCGCGGGCTTGTGCGGGCTCGCTGCCAGAGCGGATCTCCCACGTGAGAGGCGGCGGGAGCGCGTCGCCGCTACAGCCCTACGGGCAGTGGTTGAGCCAGGGCAATGCCCTGCGGCGTGACGTCGGCCTGCCACGCCAGCACAGCCACGCCGGCGGCCGCCGCGCGGCGTAGCGCCTCGCCATAAGTCGGGTCGATATCGTCCGCGGGCACGAATCGCGCGCAGTCCATGCGCTGCACGACGAATAGCACGGCCGCGCGCTGACCGGCGCGCACTTGCGCAGCCAGTTCGGCCATGTGCTTGGCGGCGCGGGTGCT
The DNA here is from genome assembly GCA_035266845.1 of bacterium. GTDB lineage: Bacteria > SAR324 > SAR324 > SAR324 > JACQKK01 > DATFMP01. The sequence goes on from DATFMP010000060.1 coordinate 11,293, forward strand.
AACCGCATCGGGGAAGGCCGCCACGCCCTCGCGGCCCATGGAGACATTCTTCACCTCCACCCAGCAGGGCGGCCCGTCGCCATCCTCCAGCAGCAGGTCCACGCGGCTGTTGGTTCCGTAACGCACCTCGCGGCGCAGCGTGCCGTAGCCCGCCAGTTCCGGGATGCGCCCGGCGCCGATCGCCTCGGCGGCCAACCCGTTGGCCAGCGAGGTGTTCACGCCCACCAATCCACCGCCGGCGCGCACCAGCTCCCACGTATACGCCAGCTTGCGCTTGGGGTTGTCGCTGCGGGAGACCCAGGCTTCCGCGTCGGGCTCCAGGCAGGTGCGCATGGAGCCCGTGTTGGGCGTGTGCGCGGTGATGGTCTCGCCTCCGTCCAGCGCGATGTCCACGAAGAAGCGCTTGTAGCGCTGCAGAAAGCGCCCGCGCAGCAGGGGCGAAGGGAACTCCATGACGCGCCTACTCCTTCACCGAGCCGCTGTAGCTGAGGGTCAGCCAGAACACGGTGGGCGGGTAGTCCTTGGTCTGTCCGTTGAACAGGTAGTGCCCGTCCGCATCGTATCCGGAGAGCAGCAACTGCGGGTTGGGGCGGTAGGATGCGTTCAGCGCCACGCTGAAGGCACCCAGCGGCATGCCGATGCTGCCGGTTACGTTCTGCAAGTGGGACGACTCGCCGACGCTGACCTTCCAGTTCACGCGCTCACCGCCGCCGATGGCCACGGTGGTGTAGGTGGCACCGCCACCGGGCACGGCATCGGGCACCACGTAGTGCGTCAGCGTAGGCGAGAGCGCCGGCAGCACGGGCGGCGACCACTTGATGAAGACCTCGTTGCTGGCACTGTCCGACGGCCCGAAGGTGTAGGCGGCTGCCCCGGCCGAGAAGGCGCCCAGCTTGTTGTGCCAGTCCCAGGCCAGTGTGTAGTCGATCTCGTCAGCCTTCTGCAGGCCTGCGAAGCTCGTGGCTGCATCGGGTTTGCGATCCTTCAGGGCCCAGCTGCTCCACACGCCGAAGGAGAGTCCGGACGGGCCGTAGAGCGTGAACCAGGGCTGCAACGCCGGCGAGAAGTTGAACGCGCTATGCGCCTTGTCGTGCCTGGCGAAGTCGGTCACGAAGAAGTCCTGCCCGCGGCTGACATAGTCCGTCACCAGATCCGCGCCATAATCCAGCAGCGGATCGCCCGGCGCGGCCGCGGCGGGCCGTGGCAGGCCCGCAAGCACAAGGATGGCCAGCATGGCCGTGATGACGTGGAGTCGGCAGGACTGCACAGCCCGACGATGCATGGTGCAAGCTCCCTTGGGGTGCGGCCACGGCTTGGCGCCGTCCGCGCCTGGGCTGGAACCTGCCAAGCGCGGCCAACACGCAAACGGGTCGGCACTTTGTTGAGAATACGGCTGGGGCGGCGCCCCACCTTTTACAGCAGGCTAGCAGAAGCGTTGCGGTGGAGGAAACGCCGGGAAGGAAAAGTCGGGGCGACCCGAGGGTAGGTCGCCCCGCCGGGGGGAACCGCGCATCGCGGCGGCAGGCGGCCGGGGAGCAGCCGACCGACCGGCAGAGGGGATGCCGCTGGCGCGGATGTGGGCACGGACCTGGCGGTCCGGCCGCACCTGCACTGCTACTGCACTACTCCTTCACGGAGCCGGAGTAGTTGATGTCGATCCAGAAGATCGCGGCCTTCTCCGTCGAGCCGTCCGGCAGGTTGGGGCGGTCGGCCACGTTCAGCGAGATGGACAGGGGGCCCACCGGATACCCGACGGACGCGGTGATGTCGTTCAGGGTCACCGTCTTGCCGATCGAGAGCGACCAGGTGAGCTTGTCGCCGCCACCGATGGACAGCAGGTCGTACGTGGAGCCGCCGTACCCGCCTGCACTCGGCGACACGGCATCCACCGAGACGTAGTGCGTGAACTTGGGCGAGATGGACGGCAGGATCGCCGGCGCATAGCTCACATAGACCTCCTTGGTAGCGGACAGCGACGGCATGGCCGTGAGGGTGTACGTGACCAGGCCCGCCGAGAACCCACCCATCTTGTTGCTCCAGTCCCAACCCAGCGTGTAGTCGATCTCGTCCAGCTGCTCCAGGCCGGCGAAGCTCGTGGCCGTATCCGGCTTGCGATCCGTCAGCGCGAAGCTGCCCCACATGTTGAAGGACAAGCCGCCGGGCCCGTAAAACGTGATGGATGGCTGCAGCGCGGGGGCCACGTTGAAGGCCGCGGGCTGCTTGTTGTCCTTGGCGAACTTGGACACGTAGAGGTCATTGCCACGCCACACGTAGTTGCTGACGAGATCGGCGCCGTAGTCCATCAGCGTGTCGCCCGGCGCGGCGGAGGCCAGCCGCGGCAGGCCCAGCACCGTCACCGCCGCTGCGATGACGAGGAACCGATGGCAGAAGGTTTTCCAACGACTCATGGGGCGTACTCCTTTGTGGCTGCAAGGTTGGGACGCGTTACGGTCGCGCACGGTGAGGGCGCCGTTATCACCGGTCAGCGCGACCGGCGATGTTGCGAGACCCTTGGAGACGGGTTGCGCCGTGCGCGATACCGTCCCGCGGATCACCGTTCTGTCCCTCCCTGTCGCACGAAGCGTGCCGCCCTGCCGTGGGGGTTAACCAACTGATATGACAGGGTGGCGTAAGCAAAGACCATCCGGGTCTGCTTAATTGCCGCGCAGTCCAGCGGTGTCGCCGCCGCGAAGTTGGGCAGTTGGATTCCGAAGGGGGATTGGGCGCTGCTGCTGCCGCAGAAATGCGGTTGTAACGAGAGCTTGCGGGATCGTGCCGAAATGGGCGGGCGCTGCAGAAGTGCGGCCGAGGCAGGCCCGGCGTGGACTCAGGCGCCCCGCCGTTGCAGTATCGCGGCGTAGAGCCCCATCTGCTGGGGGCCGGGCAGCAGCTGCAGCGCACCGTCCTTCGTGAGCAGGCTGCGTGGCTCGGCGCCGAGCCCGGCGGGTCGTGGCAGGTCGGCGAAGGAGCGCTGCCGGAAGGCGGGCTGCGCCGCCAGGAATCGCTGCACGGCGTCCTCGTTCTCTTCCGGCTCCAGGCTGCAGGTTGCGTAGAGCACATGCCCGCCCCGCCGCACGGCACGGGCCGCCTCGGTGAGCAGCGCCGACTGCGTCTCGGCAAAGGCCGGCAGGTCCTCCAGGTGCTTGCGCCACTTCAGCTCGGGGTACTTGCGGATCATGCCCGTGGCGGAGCAGGGCGCATCCAGCAGCACGGCGTCCCACGCTCTGTCCGCGCAGGGCAGGTGACGCCCGTCGGCGCGCAACAGGGGCGTGGCGGGCAGCCGCAGCCGCTGCAGATTCTCGCGCACCTGCGCCAGGCGGGCCGCGGAAAGCTCCGCCCCCACGGCCCAGGTGCCCGGCCGGCGCAGGCCCACCAGGTGCGTGAGCTTGCCGCCCGGTGCGGCGCAGGCATCCAGCACCCGCCCCTCCAGCAGGGGCGCCACCCAGGCCATCAGGAGCTGCGACGAGACGTCCTGCACGTAGCAAAGCCCCTCGCGGAAGGCCTGCGTGCGCAACACAGCCCCCAACTGCTCGCTCCACAGCGCGTCGGCCAGCAGGGGGTGGCGGCTGGCGCGCACGCCCTCCTCGGTCAGGCGCCGCAGCAGCGCCTGCGGTCCGATGCGGCCGGTTTCCACGCGCAGGGCGGCGCCCTCGTAGCGGTCGTTGGCCTCGCAGATCGCCGTCGTCCGGCCGGTACCGTAGCGCGCCGTCCAGCGTTCCACCATCCAGTCCGGGTGCGAGGCGCGCACCGCCAGCGGCAATGGTTGCGCGGTGTCCGTTCCGCGCAGGCCCTCGCGTTGCGCCGTGCGCAGAATGGCGTTGACCCAGCTTCTGGCCCACGGCTTGCGCAGGGCCGGAGCCAGCGCGACGGTCTCGAACACGGCCGCGTGGGGTGCCATGTCCAGGAAGCGCAGCTGGTACAGCCCCAGCATCCCCAGCGCCAGCGCCTCCGCATCCACCCGATTGGGCGGGCGATCGGCCAGCCGCGCCACCTCCGCTTCCAGCAGCCGGCGGTGCCGCACCATGCCCCGCAGCAGTTGCACGTACAGCCGCCGCTGTGCGTCGTCGCGCAGGGCGACCGGTGGCTCGGCGGCGAAGGGCCCGCCGCGCGCGAAGTCCAGCCAGGCGCGCACCACCGCAAGCCGCACGGCATCGGGGGGTGTCTTGGCCGCGCCAGGATGCTGCGGCTTGCCGCCGGGGCGGGCCTTGCGGCCGGAAGGACGGGGCTGACGGGATCGGGGTGGCGCAGGCGTCATGAAGCGGGCTGAGAGCGGATTTGGTAGCGCGTTGGAGGGCAGGCGGGCCTTGCGGCAGGTTCCCACCCAGCTTGCCAGATCGTCCGGCAAAACGATATGAATGACCATGCGGGCCCCACGCGCCCCGCGCGCACCGCACATCCCACCCGAACCCACCGCAGGAGGCCGCATGGACGCGCTCCACTTTGCCACGCTGAAGTCTCCGCTGGGCCCCGTGCTGGTCGCCGGAGACGCGGCGGGCCTGCGCTATATCAGCTTTCTGGCCGGCACGGCGGCGCTGCAACCTGAGCCCGATTGGGTGCGGGACGAGCGGCCGCTGGCCGAGGCACTGCGGCAGCTCCGTGCGTACTTCGCCGGCGACCTGCAGCGCTTCGAGCTGCCGCTGGCGCCGCGCGGCACGCCCTTCCAGCAGCGCGTGTGGCAGGAGCTGCGGCGGATTCCCTACGGCCAGACCATCTCCTACGGCGAACTGGCGCGCCGCATCGGGCGGCCTAGCGCTTCGCGCGCCGTGGGCGCGGCCAACGGGCGCAACCCCCTGCCCATCGTGGTGCCCTGCCATCGCGTGATCGGCAGCACGGGGCGGCTCACGGGCTTTGCGGGCGGCCTGCACCTGAAGGAAGGCCTGCTGGCCCTGGAGCAGGCGCACGCACCGGCACCGTCCGTGGGCCAGCCGCTGCAGGCAGCCCTACTGTGAGTGCCCGCTCCCGCGCGGCCGGCACCGCACCGCGGGCCGGCACGGCGCCCCGATCAGGCACTGCGGCGCCGGGTGCATCGTCCCTGCCTGAGCGGGAGGTGGCGCGGGCGCTGCTGTCCGGGCGTGAGGCCACCGCCGCGCTGGCCCGCGCGGCCGGGCAGCGGGACGTCGCTGCGCTGACGCGTCTGCTGGAGCGCAAGCTGCTCGCCGGGCCGACGGAACTGGCCGCGTTCGGCCGCACGGGCCGCTACACGCTGCGTTACGGCGGGCCTTTCCATGTAGAGCAGACCCTGCGCTACCTGGCGCGCGATCCGGACAATCTGGCCGAGCGGGTCACGGGTGCGACCTACCACCGCTTCTTTCCGCTGGGGACGCGGCAGGTGCCGCTGCGCCTGACCCTGGGCGCGGACGGCTGCGCGGTGGCCGTGGAGGGCCGGCTCCCGCCCGCGGACAAGCTGGTGCTGCACGAGCGGCTGGTGCGCTTCCTGGGCCTGGACCAGCCGCTGGCGGGCTTCTATCGGGCGGTGCGGGGCGATGCCGTGATGGCTCCCCTGGTGCGTGGTCTGCGCGGCGTGCGCATCCCCCAGGTGCCCAGCCTGTGGGAGGCGCTGTGCTGGGCCATCATCGGCCAGCAGATCAACCTCGCCTTTGCCTACCGCCTGCGCAACCGCTTCATCGCGTTGGGCCACCAAGCCGCCAACGGCAACGGTACGGAGGGCTCCGCGTCCGGAGGCGCTCCGTTGCCCTTCCCCGGTCCCGAGCAGGTGCTGCGCATTCCCGAGCCCGCCTGGCGCGAGGCCCAGTTCTCGCGGCAGAAGACGGCCTACCTGATCGGCGTGGCCGGCGCCTTCCTGGATGGCACGCTCTCCGAGGAAGCCCTGGACGCGGCCGACACGGAGGCCGTGGAGGCCACCCTGCGCGCCGTGCGCGGCCTTGGCCCCTGGAGCGTGGCCTACGGCCTGCTGCGTGCGCTGGGGCGCGTGGATGCCTTGCCCGTGGGCGATGCGGGCCTGAGGGCCGCGCTGCGGCATCACTACCGCCTGCCGGCCCCGCCCGATGCGCGCGGCCAGGAGGCGCTGATGGAACCGTTCCGTCCCTACCGCGGGCTGGCCACCTACTATTTCTGGAAGTCCCTGGATCAGATGCGCCAGGAGTAGTCCTCCCCCTGGATCGCCTGCCGACGGACTCTACGAATCCACCGCTCGCCGAACCCACAGCCCGATCCCTGCGTTATAATCCCAGATTAGGGATATCCGTGCGCGCGATGCCCCTGGATTCGTATGAAGTGTGCCCGACGCTGCGCCCTCGTGCCTTGCGCGCCTGCGTCCTCCTGTTCGAGAGTCCCGTGAGCGTCGTCCCCTTTCCCGGAACACCGGCCGCGCCGTTGAACGATGACCTGCAGTCCGACCTGCTGATGGACTGCCAGAACCTGGCCAACGAGTGCCAGGGCCTGCTGCGTTCGCTGGAGACCTACGCCTTTCCCAACACAGGGCTGTTCATCCCCGAGCAGTACGAGCAGTTCTTCCGCAACCGCAAGGTGCCCGAATACCTGGACTGGCTGCGGCAACTGGCGAACAAGGTGCACGGGCTGAAAGGCGTGCTGGGGTTCCTCATCCCGGAGGGCAAGCGCCTCTGCCATCACGCTGAGGAGATCATCAAGCCGCTCGCACAGGCGCAGTTCGTGCTGGACGACCAGCTTCACGGGCTGCTGACGCGCTTCATCTATGAAATCGGCGGCATGTTGGAGACCTACGCGCGCCAGCCAGGCAAGGCGCTCGACCTGGGCGACTGGGACGAGCGCATCGAGCGGGCGCGAGCCGAGGCCGCGGCCTTCGTGGAGCAGAGTGCGGGGCGCGTGCTGGCCTTCTTCACGGCACGCGCGCGGGACGACGGCGCCATCCGCCGCCGCGACCATATCGTCCAGGTCTCCGTCTCGCGCGATGGCTACGAGGACTTGGCGGCGCATGTGCACGAGCTGTACGGCGTGGTGGCCGCGCTGGGTCAGGGGGCCACCCTGCAACGGGCCAGCCGCCTCTACAACCGCTTCCTCGATCAGCACCAGCGCATCAAGAAGCTGCCGCTGGACGTGACCCGGTACGAGCGGCTGGTGCCAAGCTTGGCGGAAAAGTACGGTCTGCGGGCGCGCTTCGTCCATCTGGACGCCGGCGTCCGCGCCGACCATGAGTTCTGGTCGGCCGTACACGAGATCGCCAATCACATCCTCAAGAATGCGATCGTGCACGGCATCGAGCCGCCCATCGAGCGCCTGCGGCAGGACAAGGACGAGGTGGGCAGCATCGCGCTGGAGCTGAGCGAGGACTTGCTCGGCGTGGAGGTCGTGATGGCGGACGACGGGCGCGGCATCGATCCGGAGCGCATCGGCCACAAGGCCGTGGAGGCCGGAATCGTCACCGCCGAACGCTTGGCGGCCATGTCGTCCGACGAGGTGTTGGGCCTCGTCTTTGAGCAGGGCGTCTCCACCAAGGAAGACGTGGACGACAACGCGGGACGCGGCATCGGCATGGGCGCCGTGCGCGAGGCCATGCGGCGCCACCAGGGCTCCTACGCCATCGAATCGGAACCCGGCCGCGGTACGCGCTGGGCCTTTCGTTTTCCCAAGACCAATGTTTCGCTGCCGTGCTTCGTGACTCGCATCGGGACGTATCCGTTGGTGGTGCCGGAGGCTCACATCCGCTTCTTCGCTGCCTATGAGTCGCGGCACGTGACGCACTTGCAGGGCCGGCCCGTGTACCAACTGGGCGAACTGCTGGTACCGCTGGTGGACTATGGCACGCTGTTCGCCGCGGACATCCAGCCCGACGCGACCCGCCCCCGCCAGCTCATGGTGGTGCAGGACGGGCCCGCGCCTTTCGGCTTGGTGATCAATGAGGTGGTGGACAAGGGCATCCTGCCCGTCCATCCCCTGGGCGAGGAAGTGGGCAGCCGCGCATTGTTCATCGGCGCCACGCTGCACGACGCGCGCCCGGCCATGATCCTCGCCGTGCGCGCCCTGGGCACCGGCCTGGAGGATGCGCCCCCAGCGCTGGCGTGAGCGCCGGCCGCGTGCGGGGCTATGGCCCCCGACGGGAGTGTGGGCAGCAGTGCCGCTTGAGTAGCCTCATTTCCCCGAAGCGGCCTTCGGCGGCTCCGCCTGGCCCGGCAGCGGCAGCACAGCGCCCTTCCCGTGGATGATCTTGGGCCAGTAGGTGGCGAAGCTGAAGTGCGGAGAGTGGCTACCCCGATGGCAGGTGCGGCAGGTCTGCTCGGTGGGATGCACCAGCTTGCTGCCGTCCGCACTGGGGGGCGGGCCGGTGGGGAGCTTGAAATTCCCCGCATGGGCCTTGGAGGGCCCGTGGCAGCTCTCGCACTGCACGTTGGCGTACTGCGGCGTCAGGTCCTGGCTCAGGTAGCCGCCTTTGCGCAGGGCCAGCACGTGACAGGCCAGGCACTCCGGGTCGTACTGGTGCCCCACGCGCTCCAGGGTGGCCAGGGCATGGCTGTGCTGGCTGGCATTCCAGATCGCCGCCTGGGCCGGATGGCAGGTCTTGCAGGCTTCTTCCCCCGCGTAGGGCGAGTTCTGCTCCTGCTCCCGCTGCGTCTGCAGCCGCGCGAAGAACAGCGCCTTCACGCGCTCGTCGTAAGCGGCGAAGACCGGTGCCGCTGCGGGGGCGTCCGGCCAGCGGTCGCCCAGCCAGTCCACCGCGATGTCCTTGGCGCCCGGGTGGCCGGGCCCATCCAGCTTGAGCCGCAGCAGGCCCTGGCCCTTGGTGGGCACCTGCGGGATGCGCAGGCCCGCCACATTGCGCTCGGTGATCTGGTGCAGTTCATCGTCCGAGGGGTTGCCCACCACGATCAGGTCGAACAGGCCCGAGCGGGTCAGCGTGGCCAGTTCCACATCGTCCCCGCGAAACAGCAGCAGCGTGGCATCGTCGTGCTGCGCCGCGATGCGCTTGCGCAGCCCGGCCACCAGTGCCGCATCTGCGGGTTCCAGGTGGAAGTCCACGTGCATACCCTGGTACACCGCCTTGGGCGAAAGATAGCCGTAGATGCCCACGCGGCGATCCGCACGCTCCACCGTGCGCACCGCCGGGAAGGCCGTGCCCACCGAGTCGTTGCTGACGACATAGGGCAGCCCGCCTTTGAGTGCGTCGATGCCCAAAGCCAGTTCGCCCGGCCCGGGCAGCACGGCCTGCGGCGCGTCATGCTCCAGCAGGGTGCGGATCAGGTCGATCTTGTAGCGACCTTGTGCGGTGGCCTCGGGGAAGTTGTTGCCCAGATCCACCAGGATCGGTGCCGGCCCCGGCCCGTGCAGGGCCTTGGCCAGATAGCTGAGCCGCCGCGGCAGACCACCCTGCTGGCCCTCGGGACTGCACCCGCAGGGCTTGATCTCCCCGCGCAGGTCGCCCGCGGCCAGCACGGTGAGCGCGGCCGGTGTCGTGAGGGCAGTCCCGGTTTGGGCGGCCGAGGCCGGCCGCTCGACCGATGGCAGCGCGGGCAGCCAGGATCGCTGCCAAAACCCGGCCAGGGCAAGGATCAGCGCGACCAGTCCGGTGGCGATGACTCCGGTCAGCAGGCGCCGCGTCCAGCGCCGCGGCAGAGGGGGAAAGCGGTGGGGAAACAGGCTCATCGGGCTCCGGCCGGCGGTGATAGGTGGAACGGTCATTGTAGGCCGAGGGCGCCCGAGCGCACAATGGGCGCCCGCTCGCGGGGCGGCTGCGGTGACAAGGCCCCGGCCCATCTGGTACAGGTGAGTGGGCCGCGGCCGCGCCCGTTCAGTCCCCGGAACGGCCCGGGCGGCGCGGTGCCAGGCCATCATTCCGCTCGGGGAGGAGCAGCCGCGTGCCAGCGCGCACCACGGGCCACAATCGCCTGCCACGATGGATCGCGGCCGTCCGCAGGCGGCGCACCGGGCTGCCTCTGCTGCTCGTGGCGCTGCTGGCGCTGGGTGCGTGCGGCCTGAAGACGCCGCCGCGGCCGCTCAGCGAGGTGCTGCCGGCCCCGGACGGCCTGCGCGCGTGGCAGCGGGAGGGTGCGGTAATCGTCTCGTGGCAGGTGCCGAATGCAGCGGCACTGGCGGACTTTGGTGGGCTGCGCGGCTTTGAACTGTGGGTGCAGCCCCGGCCCCTGCTCTGCCTGGACTGCGTGCTGCCGGAGCCTACCCGGCACCGCCTGCCGCTGGATGGCGCCGGCCTGCAGGTGCAAGGTGCGCAGGCGTACTATGCGCTGCCCCTGCCGGCCGATGCCGGGCAGCTCAACCTGCGCGTGAGCACGCGGTTCGGCCTGGGCCTGGGGCCCGCCAGCGCGCCCGTGATGGTGGAGCGGGCCGCGGAGATTCCCGCGCCCCAGCTTGCATGGCGCTGGGTGGGCCGCGGGCCGGACGCGGGGGCGCGCTCGGTGCAGTTCTACTGGCCGGCCGTGCGTGAGCGCATCGTGCAGATGATCGGCACGGACGGCCTGCCCCGCGAACAGGTACAGGATTACCGAGCGAACCTCTACCGCCGCGTGCCACCGGCCCCCTGGCCCATGCAGCCGCTGAACGGTGCGCCGCTGCCGGCGACGCACTGGATCGTGCCACCCCTGCAGGCGGAGTTCCCCGCAGGCGCGACGGCGGAGGCCTACACGCTGCGCTTCGTGGATCACTTCGGCAACGAAGGGGCCGCATCTCCCGAAGTGCTGATCCCTCTCACCGGCCGCCGCCCATGATGCGCCCCACCCTGCTGTTGCTCGTGCTGGCCCTGCTGACCGCCTGCTCGGCAAGCCTGCCGGACGAGGCGCTGATCCGCCAGACGCCCCCCGGCAAGCTCACGGCCTTGCTGCCGTCACTGGAGCAGCGTGTGCAGTCGCACCCCACGGACGACGAGGCGCTGCGGCGCCTGGCCTTGCTGGAGGCGCGGCTGGGACGGGGCGACGCCGCCGTGGAGCATGCGCTGCGGGCTGTGCAGGCGAGTCCGTTCGTGGGCGCCAACCAGGTGGTGCTGGGTGAGGCGTTCGAGGCCGCGGGCAAGCCCGTGCGGGCCCTGGCGGCCTATGCGCAGGCGATCGAGCTCTCCCCGAACCTGATCGGAGCGTATGTGCGCTATGCACAGGTGCTGGCCAGCCTGCACGAGAACGACAAGGCGCTCCACGCACTGGACGAGGCCCTGCGCCGCGAGCCGAAGCACTTCGGCGCGCTGTTGCTGCAGGCGCGTGTGCTGCGCGATACGGGCAAGCTGGACAAGGCGGCCGTGGCCATCGAGGCCGCACGGGCCCTGCGCCCGGACGACGCCCAGGCCCTGCTGCTGCACGTGCAGATCCTGCAGGCCCGCGGCCAGACGGACGCAGCGCTGCGGCTAGCGCAGGATGGTCTGACGCGGCACCCGGATGCGCGGCCCTTGCTCACGGCCGTGGCGGGGCTGCACCGCCAGCGTGGTGAGTGGGACGCGGCGCTGCAGACCCTGCAGCGGCTGGCGGGGCTGGGCTCGCTCGCGCCGGACGAGCGCTTACTGCGCGTGGAGGTGCTCGCCGGGGCGGGCCGCGCAGCCGACGCGCAGGCGGCCCTGGATGCGCTGCTGCGCGACCATCCGGACTACGCCCCGGCCCACGTGCGTCAGGCCGAGAGCCTGGTGTGGGCCGGCAAGCCTCGCGAAGCGCTGCGGGAGGCCCAGCAGGCCTCCGCGCTGGCGCCGCAGTCGGGCGAGGCGCACTACTGGGAGGCCGTCGCGCACTACGCGCTGGACGAACGGCCGTTGGGCGATGCCGCCCTGGCGGTGGCGGACCATCTCGATCCGCACCGGCTGGCCGTGGAGCTTCTGCAAGCCGAAAGGTTACTGGCGGACCATCGGTTGGACGTGGCCGCGTCTGTGCTGGACGTTATCCTCAAGCAGCGGCCGGACCTTTCCGCTGCGCTGCTGCTGCAGAGTGCCCGCGCCGTGCTGGGGGGTGATCTGGACCTGGCGGCGCAGGTGCTGGAGCGGCTGCCGCCCACGTTTGCGCCGGATCAGGTGCGCTTCGCCCAGCTGCGCATTGCCTATGTGCAGCGCCGGTGGGCGGATGTGCTGTCGCTGAGCGAGCCGCTGTTGCAGGATCCCTGGCTCGGCTGGCGGGCCGCATACCTGCGTGGCGCCGCGCTGCTGCGTCAGGGGCGATTTGACGAGGGTCTCGCGCTGGTGACGCCCTACCTGGAGGGTGCGCAGCGCCGGGTGTTGTTCTACCACCTGGCGGGCTATCTGCACCTGCTGAAGGGCGACCGCACGGGGGCGCAGCGCGCCTTCGTGGCGGGTCTGGCGCTGGCGCCGGGCAGTCCGCTGATGATCGAGGGCCTCAGCCGCATGGCTATGGAAGCCCAGGACTGGGCGCGGGCCGAGCAGTTGCTGCAGCAGGGGCTGACCGCGCCGGATGGTTTCCGTGCGCTGTTCCTGGATCGCCTGACGCAGGTAGGCCAAGCCCGCAAGAGCGTGGAGCAGAGCCGCGAGGCGTTGCAGCGCTACCTGGAGGTGAGCGACCCGGCACGGGCCGGCGCGCCACCGGAGCCGGCGTCCACGGTGCTCTACGGCGCGTACGTACCGCCCTACGATCTGCAGTAACGCGATTCCGGAGGGCCCGGCTCAGTCGTGACTGTCGTGATCGTGGTCGTCCACCTGCCCAGGCTGCACGCGGTAGACGGTCTCGGCGTCTTGCGCGATCTGGGCGATCTGTTGCGTATCGAGCCGTGCCTTGGGGTGCAGCAGGCGGTACTGCAGCGGAGGCATGTCGCCTTCGCGCAGTTCGCGCAGAGCTTTGGTGAGCAGCTTGCGGTGCCGCTCGGCGTCCATTTGGCCCCAGTCCGAGAAGTTCAGGTTCTCGCGCCCTTCGCTGATGTCCGAGCCGATCAGCAGCGCGGCCAGGGGCAGGTGGCGGTACCAGGGGTGGTGTGTCTCGTTGCTGTGGCAATCGAAGCAGGCTTGGCGCAACACGGGGTCGCTGACCGACGAGAGGATCTGGCCGTCATAGCGCTGTGGTGGATTGGTGCTGGGGTAGGTGAGTTCCCCTATGCCCCAGGCCAGCAGGAATGCGACCAGCAACACACCACCCAGCCAGGTGAGCAATCGTTTTCGGGTCATACGGCTCCTTTGCGACATGGCAAGCCCCCATTCCTCCGCATTGCGTCTTGTATTGTCAGATTGTACCCGCGCGGACCCGGTTCGACGAACCGGCTGCGGCGCAGTACGCGCCCGCCCGTGACGCGGGGTCGCAGGCGCCCGGGTCGGTCGGACGCCTAGGGCTCGTCCGCCAGCAGGCCGAAGGCCGCCAGGGCCTGCCGATAAGCCTCGCGTTTGAAGGGCACCACGCGGCTGACGGCTTCCGAGGGAGGCACCCACTCGAAGGCGTCGAACTCCGGAGGCTGGTGGTTGAAGTGAAGCTGCGCGGTGTCGCCGACGAGGCGGGCCAGGTACCAGTGCTGCGCCTGGCCGACGTAGCGGGCCTTCGCTGGATCGCGCCGGCGCAGCGACTCCAGCACGTCAGGCGGATAGTGGTAGGCGATGGGCTTGGGCAGGCGCGCCAGCACCTCCACGGCGTCCGTACCGATCTCCTCGCGCAGTTCGCGGCGCAGGGCATCGTCCGGCGCCTCGTCGGGCTTCATGCCGCCCTGGGGGAACTGCCAGCGGTGCTCGCCCAGCACGCTATCCACCCGGCGGAAGACCAGCACGCGTGCGCGGGCCGTGTTCGTCAGCACGGCACAGACGTTGGGGCGCAAGACGCCGGGAGTGAGGCCCGGCTCAGGCATCGGAGAGGCCCAACAGCGCCGCGATGACGAGCGGCACCAGCACATAGGCGATGAAGTGTACCACTGCGCCCGTGGTGCGGCCCCAGCGGGCCTGCATGGGGCGCAGCTTGGAGAGCAGCCGGGGTTCCCGTCCCATCCACCATGCCAGGTAGGCGCCGCCATTGACGAGGCCCACGGCCAGGGCCACGAGAGCGATGATCTGGTTGAACGTCATCGGCGGCTCCAGGTGGGGCGTGACTACATCGGGGCTTCGATTGCGGCGAGTACGGCCTCCCGGTCCGAGAGGTCCTCGAACAGGTAGTCCGGCTCGTAGCCGGCCAACACGTCCGTGCCGATGCGCCCCGTGGCCACAGCGATGGTGCGTGCGCCCACTGCCCGTCCGCACAGGATATCGTTGGGCGTGTCCCCGATGATCACGATGGACTTGCCGCGGAAGTCATGGCCGAAGGCGTCGCGGGCCGCATCCACAGCCAGCGGGGGCAGTGCGGCGCGCTCCTCGTGGTGCTCGCCATACACGCCCAGGCGGAAGCCATTCAGCCCGGCCGTCTCCAGCTTCACGCGCGCCGCGGCCTCGCAGTTACCGGTGAGGAGACCCTGCACCAGGTGCTCCCGCTCGCCGATGGCCTCCAGTAACTCCGGAATGCCCGGGTGTACCGTGGTGGTCTCACGGCAGATGTGGTGCTCCAGTTCCTGCGGGTATAGTTCCCAGAAGCGGGGCAGGCCGTGTTCCACCTCGGCGCGGCTGAAGCCCAGCAGGGCCAGCAACTCGTGTGAGATGCCCAACTCAGTCTTGCCGCTCATGCGGTAGTCCACCTGGGAGGGATCGCGACCCCAGATGGCAGTGTAGGCCACCATCATGGCGCGCACGCCGTGTCCATTGGTGGACAGCAGCGTGCCGTCAATATCGAACAGCACGAGACGATTGAGAAGCATTGCTGAAGAACCGGATACGATCGGAGACAACGATAGGCCGACTCCGCGCCGGCCACAGGACCTCTTCCAATGTGCCCCATGCGCCGCCTGGATTCAACCGGGCCTTGCGGGAGAAATGCGCCAGGAATTGACTTACGTCATGGTTTGGAGAACGGCCCGCTGTTAGGATGGGGCAGTTGGAAATGACGGCAAAGCCGTAACGGGAGAGAGCGAAACCATGTTGGCACCGGAACACAGTCCGGCCGGCGCAGCCCTGGACCTGGGCAGCCGGCTGCACGCGCTGCTCGCGAAATACGATGCGGCGGCGCCGCGCTATACCTCCTATCCGCCTATCCCTTACTGGGGGCCGGTGGATAGCGACACGGTCGAGGCTTGGCTGGGCGAGCGCCGCGCGTCCGATGCCTCGCTTTCGTTATACACGCACATCCCCTTCTGCGAGGCCCGCTGCCACTACTGTGGCTGCTTCGTGGTCATCACGCCGCACCAGGAGCCGGCGGAGCGCTATCTGGCAGCCGTGCACCGGGAGATGGAGCTGGTGGCGGCGCGCCTGGGGCGGGGGCAGCGTGTGCGCCAGTACCACCTGGGTGGCGGCACGCCCAACTTCATCAGTCCTGCGGCCATGGAACTGCTGGTGGCCAAGGCCCGCGATCTGTTCCACTTCGAGGCCGACGCGGAGATCAGCATCGAGGTTGACCCCCGCCACCTTTCGGCCGAGGAGCTGAAGCACCTGCGGGCGCTGGGCTTCAACCGGCTCAGCCTCGGCATTCAGGACTTCGACGAGCAGGTGCAGGCGGGCGTGAACCGGGTGCAGCCCTACGAGCATGTGGCCAACCTGATTGCGGCAGCCCGGGCCGAGGGCTTCCGCGGCATCAACTTCGACCTTATCTACGGGCTGCCGCACCAGACGCGCGAACGCTTCGAGCGCACGGTGCGGCGGGTGCTGAACCTCAAACCGGACCGGCTGGCGCTGTACAACTTCGCCTACCTGCCGCAGGCCTTTCCCCACCAGCGCAAGATGGACGCGGAGGCGCTGCCGGACGCGGAGGAAAAGCTGGCGATCTTCCTCACGGCGCGGGAGCTGTTTACCGGCAATGGCTACCAGGCTATCGGCCTGGACCACTTCGCCCGCGACGAGGATGAGCTCGCGGTGGCCTACCGGGCCGGCACCATGCGTCGCAACTTCATGGGCTACACCACCCAGGCCGGCACGGACCTGCTCGCCTTCGGGCTCAGCGGCATCAGCGAGTTCAACGGCCGCTACTGGCAGAACGAGAAGAAGCTGGTGCAATACCAGCGCGTGGTGGAATCCGGTCGGGTGCCGGCCATTCGGGGCCTGCTGCTCGATCAGGAGGACCTGCTGCGCCAGGCGGTGGTAGCGGGGCTGTTCTGCCAGGGCGTGGTGGACTTCGCCGAGTTGCGCGAGCGCTTCGGAGGCGATCCCCGGGCGCACTTCGCCGATGAGCTGGATGCGCTGGAGCCCCTGCGTGAGGACGGGCTGGTAAGCCTGGAGGGTGATCGCCTGACCATCGGCGAGCTGGGCCAGTTCTTCCTGCGCAATGTGGCCGTCGTCTTCGACAACCGCACGCGCAAGGGCGCGCCGGTCAGCTTCTCGCGCACCGTCTAGCCACTCTTCCGGGGCCCAAGCCAGCCCCTGGTTTCCCGCCGAAGTCCGCCACGCGGCCGTTTGCCGGGTAACCCGCAAGTCCGCGGTCAATTCGCACCTTTTTGTTGCTATTTGACCGAATACTGGTGTAAAATTGTTTACGTGAGGTTGATATACGCAGAGAGTGAGCGTATATTGGTTTCAAAGAGGTGAGAGTCCGCTACTGACTGCGTTCTAGGAGAGTAGACAACGCACTTATGAGCCAATCGAAACGCATTCTGGTCGGGAAGCTGCAACGGAAAGGCAAGCAACCCGATATTTCGCACGACGAAATCGCGCAAGCGATTCGCCGATTCAAGAACCGGGGCGGGCTGATCAAGGAATTGCCGCCCCAGCGGGAAGGTTACCGCCCCGTCGTGGGCAACCATCTCGGTTCCGCCTACGAATCGGTGATCGAGCGCTAGTCCCGCGGGTCACGGACGCCGGCCAGCCGTCGGCGCCGACCCCCCACTTCCAGCACCGATTTGGGCAATGCCGGTGGCCGGCTCGCGCGAGCGCGCAGCCGGCAGCGCATTGCCCTGCGCGCGTTGCGCGTTGCGCGGGGCGGATGCTACGATCACGTCCCTGAGCCCGCCGCCCACCCATGTCATCACGAGGCGCGGCCCCCCCTTTGCGCCACCGCCGCCCGCTCCATGCCCCCGAAGCACCACAATCCGGGCCTGCCCATCACGCTGAAGTTCGACCAGGAAACGATCGTCGCGTTTTCCATCTCGGCGCTGTCCACCTATGCGCTGGTGCCGGAGCTGAACTGCGCGTTCGACATGGGGGATTGTCTGCTGGATGCCGTGCCGCTGCAGCACGTGTTCGTGACCCACGCGCACGGAGACCACACGCGCTGCCTGTTCCGCCACGATTCCCTGCGGCACCTGATGGGCATGGAGCCCGCCACGTACTACGTGCCGGATTCGACGGTGGTGGGCTTCCGCAACCTGTCAGAGGCCTGGAGCAAGCTGGAGTACCCGCGCGCCCGTCCTGCGGCCCCACCGGTGCTGCGAGGGCTGACGGATGGCGATGTGGTGTGGCTGCACCGCCAATTGGCGGCCAAAGCCTTCGCCGTGAAGCACACTGTGTCCTCCCTCGGCTACACGCTGTACGACGTGCGCAAGAAGCTGAAGGACGAGTACCGCGGGCTTCCGGGTGTGGAGCTCGCGCGTATGCGGCGCGACGGCGTGGCCTTCGAGGACGAGCAATGGCTGCCGCGGCTGACCTTCATCGGCGACAGCACGATCGAGACGCTCTACCAGCGGCCGGAGGTGGGGCGCTCGCGGATTCTGTTCCTGGAGGTGACCTTCCTGATGGACGGAGAGCAGGAACTGGCACGAAACCGGGGCCACACCCACGTGGAGGACCTCGTGCAGTTCCTGCGCGATTGTCCGGATGTGTTGGGCAACGAGCACATCGTGCTCAAGCATTTCTCAATGCGCTATGACCGCGGCACGATCAAGCATGTGCTGCGCAGCAAGCTGCCTGCGGATTTCATGGAGCGGGTGACGGTGCTGCTCTGAGTGCCCTCCCCCTTTGTTGACCCGGTGGCTTTGGCCCCAAGCGAGGTGCCCGAGATCTCCTCAGGGACGGCGGATCACTTCCACCGTTCCGCCCGCGGCGCAGAACACCGCCTCGGCCATGCCCACGAACAGGCCCGTCACCATGACGCCGGTGATGCCGCGCAATTGCTCCTCCAGGGCCGGCGGATCGGGGATGGCCCCAAAGGCGCAGTCCAGCACGTAGCCGTGGTTGTCCGTCACGAAGGTCTGAGCCTCTCCGCCACGCAGCTTCACGCTGGCCCCCAGGGCCTCGATGCGGGCTGCTGAGACCTGCCAGCCGAAGGGGTTGACCTCGACCGGCAGCGGGAAGCGCCCCAGTTGCGGCACGCGTTTGGAGGCATCGGCGAAGATCACCAGCCGCTGCGAGGCGGCGGCCACGATCTTTTCGCGAAACAGCGCCCCGCCCCCGCCCTTGATCAGGTTGAGCTGCGGATCGAACTCATCCGCGCCATCCAGCGTGAGGTCGAGCCGCGTCACCTCGGCAAAGGAGGTAAGCGCGATGCCCTCCGCCTCTGCCAGGCGCCGCGTGGCCTCCGAGGTGGGCAGACCGCGCACCCGCAGTCCCTCGCGCACGCGCTGGCCCAGCTTGCGCACGGCAAAGGCGGCCGTGCTGCCGGTGCCCAGGCCCAGCACCATGCCGGACTCCACCAACTCGACAGAAGCTTCCGCGGCCAGTTGTTTTTCGCGATCCTGCGGCATGAGAGGGCGGGCGCCGGGCGGCTGGGCCGCGATCAGGCGGTTTCCTTGCGGGGTGAATCGGATTTGCCGGGTTCCGCTTCTTCGTCGCCCCCGATGGCGGTGGGTTCGGCGTCCGCGGCAGGTACCTCGTCAGGCACATACGTCCAGGAATCCTTGGGGCGGCCGGGCGTTTCCTCGAGTTCGGTCGGCTCAGCCGGGGTCGATGCCTCGGTGGTTTCAGGCACCTCGGCCGTGCCGGCCTCTTCGGACGAGGCGCTCCCACTACCGGGCTCTTTCACCGCCTCGCGCACCTCGTCCTCGAACTTCTTCAGCTCGTCCTCTTCCTTGGCAATCTCGGTTTCCACGTAATTCTTCGCGGTATCGCTGATGTTGCGGAATTCGGTGTCGATGGACTGGTGGAACTCGCGGAAATCCTTGAAGTCCTCATTCTCGGTGAACTCGCGGTTCACCGTATCGCGCAGCTCGTTGGAGAGGCGCCGGAACTGCGCCACCAGCTTGCCGATGGTGCGCGCGACCTGGGGTAGCTGATCCGGGCCGATCACCAGCACCGCCACGACGAGAATCAGCAGGATTTCCTGCCAGCCCATGCCAAACATCGCGTGCTGCCTTTCGGCGCGCGGATTGCGCCGTATGAGGGGAGAAGGGCGATCAATCGGACCTGCCAGCGGACACACTCGCTTCCGGGCATCTTAACCCTGCCCCCCGGGGGGTGGCAAGGCCGGTTTCGCCGCGCCGGCGCACGGGAGCGGAGCGGCACCGGCGGCCGCGGGTTGCGCGCCGGTTCGTCCCACCACCGCCCTCCACCATGGGCGGTGGTGGGGCGCCGTGGACTCGGCTCGGCACATGAGGCATACTGATACCCGTGTGAAACCGGCCCGCAGGCCGCCAACTCTCATCACAAGCCGAGTGCGCATGGAGGACCGGGAACGCGTCGCAGTGGCCATTGCGGCAGCACAGGAAACCAAGGCGGAGGACATCGTGCTGTTCGACATGCAGAGCCGCTCGCCCATCACGGACTATGTGCTGATCTGTAGTGGTCGCTCCCAGGCCCATGTGCGGGGCATCTCGGAGCGGATCGAGACCGAGATGCGCAAGGTCGGCTTCCGCAATACATCCATGGAAGGCTACCAGGAAGGCAGCTGGGTGCTGATGGACTACGACGTGGTGCTCGTGCACGTATTCCATCCCGATACCCGCGCCTACTACGACCTGGAGAGCCTGCTGCAGGACTTCCCCAGCGAGCGCATCGAAGGCGAAGGGCCCTCGCCCTCGCCGGACGATGACCGCGCCGATTCGGCCGCCTGACCGCGCGGCCGGGAACCTGCGACGTTTCGAGTCTCCACCCCAGCCCAAGGTTCGAAGCCGGCCAGCGCTTGGGGCCGGGTCGGTTTGCGCAGCGGCTAGCGCCTTCCGCTATGGGGGGCCGCTAGGCTGTGCCTGAAAAGACATAGCCACATCCTTCCGCGCGCTTCGAGACGCGGCCTTCGGCCGCTCCTCAGCAACGCGGAGGTCTGCGGTGAGCCAAAGACTGGAGCCGTGTTCCTGAGGAAGGCTCTAATGGAGCCTGTCTCGAAGGGCACGGCGGTGTATCTGCAAGGTTTTCAGACACAGCCTAGAACTCGGTCTTGAGCACTTTGTGGGCGACGACCAGTTCCTTCTTGCCCTTGACTGGCTGGGCTGCCAGCGTGCGCAGGGTGATGAGGTGGGAGGGGATCTGCGAGACCACGGCATCGCTGACGATGATCTCGCCGGGGGCGGCCAGTCCGTTAAGCCGTGAAGCGACGTTCACGCAGTCGCCGATCACGGTGTACTCCATCTTGTCGTCCGATCCGATGTTGCCCGAAAGCACCAAGCCGCTGTTCACGCCGATGCCGACCTTGTCCAGGAATGGATTGAGGTTGTTGCGCGAACGGCGCTTGAGCTGCTTCTGGATGGTCACTGCCGCCTTGACGGCGAGCAGGGCATGGTCGTCGTGGCTCGAGGGCACACCGAACACGCCCAGCACCGCATCGCCGATGTACTTGTCCACATACCCTCCGGCGGCCACGATGGCGCTGGTGGCGATGGCGAAGTACTCGTTGAGCGCGTCGACGATCGCTTCAGGCTCGCGGGTCTCCGCAATGGCCGTGAAGCCCCGCACGTCCGTGAACAACACGCTCACCTGATTGCGCTGACCTTTCAGCCAGGGCTCCTCGGGATTGGCGCGGATCATCTCCAGCACGGAGGGATTCACGTAGCGTCCGAAGGAGCGCTCCACCATCAGCTTCTGCGAGAGCTGCTGCGAGATGTGGTCGAATGACGCCGCCAGATCCTCGAACTCGTGGTGGCTGCGCACGCGCACGCGGAACTCCTCGGCGCTCTCCCCCGTGGGCGCGGAGGCGAGCCAGGCGGAAACGGGGCGCAGCAGGCTGCCGCCCTGCTGGATGGCCAGCATCACGCCGAAGGCCACGATGAGCAGACTGAGCAGGCCGATCATGACGCCTTCGCGCAGCACCTCGCGGGAAATGCCGTCCAGCGAGATCACCAAGTGCGCCCAGCCCACGCGCTTGCCTTGCGAGAGCACGGGCTTGCGCATGAACAGCAGCTTGCTGCCGGCCGTGTTCTTGGAAACGGCGTACGTGACGTCGCGCTCCAGGCGCTGCCCCTGCGCGGCGGGATCGGTCGTCAGGCGCTCGCCGATGGCCTTGGCATTGGAGTGCGCCCGCACCACGTCCGCATTGTCCGTGACGATGGCCTCTCGCACGCCCTGGGTTCGCGTGATGGCCTTGGCGATGCGGTTCAGGTCGGCGGCGTTCCCGGCCACCAGCGGCCCGCGTGCGCTCTCAGCCAGGTAGTCCAGGCTCACCGCGCCCAGTTGCATGGCGTCGTTGGTGAGCCGCGTCTCATGGCGCCCGATCACCACCAGGCTCAGCGCCAGGATCGTGACCCAGATCACGGCGGCGATGACCAGCGAGAGCCGCATGCGCAGCAGGCGCCGCAGCTCGTGCAGCGAGCGCCGCGAGGCCGCGCGGCTGCGGATCATGCCCGCGATGTTCTCCGTGAGTGCTTCCGCCGCGATGCGATAGTGCTTGTTGATGGCGGCGAGCACCTCTTCCTCGGCGGCCAGCCCCAACATCACCACCGTCACGCCGATCGGTTGGCCCAGCTCCGTTTGGCGCTCCAGCGCCTTTTCAAGCTGCGACAGCGTGATCACCTGCTCGGCCAGCAGCACCTCACCCACCCACGGCGTGCGGAACGGCCGCAGCCGACCGCGCAGCCGCTGCACGGCGGCCCCCCAGCGCAGGCGTGCGCGAAGGGCGGCGCTACGACGAGCCGGGGCGGGTTGCTGGGGTGGACGCGCGGTGCTTTCCATAGGGCGCAGCATAGGGGGCCTTGCGGTGCGGTGCCGGGCGCGGGGCCTCAGCGCACGCTCTCGCTGAACCAGCGCAGTTCGTTCTCGTTGATGTCCGAGACGAACATGTGGCCGGGGGCGTGGGTGATGGCGATGGGCAGCTTGGCGTTGAGCAGCACGGCCTGAGGCGTTACGCCGCAGGCCCAGAATACCGGCAGCTCTCCGTCGTTGATGGGTTGCGCATCCCCGTAGTCGGGTCGGGCGATGTCCGTGATGCCGATCTCCGCCGGATCGCCCTGGTGGATCGGCGCGCCGTGCACCTGCGGGAGCGCCCCGGTGATCAACGTGGCCTTGAGCGCATCCGCGGGGCGAAAGGGACGCATCGAGACCACCATCGGGCCGGCGAAGGGCCCCGCCTCGCGGCAGGCGATGTTGGTGCGGTACATGGAGACGTTGCCGCCGCAACTGATATAGCGCACCTCCAGCCCCGCATCCAGCAGGGGTTTCTCGAAGCTGAAGCTGCAGCCCAGCAGGAACGAGACGAAGTCGTCCCGCCAGACGTCGCGCACATCCTTGGGCTCGTCGGCCAGCTCACCCTTGATCCATACGCGGTAGCGCGGCACGTCGCTGCGGATATCCGCCGTGGGCGCCAGCCTTCGTGGCGCCACCTCCCCTGCGTCAATCACCTCCAGCAGCGGGCAGGGCTTGGGATTGCGTTGGCAGAACAGCAGGAAGTCGTAGGCATATGCCTTGGGCACGACCACCAGGTTGGCCTGCACGAAGCCGGGCGCCTGACCGGCAGTGGGGCGGTCGAAGGCGCCGCTGCGGATCTCGTCCCGAAGCGCTTCGCTTGCCTTGCGCTGGCTCATGGCGATGTCTCCCGCACGGGCTACGCAGCGCTCAGGGCGCTGCGTAGCCCCGCAGTTGGTCGTATGCGGTCACCTGTGGCGGCGTCAGTAGCCGACGCATCTCCAGATGCGCCTGCAGGTGTGTGGCGCGCAACTCACCTTGCAGGCGCGCGATTTCGCCGGTGAGGCGGGACAACGTCTCGGCATCGATGGAGCCAGCCGCAAAGGCCGCATCCAGCGGCCGCTCGCGCGCAATGATACCGGCGCCCAGCGCGGTGGCCCGGGTTCGCATGGCGGCGAAGATGGACTCGGCTGCAATGCGCTGCTGCGGCGTCAGCGCCAGCGGGTCGGCTAGATCCAACACGTGGCGCGGGCCGGGATAGTGATTCAGCTCGGCCGCCTTGGCCAGGCCCATGCCATCGCCCTGCTCCAGCTGTTGCGGTGAGTCGGGTGCCAGGGCCTTGAAGGAGCGCTGCTGCTGGCCTGCATAGGGTGAGGCGGCCATGGGCGCCATGCCCGCATGGTGATGCGCACTCTGCGCCGGCGCGGCCACGGGCGCCAGCAGCACGGCGAGCAGAATCGGCACGAGCGTGCGTACGGTCATAGTTGGTTGTCCTTGGAGAATGCCGGCGCAATTGTCGATAAGACGGGCTCGGCCCCCGCGCAGTCCTTGGCGAGGGGCGCCCGTGCGGGCATTCGTGGGCTGGTCTCCGGGTCCTGATAGCCGAATCAATAGAATCAAATGAGCGGGGCCGCAACCGAGGGGTTGCGTCCACGCGCCGACCCGATTGTGCCCGCTCCTGTGGCCTGGATGCAAGCTCTATGGGTCGATTCGGTCGAATATGCGACAGTGCGACTGGGCGTCGATGGACGTGGGCCCGCGGGCCGCGCGGGCCGGACCACGGCGCGTGCTTGGGTCCCATGTTGAATCCGGAAACGGCCCGAGGCAGGTGCTGGGGCGCCGTTTGGTTGAACAAAGGGCCCGGGTTGCGTAGATTAGACGAGGCGGGGGAGCACATAGGCGGCCGTTCGGGGCATGCGGGCCCGTGGGCCGCGTTGATCGCGCAGCGAGGAGATGGAGCCAGTGTTTCCGGGGGATAGAGGCGCCGCAGCTTCCCTGCGCCCGTCGGCAGGCCGCGTGTGCGTGCCGGCGCCCAATCCTTTAGCCAGAAGGCCTGTGAGATGAACTACCGCCCCTTCGCCACCGTCGAATCTGCCCCGCCCGATCCCATCCTGGGCCTCTCGGAGGCCTTCCGCAAAGACGCCAAGGCCGAGAAGATCAATCTGACGACGGGTGTCTATCAGGACGAGTCCGGCACCAATCCGGTGCTGCGATCGGTGAAGCAGGCCGAGCGCATGCTGCTGGAACTGGAGACGACCAAGGACTATCTGGGCATCGGCGGGGACGAGAGCTACGCGCGCACGGTGCAGCAGTTCGTCTTCGGGCCGGAGCACCCGGTGGTCACGGAGGGCCGGGCCGCCACGGTGCACACGCCGGGGGGCACCGGGGCGCTGCGCGTGGGGGGCGAGTTCCTGCGCACGCAGTTTCCCCAGGCCACCATGTGGCTGAGCGACCCCACCTGGCCTAACCATCCCGGTGTGTTCAAGAGCGCGGGGCTGAAGACGGCCGCGTATCCGTACTATGACCCCGCCACGCACGGCCTGAAATTCGACGAGATGATGGCCGCGCTGGAGCAGGTACCCGAAGGCGATCTGGTGCTGCTGCACGGCTGCTGCCACAACCCCACGGGTGTGGACCCGACGCCCGAGCAGTGGGAGCGCGTCGTGGAACTGTTCAAGCGCCGCCCCATCCTGCCCTTCCTGGACTTTGCGTATCAGGGCTTCGGCAAGGGGCTGGACGAGGATGCCTTCGCTGTGCGCGCCTTTGCCTCGGCGGGGCTGGAGATGGTGGTGTCCAGTTCGTTCTCCAAGAACTTTGGGCTGTACCGCGAGCGCGTGGGCGCACTGACGGTCGTCACGGGCGACGGCAAGGAAGCTTCCGCCGTGATGAGCCGCATCAAGCAGACCATTCGTGCCAACTACTCCAATCCCCCCGCCCATGGCGGCAAGGTGGTGGAACTGGTGTTGGGTGACAAGGAATTGCGGGAGCTCTGGGTCAAGGAAGTCGTCGAGATGCGGGACCGAATTCACGCGATGCGTCGTTTATTCGTCGAGACGCTGAAGAAGTTCGGCGTGAAGCGCAACTTCGACTTTCTGCTGGAGCAGAACGGGATGTTCTCCTTCTCCGGCATCGGCAAAGAGGACGTGCGGCGGCTGCGCGAGGAGTTTGGCGTCTATATGGTAGACAGTGGACGCATCAACGTGGCGTCCATGACGCGCGCCAGGATGGACTACCTCTGCCGCAGCATCGCCGAAGTGCTGCAAGCCTGACCGCTCCGTGTGGCCGCCAATAGGGGGTTGGCGGCTGACCGCGCGGAACCCCGCCACGGCGTGCGGGCCAAGCATGCCAGCGGGGCGGGACGGCCCGCGTCCGCTCCTGCCTTGTGATTGGCGGGGGCATTGGGCTAGGATTGCGCAAGCGCAAACAAAACAATCGGTTGCCGGACAGCCGGGGCGACTGCCAACCAGCGTAGCCGCGGCCATTCCTCATTGTTTCCGGTCGGCGGCCCCTTGAACTCCCGAGCGCGATGCAAGCGAATCCACTGATCGGTGCCACGCCCACCCCCAGCCGCCCCGCCGCGGCCGCGGATCAGCGCATCATCAGTCTCGTCAGCAATGTCACCGCGGACAAGATCCCGGGTCTGGAGCACTTCCTGACCGACTTCAGCTCGCCGGACGTGCGTGCGGAGGTCAATCCCTTTCGCCACGTCATCCAGCGCAGGGCGCGGCGCTCGATGGGGGGCAAGTTCAGCAAGGGACTTACGCACGAGGTTACTGAGAACATCGAGATCAATCCGAACGAGGACCTGTTCGGGCTGCGGCGTTGGCTGGGGGGCATCCGGCAGAGCCCCGCTGCGGTGATGCTGCTGGCCGTGAACAAGATCAAGGAAGAGCCGATGGCGGCGCCCTTGATCTTCTCCGAGCTGCTCAAGACGGGGCGCCCGGTACTGGTCGCCGGCACGGACCGCTCCACGCAGGATCAGCTTTTCGCCAAGATCGACGTCAACTGCCAGCACGTGCCGGAGACCATCCAGCAGAATGCCTCGCTGAAGACGATGCTGATGGCGCGGGTGCAGCGGCGCAAGGGCTTCATCTCCACCATCCGGCACCTGCTGGACCTGGAGTTTCTGCCGCAACCCGTGCAGGAGAAGGTGAACCGCATCAATGGCGGGGGCGACCCCACCGAGCTGAACGAGGCGGAGACCATCAACCTGTGCCTGCTGGCCGATCTTTCGTCCCGCTATCGCAACGCGCTCACGCTGTACAAAGAGACGCTGGCCAACAGCAGCCTGAACATTCAGCAGCTGATCTCGATGTTCGAGATCCTCCTGTCCGACGTGCCGCTGAAGGAGGCGCTGGAGGCCTTCTCCCCCTTCCTTGGCAAGGACGACGAGCGACCGGAGGCTGTGAACAGCAAGGCCGAGTTGTTCGGCTACCTCAATCGCTTCGTCAGTTCCACCGAGGGCGGATCGCGGGGCAGCACACGTACCGACAAGCTGGATCAGGTGTTCAAGCGCATCATCAGCGTGGTGATCTCGCAGCGTGCCAAGGTGGACCCCGTGCTGTGGCGCCGCTGTAGCTTCATCTTCGATCCCGAGCCGGAAGAGCGCGCGCTGCTGACCAGCATGGAGCCCATGGCTGCCTATGTGGCCAAGACCAAGGATGCCGGCGAAGCGGGCATCACACCGGAGTTCAAGCAGCGGCTGGGCGAGGCCGTGTTCGAGTTGGTAGCGATCTCCAACCAGGGCCTGGAGCAGTCCAAGAGCGAGAGCGGCTTGGCGCGGCAGCGGGCAGCGGGGCACCTGTTGCCGTTGTTCCAGATGTCGAAGTTCCAGGCCGGTCACTTGGTGCAGATCAGCGACAACAATCGCGCGACCCTGCTCAACAAGGAGAAGTTCGTAGGGCTGTTCAAGAACATCCCCATCACCGTGCAGGATCTGGAGGGGCTCGCGCAGCGCCTGCAGAGCGAACTGTACCGCGAGCAGCAGATCATCGATGCGGTGCGCAAGAGCACGCTGGATGTGATCGTGGGCCATGATCGGGATCGCGAAAAGGCCCTGCGCGAAATCTACATCATCAATGCGGCCCAGGAGCTGGTCCACTTCTCCTTCCACATCGGCGAGCACGGCATCTCCAGCCTGGACCGGCTGTGCGGTGTGTCCGTGGCCCAATCGCGCTTCGGCTTCGAGGTGGCGCTGCAGCCGCACCGCCCCAACTCCATCGGCCTGTTCCAGCACGAGAAGGAGCGGCCGCTGGGCACCTTGCAGAACGAGCCGTCGGTGCTGAGCCGGGCCTATACGGCGCTGATCGGGATGCAGGTGGAGCGGCAGGTGAAAAAGGCCGTGGATCACAAGATCGGCTACCTGCAGCAGACGTTCGGGGAGAACTTCTTCGAGGTGGTCTACCAGCAGGTGGTGAACCGCCACGATCTGCCGCTCTCGCGCAATCAGCTCGCCTGGTTCGTGAAGGAGCGCGGTCTGCTGGGCAGTTTGGGTGAGAAGGGCTTCAAGTCCGAGCGCGAGAACGACCTGGGCGACCCGTTCATGACGCTGGAGGAGCTAACGCTCTCGCGCAGCAAGCCCCAGCGCGATTTCCGGGAGTTCGAGAACTTCCCGCAGCGCTTCGCCGAGGCTACGCGCAACTTCAAGCAGCTGCTGGGGGAACTGCGGGCCGCGGGCGATCAGGACCCGACCCGCGACGTGCGGGCGCTGCTGTGGTCGCTCTACCGCAGGGGCATCTACAACATGGAGCGCCCGGAGGCCAAGGAGGCCTTCCGCAAGAGCGAGTTCTACACGCAGCTCAAGGACATCATCGCCAAGATCTCCTCGGAGAACTATTCGGTCTTCACCAAGGACATTCAGCAGGACGGCGTCAAGATCTATGTGATGCCCAAGTTCCACCACCTGCTCACGTTGGGCAGCCGCTTTGCCTACCTCATCGAAAGCAAGGTGGTGCGCTACCAGCTGGTCGCCTCGCCGGCGGAGGTGGTGGAGGAATTGGACCAGGTTTCGCGCGTCTTCACCGAGAAGCTGGAGTCCCTCTCCGCCGCAGGGGAGGGCGGGGCCGAGTTCAAGTCCCTCTTCAATGCGGCGGCCGAGGTGCGTCGAGCCACCGATGTCTGGCGGGAGCATAGCCGGCACCTGGCCTTCGCCCTGTTGGACCGTCTCCTGAGCGAGACGGTCATCAAGCAACTCCGGCCGGGCAAGATCCAGGCGCACAACCTGTGGTACCTGCCCGATGCGACCAAGCTGTGCCTGGGGCCCGCGCTCTCCTCACAGAAGTCCGTGCCGTTCCCGAAGATCCTGCAGGTGCCGGAGAACATGGGCAACCTGCAGAAGAATCCCAAATCGGCCAGCACCACCATCGACGATTTCACGATCGAGGTGCACAAGATCTCCCGCCTGCGCGCCGAGCTGGACCACTACGAGAGCGTGGCGGAGGACGTGCTGGATATCCTGCAGAACCTGACGCACGAGCGGGCCGAAAGCCAGCTCGTGAACCGCTACGAGCAGGCGCTGGGCCAGTTCATCCGCATTCTGAACAAGCCGCTGCGGTACTACACGGAGAAGGACGTGCAGAATCTGCACGCCGTGGCCAGCCTGATGAAGAACACGCTGCAGGCCTTCTACAATACCCCCGGAACACAGAAGGACCAGCTCGTGATGCGTGTGCAGAATCAGTTGCAGGCGCGCCGCAGCGATGGGCACCAGCTCAAGCTCAATTTCACGGATAC
This sequence comes from bacterium, assembly GCA_035266845.1. Lineage (GTDB taxonomy): Bacteria > SAR324 > SAR324 > SAR324 > JACQKK01 > DATFMP01. The sequence continues at coordinate 39,857 of DATFMP010000060.1, forward strand.
GTTCGTGCTGGAAAAGACGCAGATCCGCGTCATGCAGAAGGTGAAGCAGGGCGACGAGACGGTCTCCAAGCAGCGCAAGGTGGAAGTGGAGGTGGACGCCACCTACCAGACGCTCTCCGCACGCATCCGCGAGGTGATCCGCACCCACGAGGTACTGGCCAACAAGCGCCACATCGTGCTCTCGCCGGAGGGCCAGAAGAAGAAGCAGATCGACTACGTGCTGGACATCATCGACGTGCTGCAGTCCCTGCGCGGCAATGCCCTCACGTTCTACGTGGACTCCTCCATGCTCAGCGACGACCAGATGCGCCTGCTGGCCCGCCACGTGAAGCCGCACAACTTCTTCCGCATGGACGATCTGAAGCCCGAGCCGCCGGAGGGCATGTCGGCAGATGCCGCGGCCAAGGACCCCCTCACCGGGCGCTTGGTGCGCAAGCCGCCATCGGGCCCTACGGAGGCGCCGGCCCAGGCTGCCGATGCGCCCAAGAACGAGCCTCCGCCCTCAGCGTCCTAAGTCCCCATCACCGGGCACCGGGAGTCACTCGTCTGCCGGCTGCTCCCAGCTCAGCTCGCCCAGCTTTGCGAGAGGCGTGGGCGCATGGGGTTGTGCAGGCGGCGGCTGGATGCGCAGGTGCCACCAGCCCACGTCGTGCCACCGGTCCAGCTTGTAGCCGACCGACTCGAACACGCCCAGCGGGCGGAAGCCCAGGGCCTCGTGCAGGCCCACACTGGCCGGGTTGGGTAGCGTGATCACCGCATAGGCGTTCACGTACCCCTGGCGCCGCAGGCAGGCGAGCAGGTTGGTGTATAGCGCGCGCCCGAAACCCCGGCCCCGCGCGGTTTCCGCCAGGTAGATCGTCGTCTCCACGCTCCATTGGTAGGCCTGCCGCGGCCGGTAGCGGGTCGCGTAGGCATAGCCCGCGATGCCCCCCTCGGCCTCGCATACCAGCCAGGGCGCGCGCTGTAGCACGTCGCCGATGCGGGCGCTCAGTTCGGCCGGGGTCGGCACCTCAGTCTCGAAGGACACCGCTGTCTGCTCCACGAACGGGCGGTATATGGCCAGGCAGCCCTCCGCGTCGGAAGGGGTGGCGAGCCGGATGGTGGCGCTCATGGGTCGGATGCTTGGCCGAAAGCTGGCGGGTGGGAAGGTGAAACCGACAGGCTAGCGGGCGTGGGTGAAGGCCAGCCGCACGCCCAGGGCGATGAACACGCCGCCCGCCACGCGCTCCACCCAGTGGGCCCCGGCGGCGAGGCGGCCGCGCACGGCGTCCTGCGCCAGGAAGGTCGTCAGCAGGATGTACCAGCCCAGCGCCGTCGCGGCGATAGTGAAGCCGAACACCGCCTGCGCGCCCAGCGGCGTGCCGGGGTGCACGATCTGCGTGAACGCCGCCAGGAACAGCAGCGGCGCCTTGGGATTGAGCAGGTTGGTGAGCAGACCCAGTCGGAACGCGGTGCCGGCGCCGAGTCCCTGGCTGGCCGGCCGGTGCGGCTGATCGGGGTCGGCCGCGGGTGGCCTGCGGGCACGCAGCGAGCGCAGCCCGATCACGATCAGGTAGACCGCGCCGACCCACTTCACGATCGTGAAGGCCAGCAGCGACTGCGCGATGAGCACGCCGATGCCGACCAGCGCCAGCGTCGCGTGGACGCACATGCCCGTGGCGATGCCGATGGCCGTGAAACGCCCGTCGCGGCGGGAGAACACAAGGCAATTGCGCAGGATCATGGCCGTGTCCGGCCCGGGCATCATGGCGGCCACCCAGCCGAAGGCGAACACGGCAGCCCAATCTGCCCAGAGATGTGCGGTGACCATCGGTCGGGGGCGGGGGCCTAGGCGGAGCGCTGCTTGCGGCGCCGTGTGGTGCCGGCCACCTGCTCCCACAGCGCGCGGCCGGTGGCCTGGATCTGCTCGGGCAGCAGCCCCGCGGCGCGGAGCTGATCCGTCTGGCTGCCGAAGGGCATGAACGCATCCGGGGCGCCCAGCAGCCGCGTGGGGCGGGCCAGGTCGTGCGCCGCCATCAGCGCCAGGATGCCCTGGCCCATGCCGCCGCTGAGCACGTTCTCCTCCAGGGTAACCACGGCCTTGGCCCCTTCGATCTGTTCCAGCAGCAGGGTCTCGTCCAGCGGCTTCACGAAGCGCGCGTCCACCACGGCGCAGGGGATGCCGTCTGCCTCCAGCGCCTCGGCCACGGTGAGGGCGGGCTCCACCTGGGAGCCCACGGCCACCAGCAGCAGGCCCGGGGCTTCCGTCTTGCGGAGTAGCTCGCCCTGGCCGATCGGGATCGGCTCCAGCGTCTCGTCCACCGCCATCGCGAGGGTATCCCCGCGCGGATAGCGCATGGCGATCGGCCCGTCCTCGTAACCGTGGGCCGTTAGCAGCATGCGCCGCAGCTCGCGTTCGTCTCGCGGTGCCATGTGCACGAATCCGGGGATGAGGCGCAGGTAGGAGAAATCGAACACGCCGTGGTGTGTGGGGCCGTCGGCCCCCACGAAGCCCCCGCGATCCATCATCACGCGCACGGGCAGGCTTTGCAGCGCGATGTCGTGGATGAGCTGGTCGAAAGCGCGCTGGGAGAACGTGGAGTAGACCGTCACGAATGGCTTGAGACCCCCGATGGCCATGCCCGCCGCGCTGCAGTAGGCGTTGGACTCCGCGATGCCCACGTCCAGCACCCGGCCGGGGAAGGCCTCGGCCAGCGGCGAGAGGCCGGTGTTGCTTTGCATGGCCGCCGTGATGGCCACCACCTTATCGTCCCGGGCCATCAGATCGCGCAGGCCCTCGGAGTAGATCTGCGTCCAGCTCTTGCGGGCCGGGGCCCCGGCCGCGCTCGCCGCCTTGGGCTTGCTGGGAGAAACCGCGTGGGCCTCGAAGGTGTTCTCGATCTCCGGGCCCAGACCCTTGCCCTTCACCGACTGCAGGTGCACCAGCACGGGCCCGCGCATGGTCTTGGCGTGCCGCAGGATAGGCACGACCTCTTTCAGGTTGTGTGCCTGAATGGGCCCGAAGTAGCGCCAGTTGAGCGACTCGAAGAACGCCGCCTCGTCCCCGGAGGCGTAGTCCTTCACGGAACGCTCCATGTGCTTGAGGCTCTTGAGTATCTCCGAGCCGAACGGCACGTGGCTGGTGAGGCGCTTCACCTCGTCGCGCAGGGCGTTGTACGAGTCCGACGACGTGATGCGCGTCACCGTGCGGGCAAAGGCGCCCACATTCTGGTCGATGCTCATCCCGTTGTCGTTGAGGATCACCAGCAGGCCCAACTCCATCGAGCCGGCCATGTTCAGCGCCTCGAAGGACAGCCCACCCGTCATGGCGCCGTCGCCGATGACGGCCAGCACGTGGTGCTGCTCGCCCCGCAGGTCGCGCGCGATGGCCATGCCCAGTGCGGCGGAGATGGAGGTGGAGGCGTGGCCTGCGCCCATGTGGTCGTAAGGGCTCTCCCGGCGCTCAAGGAACTTGCACAGCCCGTCCCACTTGCCGTAATCGGCAAAGCGGTCGGCGCGGCCGGTGAGCATCTTGTACACGTGGGCCTGATGCCCCACGTCCCACGCGATGCGGTCGTGCAGGAAGTCGAACTGGTTGAACAGGGCGATGGTCAGCTCCACCACGCCCAGCGCGGCCCCCAGGTGGCCCCCGGTGCGGCTGATGGTCTCGATCAGGAACGCGCGCGCCTCGTCCGCGAGGGCTTCCAGGCGCTCCGCGTCGAAGCGCTGCAGCTCCAGCGGATCGCGCAGGGCGGACAGGACAGGGTACTTGGCGGCGTCCATCACGGACCGTGGCAGGGATGGAGTGATGGGCCAGCCGATCACGGGGCCCACCGATTGAATATAGAGGCCGGCGCCCCGCGATGCAAGGCGCAGAGGGACGGAGCCCCGCGACGCCCGAGACCTTCACCTGGCCGTCTGACACCGAGCTCCACGCACCGCTACGGCCCGCCTGCGGAACACGCCGGCAGCGTTGCATGGGCGACGAAGTGAGAGGAAGGGCGCCCAGCTCCGCGAACCGCCCGCAAGGGCGGTCTAGCGCGCCGGGATGGGCTGCGCCTTGAGCGGGATGTCCTTCACATCGTCGGTACCGTTGATGACCTTCTCGGCCATGCGGATCTTCTTCTCCAGTTCGGCTAGCCGCAGCATGACGATGCGCTGCGCCTGGGGCGAGCCCGCACCGTGCATAGCCTCGACCATCGTGGTGACGGAGGTCATGTTCTCGATGTAGCGCGCCATCTTGAGCCGTTCCTCGGCGCTGAAATCGGGAGAGGCGGCCAGGTACTTCTCGAGGTACGGGCGCAGCTCCGGGTTCTCGAAGCCCTTCGAGTCCGGCATGGTCGCCAAGATGCCGCCACCCAGATCGTGCGCAAGCCGGCCGATCTCGTAGACGTTGCGCGTGATGTTCTGCTTCACCGTGTTGGCCATCATCGGGTTCACCATGTACGAGCCACACGGCAGCTCATGGCCCATGGCGCTGGCCCCGACGGCCGAGGCGTAGGTGGTTTCCACCAGGTGCACCATCTCCGTGACCTTGTCCTTCACGATGCTGTTGCGCAGCGTGCCCAGGATTTGCGTCATCTTGGCAGTGGCGCCGATCAGCACGTCGGCGTTGCCGCCCTTGCATCCGCCGTAGTTGGCGCGGTGCCACGTGGCGAAGTAGTCCACCAGGGTCCCGCAGGCATCGTGCTCGCCGTTAAGGAAGATGCGTTCGTGCGGCACGAACACGTCGTCGAACACCACCATCGCCTCCCCACCCACCACGCCGAAGCGCGCATTACCGTAGTCCTGGCAGCCGTTTTCCAGCTTGCGGCCGTCGTTGGACTGTCGCCCGAAGATGAACACCACGCCCGGCGCGTCGGCGGGCACCGCGCAAGCGATGGCGTAGTCCTTCTCTTCCTCACCCAGCGCCGTGCCAGGCATGACCAGAATCTCGTGGGAGTTGATACCGCCCGTGTTGTGCATCTTGGCGCCGCGGATCACCACGCCGTCGGGGCGGCGTTCCACCACGCGGACATACTGATCCGGATCCTTCTGCTGCGAAGGGCGCTTGGAGCGGTCCCCCTTGGGATCGGTCATGGCCCCGGCCAGCATCAGGTCCTGGTCCTGCACGCCGATCAGGTATTCGCAGAACCGCTTGTGATAGTCGGTGCCGTGCGCCTGGTCCACCTCGTAGGAACTGGCGTAGATGGAGTTGATCGCGTCCAGCCCCACGCAGCGCTGAAAGCAGGTGCCGGTGGTCTGCCCCAGCAGCCGCAGCATCTGGATCTTCTTCACCAGGTCGTCCGTGCTGCGGAAGATGTGCGTGTAGCGGTGGATCTTGCGTCCGGTGAGATGGCTCGTTGCCGTCATCACCGCCTCGTGCTCCGGCATGTGCGCCAGCTCGTAGGTCTTGGCGACCGTGTTGATGTGTGGCGCCACCGCGGGATGGTCCACGATGGAATCCACGCGCTCGCCGGCCACGTAGGCCCGCAGCTTCATTGCCCGCAGGCTTTCCACGTACTCTTGGGGAGTTTTCAGCGCCATGGTGGTCCCTGGGTTATTCGTTCGAGGTGGGTGCCCGCGGTCACTGCCCTGCAGGGCCCGGTTGGTCTTGCGGTGCGGTGCCTGCGGCGCAACTGGACTTCAGGACTAGGTGGATCGCCCCACGCTTGCATCCGGCATGTCCCGGACGGACCTTGCTGAACATCGGGATATTTGCGTTACGCCCTGAATACCACGGATTTGTGCGTAGATTCCACAGCGGGGTGAGGCTGCGCTGCCCGGTGCGGGCACCACACCGGAGCGCAAGCGATTGATCCGGCAGGGGATGATGGAGGCGGCAGGCAGCCCCGCTCCCCTTGCCTCGTCCGCGCCATCCGGTTTAAGACTGATGCTCTCCCGGTCGCGGCGCCCCGGTGCGGTGGCCGGGGCCGGTTTCCCTCCAGGCTTCTCATCGGCGATTCAGCGGCGACCCATGACCCAAGGCAGTGCGCCCGGCTTCCACGAGCTGATTGAGATGCGTCCGGACGAGCGCGTGGACGCGGATCGGGTGGGCGCCTTCCTGGAGGGGCGAATTCCCGGTGCCTACGGCACGCCGGAGGTGCTGCAGTTCGAAGGCGGCAAGGCCAACCTGACCTATCTGCTGCGCTACCGCAGCGAGGACGGAGGCGCGCTGGAGTACGTGCTGCGCCGCCCGCCGCTGGGCCCCGTGGCCCCTAAGTCGCACGACATGTCGCGCGAGTACAAGGTGCTCTCGCGGCTGTATCGCGCCTATCCGCTGGCCCCACGGGCGTTTGTGTACAGCGAGGATGCGGCAGTGGTGGGCGCGCCGTTCCTGGTGATGGAGCGGCGGCGGGGCATCGTGATCCGCGACGAACTGCCCGAACGCTTTCGTGGTCAGCCGGAGCTGTGCCGCCGTATGGGCGAGATGATCGTGGACGCCATGGCCGATCTGCACGCGGTGAATCCCGAGTCTGTGGCGCTGGGTGACCTGGGCCGTCCCGAAGGCTTCGTGGAGCGCCAGGTGCGCGGCTGGGCCCAGCGCTGGGAGGCCGCCAAGACCGAGGACGTGCCCGCCCTGGACCGGCTCACTGCCTGGCTGACCGGCAGCGTGCCGCCGGCGCCACGGGTCTCGCTGGTGCACAATGACTTCAAGCTGGACAACATGATGGTGGACGCGGACGACCCGGGGTGTCCCGTGGCCGTGTTCGACTGGGACATGTGCACCCTGGGCGATCCCTTGATAGACCTGGGCACGCTGCTGGGCTACTGGACCGAGCCGCGCGACTCGGAGGCGCGCAAGGCCTTCGCCCTGATGCCCACCGAGGAGCCGGGCTTCCCCACCCGCGCCGAGGTGGCGCAGCGCTACGCGGAGCGTCACGGGCTGGACGTCTCGCACATCCGCTGGTACGAGGTGTTCGGCCTGTGGAAGACGGCCGTGGTGGTGCAGCAGATCTACGTGCGCCTGCACCGTGGCCAGACCCAGGACGAGCGCTTCCGCAGCTACGGCAGGCGCGTGTACAGTCTGGTGGAATCGGCGACCGAGCTGGCGGGCCTTTAGCGCCCGCGCCGTTGCGGAGGCGATGGGTGCGCCGCAACGCCAACGTTCATCAACCCCTGACCTGACCCCCCCAATGAGCCAACAGACCCCGGAGTTGGAACGCTTTCCAGCCATTGACCACATGGTGCTGCTGCGCGTGTACGATCACGAGGATCGGCTGCGCATGCTGTTGCCCAACGTGCCGCCCCATTCGGATGCTCTGCGCGTGTTGCACGGCGTGCAGGACCGGGACGGGCGCATCACGCCCGCGGAGGCCAAGCGGGGCCTGGAGGCGCTGGCCGGTCTGCGCCAGGACCAGAACAATCCCTGCGCGGAGGTGTTGCGTCACGCTGCGGCGGGCAAGACCCACCGGCTGCATGTCATCGCCAGCCCTGTCAGCGGGCTGATCGGGCGCATCGCCGAGCGCAAAGGGTCGCAGGAGGATACGGAGGCGTTCTTCGCGCTGCTCAACGCGGGCGACGTGCGCGCGGCGGAGAGGGTGGACGGGCGCTGGCAGCCGCAGCCCTATGTGATCGACGGCATCCTCAACTACTTCTCCGCACACGACTCCGTGCGCATGGGCCCCGATGGATGGGACAAGGTGCCGCTGCGCATCGAGATGGCTGCGGACCAGGAGCTCGCCGCCGCGGGCGTGCGCTATGCCCCGGGCGCCAAGGTGCGCACGGGTTGCTACATCGGGTCCGGCACGGTGATCATGAACCAGGCGTTCGTGAACGTCGGCGCCTGGATCGCCGGCGAGGGCGTGATGGTGGACGTCGCCGCGCGCATCGCCTCCTGCGCCCAGATCGGCAAGGGCGTGAAGTTCGGTGCGGGCTCGGGCATCGAGGGCATCCTGGAGCCTGCCGGGCGTTTGCCCTCCATCGTGGAGGACCACGCCAAGATCGGCGCCATGTGCGAGGTCTCGGGCATCGTGGGCGAGGGAGCCGTGCTGGCCAGCGGTGTGGTGATGGCCTCCGGCAAGCGGGTCTTTGACGAGGCGACGGGTGAGATGGTTCCGCCCCAGACCCTGCAAGTGGCCGGAACCGTGTATCAGATTCCCGTGATTCCGCCGTACCGGCTGGCGGTGGGTGGCTCGCTGCTGGCCGAATCGGGTCGCTTTGCCACCGACGCTGTGATCCTCAAGCCCGGTGACCTGCGGGATACGGACACCCTCAAGCACTTCGAGCGCCAGGGTATCCTTTACCAGTAGGTGCGCCCCGCCCGGGTCGTGCCTCCCAGGTGCTGCTGCAGGCCCCCCGGGCAGGGCGCTCGCGGCAGTGCCGGGTGTCATCCGATGCCGCCTCCGCCCTCTGTCCGCGCGTTCCGCATCCCGACGATTTTGCGTCGCTCGCCGGCGGTTTTACATAGACTTTACATAGCGCTCATCCTGGCTTCACCCTCGCGTCGTACAATTTCGGCAAATCAAACGGGGATGTAACGAATCGTTATCGAGTTTCGTTATTAGGATAAGTATACGATCCCGCCACTGGGCTGTGGCGGTTGCTCTGCCGAAGAGGTGCCATGGAAGCCAGGAAGATCACCCAGGCCAGCATTCGCGCCGCGCTGGCCAGACTGCGTCGGGCGGGCGGGCTGATCCGGCGCCGGCCGATCGCCGCGCCGCCCTCCGTCGGCGGCATCCGTCCACGCGGCGGACACGCCATTGCGGGTTCGCTGCTGGCCCGCCTCGGGCTGCTGGGCTAGCGCATCCGACAGCAATGCCCCGGCGCGGTAGGTCCGGGGCTCGTCGAACATCGTCCGTTTTGCTGCTCAACCTCTGATTCGGCCTCACCCTCGGCCAATGCGGGCTTAAGGCCCGAAAAAATGACCGGCTCTGACGATTGCGCTTGACTGTTAGCAGACAAAATCTTAGAGTGCTAACGAACAATGAGGGAAGAGAGAATCGGGGGCGGTAGAAACCGGCGAACCTTTGCAGATGAGGAGACGCCATGAAGAAGAACAAGGCCGTCGTTACCGAGCAGGACATCCAGCAGGCGCTGGAGAAGTTCAAGAAGCAGGGCGGCCTGGTCAAACGGTTGCCCGATGAGGTCGTCCCCGCCCACAATCTGGTGGGTGCCAAGTGGTCGATGTACGAGACGATCCAGGAAGGCGGCAACGCCAGCACGAGCGACGCCAGTTGAGCGCGTTGCTGGACGGTATGGTGGTGGCCGCCCCCCGCGGTGCAATCTCCCTGCACCGTCCGTCCCACCTCCGCCGGCCCGCGCGGTCGGCGGAGTGACGATTTCCCCTTCGCGATAGCCCCCCAGTCATTCCCTAACGGCCCAGACCGCGACGCAATGTTGCGTGCAGCCGCATCCGTATGCCGCTAGCGGCACAGGCAGCGGGCACAAAAAAAGGCGGAAGCGCCGGTAAGGGGCGCCTCCGCCGTGGGGTGGGACAGGTCTGCGGCCGCACGGGGCGCGGCCGGGTGCCGACTGCCTACGAGCAGCCCATGGAGTTGCCGCAGGACAGGCAGCGGTAGCAGGTCCCGTTGCGCACGGTGAGGTGGCCGCAGGTATCGCAGACGGGCGCATCGCCCATCATCTCGGCCAGGTGCTCATTGAGCGCATCCTCGTGGTGCGCGGCCTCCTTGTGCTCCGCGGCAGGCGCGGGCGCCGCCGGGGCGGTTGCCTCGGCTGGGGTAGCCTCGGCCTTCGCCACGGCGCCGTCGGAGTCCGTGTCGATGGCCCCCTGAGGCATCACGTGCACGAAGTCCGTACGGCCCAGGTACTCCATCCCCAGAATGCGGAAGATGAAGTCCAGGATGGACGTGGCCGTCCGCACGTTGGGGTGGTCGGTCATGCCGTAGGGCTCGAAGCGCGTGAATGTGAACATCTTCACGTACTTCTCCAGCGGCACGCCGTGCTGCAGGCCAGTGGAAACGGCCTGGGCGAAGCTATTCATCATGCTGCGGTAGGCTGCGCCTTCCTTGTACATGTCGATGAAGATCTCGCCCAACTCGCCCGTCTCATACTCGCCCGTGCGCAGGAATACCTTGTGCCCGGCCACGGCGGCTTCCAGCGTGAAGCCGTTGCGGCGCCGCGGCAGCTCGCGCCGGTAGCGCCACGCACGGATGTCCGGCATGCCGGAGGCGGCCACGATGGTCTCGATCTCCGGCACTTCCACGGCCGTCTCCGCCGCCGCCTGCTTCTTCTCGCTGAGCTGCGAGGAGAGCGGCTGGGAGCCCTTGGAGTTGTCGCGATAGAGCGCCACCGCCTTCAGCCCGTAGCGCCAGGACTGCACGTAGAGGTCTTCGATCTCCTCCACGGTGGTCTGCTCGGGTACGTTGATGGTCTTGGAGATGGCGCCGGAGATGAAGGGCTGCACGGCGGCCATCATCTTCACGTGAGCCATGGGCAGGATGAAGCGCTCGCCGTAGGGCCCACACTTGTTCGCGCAGTCGAACACCGGCAGGTGCTCAGGCTTGAGGTGCGGGGCGCCCTCGATGGTCTCGCGGCCGCCGATGCGCACGCGGGCCCGCTCGATCGCCTCGGCGTCCATGCCCTTGGCGCGCAGGGACTCCGGGCTGATGTGCGGCGTGAAGTCGTTGAAGCTGCCCGTGAGCTTGACCGACTGTGCGGCTTCCTGGATCTCGTCATCCGTGAAGCCCAACTCCCTGAGGCGCGGCAGGTTGATCGAGTCGCCATCAGCCAGGTCCTGGGTGCCCAGGATGTAGCGGATGATGTCCTCGCACTGTGCCTCGCTGTAGCCCATGTTGCGCAGGGCCAGGGTCAGCGATTGGTTGACGATCTTGATGTAGCCCCCGCCGGCCAGCTTCTTCCACTTCACCAGCGAGTAGTCCGGCTCGACGCCCGTGGTGTCGCAGTCCATCAGCAGGCCGATGGTGCCCGTGGGGGCCAGCACGGTCATCTGCGAGTTGCGGTAGCCGTTCTTGCGGCCCAGCGTTTCGGCACGCTCCCAGGCGTTCTGGGCGGCATCCCACAGCTCGCGGGAAACCATGTGGTTGTCGATGCGGCCGGCTGCCTCGCGGTGCTTGCCGATCACGCGCAGCATGGGCTTGGCGTTGTCCTTGTAGCCGGGGAAGGGGCCGATGTTGCCGGCGATCTCCGCCGAGGTCGCGTAGGCCTCGCCGCACAACACGGAGGTCAGCGCGGCAGCCAGGGCCCGGCCCTCCTCGCTGTCGTAGGCCAGGCCGTTCACCATCAGCAGCGTGCCCAGGTTCGCGTAGCCCAGACCCAGCGGGCGGTAGTCGTGGCTGTTCTTCGCGATGGCCTCGGTGGGGTAGCTGGAGAAGTCCACCAGGATTTCCATGGCCGTGGCAAAGGTGCGTGCCGCCACCTGGTAGGCCGGCAGGTCGAAACGGCCATCCCCCCCGCGGAACTTCATCAGGTTCAGGGACGCCAGGTTGCAGGCCGTGTCGTCCAGGAACATGAACTCCGAGCAGGGGTTCGAGGCGTGGATGCGGTCCGTGTTGCCGCAGGTGTGCCAGTCGTTGATGGTCGAATCGTACTGCACGCCCGGATCGGCACAGGCCCAGGCGGCCTCGGCGATCTCGTGCATCAGCTTGCGGGCCTTGTGCGTCTCGAACACCTCACCCGTGGTGCGGTAGGTGGTCTGCCAGTCGTCATCCTTCTCGTAGGCCTCCATGAACGCATTGTTGATGCGCACGGAGTTGTTGGAGTTCTGGCCCGAGACGGTGTGGTAGGCCTCGCCGTTGAAGTCCGACTCCAGCCCGCCAGAGATGAGGATCTTGGCCTTGGCCTCCTCCTTGGCCTTCCACTGGATGAAGTCCACGATCTCCGGATGGTCCATGTCCAGGCAGACCATCTTGGCCGCGCGGCGCGTCGTCCCGCCGGACTTGGTGGCACCGGCGCCCTTGTCGAACACTTCCAGGAAGCTCATCAGCCCCGAGGAGGTGCCGCCGCCGGAGAGGTGCTCGTACTTGCTGCGCAGCCGGGAGAAGTTCGTGCCCGTGCCCGAGCCGTACTTGAACACGCGCGCTTCCTTCTGCAGCAGCGTGAAGATGGACATCAGGTCGTCTTCCACGCGCTGGATGAAGCAGGCGGAGCACTGCGGGTGCTCGTAGGAGTTCTCCAGCATGCGCGGCGTGTTCAGCGATTCATCCCAGTGCCAGTTGCCGCCGCTGCCGCGGACGCCGTACTCCTGCCACAGGCCGCAGTTGAACCACACGGGCGAGTTGAACGCCCCACGCTGGGTGACCAGCAGGTAGGTCAGCTCATCCTCGAAGATGTCGGCGTCCAGGTGGGTCTGGAAGTAGCCCTGTTCCTCGCCGTACACGCGGATGGTGTGGGCGACGCGGTGGATCACCTGGCGCACGCTGACTTCGTGGCCCGTGCCCGGCACGCCGGCCTTGCGGAAGTACTTGGAAACGACAATGTCGGTCGCCAGTTGCGACCAGTTTTCGGGCACCTCGCAATCGTTGAGCTCGAAGACGATCTTGCCGTTCGGCTCTGAGATTACGGACCGGCGCTTGGCCCAGGCCACCATCTCCAGGGGCGGCATGCCGTCCTTGGTAAAGTGGCGCTTGAAGGCCATCCCCTTGCGCATCTTTGCAGACTTGTCGCTTCTGCGGGCCTTATCGTGAATGGTCTCCTCCATGGCCGCTCCTTTATGCCTGCTAAGTAAAATCTAACATTGCGGCGGACGAAGCGCACATTTGCGCTTCGCTGCGCCATACGCGGGCGAGCTACGAAGGATAGCCTGGAGGCGAGTAGACCGATGCTACGCGGGAGGGCTCAGCCTTCCATGGCTTCCATCCTTCGGCGCTCCATTGCCGAAGTACCACCGCTCGGGCATTGTCATGCAGTCGCGCAATGCCCCGGCGAGTTCCCCTGATTCGCCAAAGCCGTCGTGCGGCGGTAATGGGTATGAGAATCCATTTCGTCGCTTGAAGGCAAGCGAAATCGGGCAGGCGAATCCGGCAAATTTCCGATTGGACTGATACCCCTTTCCTTTCGTCCCCAATATCGACCAAAACTCGACCGATATGCACTTCAAGACCCTGCCCCTCCAGGCCATCGCCGAGCATCTGGGGGACGTGACGCTGGACGGCAATCCCGACACCGAGATCCGCGGTGTGGCCGGGCTGCGCGAGGCCGGGGCAGGCCAGTTGAGCTTCCTGGCCAACCCCCGCTATGCGAAGGAACTGGCGGCCACGCAGGCGGCGGCGGTCATCGTGCCGCTGGACGCGGAGCGGCCCAAGGGGGGCGCGGCGCTGCTGCGCACGGGGCGGCCCTACCTGGCCTTTGCCCGGGCATTGACCTTTCTGGTGGAGCCGCGCCAGCCCGATGCGGGCGTGCACGAAGGCGCCGTGGTGCACCCCAAGGCGCGCCTGGACAAGGGTGTGGCCGTGCTGCCGGGGGCGTACGTGGGCGCGGGCGCGCGCATCGGCGCGGGCACGGTGTTGTTCCCCGGTGCGGTGGTGCTGGACGAATGCCAGGTGGGCCGCGACTGCCGGCTCTATCCCGGTGTGGTGCTGCACAGCGAGTGCGTGCTGGGCGATCGCGTGATTCTGCACGCCAACGTCACCATCGGGGCGGACGGCTACGGGTTCGCCCAGGACGGCCCCACACACGTCAAGATTCCCCAGGTGGGCAACGTCGTCATCGAGGACGACGTGGAGGTGGGCGCCTGCACCTGCATCGACCGCGCAGCGCTGGGCTCCACCGTGATCGGTCGCGGTACCAAGATCGACGACTTGGTGATGGTCGGCCATGGCACCAAGGTGGGCCCGGATAGCCTCATCGTGGCCCAGAGCGGCCTGGCCGGCAGCGCTGTGCTGGAGGAGCGTGTGACCCTGGGCGCCCGCGCGGGCGTGCTGGGGCACCTCACCGTGGGGGCGGGCAGCGTGGTCTTCTCCCGCGCGCACGTCACCAAGCCCGTGCCGCCCGGCAGCTACGTCTCCGGCAATCCTGCCCGGCCCCACGCCGAGCAATTGCGCCAGGACGCTCTGCTGCGCCGACTGCAACGCCTGGTGGATCGCGTGGAAGACCTGGAGGCGCAGGTGGTTGCGCTCAAGCAGCAGCGCTCGTAGGCGGGAGTTGGTCCGCGCGGAGCCGGGCAGGCGCCGGCTCAGTCCTGCCGCAGCACGCCGTGGGCGTAGATCTGGAACTCGAGGTTGTCGTCGATCATGGCCAGGGCGTCCGGAGCGTCGCCGGCGTGGTCGGAGACCATCACGAACCAACGGTCGGCGGCCGTACCGTGCAGGACCGCGATAACATCCTGCTCGCAGTTATGGTCGGCCACCAGCAGCGCGGCCACATGGAACGTGCCGCCCAGCACCTTCACGGGCAGGACGGGGATGCTCACGGAGCGTTTGTTGTTGCCGTCAAAGGACATGCTGCACCGGCCCGAAAAAGGCCTATCATCCATGAATTCACAGCTTTGGAACCGGTAGTCGGGTTTTCCCGCCGCCCCTGTGGCCGCTGCGGAAACGCCCGCGGCGGACCGCGATGCCGGCGAGGCGCGCAACGGCCCGCCCGCCAAGCCATCCAAGTGATTCGAATCTTTTGACGACTCCCAATGGAGTTGCTAAATTGCACGCCAGCAAGCGGCGGCGCTGGATAGCAGCGCATCGGGGGCCGTCGAGAAGACCCGGTGCCCGGCCGCTCGCAGTCGCGTGATTCTGGGACGATCCCGCTGCGGTGCCGGCTTTGGTGCCATCGTATCCTGTCCAATTTCGATGCACCTCCTGCGTGTGGGGCAATCGTCAACCGTGCGGCGGAAGCCCTTTGCGCCCCACATGGCGACGCTGGCGCGGCCCGAGCCCCGGTGCAGACGGCATTGGCAACGGTCGCCCAACGGTGCTAAAACCAAGCCCTCTCGTCTGGTAAAACGTCAAATTCTCGGGACAGTTTCAATCCACTCGCGCCACGACCCGGAAAAAGGGAATCCCATGGCTGAGACGCTCAAGACGGTACGAAACCTGAAGTTGTTCAATCGCCTCAACAAGTGCATCAAGCAGGGCATCACCGACCTGCAGAACAAGGACCAGGACTCCGCCACCAACTACTTCAACATGGCCCTGAAGACTGCCAAATCGCTGGAGGGCATCGCGGAGGACCCCTACCGCGAGCATTTCAGCAACATCATCCAGGGCCTGAACGACTACGGGCAGAGCAAGAACGAGGACATCCTCGTGTCCACCAATCCCTCCTCGGTGCATTCCCAGCTCTGGGCCGTCCACAAGAAGCTCTGCGATGCCTTTGGCATCCCGTACGTGGAGGACGTGGACGAGATGGAAGCGGCCATCAACAGGTTGGCGGACGAAGGCGCAATTTCCTGATGCGGGCCGCCCGCGCAGGGCGCCGCGCCTTGCTGGAGCGACCACGCAACGAGGGGCGAACATGGCCAAGGACAGCGATAAGCGGTTGATCTACTGGTTCTCCGAGCTGGGGATTCAGGACGTACCCGCCGTGGGTGGCAAGAATGCCTCCCTCGGCGAGATGTTCTCCAACCTCACCAGCAAGGGCGTGCGCGTACCGGATGGCTATGCCATCTCGGCCTATGCGTACAACCTTTACGTGGAATCCACAGGGGTGCGGAAGGAGATCCAGAAGCTGCTCAGCGGGCTGGACGTGCGCAAGCTGGACGACCTGGCCCGGCGCGGCGATGCGGTGCGCAAGCTGATCCGCGGTACGCCCATGCCCAAGGAACTGGAGCACGAGATTCTGGCGTCCTACGACGATCTTTGCAAGCGCTACGGCGTGGAGGTGGATACCGCCGTCCGCTCCAGCGCCACGGCCGAGGACCTGCCGGATGCCTCCTTCGCCGGGCAACAGGATACCTACCTGAACATCAGGGGCCACGACGCCCTGCTGGAGGCCTGCCGGGCCTGCTTCGCCTCGCTCTTCACCGACCGCGCCATCTCGTACCGCGAGGAGAAGAAGTTTGACCATTTCCAGGTGGCCCTCTCCATCGCCGTGCAGAAGATGGTGCGCAGCGACTTGGCGGCCGCCGGCGTGATGTTCTCCATCGATACCGAAAGCGGCTTCAAGGATGCGGCGTACGTCACTGCGGGCTACGGCTTGGGCGAGAACGTCGTGCAGGGCGCCATCAACCCGGACGAGTGGTACGTGCACAAGCCCGCGCTGCTGGATGGGCACAAGCCGATCATCTACGCGCATCTGGGCGAAAAGCAGCAGAAGATGATCTACACCGATCCCGGCAAGGGCAAGGGCACCATGAACGTGCCAGTGCCGCCGGAGGAGCGCGAGCGCTTCTGCCTCAATGAGGACGAGGTGCTGGAACTGGCGCGCTGGGCCTGCATCATCGAGGACCACTACTCGCAGGAAGCCGGCTACTACAAGCCCATGGATATGGAGTGGGCCAAGGACGGCCAGACGGGCGAACTGTTTATCGTGCAGGCCCGCCCGGAGACGGTTGTTTCCCGTCGCGAGACCGGCGTGATCAAGCGCACCGTGCTGGAGAAGATGGGCCCCGTGCTGGCCGAGGGCATGGCGGTGGGCGAGCTGATCGGCACGGGCAAGGCGTCCGTGATCAAGTCCGCCGAGCAAATCGAGCAGTTCAAGGAGGGCATGGTGCTGGTTACGGAGATGACGGACCCGGACTGGGTGCCGATCATGAAGATCGCCAGCGCCATCGTTACGGACTCCGGCGGCCGCACCTGCCATGCCGCCATCATCTCGCGCGAACTGGGCATTCCCTGCGTGGTTGGCACGGGCAACGGCTCCAAGAACGTGCAGGAAGGCCAGGAGATCACGGTTTCCTGCGCTGGCGGGGCCAAGGGCGTTGTCTATGCGGGTATCCTGCCCTACAAGGACGAGACGATCCGGCTGGATCAGCTCCAGATGCCCAGCAAGCCCATGTGGTATCAGCAGAGCGATCCCGACCGAGCCTTCCCGGATGCGCGCTATCCGCACGAGGGTGTGGGCCTGCTGCGCGTGGACGATGTGGTCCGCGATGAGGTGAAGGTGCACCCGCGGGCCTGCCTGGAGTATCCGGCTGAGGACAAAGAGCGCATCGATGAGGTGAGCAAGGGCTATCCGGACAAGAAGGCGTATTTCGTCACCCGGCTTGCCCAGAGCATTGCGCGTATCAGCGCGGCGACGAGTCCCAAACCGGTGCGCGTGCTGCTCTCCGATGCCACCTCGCGCGAGCTGAATCGGCTGGTGGGCGGCCGCGCCTATGCGTACGACGATGCGAACCCGCTGCTGGGTACGCGGGGCGCCGGGCGTTACACGGACCTGGACTACGAGGAGGCCTTCGACCTGGAGTTGCAGGCGCTCGCAGCCGTGCACGGCCAGATGGGGCAGGGCAATCTCTCCCTGATCCTGCCCGCCTGCCAGACCGTGAAGGAAGCGCAGGCCATCACCAGCCTGCTCAAGCAGCACGGGCTGGCGCGGGGCCAGGGCGGCATGGAGTGGTACCTGCTGTGCCGCACGCCGGCCCAGATGCTGGCGCTCGATCAGTTGGGCGCGGAGTTCGACGGCTTCCTGTTCAGCGTGGGCGATCTGGCCCAGCTCACCCTGGGCATCGACGCCTCCAACGTGCTGATGCGGGACTTCTACGACGAGAAGCACCCGGCCGTGCTGTCTCTGCTGGAGACGGGGCTGGACCTGGCCAAGCGGCTGGGCAAGCCGGCGGGGCTGGCCAACATCGCGCCGGCCAACGTGGCGGCCTTCGCCAAGCTGCCGGTGATGAAGAAAGCCGACTTCGTAGTGCTGCGGCCGGATGTCTTTCCGCAGGCCCGCGAGTTCTTTCTGGAGGCCGAAGGCAAGAGCGGAACCTAGGCGCCGCGCTGAGCGGCGCTCCCGGCATCCATTCTCCAGACTTCAATGGCCGCCGGCCTGCAGGTGGTCGCGCACGGCGGCCACGATCTCCAGGCCGCCCTGGGCGGCCACGCGCGCCCGCACGTCTTCCACCAGGGCCTCGGCATCGCCCGGCGTGCCCTCCGCCTCTGCCTCGATGACGCGGCTGCCATCCAGCGCGGCTACGCGGCAGCGCAGCCGCATGCGGCCATCCGCAACGGTGGCCAGCACGCCAATCGGCGCGAAGCAGCCCCCGCTGAGCCGCACCAACAGGGCCTTTTCCGCCCGCACGCAGGTTTCGGTCTCGGGGTGCTGGATCGCGCGCACAAGGGTGGCCACCGAGGCGTCCTGGGCGCGGTACTCACAGCCCATGGCCCCCTGGGCGGGCGCCGGAAGCAGCACGTCCGGCTCGATTGTCTCGCAGATGTGCTCACCCAGCCCCAGCCGCCGGATGCCCGCCGCGGCGAGGATGATTCCGTCATAGCGTTGTGCCTCGCGCTGCACGCGCGTGGTGACGTTGCCCCGCAGGGGCACGAAGTGAAAATCCGGCCGGAAGGCCTTGAGCTGGCTCACGCGGCGCGGGCTGCTGGTGGCCAGCACGGCGCCCTGCGGCAGACGCGCCAGGGGCAGTCCGTGACGGCTGACCAGCACGTCGCGTGCGTCCTCGCGTGGCATCACGGAAGCTGCCGTGAGACTCTCGCGCAACTCGGACTGCACGTCCTTGAACGAGCAGGTGGTGACGTGCACCTCCTCCGCCAGCAGCGCATCCTCCAGGGCTGTGTTGAAGATGCCGCGGTCCACCGTTTCGCCCATCTCGGCGATGGGCTTCTCGCGAAAGCGGTCGCCATGGGTCACGACGCGTACCTGCTTGAAGCGCGCCTCCGGGGCCTGTGCCTGCATGGCCGCGATGATGGCCTGGGTCTGCACCAACGCCAGCGCGCTCCCGCGCGTGCCGACGCGAAACGTAGCCGGTTCGCTCATGCGTGGGGCCCCCTGCCGCCGCGGCGTGCGCCACGCGCGAAGCCGTGAACCCGGGGCCGGGCCGGCCGCCTCCAACGGACAGGGGCCGGGGCGCTGGGGCGCCATGTGTCCAGAGACGCCGTGGGCCAGTCATTCGCGTGCAGGGTCACCTCGTTCTCCTTGGCGGGTCGGGCGCTTTGCGGCGCCCGGGCGTTGCAATTTGGCGGAAGCTGCGTCAACGTGGGGTCTTGAAATCTGGCCCGCCGGGGACGCACCCGATCCTGCTCCAAGCGAGGCCTGAAGCCCCGTTCAGCGTATTTTCGCTCGCTCCTGCTGTCAATCGGATGGGCATGCCCTACCTTCGCATGGCAAGCCGCCGGTGGGCCAGCGTGGCCCTGGCCGCCCTGCTGGTGGCGATCCTGGCCGCACCGGCCCTGGCGTACATTCCGAGCCTGAAGGACATCTACCGGCTGGTGGCTGCCCGTCAGCCCGCCATCCAGCGGGCCATGCTGGAAACGCGCACCTACGTGTTCGATCCCCTGGGGCGCAGCGGCAAGGGCGTGCCCAGCACCAATCCGGATGCCATGCCGGTGGAGCTGCCCGAGCGCTCGTACCGGCAGAAGATCTACTGGATCCGCAACGCCTTTCTGGGCATCGAGACCTATGCGGAAGACGGCACGCTGCTGAACTTCTACCTGAACGAGGGCTTCCGTCCGGTGATGGGCAACCTGACGCCCGGCCGCACGTTCAGCGAATCCGACGTGGTGCACCCGTTCCTGGCGTTTGTCTCGGCGGACCCGGCCCGCTGGCGGCAGGCGGTGGAATTCTGGGGCATCAATCCCCAGCGCGTGGATATCGCCCGCGGCCCCAAGGGCGAGGTGTACTACCGCTTGGTGGAGAGCGAGGAGAAGGCTGTGTGGCTGGATCCCGATCTGCTGCGCCCCGTGAAGCTCCAGACCCGCCTCGCCGGTGGGCCCCATGGAGGCCATCTGCTCACCATCGAGTTTAGCGAGTTTATGTTCATCGGCGACGGCCCAAATGAGTTCTACTTCCCGCGCACCGTCAACTTCCTGCTGGATGGGCGCCTGTTCAAGCAGACGGTCGTGATGAATTTTGACGCCGACCCCTCCGTGCAGGGCTTCCCCATCACCAAGCTGCGCGCTCTGGCGGCCAAGGCGCAGCCGGAGCGGCCCGTCTCCTTCGTCCCGCAGACCACCGGGGCCCGACCGTGAAGCGCCTCGCTCTGCTAATGCTCGTCGTGGGGCTGCTGGGGCCCGGGCTGCGCGCATGGGCCGCTCCGGCCATGCTGCTGGACCAGGTCAAGATCTCCGTGAACGACAAGGCCGTCACGGAGCGGGAATACCAGCAGTTGCGCCAGCTCCAGACGCAGGAATACCGCCAGCAGTTTCAGGGACAGGAATTGCAGGATAAGCTGGCGCATCTGGACGAAGACCTGACCCAGCGCCTGACCGAGGACCTGCTGCTCGAATCCTACGCGGCGCGGCTGAAGATCGAAGTGAGCGACAAGGACATCGAGGACCGGGTGGACAACATCCTGCGCCGCCAGCCCGGCCTGCAGGAGATCTACACCGACGAGCAGCTCAAGTCCCTCGTGCTCAAGGACCTGCTGCGGCGCCGCGTGCTGGCCCGCGAGGTGGACGCCAAGGTGCACGTGACCCAGGAGGATGTGACCGCCGCCTGCCGCAAGCAGACCCAGAACAACCGCGAGGTGGACGTGGGGCACATCCTGATCCGCAACACGGACGCCGCGGCGCGCAAGGAGCTGATGGATATTCGCCAGCAGCTGCTGAGCGGTGCCAGCTTCGACCAGTTGGCCCTAAAGTACTCGCAGGATCCCAGCGTGAAGAGCAACAAGGGCCACCTGGGCTTCATCAGCCGCGGCCAGTTCGTGAAGCCCTTCGAGGATGCCGCCTTCTCCCTGCCCGTGGGCGCTGTCAGCGAGCCTGTGCAGACGCAGTTCGGTCTGCACCTGATCAAGGTGTTCGGACAGCGCACCAAGGGCCCCGTCAATTGCGATAAGCTGGATTCCGTCACGCAGCAGTCGTTGGAGAACCAAGTGTTTGCCAAGAAGCGCCAGGAGCTTCTGCAGACCTTCATGACGCGGATTCGCAAGCAGGCCGAAATCACTTTGTTCGATACGAAATGATGCCGCCCTCCCGCCCCATCGCTGCCCTGCGGGCCTTGCTGCCGGGCCTGCTGGTGCTGGCCCTGCTGGCCGCACCCGGCTTGGCGCGTGCCCAGAGCTATCTGAGCGAGCTGCCCCAGGGGCCCGCGACACCACCTGCCGCGGTCGCGCCGGCCGCCGCGGGCACAGTGGCACCCGAGGCGGACCTGATGCACGTGCCGCTGGATACCCTGTTCGCCATGGTGAGCCAGGGCCGGGGGCACGAGGCCTATCCGGCGCTCAAGGCACGCTTCGACGACGAGATGGTGCAGGCCGCGCGCACGCCTGGCACGGACCCCAACCAGTTGCGCAAGACGTACCTGATCAACCTGCTGCGCGCCGGGGAGGGCCTGGCGACGCCGGCGGACCAGGAACAGACGGCTCGCGCGTTCACGGACTATTACCCGGACGACGATCAGTTTCCGCTGGCGTTCTTCTACTTGAACGAGGCGCTGTTCCAGCAGGGCAAGCCGCTGGAGCAGTCGTTCTTCTTCGACCAGCAGGCGATGGCCTCCCTGCCCGGCTGGGTGCAGACGCGCTTCCTGCGCATGCTGGCGGAGAACGCGGCGCGGCAGGGGCACTACGCCGATGCGGCCTCGTATCTGGTGACCGAGCAGCAGAGCTACACTGGCCTGCGCCAGACGACGCAGCCGGAGATCGAGGACATGCTGGAGCGCATGGACGATCCCGATGCGCTGATGACCTTCCTGCAGCAGCACGACTCCACGCCCTGGCTCGTGCAGCGCGAGCCGTTCCTGATGGCCAAGGTGCTGCTCAACGGCGGCCAGCTTGACCAGGCACTGCTCAAGCTGGATGCGATCCTGGCCCAGGGTCAGGCCACCAGCGCGGCCGACCTGAAGTTCGTCAACGACCTGAAGCAGGAAATCCGCGCCCGCGTGGCCACACGACCAGACCGCATCGGCGTGCTGCTGCCGCTCGGCAGCTCGGCCTCCGTGTTGCGCGAGCTGGCGCTGGAGACACTGGACGGCCTGCGCATGGCAGTGCAGTTCCCGGATACGCAGGGATCGCTCACGGCGCGGCTCAGTCGCGTGCTGGGGCAGGACCTGCAGACGATCCGGACGGCCGGCAAGGCCGGCCCGCCCGTGCCGCAACGGCGCTACGAGCTGGTGATCCGCGACACGGCGAACAGCCCGCAGCGGGCCGCGAAGGAGGTCGCCTCGCTGGTGCAGGACGATCACGTGATCGCCATCATCGGGCCCATCGCCCGCGCGGAATCCGCGGCAGCCGCGGCCAAGGCGGAAGAACTGGGCGTGCCGCTGATCTCCCTGTCGCTCTCGCTGGATATTCCGCCCGGCTCGAAGTTCGTGTTCCGGCACAGCAAGAGCCAGGAGGAGGAGGTGCGGGATCTGGTGCGCTACAGCGTGGACTACCTGCACGACCGGCGGTTCGCGATCCTGTATCCGGACACGGCCTACGGGCACACTATGTCCACCCTGTTCTGGCAGCAGGTGGAGCAGCGCGGTGGCAAGGTGGTGGCCGTGGCGCCCTTCGAGCCCTCCGCCCGGGTGACCCGGCAGAGCCGCGATGCGGTGGGGCTCAAGGAGATCTTCGCCCGCTTCACCGGCCTGGACCGCTACCAGTCGCCGGAGGACCAGGCGCTGCTGAGCACCGTGGGCGATTCCCACCCCGATCCCATCGTGGACTTCGACGCGCTGTATATCCCCGTGGGGCCGGACGGCATCCAGGATCTGCAGCTCATCGCACCGTACCCGGTCACGGTGGATGCCGAGCACGTGCAGTTGCTGGGCAGCCGCTTTTGGAACGACAGCTCGGTGCTGGTGGCGGGCGATGGCAAGCTGGACGGTGCGGTATTCGTGGACGCGTTCGATCTGACCAGCGCCAATCCCAAGGTGGAGGCGTTCCATGCGCGTCACCGCATGTTCTTCGGCCACCATGCGCAGTATCGTCCGCCCACCTACTACACCGGGCTGGGCTACGACACGGCGAACCTGCTGATGTCGCTGCTGAATAACTCGCACAATCACAGCCGCAAGGCGTTGCGCGATGCCCTGGTGAGCATGGATCCGTTCTTTGGCGTGACCGGCTGGACCCGCTTCAAAGAGAACGGCGAGGCGGAGAAGGAGTCCATGTTTTTCCGCATCAACGGCAACGAGATCCAGCGCCTGCTGCCCTGAGGCGGTACGTCGGGGGGTGCTCCCTACGCTATGCCGGGTGCGTGGGCGCCGCTGCGGTGGCGGCGGCCGCGGGTCGCTGCGGTGGCTTGAGGAAGGCCACCGCGATACCGAAGCCCAGCGGCAGGAAGGCCAGCAGCCCCACCGCCGCGTGGTAGCTCCCCAACAGGTCGTAGGCGATGCCGAAGGGCAGCGCCCCCAGCGACGCGCCAATGATGCCGATGGTGAGCGCAGGGCCCTGGATACCACCCAGGTGGCGCCGGCCGAAGTAGCGCGGCCAGACGTAGTTGGCGTTGGTCATCGCACCGCCGGAGGTGACGCCCAGCAGCATCGCGTAGATCACCGCGGTGAACGTATCGTGCAGGTTGTACATCACGCCCAGTGCCACGCCGTTGATCAGGATGCCGCCGGCCAGCACGAATCGCGTGGGCAGGCGGTCCAGCAGCAGCCCGAACAGCAACATGGCAACGACCATGCTGACCGAGGTCACCGAGAACATGTCTGCCGCCAGTCGCGCGGAGAGCCCCTGCTGCAGGAAGTACTGCACGTGGTAGATGTACATGCCGGTGATGAGGGCCGAGGGAATGGCCATCGCTACCGCAAGAATCCAAAACGTGTGGGTGTGCAGGGCCTCGCGCGGCGTCCAGCTCACTTCATCGGCGCTGACGGCGGGCGGGTCGGCCGGGCCCGCAGGATCCGTGGCGGCCGCGGTCGAGGGCCGCACGCCGTCCGGCAGCAGGCCCAGGTCGTCCGGCCGATCGATCATGAGCAGCAGCACGGCCGGAATCAGCAGCATCCAGACCCACAGTCCCATCCACACCCAGGTCTGTCGCCAGCCCACGGTTGCGATGAGCCGCTCCACCACGGGGGGATAGGCTGCCAAGCCAACCGCGAAGCCCAGCGAGGTTACACTGAGGGCCAGTCCGCGGCGGCGCGAGAACCACTGCGAAACCAGGTTGACGGCCGACAGCGACAGCGAGCCTTGCCCGAGGAACCGCACGAACGTGAATGCGAAGAACAGCGCCACGACGTTCCGCGCCAGGGGAAACGCGAGGCAGACGCCGCCCAGCAGGAAGGCGATGGTGGCGATCAGGCGCCGCGGCCCGTAGCGATCCACCAGCCTGCCCGTATACGTGAGCCCGAGCGCGGCGAAGGCCGTGCCCAGGCCGTAGACCGCGGCGAGCATCGTGCTGGAAAGGTGCAACTCACGGATGAGGGGGCCGAAGAACAGGCCGATCGTATACGACTGGCCGGGGCCCGTGCCCAGCATGCAGAGCACGCCGAGGCCCAGCATGGGCCAGCCGTAGAAACACAGGCGGGCGTCGATCCACTGCGCAAAGGCCGTACGGCGGAACATGGCGGGCTCGGACTGGAGACGCAGGGGGGCGGTGCCTGCTGGCGGCCCAGCCCTCCCCGCAAGAGGACGCCCGGACGGCGCGTGTACCGCCGCCCTTCCGCGCGCGGGCAGGCCGCTGGCGGTTCTTGTGTGGCCGTGGGCCGGCGCACCGCACGGGCGGCAGCCGGAAGGGCCGCTATCAGGGAATCGCTGCGGCGTGATATGGGATGAGCTAGCTGGGGCGCCAGGATTCGAACCTGGGAATGTCGGGATCAAAACCCGATGCCTTACCACTTGGCGACGCCCCAATGCGCGCTGTTGCGCATCAGATGAGATTAGGAACCGGGCCGGATGATGTCAATAGGCGAGGTTCGATGAGATTGGAGGAGGTGGCGGCACTGCCCGGCGTACTGCGTGCACACCTGCACGATCCGCGCTTCGAGCTGGGCCGCGTACACTGCGATTCGCGCCGCGCCGATGCAAAGACGGGCTTCGTGGCGCTGGCGGGGATGCGCACGGATGGCCACCGCTTCGTGGATGCGGCGCGCCGGGCCGGCAGCCCGGCCCTGTTCGTGTCCGAGGCGGCCGTCTACGAGCGGCTGGCGGCGCTCCAGCCCAATGGCGTGGCGGGTGTGTTCCTGGTCGCGCCGGGCCGGGCCGTGCTGGCCGATCTTTCCGCGGCGCTGCAGGGCTATCCGCACCGCTCTATGCGCCTGCTGGGCGTGACCGGCACGAGCGGCAAGACGACGGTGGCGCACCTGGTGGCGCAACTGCTGGCGGCGCTGGGTCAGCCCTGCGCGCGCCTGGGCACGCAGGGCCTGCGGTTGGGCGACGAGGTGCTCCCCAGTGCGCGCACCACGCCGGAGGCGCCGGATATCCAGGCGTTCCTGCGGCACTGCCTGGAGCGGGGCGTGCGCACGGCAGTGATGGAGGTGACCTCCATCGGCATCGCCCTGGAGCGCAGCCGGGGGCTCGGCTTCGCGGCCGCGGCCTTCACGAACCTCAGCCAGGATCACCTGGACTTCCACCACGACATGGAATCGTACCGGGAGGCCAAGTTCCGGCTGTTCCTGGAGTACGACACGCGTGCGTCCGTCGTAAACGTGGACGATGCCGCGGGCGGGCTGCTGGCCGAGCGCCTGCGCGCGGCCGGGCGCGGCGAGCACCTGCTCACCTATGGGCTGGAAGCCCCGGCCGGGCTGACCCTGCACGGGCTGCACACCGGGCAGGGGCTCACGGAGGGGAGCTTGCGCTACCAGGGCGCCGAGGCGCCGTTCCGCTTCGGACTGCTGGGGCGCTTCAACCTGTCCAACCTGCTGGCGGCCCTGGGGCTGCTGCTCGCCACGGGGGAGCGCCTGGAGGCCCTGGCGCCGGCCATCGCCGCCTGCAGCGGCCCGGCCGGGCGCTTCGAGCACGTGCCGCTGGCCGTGCCGTTCACGGTGGTCGTGGACTACTCGCACAAGCCCGCGGCGCTGGAACTGGTGCTGAAGGCGGCGCGGCCGCTGGCGCGCGGACGGCTGCGGGTGCTGTTCGGCTGCGGGGGGGAGCGGGACCGCACCAAGCGTCCGCAGATGGGTGCCATCGCGGAACGGCTCGCGGACCAGGTGGTGCTGACCAGCGACAATCCGCGCTGCGAGGATCCCGAGACCATCCTGGACGAGATTGCCGCCGGCATGAGCACCGGCACCCGGGCCAGCCGCATCGTCGAGCGGCGCGAGGCCATCCATTGGTTGCTCGATCAGGCGCAACCGGGGGACGTGGTGCTGATCGCGGGCAAGGGCGACGAGGCGTATCAAGAACTCGGCGAGCAGCGCGTGGCCTTCGACGACCGGGAGGTCGTGCTCGAGTGGGGCCGCTCGCGCGGACACGGCAACCCGCCTGCCGCTCACGGCGCCGCCACGAAATAGAAACGCGCGCCGCCGGAGGGGAGGGTCCGGCGGCGCGCGCGTCCAGGTGCCAGCTGGATGGATCAGGCCTAGCGCTTCATGTTCACCAGGTCGGCGAGCATCTCGTCGCTGGCCGTGATGCCCTTGGCGTTGGCCTGGAAGGCCCGCTGCGTCTCGATCATGCGCACGAACTCCGTGGAGAGGTCCACGTTCGACTTCTCCAGGTTGCGCGCGCGGATGCCGCCGAACACCCCGTCGTTGGGGTGGCCGCCGATGGGCTTGCCCGAGTTGATCGCCTCGCGGTACTCGTTCTCGCCCAGCCGCAACAGACCCTGGTCGTTCACGAACTTGGTGAGGAACATGCGGTACAGCGGCCGGATCGAGCCGTTGTCGAACTGACCGCTGATGACGCCCTCGTTGTTGATGTCGATGGACTCCAGCGAGCCGGCTTTGTGTCCATCGCCCTCGATGTTCGTCACCTTGGATTGCGACGCGAACTGGGTGATGCCGTCCAGCCCCGTGCGGGTATCGGCCGGATCCAGCGGGTTGGAGCCCTGACCGAAGTTCAGGCCCACCACCTGTGGATTCTGCGTGAAGGGCAGCGTCACCTGCGCCACCTTCAGGCCGTTGCGCAGCGGTTGCTCGATCAGTTGCGGCGGGCCGGGCGGGATCAGCTGTCCCTGGGGCCCCACCTGCGCCTGGCCGGCAGGCACGAAGGTGCCGTTGGTGACCGAGAGCAGGCGTCCGCTGGAGGAAAACTTCAGGAAGCCGCCGCCCACGGCGATCAGGTTCTCCGGCGGCGCCCCCACCTCCGAGCCGGGCACGACCGCGTACCACTGCCACTGGTTCTGGCGGCCCGTGTTGGGGATGGGCTGCCCGTTGGCGGGATTCACCTGGGGCGGCTGATCGGCCTGTTTGCGGAACACCACGTTGATCACGTGCTCGGCGCCGCGCTCGTCGTAGACTGTCACGGACGTCTGAAAATTGAACATATCCGACTGCACGTTGGTCGGGTCGAAGGGCACCTTGGGCTGCTTCGCCTCGGAATTCAGGTTGGCCTGAACTCGCACGCCGGAATTGTTCGTGCCGTCTCCGGTGGCCTTGGGCGGATCGTTCACGCCGATCACCTTGGCGCGCACGGGGAATCCCTCCACCTCGCCGGTGGTCGGGTTCACCTGCCGGGTCATGACGTACTTCCCGTTCTGGGCGACCAGGTAGCCGTCCTTGTCGAACTTGAAGTTGCCGGCCCGGGTGTAGCTCGTCTGCCCAAACTGGTCGCGCAGGGTGAAAAACCCGTCGCCTTCCAGCGCCATGTCCGTGATCTGATTGGTCGTCTCCAGGGAGCCCTGGGAGAAGTTGCCTTGGGCGCTCACGATCGACACACCCTTGCCGATCTTGTTCTGCGTACCGCGCACGGCGGTGGACAGCAGGTCCTCGAAGTTGACGCGGTTGGTCTTGTACCCGGTCGTGTTGACGTTGGCGATGTTGCTCCCTACAACACTCATCGCCTCGCCAAATGCGTTGAGTCCGCTGGCACCTGTATTGAGTGCGAACATTAGATGATCCTCGTCGCGTCCTTGAGATGAGAATAACGTCTCGTGTTCCGCCGCCTCGGCTCGTTCATCGGCGGCGGGCACGCGCGTGTCTTGTCAGTGCCGTCCGGTTCCGCTCCTCCTTGCGTTGCCGGGGCGCCACGCGTCCCCATCACATCCCTGTGATCCAGTGTCTGCGCGGTATGCCGCCCGGCGCATCCGGCGCCGGGTTTGAAGCTGTGCCGCCTGTGCGGCTTGCCGGCTAGTGCCGGGGCTGCAGGATCGGTGGCCTCGTGCGAAGCTCCTCCCGCAGGCCGGACGGCATCTGGTTGCCGAAAAGCTGCTGGGAGCGATTCGTCATCTCGATCACGTCGCGGATGTCCACATCCGAGCCGTTGACCGTCAGCTTGGGCCGGCCGTTTTCGAAGCGGACGCCGGAGACCTTGCCCCGCACGTACATATCGACCGGAACGCTCTGGTTGTCCTTGTCCTGGGCCAGCACGGTGTAGCGGTAGAAGCCGTCGGCCACGGGCTGCCCGGAGGCGTTCTGCCCGTCCCATGTCACCGTGTGGGCGCCGGGGCCCTGGGCGCCCACATCGAGCTGGCGCACCGGCTCGCCCTGGGCGTTGAGAATGTTGACCTTCACCGAGTTGGCGCCGCGCGCGATGGTGTACTGCAGTCCGGGTGCCTGGCCTCCGCTGACGGGCACGCCGCCGCCGCGGATGGTCACGTCCTTGTCCAGGAAGGAGAAGGTGTTGGCGCGCATCATGTCTTCCTGGGTCGCGTGCAGCTTGCTCACGTTGGTGTTCAGGTTCACGAGCTGCTCCAGGGAGCCCATGTTGGTGAGCTGATCCATCATCCCCTTGGAATCCATCGGGTTGAGCGGATCCTGGTGCGTCACCTGGGCCATCAGGAGCTTCATGAACTCGTCTTTGCCCAGCTTGTCAGACCCGCCCGAGCGCTTGGCATAGGACTGCTGCAAGGCGTTCTGTGCCGCCTGCACGGCATTTTGCACACTGGCTTCGGTCACGGGTTCACCCCTCTGCTCGGAAAAGTGTCGCTATACATAGATGCTCAGGCCCGACTGGCCCAGTACCCGCCCGGCCAGGCCGGGCGCGGGGGCCTGATCCAGGGCCGCTGCCACCCCGCCGATGCCGCCGGGCGCCGTGTGATTGGCGCGGGCGTAGAGGCTGGGCTGTTCGTGGCCTTGGCGCACATCCACGTTGAATGTGAATTGGCCGCCGGGATGATCGCCCACCAGCCGTCCGCGAAGATCTTGCAAGTTGGATTCCAGCAGGTGCTTGGCCGCCGTGTTATCCACCGTCAGGTGGATGTGGAAGATGCCGTTCTCGTGCTCCACCTTCATGTGCAGGTTGCCCAGGTGTTCCGGGCTCAGCCGCAGCGAGACTTCCTGCCGATTGTTGGTGATCATCCAGCGCGCCTCGGTGGCCACGCGGTCGATCACGTGCTGCTGCACCGCATCATCATGCGGCGCCTCGTGCAGTTGCGTCAGCGTGACCGAGTTGACCGGCATGCCCATGCCCGTCACCTGGGTCTGTGGTGCGTTGGGAGAGGTGGGCTGCAGCGTGTGCAGGCGCGCATCGCGGGCCAGCAGGCCATGGAGCTGCATCTGCTGGCGGAGTGAATCCGAGCCACCCTGACTCAGGCCCTTGTCGCTCGCACTGCCGTCGCCCATCAGGCCACCGGCAGCCAGGCGGCTCAACACCTCGTTGCGGGCCTGTGCGGTCTGCAGCGCGATCTGTTCCTTGTAGGAGAGCCCGTTGGGCTTGTCTGCCTTGGAGGCTTGGCTGGGCTGCACCGCATCCGCCAGCGCGGCGAAGGGGGCCTGTGTCTTCACCTGCACGACGGGCTCTTCCACCTTCTTCATGGTGGCGAGCTTCGCGTCGTGAATGCCCTCACCCATCAGCTGGTCTTGCACCGAGCCGGGCAGCACGACGCCATTGGCCTCCGCCTGTGCGGCTTCGCCTTTGCCGTGCGCCCCCATCCGGTAGGCCGCGGCGCCGATCTGAGCGGTGATGGGCGTGGCATCGTCCGGCACGTTGAACTTGTGGCCGGGCGTCTTGTCCTTCAGCACCAGCCCCGCGATGCCGGGTTGCTGGGCGGCGTCCTGCAGCGGCTCCTTGGGGGTGTCGGCGGCCTGCAGCGCGGGGTTGCCCGCCTGCTGAGCAGCCGCGCGCAGGTCCTTGCCGGAGCCGTCCTTATCGGCCTGCTGGCCCTTGGTCTTGTCTTTGTCGTCTTGGGTCTTGTCGGCGCTGCGGTCGGCGGATTTCCCGTCGGTGCGGTCGGCCTTGTCTGCGGCTTTGCCCTCGGCCTTGTGCGTGGGCCGGGTCGGGTCGCGATCGCGGGCCCGTTCCGCATCCCGCGAGGTTTCGCCGTAGCGACGGCGAGCCCGTTGGTCGCTGGACGGCCGATCGTGCTCGACGGAGCGCTCGGTCGCCGGCCGCTCCGGATCGGTCGCACTGCGAAGGGCGCGGGCGAAAGCAGGGCTCTCGCTCTGGGGCATCCTCGTCGCCGGCCGCTCTTCCTTGAGGCCGACGCCAGGATCGATTGCAGGAATCACGAAATCCTTTTCGGATCAGCCAAAAGGCTCGCGAAACCCTCCAACGGCGTGTTGCGTCAGTTGCTGGCGACGGGCTGCCTGGCCACGATCATTTCCGTGATTTGCTTGGCCTGGCTCGCAGGCAGGTTCTGCATCACCTGAGCTGCCTTGCGTTGATTCATGCCCATCACGATCTCCACGGCCACCTTAGGGTCCAACGTTGCCAGCTTCTCGGCGGCCTTCTGGGGATCCATGCCGTTGTACAGGTTCACCACCTTTTGCAGGTTTTCCGCATCCTGCGCTTTCTTCGCATCCATGCTGGCTTCAATCTTGGACTGAAGCCTCTTCAGCTCCGCTACCTGTTGCTGAATATTGTCGCGCAATGCCCGCAGCTGCTCTTCGCGCTGATTCAACAGCGTGTCGCGCTCATCCAATTGGCGCTTGCGCTTCATCAGGCTCAGCAGAATCTGCCGCTCGGTGTCTGTGAGCGCCTCTTGCTTGGGCGCTTCCCGCACCGGTGGCGGGCCCTGCGCTTTCTTACCGGCGTCCAATTCCGGAAAGGTGCCCGGGCGCACCCGGTTCACCAGGGATCGGATCTGGTCCATGCTATATCCATGCCGCGCGGGCGCCGCGACGAAGGTCACGGTCAGCGCGAGGGCCAGTCCGGCAACGATGGCTTTTTGCTTCAGCATCATCCATCCGCTGAATGGTCGGTTGGCTCGCCCCTGCGCTCCGTTTGCCGCAGGAGGAAATAGTTCGAGGCCACCTCGTCCATGGCGACCCGTTCCCTGCGACCCATGGCGTCTTCATACCTTGCCCGGGCCTTGTCCCGCAGAATTTCCAGGCTGCGCTGGGCGCGCTTGGCTTCCACCAGCGCGCTGCGCTTGGCCTCCAACTCCTGCGCCTGCTCGCGCATCTGTTCCTGGATGCGCTCCATATCGCCCTTCACGCGGCGCTGGAAGTTGCCGAACAGCTCCAGCGGCACCACGGTGGGGCTGGTACGTCTCAAATTGTCCACATAGCGCGCGGCCCGAGCCAGCTCGGCTTCGTGGCGCTCGATCTCGGCCTCCAGCAACTGATGCCGGGCCAGCACTTCAGCAAATTCCTTCTGCTTGAGGCGCGCCATCCGTTCGCGCACATCCAGCACCGATTGCAGGCGGAAGTGGAACATGGCGCCCTCAGCTCCCCACGCCGGCTTGGCGGCCGCGGGTAACCATCTCCTCCGCGGAGGCCAGCGATCGGCTGGTCACCTCGATGCCACTCAGCAGCCGTGCCACTTCCTGTACCTGCTCGCGTTCGTCCAGCGGCTCGGCGCGGGTAAAAGTCTGCCCGGCTTCCGCGTGCTTGCTCACCCGCACGTGCCGATTGCCCAGCGCCGCGATTTGCGGCAGGTGCGTCACGCAGAGCACCTGGTGCGTGGCCCCGAGGGCGCGCAGCTTGCGCCCCACGATTTCCGCGACGCGGCCGCTCACGCCCGCATCCACCTCGTCGAAGATCAGCGTCCCGGTGGGGTCTGCCTGGGTCAGCACGGTCTTCAGCGCCAGCATGGTGCGGCTCAGCTCACCGCCCGAAGCGATGCGCGAGAGCGGCCGCACGGCTTGGCCCGCGTTGGTGCTGAGCAGGAATTCCACGCTGTCCATGCCGGTCTGTGAGTAGGTCGGCGCTCCGTTCCCCGCGGGCGGCAGCGGTGCGATGCGCGTCTCGAACACGGCGCGTTCCATCCCCAGCTCCCGCAGTTGGGTCGTGATGGCCTCGTCCAGCCGGGCCGCCGCCTCCTTGCGGTAGGCGGTCAGTTTGGTGGACAAACTATGCAATTTCCCCGCCATCTCCTGCACCTCAGCGTCCAGCCTGGAGAGGCTTTCCTCGGCGGTATCCAGGCCGGCCAGCTCCGTCTCCGCCTCGGTGAGAAAGCGCAGGGCGGAGGCGAGGTCTCCCCCGTACCGCCGGCCCAGCTTTTCCAGCTCGGCCAGCCGTGCGTTGACGATCTCCAGGCGCTGCGGGTCAGCGTCCAGTCCAGCGCCATAGGCGCGCAGGCCCTGGTACAGCTCGTCGAGCTGGATCAGCAGGGGGCCCACCTGTTCCGCCTGGGGCCGCAGCCGGGCATCGATGGAGGCGGCCTGCTGCACCTGCTGGGCAACTTCGCCCAGGCGCGCGGAGATGGGCAGCTCGCCATCGGAGAGGGCGTCGCAGGCTGCGCCCATCAGCGCCGCGAGTTGGTCGGCATGGGTCAGCCGCGCATGCTCCTCGCGCAGCGTGGTTTCCTCGTCCGCGGCAGGATTTGCCGCCCGCAGCTCCTCCACGGCCAGCGCCAGCTCATCGCGCCGGTGCTCGCGCTCGCCGGCCTGCTCGCGCAGGGACTTGCGCTCACGCAGCAGCCGCAGGTAGGCTCCGTGGGCCTCGGCCGTCTGGGCCCGCAAGGCCAGCAGGCCGCCGTAGGCATCCAGGAAGTCGATGTGCGTGGCGTCATCCAGCAGCATCTGGTTGTCGTGCTGGCCGTGGATATTCACCAGATAGCGCCCCAACTCTTCCAGCCGGGCCTGGGTGATGGCACAGTCGTTGGCCAGCGCGCGGCTGCGGCCACTTTCCTGCAGCAGGCGGCGCACCGTCAGCTCGCCGGAGCAGGGGATGCCCAGTTCTTCCAGCCGCGCGGTCACATCCGGCTGGGCGGATACGTCGAAGACGGCTTCCACCAGGGTCTGCCGGGCGCCCGTGCGCACCTGGTCGGCCGCCGCGCGGCCTCCCAGCGCAAAGCGCAGCGCATCGATGAGGATGGACTTGCCAGCGCCCGTCTCGCCGGTCAGCACGGTGAAGCCGGACTCGAAGTCGATGGCCAGGGAGGCGATGGTGGCGAGATTGGAGATGACCAAGCGGGTCAACACGGGAGGGCCTCCATCATCCGATGATGTCTCACCCGTCCGGACGGTACCTGTGGCGCCGCGGGCGCGGGGCGCTCCCGGCGGCTCGGGGCGTCGGCAACCGATGCGGCATCGGGTCTGGAGCGGCCCGCTCCTTCCGGCCGCGCGGCTCTCCGCTCACCCACGCAAGCTCCATGCGCCCATAGCGCTAGGAGGGTATCATAGCCCCGCGGGGGAAGAAACTGAGGTGGTCGGCCACGCGCAACGCAACCTCTGGTCCCTTCCTGCCGTTTATCCGATATGGGGCGCCATTCGCGAAAGCTGCCGTAAAGTGCGACACTGACGCAGCGGCCATCGAGGTGGACAACCGAGCATGAGCAAGATTTCCGTACTGTTCGTGGACGACGAGGAGGATATCCGGCTCAGTTTCCGGGATCGCTTCGAGGACCAGTTCGACATCGCGCTGGCCTCGAACGGCAAGGAAGCGCTGGAGCACCTGCAAGGCGATAGCACGGCCTCTGTCGTGGTTACGGACCTGCGCATGCCGGCCATGGGCGGCCTGGAGATGATCCAGCACGCCAAGGAGCTGGACCCCGACCTGGGCTTCATCGTGGTCAGCGGCCATGGCGACACCGACGACGTGATCACCGCGCTGCGGCTGGGCGCGCGCAACTTCCTGCGCAAGCCGTACTCGTTCGCCGAGCTGGAAGAGGCGATCGTGCTGGAGGCGAGGCGTTACCGCCTCATCGTAGAGGAGCGGGCGCGCCGCAAGGTGGAGAGCGCTACCGAGCGCTTCCTGCTGGGCGTGGAGGGCATGACCTTCCTGCTGCCCAATTCGCTGGACTGGGTCAATCCGCTCACCTTCCGCCTTGTGGGCATCATGGAGGCCGTGGGCATCTGCGACGAGCACAACCGCTCCAACATCGCGCTGGGCCTGATGGAGATCATCACCAACGCCATCGAGCATGGGAATCTGGCCATTGACGGGCCGGAGAAGCGCGATCTTCAGGGCGTGAGCGAGCAAACCTACGCCAAGGAGTTGGCCCGTCGCCGCAGTTCCGAACCCTACCGCTCGCGCAAGGTTCGGGTGGTCGCCACGGTCAATGAGCACCTGGCCAAAATTACCGTGGAAGACGACGGCGAAGGGTTCGACTACCACAACCTGCCCGACCCCACGGACCCGGAGAACCTGTTCCTCGCCAGCGGACGCGGCATCCTGCTCGCCCGCGCGTTCATCGACGAAGTGCACTTCCACGGCCGGGGCAACGCCTGCACGCTCGTGCAGTACCGGCACCAGCCCGAGTAGTCCCCGGTAGTCTCCCCGTCGCCGGATTTATCCCAGACCGCGCGCCGATCCCGCATGGCCGCCGCCGCTGGCCAAGCTGGCGGCCCGCACGGCTGCGACCGGCGCCTGGTCGCGCTGCTTGACCCCGCACATTGCCAAAGCCCCCCCGATTGCTTATGAGGGGATTGGGGGGATGCCCGCGCGGCCTCCATTCGGGCGCGCCGCGAGAGAGACCAACCGCTGCAACGACGAGGTACCGCCTTGGCCGATATCGGAACCAATGACCATCCCCTGCGCGTGGCCGTCTTCGGTGCCGGCCCCTCGGGCTTCTATGCCTGCGAGGAGCTGCTGCGCCAGGACGCCGTCCATGCCACCGTGGACCTCTTCGACCGGCTGCCCACGCCCTACGGGCTGGTGCGGGGCGGTGTGGCGCCCGACCACCAGAAGATCAAGTCGGTGATCCGGCTTTACGAGCGCACGGCCGGGCGCCCGGGCTTCCGATACTTCGGCAACGTGACCTACGGCAGCGACCTGAGCCTGGAGGAGGTGCTGGCGCACTATCACATGGTGCTCTTCAGCACGGGGGCGGAGACGGACCGCCGCATGGGTATCCCCGGTGAGGACTTGCCGGGTAGCTTTCCGGCCACGGTGTTCGTGGGTTGGTACAACGGGCATCCGGACTACCGACACTACGAGTTCGACCTGAGCGGCGACAGCGTGGCCGTGATCGGCAACGGCAACGTGGCCATGGACGTCGCGCGCATCCTGGCCCGGCCCATCTCCGAACTGGCCAAGACGGACATCGCCCAGCACGCGCTGGACGCGCTCAGCCGCAGCAACATCAAGACGATCTACCTGCTGGGGCGCCGCGGCCCAGCCCAGGCGGCCTTCACCAACCCGGAGATCCGCGAGCTGACGCAGATCGAGGGCTGCGACCTGGTGGTAAAGCCGGACGAGTTGGAACTGGACGAGTTGAACCGCGAGTGGCTGGCCAGCGTGAAGGAGCCCACCAACCAGCGCAATCTGGATATCCTGAACACGCAAATCCCCAAGGGCGAGGGCACGCAGCCGCGCAAGATCCGCGCGCGCTTCTTCGTGTCGCCCGTCGAGGTGCTGGGCAGTGGCCATGTGGAAGGGCTGCGGCTGGAGCGCAACGTGCTGGTGAAGGACGATCGCGGCAATCTGCGCGCCAAGGGCACTGGCGAGACGGAGGAGATCCGCGTGCAGACTGTGTTCCGCTCCATCGGCTACAAGGGCGTGGCCCTGCCCGAACTGCCCTTCGACGAACGCAGCGGCACCATCCCCAACGACGACGGGCGGGTGCTGGATGGGCCCCAGGGCAGCGTGCAGCCCCGGCTGTACGTGGCCGGGTGGATCAAGCGCGGACCCTCGGGCGTAATCGGCACCAACAAGCCGGACGCGATCAGCACCGTGCGCTGCATGCTGGACGATGCGGCCGGGCTGGCGGTACCCGCCGATGTGCAGACCGACCCTGACGCCGTGCCGGCCTTGCTGCAGCGCAAGGGCGTGCGCTTCGTCAGCTTTGCCGACTGGAAGCGGTTGGACGAGCTGGAAGTGAAGCGGGGCGAATCCATCGGCAAGCCCCGTGAAAAGTTCGCCTCCGTGGACGAGATGCTGGCCGCCCTGGCCTGATCGTCCGACCCGTCTCACGGCCCGCCGGGTCGCGCGCTCGAAGGGGGGCACTTCCCTGGAGTTCCCGCGAGGCACTGGCGCTGCCGACCTCTCATCGCTGTTGCAGGCTTCCTGTCCGCCAAGCCCCGCGGTCCGTGGCGGGGTGTGGGCCACTCCTTGCATTTCCTGCTGGTGAACGCGGGACCAACGCCCCGCGCGCTGTGCACCCATTCACCGGCAACAGGGAGTCGCTGACATGACCGCTGGAGCGAAGCGCGCCACCATACCGGACACGGATCGTCTGACCTTCGACCAGGAAGTGGAAGCCCCGCGCCCCTATGCGTTCACCGTGGGCGTGCGCGCCCGCCTGGGTGAGAACCTGGAGGGCCTGGAGGCCCACGGCGACGGCATCAGCTTCCGCTCGCCCGAGCCCCTCGAAGGTGGTCTAAAGCTCGAATTGGTGATCTGCCACGCGATCCTCGTGGAAGCCACGGTGGTGGGTTGCGCCCTGATGCCCGGCGAGGTGAATGGCTACTGGGTGCGCGCCCGCTTCAACCAGAACTCGCCCGCCCTGAACGCGCTGATCTGCGAAGAGTTGACCCGGATCATCGAGATGGCGGACTGATCGTCCGCGCCTCCCTGCCAGCCCGCCCGCTGCCTTCAGCCGGTCATCCGTACCGTTGACAGGATGCGGGCACCGTGGTCGGGGTGAAGCATGCTTGAGCGCTGCTACGCCCTCTCCCCCCGCAGCCGCCTGGATTCCACCGGCGGTACCTACCGGCTGCGCTGCGAACACCCCCTGCAAACCATCACACTGAACGAAAGCGCGTGGCGCCTGCTGGCCGCGCTGCAGCCCGGTGTGCCTCTGGACACCCTGGCAGCCGGCGCTGGCGCCGACGTGGTGGCGTTCCTGGATGGGCTGGTGCTGCGGGGGGCCCTGCAGGCCGAGTATCGGCTGTTGCCTGCGCACGATCCGGCGCCGGTGGACGTGGTGGTTCCGGCATTCGGCGATCCGGCGCCGCTGCGGCGCTGCCTGGAGGCGCTGGCGGCGCAGCATTACCCGGCCGGCCACGTGCGCGTGACGGTCGTGGACGATGCCTCGCCCCAGGCGCTGCAAGCCGCCGTGGGCGCGTTGCCGGAGGGACTGATGCTGCGCTGGCTCCGGCTGCCACACAACGTCGGCCCGGCCTCGGCCCGCAACGCGGGCGTTCTGACGCCCTGGCCGGAGGAAGCCTCGACGCCGGGTTCGCCCACCTCGCGAAGCTGGCTGGCGTTCGTGGACGCGGACTGCGTGCCGGTACAGGACTGGTTGGCGGGGCTGGCCGCGCTGCTGGAGGATCCTCTCGTGGCGGCCGCCGGTGGCGCCGTGCGTGGGCTCACCCGCCAGGGGCTGCTGGGGCGCTACGAGGATGCCTGCTCCTCGCTGTACCTGGGCGAGCGTCCCGGGCCGGTGGCGCTGCCGGATGGCGCACTGGCCTATCTGCCCTCCTGCAACCTCGCCGTGCGAAGAGACGCCTTCCAGCAAGTGGGGGGCTTCCGCGAGGGCTGGCGCTTCGGGGAGGATGTGGATTTGTGTTGGCGACTGTATGCGGCGGGTCACAGCCTTTTCTATCACCCGGCCCCGGCCGTGGCGCACGAACATCGCACCCGCTGGGGCGCCTTCCTGCAGCGGCGCCGGATGTATGGTCGCTCGGAGGCCGCCCTGCGCCGGGCGCACCCGGGTCGCTTCGGGTCGCTGCTGCAGCCTGGGCCGATGGTCGCGCTGGCGGCGGCGGTCCTGGCGCTGTGGAGCCGCCGGCCGGCGGCCTGGGGCTTGGTTGCCGCAGCCCTGCTGGGGTTGGCGGGGCTACCGCTGCTGCGCCGTCTGCGTGCCGGCGCCGACGAGGCAGCCTGGCCGTTGCGCATGCTGATTGGTGCGGGCGTGCGGCGTGGG
The DNA here is from genome assembly GCA_035266845.1 of bacterium. Taxonomy (GTDB): domain Bacteria; phylum SAR324; class SAR324; order SAR324; family JACQKK01; genus DATFMP01. The sequence continues at coordinate 77,922 of DATFMP010000060.1, forward strand.
GCCGCACAACTCGTGCAACAGGCGCGGCGCCTCAACCGGCAACTGCTTGTGGCCTGGCTGCCCGTGCTGGCGCTGGTACCGGCTCTGTTGCCGCTGGGTGCGGTCGTTTTCGCCCTGGGCGCGCTGGGTGAATGGCTGGCGCGGCGGCCTGCGCTGGGCCCCGGGAGCTACCTGGCGGGGTATGCGGGCGAGTGTTTGGCCTATAGCCTGGGCCGCGTCGAGGGTTTGGTCCTGCAAACCTGGCACCGGATGAGGGGCCGATAATGTCCCCTCCTGGGGCTTGCCAGCGGCCGAAGGGGGCTGGCTTGCCCCGTCCCTGTTGCATTTGCCAGGACAGCATGTTAATTGCCCAAGGATCAAATTAAACAACCGCCTGGACTGGACGAACACAGGCTCCACGGAGCCCCCCCACCTAACCTCCCAGAACGACGCCAAGTGTCCGCCCGGTTTTTCCGATCGCAGTACTGGTTGATCGTTAGAGACTGACCCCCACGATGGCTATGGCCCTCGCCTCGCTGTGCCCCGACTGCACCCGGAAACCGTCCCACCGGTGGGCGGATTACCCAAACCCCAGCACCTACCCATCGCATCGGGAGATTCGATGATCCGTAACGCTCAGCACCGGACCTGGATTGGTCTGCTTGCCGCGGCCGCCGTCGCCGTGGCTCTGCTCGCCCTGGCCACCCCTGTCACGGCCCAGAAACTTACCAACGAGGACGTGGCGAAGATTTCGGCGGGGCCGCAGCCCATCAAGTTCAGCCACAAGGTGCACGCCGGGGACAACAACATCGACTGCCAGTACTGCCACATCTACGCACGGCGCTCGTATGTGTCCGGGGCGCCCCCGGTGGAAATCTGCGCGGGCTGCCACAAGTATGTGGGCACGCAACTGGACGAGGTCAAGAAGGTGATGGGCTACTGGGAGCGCAAGGAGCCCATCCCGTGGGTGAAGATCCACGACGTCCCCGATTTCGTGCGCTATCCCCACTACAAGCACATCAACGCGAAGAACGAGGTGTACCCGAACGGGATCAAGTGCCAGACCTGCCACGGCCCGATCGAAACGATGAACGTGGTGCACAAGTACTATTCCGACTTCGGGACGATGGGCTGGTGCCTCAAGTGCCACCTCACAATCCCCGGGACGCTGGAATTCAAGCGGGCCGTTGCCTCCGCGACGAATCCCCACATTACCAAGGATTCGATCGATCCCAACGGGGGTTATCGCCGCCCGCTGCTGACCGATTGTCTGACCTGCCACTATTGATCGCAGCGTCGATCGCACGCGTACGCTAAGGAGATAGCCGTTCATGGCCGATGGAATTCGCAGACGCGACCTCTTCAAGGTGATTGCCGCCGGTGGCGCCACCACGGCGGCCATCGCCGCCTGTGCGGACAAGCCGGAGAAGCTGATCCCGTATCTGCTGCCGCCGGAAAACATCGAATTCGTGCCCGGCATGCCGCTGGACTACGCCACGACCTGCATGGAGTGTCCGGCGAACTGCGGCATGGTGGTGAAGACCCGCGAGGCCCGCGCCATCAAGGCGGAAGGCAACCCGGATCACCCGATCAATCAGGGCGCTCTGTGCATGCGGGGGCAAGCCTCCGTGCAGACGCACTACAACCCGGCGCGCCTGCAGACCTCCATGCAGCGCGACGGAGAGACCTGGAAGCAGATCCCCTGGGATGCCGCCGAGACGGCCTTTGCCAACGCCATCAAGGCCGTGGGCAACAAGAGCCAGATCGTCTACATGACGGGCAACGCGTCCGGCACCCGTGGGGGCTTCCTGGACAAGTGGCTGAGCGCCATGGGCGCCTCGCCCAAGCTGGTGCTCGATCCGCTGGGCCAGCACAACATCAAGGCGGCCAATCAGCTCACCTTCCGGCGCGCGGAAATTCCGCAGTACCGGATTGACCAAGCCACCCTGCTGGTCAACTTCGGCGCGGAATTCCTCGAGACGTGGCTGAATCCGGTCGAGAACAACCGCCTCTACACGACGATGCACGCCTACGATGACGCGACCAAGCGCAAAGGTCGCTTCGTCCAGGTGGGCCCGCACGTCGCCCTCACCGGCGCCAATGCGGACCATTGGATCAAGGCCAAGCCGGGCAGCGAGCCGCTTATCGTGCTGGCACTGGCCCGCGAGGTGCTCAGCCGCACGCACGGCCGTGCCGTGGGCGCGGATCGCGACCGCCTGACGAGCTATCTGGAGCCCTACACGCTGGAGCGGGCGGCCACCGAGAGCGGCGCGGAAGCCGAGGCGCTGCGCAAACTGGACGATGACTTTGCCAAGGCCGAACCGGGGCTGGCCCTGGCTGGCGGCAACCTGGTGGCCACGACGGAGGGCACGCAATTCCAGATCGCCGTCAACCTGCTGAACTACGTGGCCGGCAACGTGGGCCGCACGGTGCTCTTCGGTGCCTCGCGGCAGATCGACCTGTCTTCCTCGCACGCCGAGGTGGAGGCGGTCGTGAAGCGCATGCAGGCCGGCGAGGTGAAGCTGCTCATCGTGGACGGGGCCAACCCGCTCTACCACCTGCCCGCCAGCAGCCAGATCGCCGGGGCGCTGGACAAGGTGCCCACGATCGTCAGCCTCTCCAGCGCTTGGGATGAGACGACCTCCAAGGCGCACCTGGTGCTGCCCGGCGCGACCTTCCTGGAGCGCTGGGGCGATGCCTTCCCGCAGCGCGGGGTGTACAGCCTCGTGCAGCCGGTGATGGCCACCTACTACCCGGACGTGAAGGCGGCCGAGGACACGCTGCTCTCCGTGTCGGCCAAACTGGGCGATGCGACCTTCAAGGCCACGCCCACCTACCGCGACTACCTGCGGCAGGCTTGGCAGCAGGTGCAGAAGGAAGTGGGCGCCAGCGGAGACTTCGAGGCCTTCTGGCGCACCTCGCTGCAGAAGGGTGGGGTGTTCCGCACGGTCTCGTTCTCCAGTTCGGTGCGGCTGAACCCGGATGCACTCAGCGGCAAGCCCGGCGTGGCAAAGATCGCCGGCGAAGGGCTGGTGCTGCTGCCCACGGTCTCGCTGCGGCATCGCGATGGACGCGGGGCCTCCAACCCGTGGCTGCAGGAAATCTGCGATCCGGTGTCCCAGGTCGTATGGGGCTCCTGGGCGGATATCAACCCGGTTACCGCCAAGAAGATGGGCATCGCCCATGGCGACATGCTTCGCGTGAAATCGCCCATGGGCGAGGTGGAGTTGCCGGCCTACCTGCACTACGGCGTGCACGAGGACGCCATCGCTATCCCCATGGGCGAGGGCCATACCCACTCGGGCCGCAATGCGGACGGCTACGGCATCAACGTGCTCGATCTGCTGCCCAACGCGGCGGATCCGCAGTCCGGCGAGTTCGCCTACCTCACCACGCGCGTGCAGGTGGAGCGCACCGGCAAGCCAGGCTATCTGGTGCAGCTCGACCACAGCCCGCGCCAGTTGGGCCGCGGCATCATCCAGACGCAGACGGTGGAGCAGGCCCGTGCCGGCGAGAACACCGAGGAGCACGACCCGGAGGAAATGAAGCACGGGCATCCGTACTTCGATTTCTACCCGCTGCGGGAAGACCAGACCCCCGGTTATCACCACACGTACCGCTGGGGCATGACGATCGACACGGAGCGCTGCACGGGCTGCTCGGCCTGCGTGGCGGCCTGCTACGCGGAGAACAACCTGGCCATCGTGGGCAAGACCCGCGTGGGCCTGGGCCGCGAGATGCCCTGGCTGACCATCGAGCGCTTCATCGAGGGCGAAGGCGATTCCTTCAAGGCCCTGATGCAGCCCATGCTCTGCCAGCAATGCGGCAACGCGGGCTGCGAGCCGGTCTGCCCAGTCTACGCGACCTACCACAACCAGGAAGGTCTCAACGCGCAGATCTACAACCGCTGCGTGGGCACCCGGTACTGCTCCAACAACTGCCCGTACAAAGTGCGGCGATTCAATTGGTTCAACTACGAGTGGGAAGCCCCCCTCAACATGCAGCTCAATCCGGACGTGACGGTGCGCAGCAAGGGCGTGATGGAGAAATGCACGTTCTGCGTGCAGCGCATCGCACGGGCCCGGCGGACGGCCAACGGAGAGGGTCGCGACCTGCGCGACGGCGAGGTGACGCCCGCCTGCGTGCAGACCTGCCCTACCAAGGCGTTGACCTTCGGCAACCTGGCCGATCCGAACAGCGCCGTCTCGAAGAAAGCCATGCGGGGACGCAACGAGCAAGACAAGCGCGTGCGGCAATACGAGGTGTTCCCCTCGCTCAAGCAACATCCGGCGATCACCTACCTGCGCAAGGTGACGTTCGAACCCATCAACCAGGAGGCGTGACTTGTCTGCAATCTCCTACAGTGATGTCAATGCGGACATCCTGCGGACCCTGGAGCGTCCCAAGCCGGCCTACTTCCTGCTGCTGATCGGGTTCGTCACGGCGTTCGCGATCGGCGTCATCAGCTGGGCCATCCAGATCGACGTGGGACTGGGCCTGAGCGGCATCAGCCACCCCATCGGCTGGGGCTTCTACATCACCAACTTCGTGTTCTGGATCGGGATCGGGCACGCTGGCACGCTGATCTCCGCCGTGTTCTTCCTGACCCGCGCACCCTGGCGGGCGCCGGTGTACCGGGCGGCGGAAGCGATGACGGTCTTCGCCGTCATGACGGCGGGGCTGTTCCCCCTCATCCACATCGGGCGCGTCTGGTACGGCTACTGGCTGATTCCGTATCCCAACCAGCGCATGCTCTGGACGAACTTCAAGTCGCCCCTGATGTGGGACGTGTTCGCCGTTACGACGTATCTCACGATCTCAGTGACCTTCTTCATGCTGGGGCTGATCCCGGATCTGGCCTCCATGCGTGACAGCGCCCGCGGCATCCGCAAGTTCCTCTATAGCTCGCTGGCGCTGGGTTGGAACTACTCGTACCAGCAGTGGCTGCACTACGCGCGGGGCTATCTGATTCTGGCCGCCTTCGCGGCGCCCCTGGTGTTCTCGGTGCACTCCATCGTGTCCTGGGACTTCGCCATGGCGATGATCCCCGGCTGGCACACGACGATCTTCGCGCCCTACTTCGTGGCCGGCGCCATCTTCTCCGGGCTGGCCATGGTGATCACGATCATGGTGCCCCTGCGGGTGGTGTTCGATCTGAAGAAGTACGTGACCGACCACGTGCTGCAGAGCTTGGCGCGGGTGATCCTGTTCACGTCCTTCATCGTGGGCTACTCGTACTGCACCGAGTTCTTCATCGCCTACTACAGCGGCGTGAACTTCGAGCGGGCCATCTTCTACTTCCGGCCCTTCGGCGAGCCGGGCAGCGGACTGCCCTTCTACCCCGAAGGGCAGATGGGCTTCGCGCAGATCGCGTTCTTCATCATGTTCTTCTGCAACGTGATCTCACCCCTTCCGCTGTGGCGCTGGAAGGTGCGCAACAATGCAATCGCGCTGTTCATCATCTCCATCCTGATCAACATCGGGATGTGGTTCGAGCGCTTCAACATCGTGGTCAGCTCGCTCTCGCACGACTTCAACCCGACCCTGTGGGGCACTTACATCCCCACGCCCGTCGAGTGCGGCATCACGCTGGGCAGCTTCGGCTTCTTCTTCACGATGTTCCTCCTCTTCACGCGGGCCATGCCGACGCTGGCCATCGCGGAGGTGAAGGAAATGCTGACGCCGCCCTATCGGCAAGCCAATCACGATCATGTGCCGTGGCGCGAATACGCGACGGAACGTTCCGAAGACAAGGACTAGACCCATGCGCAAACCATTCAAAGGCCTGTGGGCATCCTTCCCCTACCTGGATGACGCAGCGACGGTGGCGGCCAAGCTGCAGCAGGACGGCTCGGATTACAGCGTGCTTTCGCCCTGCCCACGCCACGAGTTGTACGAGGCAATGGGCCGGCCCACCAGCCGGCTGCCCTGGATCACGCTGGTGTTCGGCGCGCTGGGCATTTTCTTCGGCTATGGCTTCCCGAGCTGGACGGCGCTGGACTGGGTGCTGCCGGTGAGCCAGAAGCCCATCGTGGGTATCCCGGCCTTCACCATCATCGGCTTCGAGCTGATGGTGCTGCTGGGCGGCATCTCCACCGCGCTGTCCGTCGTGCTGCTGGGGCACTTTGAGCTATTCCGCCACAAGCTGCCCCATTCGCCGGCCTTCAAGGCCTACAACCGCTTTTCCAACGATCGCTTCGGCATCGTCGTGCGTTGCGAGGAAGGCGACGCGGCCGCGATGGAGCAGTTGATGCGCCAGTATTCTGCCGAGGAGGTGGTGCGTGAATTCTAATCGCAGCAACAGGAAGGTCTACCTTGTCGGCTGTCTGGCCGGGCTGATGACGATCGCGCTGTTCCTGGCCACGGTCGTGGTGTGGGCGGCTGCCCAGCCCAAGCCCCCGGATTACCAAGGCTACGACTTGGCCCGCCCGTGGTTCGACGGAAAGCCGTGGGACTGGTTCCTGGACATGGTGAACCAGCCCAGCATCAAGCCGCAGGAAGTGGGCACGATGGAACGCTTCCCCACGGACTCCGTGCCGACCACCGGTGTGGAGCCCGATGTGCCCAACGTGACCAATTCGTCAGGCCTGCTGCGTGACCAGATTCCTGTGAATCCCGTCAAGCCCACGGCTGCGTCCATCGCCGACGGCCGCAAGATTTTCGACATCTACTGTGCCGCCTGTCACGGCCGGGATGGCAAAGCCCAGACGCCCGTGGCGGCGAAAGGCATGCCCGCCATTCCGATCGACCAGTTGAGGCTCGTCTTCAGCGAGGCGCACATCTACAACAAGATCCGCTACGGCGGACCCATCATGCCGACCTACGGGTTTCAGACATCGCAGCGGGAACGCTGGGACATCGTGAATTATATGAAGAGCCAGGACTTCGGTAAGTGAGGAGCTAGATGAAAGACATTCTGGAGCAATCCAACCTGCAGCTCGCCTTCGGCTGGAGAATGCTGCTCTGGCTGCTGGTGGGCCTGGGGGTGCTGATGTTCATCATCGGCTTGGCTACCGGCGATGCGGAGCGCACCTGGCAGGCATTCTTGATTAACACCATGTTCTGGAGCGGGATGGCCTTCGCGGGCGTGATCTTTTCCGCGATCTGGCAGATCACCGACGCCAAATGGGGCCGCCCCTACAAGCGCATCGCGGAGGGCTTCGGTGCCTTCCTGCCCGTGGGGGCGCTGGCCTTCGTGGCCCTGTTCTTCGGGGCGCACACGCTGTTTGAATGGGTGGATCATCCCGTGGCGGCCAAAGCGGGCTATCTGAACTTCCCGTTCTTCATCGTGCGCACCCTGGTCGTGCTGGCCATTCTGCTGGTGATCTTCCTCTGGTACATGCGCAATGCGCTGAAACCGGACATGGCCGCCGCGCAGCGCCTAATCCCTGGCTGGGGTGGCTCGTTCGCCGAGCGTCTGCTGAAGGGCTACGGCGATCACGAGACCGAGGTGGTGCGGCTGGAGCTGCGGGCGCGCCGCCTGGCGCCGATCCTGGCCATGCTGTTCACGGTGGGGTGGTCCATCATGACGTGGGACTACCTGATGTCACTGGACCAGACTTGGTTCAGTACGCTGTTCGCGGTGTACGTGATTATCGGCCACATGTATTCGGCGCTGGCCCTGCTGTTGATCATCGTATCGGTGGCGCGGCGTTTGCCGGGTCTTTCCGAGTACATGACGATCAACCGCTACCATGACCTGGCCAAGCTCACCTTCGCCTTCGCTGCGCTTTATGCGTACATGGTGTTCTCGCAGTACCTGGTGATCTGGTACAGCAATCTGCCCGAGGAAGCGCCGTACCTGGTGACGCGCTCCATCGCGCCCACGCCGTGGTATCCGCTGTTCTGGGCACTGGTGGGGGTGCTGTTTGTCTTCCCGTTCCTGGCGCTCATGCCCAGGAGCATCTGCCGTCGGCCGAAAATCGTGGCCTGGATCGCTGCGATTCTGCTGATTGGGCAATGGTGGGCGCACTACCTGCTGGTCGTGCCTTCCATCCAGGACCGACATTTCCCGGACACGCACTTCCTGTTCGGTGCCCACGAGGTGCTGATCACGGCGGGCTTTGCTGGCGCGTTCTTCCTGTGCTTCTTCTGGTACATGAGCCGTGTCCCGGTGCTGCCCATCTCCGACAGGCATCTCTGCAAGTCTTGGCACGGGCATTAGCGGTCCTCGCCCGGGCCCGGCCCGGTTCTTCTTCGCAGGTTCTCAGCAGACTATCCCCACGGACGGCAGGCGCCTCGTGCGCCTGCCGGACACGGGCCTGTGCCATGCTGACCCCGCTGTGATCCGGGCGGGGTGCGGTCGGGCTACTGGCCGGGACGCGTGGCCTGGAAGGAGGGTCGGTTCTCGTAGCGCGCGACCAGTGCCTCCAGTCGCTTGCGGCCGCGCCAGGGCGCCGGCTCGCGGAAGTCCATCCACATCAGGGCGATGGCGAGGTTGAGATCCTGGATGGAGAGCACGCCCGGCACGAATCCCTCCGGCCCAATGCGGGCCTCCAGCCAGTCCAACTGCGAGGGAATGCGCCGCAACTCGTGGCGCAGCGTGGTGGATTGCTCGGGCTGGATGCCGTCACGCAGCAGCCCAAACGCGTTGAGGCCCGCATCAAGCAGCGTCTCGATCGTGGCCAGCACCTGCAGGTCTTCCCAGTAGTGCTCCGGACGTGTGAGCGCGGCGGCCAGGGGCGGCTCGTCGCTCGCGGCTGTGCCGCCCGGCTGCTGCAGCAAGTACTCGAGGATCACGTTGGACTCGAACAGCGTGCGCTCTCCATCCACCAGGCAGGGGATGCGCAGGTTCGGATTGGCCGCCCGGAAGGCCGGAGACGGATCGGTCAGGTCGACCCGTTCGGGCTCGTAGGCGATGCCCCGCTCTGCCAGCACCACCCGCACCTTGCGGGTGTAGGGAGAGTTGGGGCCGTAGAAAAGCTTCATGGGAGTCTCGGGCAAAAGAGGCTGTGTGGACAGAGGGTCCAGCCGCGGCGACCCGCAGGCTACTTCACGGACGCCAGCTTGGCACGCAGAGCCTGCGCGTTGGCGAGGTCCTTGGCGGCCTGTGGGTGGCTCGGGTCCAACTTCAACGTCTCCTGCCACTCGCTGATGGCCGTGTCCAGATCTTCCTGCAGGAAGGCGGTGACCCCTGCAATGTAGTGCACCTCGGCATCGCTCCCCTTGAGCTGGCCTTTCAGCGAGGTCAGCAAGGCGGCGGTGTCCTTGTAGCCGGGGTCCACCCGCGAGAGCACCTGCAGGGCCGCGACGGGCTTCTTGCGGTCACTCAACTGCTTGCCTTCCTCGTAGTACGCGGCGTTCTGCAGTTCGTGCGCGTCGCCATTGGCCGGGTCATCCTCCAGCAGGGCCTCGGCTGCTGCCGCAGCCTGCTCGTATTGCTTGGCCTTGAGCAGGCGCCGGGCCTCGGCCAGTTGCGAGCCGGCCTTGGGTGCGCCGTAATCGCCGCCGGAGGGCGATGCCTGGCGCACCTCGCTCTCCACGATCGCCGTGCCGGCGGATTGGGGTGCCTGGACGGCCGCCGCGGTGCGCAGTGCCGGCGGGGATGCCGCCCGCGCAGGCTGGGTACCGGCCACCGGGGCGGCAGGCGCCGCGTGCTTGGGCTCCGGCTTGGCTTTGGCGACCGCGGAGGGCGGTGCCTTGCGGGCTTTCCGGGTCGGCGGCGGACTGGCCTTCGGCGGCGCCGGCGTGGGTGCCACCACAGCTTTGGGTGCGGGCGGCTGCGCCATATCCACTCCAGCCACCACCGGCAGCCTGAGCACGGCGCCGACCTTCAGGTCGCGCGGATTGCGGATGTTGTTGTAGTACCGCACCAGGTAGGTCAGGTCCGGGTCGTCGTATTGGGACTGCGCGATCTCCCGCAGCGTGTCCCCCCGTTTGACCGTGTACTCGTTCACGCTCTTGGCGTTCAGCTCGTGCTTGACCATCTCCAGCGCGAGGTGGTTGTCCGGATCGTAGCTGAGCGTGCGCAGGAACTCCCGGAACGCCTTGGCATATTGCTTGTGCCGGAATGCGTCGCGGGCCAGGGCGAAGTGGCGCTCGCCATTGTCCTTGAGCAGGCGTTGGATGGCGGAGATGCGTTGCCGCGCTTGCCGGTCGCGCGGGGCCAGCACGGAGACGGCCTCCCAGCGTATCAGCGCCCGATGCCAGTCCTTGCCCGCCTCGTCCCGCTTGGCTAGGTTGCGGAAGCGCTGGGCCAGGCCATCGAACGGGTCGCGCGGCACGGTTTGCCGGAGCGGTGTTGCCACCGGTGGCTCCGCTGCACGCGTGGAGGCGGGCAGGGCGCCCAGAAGGGCCAGCAGGCCAGCCAGAGCCACCAAGTGTGATCGGTGAGCGCTCATTTCAGCACCCGGTCGCTGAAGCTTTCCAGGTTTTCGGCGAACTGCTGAATGTCGAATGTGCCGTAGACCATGGAGCGCAGCACGCGGTAGTCGCTCACGAAGAACGGGTTCGCGCCGCGATCGACCGTGAAGGCCGCGCGATAGCCCGCCTTCTGGGCCATCGCCACCACCAAGTGGTTCTCTGCGCCGTAGGGATAGGCCAGGTACTGGCAGCTTTTGCCGGTGCGCTTCTTCAGCTCGGCCTTCGAGGCGATCAACTCGTCGGAGAGGAAGCTAAGGTAGTCCTTCAGGTCACGGCCGGCGGGATCGGCCAGGTTCGGGTGCGTCTCGGTGTGGCATTGCACGTCGAACACGCCGCCGTCCTCCAGCGCCTTGACCTGCTGCCAGGAGAGCGCCTTGCGGTCCGAGCCGATCAGGCTGTTCGTCACGAACAGCGTGGCCTTGTAGCCGTACTTCTCCAGGATCGGCAGCGCGATGTGATAGGTGGAGGCCCAGCCGTCGTCGAAGGTGATCACGACGGCCCGCTCGGGCACCTGGCCCTTGAAGTCCAGGAAGTCCGCGAACTGCTGCAGCGTGATCACCTGCCAGCGGTAGTGCTTCAGGTAGGCCATCTGCAACTCGAAGTCCGTCTGCAGCACGGCCATCCTGCCGGGCTTCGTGCGCGTGAGCTGGTGGTAGACCAGGATCGGCACCGTGCGGTAGCCCTTATCCGTCAAGCCCCCCGGCTCGAATGGCTTCAGAGGTATCAGCACGGCCTGGAAGGGCGTGGGCGTGCGCTCGCCGTTGAACTCGCGGATCAGCCAGCCCTTGTCCTTGTCGCGCAGGTACTGCTCGGCCAGGGTATCGAACGTATCGTGCGGGCGTGGCACGACGGCCATGAAGTTGCGGTAGCGCCGCACCGCGTACCGGTACGGAACGTCCCCGATGGGCGGGAAGGCGCGGAATTCCTTGCCGGCGTGGTCCACCGCGACCAGGAAGTAGTAGTACGTCTCGCCGTTGGTGAGCCCTTTGTGGACGTACTGCGTGCGTTTGAGGCCGGGGATGGCATGGTCGCGGTTGGCGGCCACATCTGGGTCGTGCGACCAGTACAGCGTGTAGGACTTCGCGCCGCGCACCCGCTGCCACTGCAGATGGATCTCGTGATCCACCGGCCACGTTTTGAGCTGCGGCGGCGGCCCGCCCGGGCGCTCCACAGTGGGCACGACGGGCGCTGCGGGCGCGCAGGCCAGCAAGGCCACGGTGGCGGCCAGCGCGGCCAGCAGCCCGCCCAGCCGCGCCAGGGGGCGTGGCTCAGCCGGTTTCGGGTTGCGCATGGGGGGTCTCCTTGGGGGCCGGGGCCCGGCCGGTGATGCTCACCACCTTGTAGACGGGAATGGGTTCGGCCTTGCCCTTCACCTTCTGCGGTGCGCGCGCTTCCACGGTCAGCGCGCGCCCCAGCGCCTCACGGACGCTGGCGCTGATGATCGTCTCGCCCGCGGCGGCCAGGCCGTTGAGCCGCGAGGCCACGTTCACCGCGTCCCCGATCACCGTGTACTCCAGCTTTTCCTGGGAGCCGATGTTGCCCGACACGGCGTAGCCCGTGTTGATGCCGATGCCCACCCGCGCCAGCAACTCGTTGCCGGTTTCGGCCGCCTGGCGCGCGAACTCCGCCTGCATGGCCAGAGCGGCGCGCACGGCCTGCTCCGCGTGGTCCTCGCTGGCCACGGGAATGCCGAACACGCCCATCACCGCATCGCCGATGAACTTGTCCACGTAGCCGCCGTGCTCCACGATGTGCCGCGTGGCGATGTCGAAGTACTGATTGAGCGCTTCGACTACCTGCTCCGCCTCGCGCTGCTCCGAGTAACTGGTGAAGCCCCGCACGTCCGTGAAGAGCACGGAAACGTGGCTGCGGGTGCCCTTGAGCCAAGCGTTCTCCGGATTGGCCATGATCAGGTCCAGCACCTCGGAGCCCACGTACTTGCCAAAAGACTCCTGCATCAGCGCTTTCTTCAGCAGCTCGCCGGACATGAAGTTGAAGGCGCTGGCCAAGTCGCCCAACTCATCGTTGCGGATCTTCTTGATGCGGTACTTAAGATTGCCCAGGCCAATCTCCTCCGTGGCCGTTACCAGCTCGGCCAGGGGCCGCGAGAAGCCGCCCGCCAGGAAGATGGCGATGACGACCCCCAGCACGATCAGGAGCACGCTGAGCAGCACGATGAACACGCTGCCCTTGATGATCTGCTCCACGATGAAGTCCTGCGAGATGCCCACGTGCACCGTGCCCAGCACCTTGCCGGAGTACTGCACGGGCTCGGACATATCGAGCATGCGCGTGCCCTTGCGCAGTACGCCGGTAACCTTGAGCAGGTCCTTCACGGCCAGGCCGAACTGATCCATGAGCCCCAGCTTCTCCAGCCTGAAGTCCCCACTGCGAAGCGCATTGAAGATCTTGCCCAGGTCCAGGCTGCGGCCATACTGGTTGGTGACGTAGCTGAAGTAGTGGTACGGCCCCTCCTGGGTCTCCGCTTGGCGGTGGGCCACCTTCTGGTAGGGCTTGCGGATCATCGCCGGGTCGGTGTGGGCCCGCACGATGCCATCGCGGCCCACGATGATCGCGTACTTCACGCCCTCCACGTTGGACGATTCCTTGAGCAGCGTGTTGAGCTGCAGCAGGTCGTCAGTAGAGAGCGGCACCACCGCATTGTTGGCGACATAGCCCAGCAGCACCTTGCCCGTCTTTACGGTCTGCGCCTCGAGCTGCACCCGCTGCCGGTCGAAAACCACGTAGCTGAGCCCGAGGATGGTCGTCCAGATGATGAAGATGACCGTGATGGAGAGCTTGACCTTGATGGGGATGCGCACGCTGAAGCGGCCGCGCTCCGCCTTGATGCCCCGCGTGCGCAGGTAGTTGTCCAGGTCGGCGCCCAGCGAGGTCAGATTGGCTTGGTAGCGGCGGTTGAACGCGCCGATGATCTGCTCTTCCGTGGCCATGCCCAGCGCCACCACGGTCTCGCCCAGGCTTTTGCGCAGCGCCTTCTGCTGCTCCAGCGCCTTCTTGAGCTGGCGCTTGGTGATCACGCCTTCCTGCACCAGCACCTCGCCCAGCCGGACATACGACCGGCCGCTGGCGCGGCTGCGCTTGGCTCCGTTGGAACCGGCCATGACCTTGTACCCTCGTCCCTTGTCGCGGGTTGTGTTGCTGCTGGGGCGGCCGACACCGCACCGCGCCCGGCGGCGGGGAAATCGCGACGCCAGGGAGGCGTGGTCGCAGCGGCTCCGCGGCACACTGCGGCCCTTACCTGTCCGATTGCCCCCCGGGGGTCAGCCTACCCAATCCGCCGGGGGGAGTCACGAGCTTTGCGCAGGCGCACGTCCGCCGCGCAGTGTCTGCCGGTGCAGCTTCATGCGCCGCGGGTGCCGCCGCCCCCCGAGGCCCCATATTGACAGGCCCGCAAGCGCGGGGCTATGGTAACGCGTCTCATCAAGATTGAATTATGCTGTCATTCCAATCTCTTAGCTCGACGAGGGAGCGGCCGCGGCCATGACCAAAGGGCGGGAACCGGTGATCGTGGGGGTGGCCGATGCGCCCCTCGAAAACGGCATGGTGCGCGGGGGCCTGAACCCGCTGCAGATCCAGGCGCTTGCGGCCAAGTCTGCGCTGGAAGAGGCAGGGCTGGGCTTCGGGGATGTGGATGGCCTGCTCACCGCGGGCAGTTGGGGCATCCCCGGCTCCGGCAGCATGATGGCGCTGACGGTGGCCGAGTACCTGGGCATCCAGCCGGTGCTGCTGGACGGCACGCAGATCGGCGGGTCGTCCTTCGAGGCCCACGTGGCCCACGCGGCGCTGGCGTTGCAGGCCGGCTACTGTGAGGTCGCGCTGATCACCTACGGTAGCACGCAGCGCTCCGAGCGCCAGCGCTCGCTGGCCGGGCGCGGCCCGGGACTGACGTTGCAGTACGAGACGCCCTACGGCCTGCCCACGCCCGTGGGCGCGTATGCCATGGCGGCGCATCGCCACATGTACGAGTACGGCACCACGCCCGAGCAGCTGGCCGAGATCGCCGTGGCCACGCGCAAGTGGGCCGCGCTCAATCCGGCGGCCACCATGCGCGACCCCATCACGGCGGACGACGTGCTGGCCAGCCCCATGATCGCCTCGCCCCTGCACCTGCTGGACTGCTGCCTCGTCACGGACGGCGGTGGCGCCGTGGTGATGACCACGGCCGAGCGGGCGCGGGACCTGCCGGCGCGGCCCATCCCCGTGCGCGGCTACAGCGAGACCACCACCCACGCCACCATCGGCTCCATGCCGGACCTGACGCTCACCGGCGCGCAGCGCAGCGGGTCCCGCGCCATGCAGATGGCCGGCGTAACCCACGGCGACATCGACGTGGTGGAGATCTACGACTCATTCACCGTCACCGTGCTGCTGACCTTGGAGGCGCTGGGCTTCTGTGGGCGGGGCGAGGGCGGGGCATTCGTCTCCGACCAGCGCACAGCGCCCGGCGGGGCCTTCCCGCTGAACACCAACGGCGGCGGGCTCTCCTACGCCCATCCGGGCATGTACGGCATGTTCGTGCTGATCGAAGCGGTGCGCCAGTTGCGCGGAGAATGCGGTCCGCGGCAGGTGCCGGACGCGAAGGTCGCTCTGGCCCACGGCACGGGGGGCGTGCTCTCCAGCACGGTCACCTGCATCCTCACCCGCGACTAGCCCCCGGATACGAGCCCCCATGGCCTACGAAAAGCCCTTGCCCGTGGTCAACGAGGAGTCGCGTCCTTTCTGGGACGCGTGCAAGCGCCACGAGCTGATCCTGCAGCACTGCCAGGCCTGCGGGGCCTACGGGTTCTACCCGCGCATGCTGTGCAAGGCCTGCCACTCCGACAAGTTGGCCTGGGAGCGCGTGAGCGGCGAGGGCACCATTTACAGCTACACTGTCTGCCACCGGCCGGCTGGCCCGGCCTTCAAGGCCGAGGTGCCATACGTGGTGGCGCTAATCGAGTTGCGCGAAGGCCCGCGCATGGTCAGCAACATCGTGACGCCCGATGCCGAGTCTGTGCGCATTGGGCAGGCCGTGCGGGTGACCTTCGACGACGTCACTGAGGACATCTCCCTGCCCAAGTTCGTCGTGAAGGGCTGAGCGGCCCCCAGCGGCCGACAGGGCCCGCAGTCCACGAGGAGCCGACCATGGCAGACTGGTACGTCAAACGCCGCTTCGGCGACCTGCCCCGGGAGGCGGCCCGGCGCTGGGGCGACCGCGAGGCCCTGTTCTTCCAGGGCCGCCGCTGGAGCTTTCGTCAGCTCGCGGACGACGTGGATCGCGCGGCCAAGGGGCTGCTGGCGCTGGGCGTGGAGCCGGGGGAGCACGTGGGGCTGTGGCTGGGCAACCGGCCGGAGTGGGTGCACCTCATGTTCGCCCTGGCGCGGGTGGGGGCTGTGCAGATTCCCATCAATACGCGTCTGCGCAGCCACGAGATCGGCTATGTGTTGGGTCAGTCCCGCAGCCGCACGCTCATCACCGCGGAGGCCTCCGGGCCGGCCAACCTGCTGGGCATCGTGGCCGAGCTGCTGCCGGGGCTGGCGGAGCAGCGGCCCGAGGCACTGGAGGTGCCCGACCTGCCCGAGTTCCGGCGCATCGTGGCCGTGGGCGATTGCGCCCAGCGCGGCGTGCTGGGCTGGGACGACCTGCTGGACCGCGGCGAGGCCATTCCCGATGCAGAGTTGGAGCGCCGCGCGGCAGCGGTGGATCCCGACGGGCACCTGTTCATCATGTACACGTCCGGCACCACGGGCTTTCCCAAGGGAGTGGTGCACAACCACAACATCATTCGCAACGTGGAGGACCGCGGGAATCGTCTGGGCATCACGCAGGACGACGCGGTCCTGATGTTCCTGCCGCTGTTCCACATTTTCGGCTTCGGGGACGGACCCGCGACCACCCTCATTACCGGTGCGCGGCTGGTGCTCACGGAGGGCTTCGATCCGGACGAGTGCCTGGACCTGGTGCAGCACGAGCGCCCAACGGTGAGCCACGGGTTCGATACGCACTTCAAGGACCTGCTTGAGGCACAGGCGCGGCAGGCGCGGGACTTGAGCAGTTTGCGTGTGGTGTTCGCAGTGGCGGGCATGCACTCCTCCACGCCTATCGCCCGGCGCGTGAACAAGGAACTGTGCTGCAGCATCAGCGGCTTCGGCATGACGGAGTGCTACGTGGGCGCCGCCCTGAGCTTCCCCAGTTCGACGCTAGAGCAGCGCCTGGAGGCCAGCGGCTATCCCGCGCCGGGCTATGAGATTCGCGTGGTGGATCCGGAGACGGGCGCGGACCAACCGCCCGATGTGCCGGGTGAGATCTGGGTGCGTGGCTACGGCGTGATGGAGGGCTACTTCGACAAGCCGGAGGAGACCGCCAAGGCGCTGGATGCGGACGGCTGGCTGCGCACTGGCGACATGGGGCTGTTGCGCGCCGATGGCCACCTGCGCTTCATCGGCCGCTACAAGGATATGCTCAAGGTGGGTGGCGAGAACGTGGACCCTATGGAGGTGGAGAGCTTCCTGCTGGAGCATCCCGGCGTGCACCAGGTGGCCATTGTGGGCTACCCGGACGAGCGCCTGGGCGAGGTCGGCGTGGCCTTCGTGCAGCCCCAGGCCGAGCCGCGGCCCCAGCCCGACGAGCTGATTGCCTACTGCAAGGGCCGCATCGCAGGCTTCAAGGTGCCGCGCCACGTGCTGTTCGTGGAGGCCTTCCCCATGACGTCCTCTGGCAAGGTCCAGAAGGCCAAGCTGCGCGAGCTGGCCCTGCAGCAACTTCAGCGCGATCCTCCGGCCAGTTGATCGGCCGGAGCGATCACGTACTCGCTCGGAGGTCGAGGGGGCGTCTGAGGCTTCCCGGTGTGCGACGGCCCGGCAGGACGGATGCGCGGTGAGGGCGAGCAGGCGGGAGGCGTGGATGGAGGCGGCTCGCGCCGCCCCCACTGGAACAATGGGCTTCGTGCCTACATCATCGGCGAGGCGAACAGCACCTGCCAGGCAATGACGAGCAGGCAGATCCAGCCGATCGTCCACACGAGGGTGCGGAGCCAGGGCAGGCCGATCCAGTAGACGATGTAGTGGGCCACGCGCGCCCAGAAGTAGATCATCGCAGCCATGCCGATGGCGCTTCCCATGTGTCCGGTGGCATTCGCCACCAATACCAGCGCCGCGAACACCACGAGGTTCTCCACGGCGTTCTTGTGGGCGCGCTTGCAGCGCTCTGCCCAGGGCGCCATGGGCTTTATGTTGTCCCGGTTGCCCACGGCGGCCATCAGGCCCTGCCCCTGAATCAGTTGCAGGGTGTACGGAATCCACATCAATACGGTAATCAGCGCCGTCCATGCGAGATACATCAGTGCCGTCGACATGGCGTCTCCCCATCTATTGGTGAATGCTGAGTGGGCGGGTGCGGCGGGGGTGCGGAACGAGGCGCCCCCAATGCGCCCGAAGGTTCCCGCCGTACAACGCAAGTCATGACGCGGCGTGAGCGTTCTGTCAACTTCCCGAAGCTTGTGGGACAGGCCTTGACGCGGTCAGGGGGTCGGACTGCCGCCGCCGGCGCCCTCTCCCTTGGCCAGGGCGTAGCAGCTTTCGCACAGCAACGGGCCATCCACGCCGCGCCCACGGGGGATTACCCGCAGGCAGAGCTGGCAGGTGGCCTGCTCCCCGGCCTCCTCGTCTGCCTCCAGGCTCACGGACTGGCCCTTGGCCAGCACGGTGCGCTGCAGCGCGTCCAGCGTGGCGCTTTCGGTGCGGCGCAGCCGCTCCTGGCGGCCCAGCTCGTTGACCAGGGCTTGTTCGATGAAGTCGGACGGCAGCACGTCCAGGTGGTGGCTGATGTCCTGCAGGCGCTCCATCAGTTCGCGCGCCACCTGGATGCGGATCGTCACTCTTGGTGCGGGCATCGGCAATTCCCCTTTTTTGTGCGCTCGGTGCGTCCGGTGCGTCCGGTGCCCCGACGCGACTCCCTGCTATCGTAAACCCCGCGGCGGGGGCAAAGGTTCCGCGGCGGCAGCCACTCGGCCGGTGCGGGTCGGACTGTCCACGGCGTGCAGCGTGGCCTGCCCCCACGCGTCCGTGGCCAGCACGCAAGGCTGGCCGGCCCCGCCGGGCAGCGCAGCGCTGCGTGTGGCCAAGTCGCGGGCGTGGGGCGTGCGGAAGTCCCACCAGGCGTGGCGGAAAGGCGCATCGGGTCGCCAAGCGGGGTCCACGCTCCATCCGTCCAGCCATTGCAGCGGGTCTTTGCCCGCTTCAGGCAACGCATCCCAGGCGTCACTCCAGGCTGGACGCGAAGGCCCGGGCCGGAAAGCCACGAGCTGCAACGTCACCCTGTGCGAGCCGGGCGCCGTCTTTGCCCTGCCGCGTGCGACCTGGGCCCGGGCTTCCAGCCGTGGCAGGGCCCGGAACACGGGCGGCGCACTCCCCGCCGGGGTCACCAGGGCCTCGGGCACCAGCAGCGGTACGATCTCCATGCCGGCCGGCTGGGCCCAGGGCTGTACGCCGCTCCAGAACCCGGCATCGTACTGCCACGCCAGCAGCACCAGGCGCTGGGCCCCCAGGGCCTGTGCGGCCCGGCCGGCAGCCAGGGCGTGCTCGGCGGTGCAGGTGGAAGTCGGTGCGGTCGGGTCCAGCACGGGCACGGCGCACGCCGCACCATCTAGCCAGCCGTGCAGCGCGGCCGGTTTGGGGCCGCGGCCCTTCGCCAGGGGCTGAGCGCCCAGGGCCAGCAGCAGGTGACTCCGGCAGGCCGCGGCATCGCCGCCGAACTCGCGCGCATACCATTCCCGCCGTGCCTCCGGGGCCAGCGAGGCGGTGACGAACGGGGGCGGGGCGGCCGGTGCGGCCGCGACCTCCGCCGGTGCGGCTGCGCGGGCGTTCAGCAGGCGCTTGCGGGTGGTGTGCAAGGCCATCGTGCCCTGGTCGCAGCCGATCCAGCGGCGCCCCATGCGCTCCGCCACAGCCAGCGTGGTGCCCGATCCGCAGAAGAAGTCCGCTACCAGATCGCCCTCGCGGCTGGCCAGGGCCACGATGCGCGCCAGCAGGTCGTGGTGCTTCTGGGTGCTGTAGCCGCTCCACTCGCGGCTGGCCGGCTGAAGCTGCGGGATGCGCCACACGTCATCACCCTTGCGGTCGTGTACCATGCGATAGCGCAGGTGGCCCTGCGCATCGCGGGCATTTCGCAGCACGCCGTTCACGCTCTGCCGCACCAGTTGGCGGGTGGGATTCTCGCGGGGCAGGCGCAGCTCGTTGAGCGCCGGACGCGGGCCGCGCGCATAGAGCAGGATGGTGTCGTGGGCACGGGGCAGGCAGCGCACGCCCGCCGAGTACTTGTTGTAATAGTGCCAGACGATCTCGTTGAGAAAGCGCTCCGGCCCGAAGACCTCGTCCAGCACCAGCCGCAGGGCCGCGCTGCTGCGCCAGTCGCAGTGCAGGGCCAGCACGCCGCTGGGGCTCAGCAGCTCGCGCATCAGGCGCAGCCGCTCGTACATCATCTGCAGGTACGAGCCCGCGCCTGCGCCCCAGGCATCCCGATAGGCCACCAGCTCCAGGTGGCGGTTGTCCCCGGCCGCCGCGTCGTCCACGTCGGCGGCCCGTTGGCGGTGACCGCCGCCCGCACCCACCGGCACGCGCATGGTGTGGTCCGTGCCCGTATCGAAGGGCGGATCAATGTAGATGAGCTGCACCTGCCCGCGGTGCGTGGCCAGCAGCGCAGCCAGCGCCAAGCGGTTGTCCCCGGCCAGCAGCAGGTTGGGCGCGGCGTGCGGGCTATCCAACTCCATGTCCGCCGGAGCCCAGGCCTCGCTCAGCTCGGGCCGGGGTGGCTCGGGCGGCAGCACGGGTTCGCGGCGCCGCCCCTGCGCGTCGTACTTGCCCTCCCACACGAACTCGCCGCGCAACAGAGAAAGCGGGTGCGGCGCCGCGAACTGCGGGCGCACCACCTCGCCTGGCTCGGTGGGCAGGGGGCCGGGATCGGCGGGCTCGAAGCGGGGACGGCGCATGGGGGCGGCAATCCACTGGGCGGTTATCAGGGCGGGGCCCTTCGGCTATGATGGGCCCCAGGGGCAATTCCCCAACGTCCAAGCAAATTCGCGACCTTTTGCGCGCCGCCCCGCGCGGCGTTCCTCCGGAGACCCTATGAAACCCCTGGCACAACAACTCTTCGCGCGCTTGCGCGAGGCCGGCGTGGACTGCACGTTCGGTATCCCGGGCGACTTCGTTCTGCCGCTGTATGCAGCGCAATCCGCCGCCGGCATGCGCACGGTGGTGTGTACGCACGAGCCCAGCGTGGGCTTCGCGGCCGATGCCTATGCGCGCCTGAAGGGCTTGGGCGTGGCCATGACGACCTTTGGCGCGGGCGGGCTGAACATGGTGAACCCGGTGGCCATGGCCTACGCGGAGCACTCCCCCGTGCTGGTGATCAGCGGCGCGCCGGAGGTGGGCGGGCGGCACGCGGACCTGCGCGTGCACCACATGGTCAAGGACTTCGACAGCCAGCGCAAAGTGTTCGCCGAGGTCACGGTGGCCACAGCCACGCTGGACAACCCCGGTACCGCGCTGACCGAGGTGGACCGGGTGCTGGAGGCCGTGGTGACCCAGAAGCGGCCGGGCTACATCGAGATTCCCCGCGACATGACCAACGTGCCCGCGGCGCCTTCCACGCACCGGCCCACCGGCCACGACGGGGAGGGCAATCCGGAGGCCCTGGCCGAGGCGTTGCGCGAGATCCGTGCCCTGCTGAGCCAGGCGAAGCACCCCGTGCTCTACGCCGGGGTGGGCGTGCGCCGCAATATGCTGATGGCCCAGGCCGTGCGATTGGCGGAGGCCTGGAGCCTGCCGGTGGTCAGCTCCGTGCTGGGCAAGGCGTCGTTTCCCGAGTCGCACCCGCACTACGTGGGCGTGTTCGTGGGCAAAGTGGGCAGCGCGGCGGCGCGCGAGGCCATCGAGCAGGCGGACCTGGTGCTCACCGTGGGCGTGATCAACAGCGACGTGAACACGGGCTTCGGCACGTTCCCCATTCCGCACGCCAAGCAGATCATTATCGACGAGCGCGACACGCTGGTGTTCCATCACCGCTACGAGCACGTGCCCATGACCGGGATGGTGACCGCGCTGGCGGGGTTGGGCCCGGACGCCCCGCGGCCGGCCCCGGCCGTGCGCAAGGCTTCCGCGGCTGCTCCGGCGGCGCCTGTCCCCCGGGCGGACGGGGCGCTTACCACGGATGGCGTGATCGCTGCGGTGCGCGAGGTGGAGCAGTCGAGCTATAGCTTCTTGTCGGACATCGGCGATGCGTGGTTCGTGGGGCTGGAACTGGACGCGGACGTGTTCATGGCGGCGGGCTACTACGCCACCATGGGCTTCGCCGTGCCCGGCGCGCTGGGGGCCGCGGTGGCGGAACCGGCCCGGAGGCCCTTCGTGATTGTCGGCGATGGCGCGTTCCAGATGACCGGCAACGAGCTGGCCACCCTGGCGCGCCTGGGGGTGGACGCCACCGTGCTGCTGCTGAACAACAACAACTACAAGATGCTCGAGGTGCTGGATCAGCCCCGCGAGTACTACCACCTGGAGCCGTGGGACTACGTGGCGCTGGGCCAAGCCCTGGGCGCCGCGGGGGAGCGCGTGACCACCGCCGACGAGCTGCGCGCGGCGCTGGCCCGGGCGGAGACGGCCAAGGGGCCCTACCTCATCGAGGCCATGCTGGACCCCCACGACGATGCGCCCATCATGCGCCAGCTCAAGCAGCTCACGGCCGCCGCGCGCGCCGGAGCGTAGGCGCTCGCGAGCACCGGTCGGGCAGCCCGCCGGTCAGGCCGCGGGCAGGGGCTCCAGCCGCGTGAAGCGCACGGGACGCGGCTGCGGCCCGCCGCCGCGGCGCAGCAGCAGGTTGTACGGCGGCGCGGCATCCGGCGCGGGATGGTCGCTGCGGTAGTGTGAGCCGCGGCTTTCCGTGCGGGCCGCCGCCCCGGCCACGATGGCCTCGCTCACGTCCAGCCAGTTCTCCAGGTTCAGCCAATCCATCCAGGCCAAGTTGTAGGCGCGGCCGCCCGGCACACCCGCCTCTCGCCACGCCGCGCGCAGCTCGGCCAGGCCCTGGGCCGCCTCGGCAAGCTGTGCCGCATCGCGCACCAGCCCGGCCTTGACCCACATCAGCTCACGTAGCCGCTCGCGCAGGGGATACACCGGCGGCGCCTCGCCCCGCGCGAAGGGCGCCGTGCAGCGCCCGATGGCCGCTTCCACCTCCACCCCATCCACGGGCACGGCCGGCAACTCGGTCAGGCTCTGCGCGATCACGTCGCCCGCCAGTCCGCCGAACACGGTGGATTCCGCCACGCCGTTGCCGCCCAGGCGGTTGGCGCCATGCACGCCCCCCGCGTCCTCCCCCGCCACGAACAGGCCCGGCAGCTTCGCACGGCACTGGGTGTCGATCACCACGCCGCCCATCATGAAGTGCGCGGTGGGCGAGACCAGCACGGGCTCGCGGGCCAGGTCATAGCCCACGTCGCGGCAGCGCAGCGTCATGCCGCGGAAGTTTTTGAACACGAAGTCTGCGCCCAGGTGCGAAATGTCCAGCCACACGCCGCCCTCGGGCGTGCCGCGGCCGGCCATCAGCTCCATGTAGGCCGAGCGCGAGACGATGTCGCGCGTGGCCCGCTCGCCGCGGGGGTCGTAGCGCTCCATGAAGCGCTCGCCCACGGCGTTGCGCAGGTGGGCCCCGGCGCCGCGCAGGCCCTCCTCCAGTACGGTGCCCGTGATCTGGGCATTGGCGGCGAGCAGTCCCGTGGGGTGGAACTGCACCATCTCCATGTCCATCAGCGTGGCCCCGGCGCGCCACGCCATGGCCAGCCCGTCGCAGGTCTTGTCGTGGCAGGGCGCGGCGATCTTGTACATGGTGGGCCCGCCGCCGGTGGCCAGCAGCGTGGCGCGTGCCCGGGCCACCACGAAGCGTCCCGTGCGCTGTTCCAGCAGCAGCGCGCCCACGATGCGCCCGCCGGAGGCGTCGTGCAGCAGCTCCACCGCGCGCACCTCCTCCAGGATCGTCGTGTTGGCGGTGGCCGCGACCTGTTCGGAGAGGCGGTTGATGATCTCGATGCCTGTCAAGTCGCCCTTGTGCACGGTGCGGTCGTGGGTCTGCCCGGCGAAGGCCTTCTGGTGCACCGTGCCGTCGGCATTGCGGTCGAAGAAGCAGCCCGCGCGGTTCTCCAGCTCCAGCACGCGACCGGGCGCCTCCTTGACCAGCAGCCAGGCCAGCTCTTGGTCATTGAGCCACGCGCCGCCGGCCACGGTATCGCGGAAGTGGGCCTCGAGAGAGTCCGGCTCGCGCAGCACCACGTTGTAGCCGCCCTGCACCATGCGCGTGCAGCCGGACTTGCCGAAGAGCCCCTTCACCGCCAGCAGCACGCGCGGGGCAGGCTCGGCATCGGCCAGGTGCAGCGCGGCACACAGCCCTGCCCCGCCGCTGCCCAGGATCAGCACGTCGGTCTCGATCGTCTCGTAGGTCGGTGGAGTCATGGCGTGGGCGTCGGTAGCGGGTGTGTCCTGGGTGTCAGGCTCGTCGCAGCAGCTTTCGGTAGGTGGCCGGCGTGAGGCCGTAGGTGACCTTGAACTGCCGCGACATGTGCGCCTGGTCGGCAAAGCCTGCGTCCGCGGCAATCTCCGCCAGCGGCGCACCGCCGGCCATGCGCGAGCGAACTTGCTCCAGGCGACGCATCAGCAGGTAGCGGTACGGGCTGGTGCCGTGAAGCTGGCGGAACTGCCGCGCTAGATCGTATCGCGAATGCCCCGTCACCGCCTCCAGTTCCGACGACGCCACCACGCGCGTGCAGGCGGCATCCAGAAACGCGCGCGCACGTTCCAGCGCCGGCTGATCGCACGCCATGGGTTTCACACCTTCGCGCAGCGCCGGGTCCGCCTCGATCAGCCCTCGCGCCAGCTCGTGCACCAGTGCGTCCAGGCCCAGCGGCTCCGGTGTGGCCGGAAACCCGCGGAACGCCTCGGCAACCGCCCCGGCCAATGTGGGGCTGCGCAGCACCGGCTCCGGCACGAACGGCAGCGGCGCCGGCCGCCCCAGGATCGCGCGGGTGGCCTCCGCGACGCGTGCCGGGGCCACGTACACCTGGCGATAGACGAAGGCGGTGTCCGATCCCGCGCGGCCGTCGTGGGGCTCGTCCGGGTGCAGCACGAACACCTTGCCGCGGGTGCTGTTGCGGGTGGCGCCGCGGTAATCGAACCGCTGCACGCCCGCGCCTGTGATGCCGATTGCGTAGGTGTCGTGGCGATGCGTCTCGTAGGCCACGCCGCCCAGCCTTGCCTGCAGCAGCGCCACGCCGTCGCGCGGCTCGCTGCTGCGCACCCATCCCTGCTCGTGCCGGATGCACGATCCTTCAAGACCTGCCTGCCAAGTTTGCTCTACCTTCGTGCTCATGCGCGATGCTAGCAGGCTCGCCCGGCCGGCGCGAGCCACGCCTCGCGCCACCCCGCACGCGAGGCGTCTATGTCTGCCCGGTTGCTGGCGCTGCTGGTGTTCGTGTTTGCGATCGGAACCACGCCGGGCCCGACCAACGCCATGGTGTCCGCGTCGGGCGCGAACTTCGGCTACCGGCGCACGCTGCCGCACATCCTGGGCACTCTGTTCGGCCTGCCCGCACTCATCGTGGCCATGGGGCTGGGACTGGGCCGCCTCTTCCAGGCGCATCCGCCGCTGCAGCAAGGGCTCAAAGTGGCCGGGTCGGCCTACCTGCTCTACCTGGCCTGGCGCGTCGTCACGGCAGGACGGCCCCAGGGGCCGAGAGGCGGCGGTCGGCCGCTCACGTTCGTGGAGGCCGCCGCGTTCCAGTGGGTCAATCCCAAAATCTGGCTGGCCGGCTTGGCCGCCCTCGCCTCCTATGCCCGCGCCGCCGACGGGTATTGGGCCGATACGCTGGTCGTGGCCGCTGCGTTCTGCGGTGTCGTCCTGCTTGCCACCAACCTGTGGTGCCTGGGTGGCGTGGCTATCGGGCGGGCGCTCGCTTCCCGCCGCGCGCGGCTGGCGTTCAATCTGGTCATGGGCCTGCTCATCGTGTTGTCCATCGCGCTGCTGTACCTCTAGCCCGGCTTCGCTTGGGCCGCTACCGCGTTGCAGCGCCCGTGATACACGGTGCCGTTGCCGTCGTTCTCCACGAAGGTGCGGTCGAAGAAGAGCTGCAGGTCGTACTGGCGGTCGATGCGGTAGAACTTGCGCGTGGCCCGGGCGTCATCCCGGGTGACCCAGTCGATCTGGATGCGCTCGCAGTGGGTTTCCTTGCGCGCGGGGTCGCGGGCGCAGCGGGTGACGAACACGCCTGCGTCCGTATCGGACAGGTGCAGCGTGGGCTGTACGCGCTCTAGGTACTCCACCTCCGGCACAACCAGCGGCGACCAGACGTCTGTCACGCGGCAGTCGTATTCCGCCGCGCGCGCCGCGAGGCCCCAGGTAGTCAGCACGGCCAGCAGCGCCGTGGTCAGCAGCCGCGTGCGCAAGGCCCGTGCGCGTTCTGCCCGCCGAGCGCGAGGCTGGGTCGTCATGGGGTGTGCTCCCTGCTGACGGCGGGCGCCGCGGAGCCTACGGCCGGCTGTGGTACGTCGGCCCGCGAGTGCAGTCTCAGCGCCGCGGCGCGCCCCACACGTCCGTGGACCATGCCCGGCAGTGCGCCCCGCACGACCAACACGGCCAGGTATACGTGAACCGTCAGCGCGCAGAGGAAGCCCGCCGCCGCGATCAGGTGCAGCACGAGCAGGGTCACGTAGCCATCGTCCATGCGCGAGAAGCGATACTGCAACTCCAGCCCGCTCACGGCCATCGTGATGCCGGTCAGCGTGGCGGCCCAGAACCACAACTTCTGCCCGGCATTGAAGCGTCCCGCCGGCAGTGGCGCCAGGTAGCCCAGGTAGCCGCCCAGGTGCCGCAGCCACCGCAGATCGTAGCGGCGTGGCAACGCATCGCGTACCCACAACAGGAACAGAAGACCGCCCGAAGCGATAAATACGTCGGCGCTGTGGAGGGTGCGCATCTGACGCGTGAGCGGAGAGGGCAGGCCGGGCCCGGCCAGGTACAGCTCCACGCCAGTAACCAGCAGCACGAGGAAGCTGGCAAGGCAGACCCAGTGCAGGACGCGCTCGGTCAGCGACCACCAGCTCACGGTGTCGTTCCGGTCCAGCGGGCGGGCGTCCTTGCCGCCGAAGCGCAGGCGGTGCATCGTGGCCAGCACGACGATGGTGGCCAGGGCCATGCCTGTGAGTGGCCCCAGGTGGAAGTACACCCAGGCCCAGGCATCGCCCAGGGTATCCTCCCGGGCGGCCAGCCAGAGCAGCAGCCGCTGGATGAGCCATGACAGCGCGGCCAGCAGGGCGATGCCGCCCACCGCCGAGGCCACCACGCCACGGGCCCGCAAGCGGATGGAAGTCGCCCGGGCGTGTCTCTCCTCCATGAGGATCTCCCCGCGGGCAGCCGTCGCGCGCCCGCGTCCTACGGGGTGTTGCCGCGCTTCCCGCGCCTGGACCGCCCTACATGGGCGCCAGGATGCGCGGCACGAATAGCGTGGAGGCGGCCACGAACACGGCGGCGCAGGCCGCCAGCACCAGCCAGAACAGCAGCCGCTGCCGCCCGGTTAGGTCGAAGCAATCCACGGCGATGATGCGCAGGCCGTTGAAGGCGTGGAAGGCCACCGCGCCGATCAGTAGCCACTCGGCTACAGCAAACAGCGGTGTGCGGAAGCCCGCCAGCTCCCCATCCAGGGCCTGCCGGCCCCCGATCGCGGCGTGGATGGAGACGAAGTGCGGGATCAGGTATAGCGCCAGCGCCACGCCGGTCACGCGGTGCAGCAGCCACGCCACCGTGCCCGGGTTCACCAGGGGCAGCAGCGTCCTGCGCACGTATCCCACCAGCGCCGTCATGGCTCCGTCCCCTTACAGCAGTGCACGAAGGCCCACGTATCCATAGGCCAGCAACGCGAAGCTGCCCGCCCACAGCACGATCAGCCCCACCCGGCGCAGGGCCGGCGACGGAGCGTAGTCCAGGAACACGCCCCATAGCCCGTTGGCGGCGTGATACAGCACTGCCGGGACGAACAGGGCGTAGTAGATCGTCCAGGCATGGCCGGCCTGCAGGCGCGCGGTGATGGCATCCCAGCTCAGCCGGCCGCTGGAGACCACGTGTACGGCCCACAGGTGCACCGCCAGTGCATAGACCAGGAACAGCCCGCTCACGCGTTGCAGCAGCCAGGCCCACAGGCCCCCGCGCCGCGGACGTGAGCCCAGCGTGGCACTGCCGGCGGCTCCCGGGCTCACAGCACCTCCTCCTCGCGGTCGATGGTCTCGCCGAAGCGGCGCAGGGCCGGTTGCGGCAGACCCTGGTACAGCGCAGCCAGGTTGCGGTTCACCTCCGCATTGGAAAGCTCGAACAGGCTGTTGCCCTCCGCGTCGCTCTCCACGATGAACGGGCCCATGTTCTCGCAGTCCAGTACCCAGATGGCTTGCGCGATGCCCAACTCCTTCAGCCAGTGCGCGGCCTTCACGGCGCGGATGCCCCGCCCGTACGTGGCGCCCAGACCATAGCCCACCGTCGTCAGGTACACGGCCCCGTGCGGCACGAAGGTCGCCTTGTAGTCCTTGGACGACATGCCGCCCTTGCCGATGATCACCTTCACGCCGGTCTGGCGGAAGAATTGGTCCATGTACTTGCCGAAGCGGAACGAGGCCGTGGCGGTGACCGCCCGCACCAGGTATTCCCCATCCTCCCGCTGGCTCGCGGCGGGCGAGCAATGGAAGTTCACGTTGGAGATCTCGCGGATGGGCACGGGTGGCTCGATGCCCTCGGCGATGTAGCGCTGGTAGAGCCCCTCGCGGCCCGTGAAGATGGGCCCGTCCAGGTACACCAGATCGCCCAGCCGCAGACCCCGCAGCGCCTCGGGCTGCACCGGGCACTGCAGGTGCACCGTGTTCATCTTCACGTCGGAGAGTTTCATGGTGCTTGATTCGTCCCCTGACAGGTTGCTGCACGTACCGCGACTTAGCTGCGTTTCTGAGGAGCCCTGCGGAGCAGGGTGTTTGGAGCCGCGGCCCAAAATGCCTCCGCCCTACCCCACCCCCTCGCGGCGGTAGTGGTCGGTGAACCACTGCGGGTCGTCGCGGAAGGCGACCTCGCCGTCCGGCGTGATGCGGGCGGTGGCGCGGCGCGAGGCGAAGCAGAAGGTGTGAATGGCCACGGGCATGCCGCCGGTGTGCGTGTAGGCGATCTCCGCGTGGCAATCCACCACCATGCTGCTGCCCACGAAGCCCATGGGCCCCATGCCGATGGTGTTGCCCAGCTCCTTCAGCTCCAGCTCCAGCGCGGCGAGCTGGGGATCGGGATTGCGGTCGCCCACGGGTCGCAGGCAGGCGGCCTCCTTGGCGATGCGCATGGTGGTGTCCTTGCAGCCGCCGATGCCCAGGCCCACCACGGCGGGCTGGCAGGCCATGCCGCGCCGCCCGAACTCCACCATAGTGTCCAGGAAGAACTTGCGGATGCCCGGCAGGCCATCGGCCGGGAACAGCATGCGGTAGTCCGTGCCGAACAGCCCGCCCTTGTGCACGGTGGTCAGCTCGATCCAGTCGCCCTCCGGCTCGAAGCTGTATTGGATCTCCGGGGCCTGCACGCCCACGTTGTTGTCGAAGTCCTTGCGGGTGAGTGGGTGCACGCGGTTGGGGCGCAGGGGAATCTCGTGCGTGGCATCCGCCGTGGCTTGGCGCAGCGCGTGCTCCAGGGCCACGAAGCCGCCCTGCACGCGGGCCTCGTTGCCCAGCTTGACGTACCAGCGCGGCAGTCCCGTATCGCCGCACATGGGCCGCTGGTCCTCCTCCGCCGCATCGTAGTTGCAGCAGATCTGGTCCAGCACGAACTTGGAGAGCGGGTTGCGCTCGGCGGCAGCCATATCCGCAATGCCGGCCTTGAAGTCCGCCGGAATCCCGATGGCCGCGCGGGCCATCAGCTCGCGCGCGACGGCCCCGATGCGCTCCAGCGGCAGCTCGCCGGGCGCCCAGCCGCGGCCCGCGGCCGCACCGCCCCCGCTAGCCTTGCCCGAGGAGGGACGAGAAGGCATGCAGCACCTCCCTGCGTTTCAGTTTCTGGATGGCGCGCGTGGGGGCGATGCCCATTGGGCACACCTCCGTGCAGTTGAACTGCGTGTGGCAGCCCCACACCCCGTCGTGTCCGTTCAGAAGCCGCAGCCGCTCGGCCCCGGCGGCATCGCGCGAATCGCGCACCAGCACGAAGGCGCGGTTCAGCGCCGCGGGGCCCAGGTACGCGTCGTTAATCTCCACCAGGCTGCACTCGCCGAAGCAGTTGCCGCAGGTGATGCACTCCACGTGTGGGTCGATGTCCCGCCGCTCGGCTGAATCGGGCGCGATGCGGGCGAAGTCGGGGGCGTCGGGGTGCCGGGGCACGAAGTGTGGGCGCACGCGCCGGTAGCGCTCCACGAAGGGCGCCATGTCCACGGCCAGATCGCGCAGCACGGGATAGTGGGGCAGCGGCTCCAGGGTCAGCACGTCGCCGCCCAGCCGCTCGATCTGCGTGCGGCACGTCCAACGGTTCTTGCCATTGACCCGCATGGAGCATGTGCCACACATGCCGGCGCGGCAGGAATAGCGGTAGGCCAGCGAAGGGTCCTGCTCGCGCTGGATGCGGCACACCACATCCAGCACGCTCATCTTGGGCTCGCGCCGCACACGGAACGTGTCCCAGCGGGCCGGCAGCGGGCCGCCAGCGGATTCGGCGGCGGCGCCATCGCCGGCGGAGCGCCGGATGCGCACGGTCAGTAACTCGTTCATCAGCACGTCCCCCGCTGCAGAGCGGCCCCGGGGCGCCTGGGCCGGCGCCTTGCGCCCACTCTAGCGGAAATGGCCGCGCGGTGAAAGCGGGTCTGCCGTGTCGCGGGGCGGGCTGAAATACGCACCACCTCTACGCATTTTCCGCTTGCCCCCCGCTCGCCGCGGCGTTAGGGGTGGGCAAGCTGGCATGGGGAAGTGCCGGATACAGCTCCAGAACTCCAGACGAGGTGACGCCATGCGTGCTTTTGCCCGCTGTGCGATTGCCGGCCCGAGACCCCGTACCCTGGTCTGTCGCCTGGGCATGTTCGTGCTGGGCTTGGCGGCGTTGGGCCTGCTGGCCGGCTGCGGCGGCGGGCCGGGCAGCGCCGCTCCGGCGGCGTCCCCGGCCGACCTGACGCCCCAGACCGAGCCCTTCCAGGTGCACCTGCTCACGCTCTCGGTCTCGCCCACCTCCATCACCCTGCCGTTGCACAGCAGCGCGTTCTTCGTGGCCATGGGCGAGCGCGAGGACGGCAGCCCTATCGAGCGCACCTCCGCCTCGCAATGGAGTGTGCAGGGCGATCCCATCGGCACCGTAACGCCCATCGGCCGCCTGACGGCGGAGGCCCCAGGTGTCGCGCTGGTCACGGCGGAGGATCACGTGTCCGGTCTGGAGGCCTACTCCCTGGTCACCGTCCCCGCCGCGCCGTAGGCAAGTGGGGGGGATCGTCAGAGCACGTACTTGAGCAGGGCCAGCACGCCCTGGCGCATGGGGGAGCGGTGATGGCTGGCGGCCGTGGCGCTCAGCACCTCGTCGCGGTGGGCCACGTACCAGCGGTAGGTCTCCTCGAACATCTCCTCGTTGGAGTAGCGCGGCTGCCAGCCCAACTCGGCCTGGGCCCGCGAGATGTCGAAGTACATGGAGCGCCCGTACATCAACGCGTGGTAGGGCCCGAGCGGCGAGAGGCCCAGAAGGCTGGTGAGGTTCATGGCTGCGATGGCGGGCCACATGGGCACGCGACGCACGCGCGAGCCCGTGCCGGCGACCCGGCACAGGTGCTCCAGCACGGCGCGCATGGAGCCGTAGCGGTCTGTGCCGATGTTGTACACGCCGGGCTCGTGGCGCTGCCCGGCCAGCAGCACGGCCTCCGCCATGTCGTCCGCGTGCACGAACTGGTACACGTTGTCCCCCCGCCCCAGCACGGGCACGTTGCGGCCCTCGCGGATCCACTCGAAGAGGATCTGGAAGATGCCCAGTCGCCCGTGGCCCACGATGGTGCGCGGCCGCACGATGTCCACCGGAAATCCCTGGGCCACGGCGGCGCGGCATAGCTGCTCGCCGGCAAACTTGGCGCGCCCGTAGGCCTCCATGGGATGCGGCTCGTCGTCCGGCCCCACGGGGTTGCGCTTCGGCACGCCGAAGACGGCGCTGGAGGAGGTGTATACCACCTTGCGCGCGCCGGCCTCCCGAGCGGCGCGCAGGGTGTTCTCCGTGCCGTCGCGGTTCACGGACCAGAACGCGGCGCGATCCTTGGCAATCGGCACCTGGGCCACGTTGTGGTAGACCACCTCCATGCCCTGGCAGGCTCGCCGCACGGCCTCTAGGTCGCGGATGTCTCCACGGTGATAGGTCACGTCCGCGGGACGCTCCGTGCTGTCCAGCAGGTCGAACACAGCTACCTGCTCACCCCGCTCGCGCAGCTTACGCACCAGCACATGCCCGAAGTACCCCGAACCGCCCGTGACCAAGCTTGCCATTTGCCCGCGCCTTCCTTCATGCTGGCGGACGGCCTCACGTGACGCGGTCGCGCCCGTGCGTCCTTCCGCGGAGAACAGCTCCGCTTCAGAGGTAGCGCACCCGCCGGGCCGCGTCCAATCCCGGGCCAGGGCCGGGCCCCCCGGCCCCCGCGCCTGCACGACTGGCAGGGAGTGCGCTCCCGATGGTGATGACGGTGCTGCGTGCGCTGCGGGTACACCAGTGGAGCAAGAACGGGCTGCTGCTCGTGCCGTTGCTGGCCTCGCACCGCATCTGGCCGCTGGACTGGCTGCCCGCGGGGCTGATGGCCATTGCGGCCTTCAGCCTCTGCGCCTCGGGCACCTACGTCATCAACGACCTGCTGGACGTGGCGGCGGACCGCGCGCACCCCACCAAGCGCCTGCGGCCCATCGCCTCCGGGGCGCTTGCGCCGGGCACGGCCGCCGTGCTGGCGACCGTCGTTCTGGCTACGGGTGTGGCGCTCGCCTGGCCGCTGGGCTGGGACTTCCTGCTCACGCTGGGTGTGTACCTGACGCTAACCCTGGCCTATTCGTTGTGGCTCAAGCGCGTGGCCCTGCTGGACGTCATCGTGCTGGCCACGCTGTACACGCTGCGGGTGATCGCGGGGCACGTCGTGTTCGGCATCGTGTACTCGCAATGGCTGCTGGCCTTCACGGTGTTCCTGTTCCTGGGACTGGCCCTGGTGAAGCGCTACGGCGAGCTGCTGCTGGGTGACCGCCCGGAATTCCGGGCGGCGGGGCATCGCCGCGGCTACAATGCGCGCGATGTACAGCTCGTGGGCACGTTGGGTATCTGCAGCAGCTTCGTGGCCGTGCTGGTGTTCGCGCTTTACATCAACAGCGACCAGGTGCGAGAGTTGTACCGCCATCCGGACCTGCTCTGGCTGGCGATCCCCGTGCTTCTATACTGGGTGGCGCGTGTCTGGCGCATCGCGCACCAGGGGGAGATGGACGCCGATCCGGTCATCTTCGCGCTTCGTGATCCGCTCAGCTACGGCGTCGGACTGCTGCTGCTCGCCGTCGTGGCCCTGGCCGCGGGCGTGCTGGGCTAGCCGGGTCGATCGCGGAGTATCGCTGTGCAAGCCCGCCCCGAGTCCCATGAACCACCACCACGCCGCACCGGTCACGCAGACCACGCCCCCCGCACCGCCGCTCTACGCCACCACGTCGGCCCTGTGCTATACGCTGGCCGCCGAGCACGCAGGGGACGCGCCCGCGCTGGCCGCGCCATACAACGACGTGACCGCCCTCGTAGCAGCCCAGCGTGCGCGGCTGGGCACGGCCCTGCGCTGGCCACTGCTGCTGGCCACACTGGGCTTCGCCTTGGCCGGACTCCGCTGCGGGGACCTCTTTCATCGCCTGCCACCGGCCAAGCGCGCGCGCCAGGTCGCGGCGTGGCGCCACAGCCGGCTGGGTGCCTGCCGTGACCTGATCCGCTTCTATGAGAGCCTGGCGGTGCTGGCGCTGTTCGCGCGGCCGGGGCTCGTGCAGGCTGACCGCCCCCGGGCGGCCTGACGCCGCCGGGAGCCACCCCCTTGACCACGAGCAACGCCCTGGTCTGCGAGATCGCCGTGGTGGGCTCCGGCCCCGGCGGCGCCATCACGGCCTGCCTGCTGGCGGAGGCCGGGCGCGACGTGCTGCTGCTGGAGGAGGGCGCAACCCTGCCGGTGGATACGCCCGAGCCCTATACCCTGGACGAGATGACGGCGAAGTACCGCAACGGCGGACTCACGGTGACCCTGGGCGCGCCCAAGGTGGCCTATGTGGAGGGGCGCGTGTTGGGCGGCGGCAGCGAGGTCAATTCCGGCCTGTACCACCGCACCCCGCCGGACGTGCTGGCCGCTTGGCGCCGCGACTGGCGCGTGGAGGGGCTGAGCGAGGCCGACCTGGAGCCGCACTTCTCCGCCTGCGAGCGCGCGGTGTCCGTCTCCCCCGCGCCAGGGCCGCCCCCGGCCGCCGCGCTCAAGATGCGCGAGGGCGCGCAGGCGCTGGATTGGGCCTCGCAGGAGGTGCCGCGCTGGTACCGCTACGACGCCGCCGGTGCCGGGGCGCGGCAGTCCATGAGCGCCACCTTCCTGCCCCGCGCCGCGGCCGCGGGTTGTCGCGTCCAGTCCGGCACGCGCGTGCTGCGCCTGCGGCGCGAGGCCGGTCGCTGGCGTCTCACCGCGCGGCAGGCGGACGGTACGGTGCTGGAGGTGCGCGCGGCGCATGTGTTCGTGGCCGGCGGAGCGGTGCACACGCCGGCGCTGCTGCGGCGCAGCGGCGTGCGGCGCAATGTGGGCAACACGCTGAGCCTGCACCCCACCGTGAAGGTGGTGGCCGTGTTCCCCGATGCCGTGAACGGGCCGGAGATGGGCGTGCCCGCCGAGCAGGTGAAGCAGTTCGCTCCCACGCTCAGCTTCGGCTGCTCCATCAGCACGCCACCTTACCTGGCCCTGGCCATGACCGACCACGGCGCGGCGGCCACGGCGCGGGTGCGCGAGGGCTGGCGGCATATGGCCATCTACTACGCCATGACGCCGGGGCGACCCGTGGGCCGCGTGCGCACACTGCCCAGACTGGCCGATCCCCTCGTACGCTACCCGGTCAGTGCGGAGGAGCTGCGGCACCTGGCCGATGGCCTGGGCAAGCTGTGCCGCCTGCTCTTTGCGGCCGGGGCCGAGTCGCTCTACCCCAGCCTGGCGGGGGGTCCCGCGCTCACGGAGGCCGGGCAGGTGGCGGCGCTGCCGGCGGAGTTGCCACGCGGCCGCACGGGACTCATGACCGTACACCTGTTTGCCTCGTGCCCCATGGGCGAGGACGAGCGACGCTGCGCCACGGATTCCTTCGGGCGCGTGCACGGCGCCGACGGGCTGCACGTGGCGGACGCCAGCCTGTTCTGCGGCGCGCCGGGCGTGAATCCACAGGGCACGGTGATGGCCCTCGCGCACCGCAATGCCCTGCACTTCCTGGAGCAGGGCTAGACCTCCATGCGGCAGCGAAAGCCAGGGTGTGCCGGGCGCATAGGGACACCTTGTTCCCCGGTGCGGGATGTGGTGCGGTTGCGGGTCACGCAGGACTTGAGAGCAGGGGAGGTGCATGGACTTCGGGGTTGAGCACGTGGTGGTGACGGGCGCCGGCGGATGGCTTGGGCGCAACCTGGTGCGCGCGCTGCTGGGCGGACTGGCGGATCATCCCCGGCTGGCTGAGCCGGACGGGCGCATCCGCGTGCGCTGCCTGCTGCTGCCGGGGGAGGACGCCGCCGAGCTGACGGCGCTGAGCGAACGAGTGGAGCCCGTGGTGGGCGATCTCACCGACCCGGCGGCTTGCCAGGAGTTGTTTGCGGGCACGCGCGGTGCGGTGCTGTTCCACACCGCGGGGCTGATCCATCCGCGGCGCGTGCGGGATTTCTACCGGGTCAATGTACGGGGCACCGAGACCCTGCTGGATGCGGCAGAGGCGGCAGGCGTGCGGCGCGCGGTGGTGGTTTCCTCCAACTCGCCCTTCGGCACGAACCCCCATGCCGACCACCTGTTCGACGAGCACTCGCCGTATCACCCTTACATGCACTACGGGCGCTCCAAGATGCAGATGGAGCTGGCGGTGCGCCGCCGGGTGGAGGGCGGCCGGCTGGACGCCGTGCTCATCCGCGCGCCCTGGTTCTACGGCCCGTACCAGCCGCCGCGGCAGAGCCAGTTCTTCACCATGATTCGCCAGGGCAAGGGGCCCATCGTGGGCGGGGGCGAGAACCGCCGGTCCATGGCCTACGTGGACAACCTCTGCCAGGGGCTGCTGCTCGCCGCGCTCACTGAGGCTGCGGCCGGCAAGGCCTACTGGATTGCCGACCGCCGCCCGTATACGATGAACGAGGTCATCGACACGGTGGAGCGTCTGCTGGAGCAGGAATTCGGGCTCCCCGTGGCCCACAAGCGCATGCGGCTGCCCGGGCTGGCCAGCGAGGTGGCTTGGTGCTGCGACTTTGCGCTGCAGTCGCTGGGACTGTACCACCAGAAGATTCACGTGCTCTCCGAGATGAACAAGCACATCGCCTGCAGCGTGGCGCTGGCCCAGCGCGAGCTGGACTATCGGCCGGCGGTGGAGCTGGAGGAGGGCATGCGCCGCAGCATCCGCTGGTGCCTGGATCAGGGACTGACGCTCTGATGGCCCCGCCGCACTCCCGAGCCCCGCACGCTTAATTTTGCACCGCCAGCCTGGAGCGATCCACCGCCGATGAGAGCCCCGCCGCGCCAATCCTCGCGTCTCTACGCCCCCCTGTGGGCCCTGTTGGCCCTGACCGCGCTGGGCCACCTGCCGCTGATGGTGGTGCCGCCGCTGAGCAGCGACGAGGCGCTGTACTGGGAGTGGGCGCGGCACTTGGCGTTGGGCTACTACACGCACCCGCCCATGGTGGGCTGGACCAATGCGCTGCTGACCGGGCTAATGGGCACCTCGGCCTTTACCGTGCGCCTGACCGCGCTGGGCTATCACCTGGGCACGGTGGCGCTGCTGTACCAGATGGCGCTGGAGGTGACGGGGGAGCGGCGCGTGCCGCTGCTGGCGGGGCTACTCTACGTGCTGCTGCCCGTCTCCATCATTTTGGGCACGGCATCCGTGACGGACTGCCCGCTGGTGTTCTTCTGGGCCGCCACGGCGTGGCTCACCAAGCGCGCCGTGATCGATGGCCGGCACGGCTGCTGGTACCTGGCCGGTGTGGCCGCGGGCGGCATGATGCTCTCCAAGTTCTTCGCGGTGCTGTTCTTCCCGGCGCAACTGCTGTTCCTGCTGCTCCACCCGCGCTACCGGGGCGAGCTGGCCCGCAAGGAGCCCTGGCTGGCGGCGCTGATCGCGCTGCTGGTGCTCTCGCCGTTCGTCTACTGGAATGCCACCCACGCGTGGCTGACGTTCCAGTTCAACGCGGTGAGCCGCCAGGCGGGCGACCGCTTCAGCCTGCTCAAGCCGCTGCTGTACTTGGTCGGCCAGTTCATTGCCGCCTCGCCGGTGGTGTTCGTGGTGTTGCTGGTGGCACTGGCGGCCGTTTTGGTGGCGGGCTGGCGTGGTGTGCGGCGGCCGCGTGCGTCCTGGCACAGCCCGGAGCAGGGTCCGGCCGCGCGAGCGGAGGATGCGCTGCTGTACTATGCCGTGCTCACGGCGGTGCCGCTGCTGATCTTTCTGCCGGTCTCCTTCGAGGCGGTGATCGGCTCGCACTGGACGGCCGTGGTCTACCCCACCGGTGCGGTGGTGCTGATGGCCTGGCTGTACGGCCTACCGGCGGCATGGCAGCGGGGCGGCACGGGCGCCGGCTGGGGTGCTCCGCTGCGCCTGCGGCACCCGCGCACGGCCTGGGCGAGTTGGGTGTTGCTGCTGGCATGCGCCATGCCCCTGGCGCTGATCCTGCTGGCCCCGGGCGTGCTGCCACGGCGCTTCATCGCCTATGACGAGGCGCGCCAACATTCTTCCGTGGTGGCCAAGTACTGGGGCTGGCACCAGGTGGGCGCGGAGATTGCGCGGCTGCGCAAGCAATACGGCGACCTGCCGGGGGGGCTTTGGTTCTCCACGCGGGACTACAGCCAGGCCGCGATGTTGGGCTTCTATACGCCCAATCACGAGCAACTCGTGCTGATGGGCTACGAACGGCAGGAGATTCACGGCAAGGAGTTCCTGTACTGGGGCAAGCCCATCAAGCGGCTGGGCAGCAACAGTATTTTCGTGATGGACGAGCCGATCTTCCCCAACAACGAGCAGCGCATCCGGCCGTACTTCCGCGAGGTGCGGCCGCTGGAAACCCTCGTCATCCGAGATGCCCAGGGCCGTGTGCTGCGCAAGTTCTTCTTCGCGCTGTGCCTGGACTACCAGGACCACGAGCCGGACGTGCTCTCCCGCTGGTGAGCGATGCGGGGTCTGTTGCATGCCCGGGGCAAAGCTGATTAGTGTGGGAAGATAAACATTAAACGAATCCGATCGGCGCCGTTGCGTGCGATCCCCTGCGTGCCGGCGCGGACGGCCGGCCAAACGCTTCTGGACCCAACCATCCCGCCATGAAAACGCTGATCCGGGTCACCATCAACGGCATCGACCGCGAGGAAGCCGTCGCAGGCCATGAGCTGCTGATCGACTTCCTGCGCGACCACCTGGGGCTGACCGGCACCAAGATGGGCTGCGACGGCGGCGATTGTGGTGCCTGCACGGTGCTGGTGGATGGCCTGCCTACGCTGTCCTGCCTCACGCCCGCCGCGGCCGTGCACGGCCAGACTGTGACGACCATCGAGGGCCTGTCCCAGGACGGACCGGACCCGCTGCAGGAAGGCTTCCACCTTAAGCTGGGCTCCCAGTGCGGCTTCTGCACGCCGGGCATGATCATGGCGGCCAAGGCCCTGCTCAACGAACACCCGGACCCGACGCCGGAGCAGATCCGCGCCGGGCTGGCCAACAACCTGTGCCGCTGCACGGGCTACAACTCGATCATCGAATCGGTGCAATACGCCGCTGCCAAGCTGAAAGGGCGTGGTGCCGCCGGACGCAAACGCGCCGACGCCGCGGATTAGTTTCCGGCTGCCACGCATCGAACCCCCATCGCGTACGTAGACCATGACCCAAGCCAAGGACATGAAGGGGCGCCCCAGGGTGGCCCCGGAGGCACTGCATCAGGCCCTGGGGCAAGGCGGGCACCGCTTCATCGGCAAGCCCCAGCCGCTCATCGACGGGATGGACAAGGCCACCGGCCAAGGCCGGTATTCCGCGGACTTTCACTTCCCCGATGCCCTGGTGGGGCGCATCTTGCGCAGCCCACACAGCCATGCGCGCATCAAATCCATCGACGTCTCCGGGGCACTGGCCATGCCGGGCGTGCGGGCCGTGGTGACCGGGGACGACAGCGACGTAACCTTCGGCGTGCTGCCCGTCGCCAAGGACGAGTACCCGATGGCGCGCGGCAAGGTGCGTTACAAGGGCGAGGAGGTCGCCGCCGTGGCCGCCGTGGATGCCTGGACGGCCGAGCAGGCGCTGGATGCGATCCGCGTGGAATACGAGTCACTGCCGGCCTACACCGATCCCTTTGCCGCCATGGTCGAAGGCGCGGAGCAGATTCACGAGCACCGGCCGGGCAACATCGAGCGCGAGGTGGACACGGAGTTCGGTGACGTGGAGGCAGGCTTTGCCGCCAGCGACGTGATCGTCGAGGAATCCTTCCAGGCGCCGGAGGTGAACCACGCGCACATGGAGCTGAGCGCTGCCGTGGCCCGCTGGGACGAATCGGCGCAGCGGCTGGACATCTGGTGCTCCACGCAGGTGCCCTACTACGTGCACAAGGAACTGGCCGCCACCATGAAGGTGGACATGAGCCAGATCCGCGTCATCAAGCCCCTGGTGGGCGGCGGCTTCGGTGCCAAGACGGAGACGCAGAGCTATGAGTTGATCTGCGGCCTGCTGGCGCGCAAGGCCAAGGGCACCGTGAAGGTGGTGCTGACGCGCGAGGAGGTGTTCCTGGCCCACCGCGGGCGGCCCGCCACCTGGACCAAGCTCAAGCTGGGCGCCAGCAAGGACGGTCGTCTACAGGCCTGCGCGGCGGAGGTGGTGCAGCAGGGCGGGGCCTATGGCGGCTACGGCGTGGTGACCATCCTCTATGCCGGGGCGCTGCTCAACGCCATCTACGACATCGCCAACGTGCGCTATCACGGCTACCGGGTGCTGACCAACACGCCCGCCAACGGCGCCATGCGGGGTCACGGCACGGTGGATGTGCGCTTCGCGTTCGAGTCCGCGCTGGATATGGTGGCCAAGAAGCTGGGCATGGACGGCGTGGAACTGCGCAAGCGCAACCTGCTGCACACGCCCGCCATGACCATCAACGACCTGATGGTGAACAGCTACGGCTATCCGGAGTGTATCGACAAGGTGCTCGAGGTCTCGCGCTTCAAGGAGAAGGTGGGGCGCCTGCCCTACGGCAAGGGCATCGGCTTCGCGGGCAGCCACTACTGCAGCGGCGCGGCCAAGCCGGTCAACCGCTCCAACATGCCGCACGCCACCGTGACCATGAAGCTGGACACGGACAGCGCCATCACCATCTTCACGGGCGCGGCGGATATCGGCCAGGGTTCCTCGACGATGGTGATGCAGGTCGCGGCGGAGGTGATCGGGCTGCCGCCCTCGCGCTTCCGCGTAATCGCCTCGGACAGCGCCGTGACGCCCAAGGACAACGGCAGCTACTCCTCGCGCGTGACGCTCTACGTGGGCAATGCGGCCATCGGCGCCGCCGAGCACATGCGTGACGTGCTGTACCAAGCTGCCGCGCGCGGGCTGCACGTCTTCCCCAACGACCTGGAGTTGGTGGGTGAAGAGTTCCGCGTGATGGCCGAACCCCACAAGACCATCGCCTTCAACGACGTGGTGGAACTGGCCCTGGAGTATGAGGGCACCATCGTCACCAAGGGCACCTACGCCACGCCCAAGATCAGCCAGGGCGGCTCCAACTACCGCGGTGCGGGCGTCGGCGCCTCCCCTGCGTTCAGCTACTCCGCCCAGGCCGTAGAGGTGGAGGTGGACCCGTTGACGGGCAAGGTCACCGTGGAGCGCGTCACCGTGGCGCACGACTGCGGCTTTGCGCTCAACCCGCTGTCCGTGCGTGGGCAGGTGGAGGGCTCCGTGTGGATGGGCATGGCCCAGGGCCGGCAGGAGGAGACCAACTACGAGAACGG
Organism: bacterium; assembly: GCA_035266845.1. Classification (GTDB taxonomy): domain Bacteria; phylum SAR324; class SAR324; order SAR324; family JACQKK01; genus DATFMP01. The sequence continues at coordinate 118,490 of DATFMP010000060.1, forward strand.
CCTGCCCCTGGCCCCCAACCTGCTGGACTATCGCTTCCCGACGATCATGGAATCGCCGCAGATGGAGACGATCATCGTGGAGTCCAACGAGGCCGGCGGGCCCTTCGGCGCCAAGGAGGCCGGCGAGGGCTCCCTGGCAGCCTTCCTGCCCGCCCTGGCCAACGCAATCGAGGACGCCGTGGGCGTGCGCATCAAGGAGCTGCCGCTCTCGCCCGAGCGCGTCTACGCCGCCATTCAGGCCGCCCGCAAGGGTCAGGCCAAGCCGGTGGCCCCCATTCCCATGCAGGAGGCCGCCCGATGACCTATGCGATTCGCCCCTTCCAGCTGCACCAGCCCGAGACGGTGGAGGAGGCGCTGGCGCTGGTCGGCACGCACCCGGGCGCGATGTTCCTGGCAGGCGGCACGGACCTGATGGTCAACCTGCGCAAGCGCTTGGCCGAGCCCGACCACGTGATCAGCCTACGCAACGTGGCCGCCCTGCGTGGCGTGACCGAGGTGGACGGGCGCCTCACCATCGGCGCGCTCACCACCATTGCGGATCTGGCGGCGCACCCGCTGGTGCAGCAGCACGTGCCCATCCTGGCCGAGGCCGCCGGACTGGTGGCCGGGCCCACCATTCGCGGCATGGGCACCGTGGGCGGCAACCTGTGCCTGGATACGCGCTGCCGCTACTACAACCAGAGCTACTTCTGGCGCAAGGCCAACGACTATTGTCTCAAGAAGGATGGCGAGGTGTGCCACGTGGCGCCGGGCGGTTCGTTCTGTTGGGCTGCCTATGCCGGCGACACGGGCCCGGTGCTGCTGATGCTGGACGCCGAGGTGGAACTGACCGGGCCGCAGGGCCAGCGCCGTCTGCCCCTGCGCGAGTTCTACGGCACGGACGGCCGCTGGGCCGTGGGCGCCAAGCCCGGCGGCAAACAGCCGGGCGAGCTGCTGCTGCGCGTGCACGTGCCCATCCCGGAGCCGGGCTGGCAGGGGGTCTACGAGAAGCTGCGCGTGCGCGACTCGATCGACTACCCCCTGGTGGGCGTGGGCCTGATGGCGCGCTTCGCGGGTCCGGGCGACCCCACCGTGCAGGCCCTGCGCCTGGGACTGACCGCCGTGAATCCGCGTCCGGAGCTGGTGCCGGGCCTGGATGAATTGGAGGGCAAGCCGTTCGATCTGGCGCTGCTGGATGCGCTGCAGCGCAAGGCCAACAAGACCGGCAAGCCCATGCGCACCGCCGTGGCTGACCCCGCCTACCGCCGCTCCATGGTGGGCTCCCTCATCGCCAAGGCCGCCGCACGCCTCGTGCCATCCCTGGCCGAGGCCCTGGCCGCAGAGCAGCGTCCCGCGTGAGCCTGCATGGGCGCGCGCCTCAGGCGGTCGCGTTGCTCGAAACGGCACAAACCGCACGCGGGGGCCTTGGGCCCCCGCACCCCCGATACGGATCGGTTTGCCTACCAAAGCCTGGGCGCAGGTCCGCCGCGGGGTTGCTATCATTTCGATGATTCTAAAACTGTAGTTGACACTCGCCCTGACGCGCGATAGCGTGGAGGCATGGACGCGGAACGGATGCAGACAGCGCAGGCCGCGCGGTGCCTGGAGGCCCTGGGAAGCGCAACCCGGCTGGAAATCTACCGGCTGCTGGTGCAGGCGGGGCCTGGTGGGGCGGTGGTGGGCGATCTGCAGGAGCGACTGGGTGTGCCGGCCTCCACGCTGTCGCACCACCTCTCGCGGCTGTTGCGCGTGGGGCTGATCACGCAGGAGCGGCAGAGCCGCAACCTGATCTGCCGCGCCAACTACGAGCGCATGAACGGCCTGCTGGCCTACCTCGGCGACAACTGCTGCGAAGGCCTGGAGCCGTCCTGTGGCACCAGCGGCGCCGCATAGGGCGAAGCCGCGGTTTTGTATAGCAAATTATTCGAATTTTCCAGAAATATAGGATCATAGAGTACTAACGTACCCGACTTCGAAACGGAGCGAACCATGACACAACTGACGCTGGCCCTGGATGGCCTCTGGCGCCGGGCACCCCGGGTGGATAGGGCTCTGTTGGCCCTGGCGGCGCTGCTCGCTGCGCTGGCGATACTGGCGCCGGCGCAGTTCGGCCCCAGCGTGGGCTTCACCTTGCGCAGCCTGATGGAGATCGCGCCGTACCTGCTGGTCTCCGTGGCCCTGGCGGCGTGGCTGAAGGCGGCCGGCGCCGAGAGCGCCATCGCGAGGGCGTTTGCAGGCAGTCCCTACAAGATGATTCTGGCGGCGTCCTTGGTGGGTGCGCTGTCGCCGTTCTGCTCCTGCGGGGTGATTCCGCTGGTGGCGGCACTGTTGGCGATGGGCGTGCCCCTGGCGCCGGTGATGGCCTTCTGGCTCTCCTCCCCGTTGATGGCGCCGGACATGTTCGTGCTCACGGCCGGGGCCATTGGGCTGGGCTTTGCCGTGGCCAAGACCCTCGCCGCCATTGGCATCGGCGTGCTGGGCGGGCTGGCCACGCACGCGCTGCTCGGTGTGGGCGCGTTTCCCGTGCCCCTGCGCGAGGAGGTGACGGGCGGCGGCTGCAGTTGCAGCACGACGGCTCCGCTGCGCAATGCGCAGAGCCTGCGCTGGCGCTTCTGGGAGGAGCCGGCACGGCGGGCGCAGTTCCTGCGGGCCACGGGCGAGACGGCGTGGTTCCTGGGCAAGTGGCTGGCGCTGGCGTTCGCGCTGGAAAGCCTGATGGTGGCCTGGCTGCCCGCGGAAACTGTTGCCACGTGGCTGGGTGGGGACAGCATCTGGGCCATTCCGCTGGCGGTGCTGGTGGGTGTGCCCGCGTACCTGAACGGGTATGCGGCCGTGCCGGTGGTGGCGGGCCTGCTGCACACAGGCATGGCGCCGGGCGCCGCGCTGGCCTTCATGACCGCGGGCGGCGTGACGAGCATTCCCGCTGCAGTGGCCGTGTGGGCGTTGGTGCGCCGGCCGGTCTTCGGCTGGTACCTGGTGCAGGCCCTGCTGGGCTCGGTGCTGGTGGGCGTGCTTTACCAACTGTCGCTTTCCTGGTAGGTGCAGTGGGATTTTTCACGCACAGGGGCTCCCGCCACGTCGCGCTTCCAGCGCCGCCCGCCGCGCAGATCGGCTTGCGCGGCTGGCGCGGGTACCCATGCCGGGAGAGGCTGAGCCGATGAGCGCGGTGCGGTTGATTACGATGATGTGCGTGGCCGAGGTGCTGGGCATGCTCGGCTTCTTCGCCTTCCCGGCCCTGCTGCCCACGTTCATCGCGGACTGGCACCTCAGCAACACGGAGGCCGGGTGGATCAACGCCGTGTTCTTTCTCGGCTACCTGATTACGGTGCCCGTGCTGGTGAGCCTCACGGACCGGGTGGACCCCAAGCGCATCTACCTGGTGTGCATGGGCATCACGGTCGTTTCCGTCGCGGCCTTTCCGATGATGGCGCAGGGCTTTTGGTCCGCCGCGCTGCTGCGGATGCTGGGAGGCATCGGGCTCTCCGGCACGTACATGCCGGGCCTCAAGGCGTTGAGCGATCTCATCGAGGGCCCCGCGCAATCCCGCGCGGTGGCCTTTTACACGTCCAGCTTCGGCATCGGCTCGGCCATGTCGTTCTACCTGGCCGGCAAGATCGGAGCGGCCCAGGGCTGGCCCACGGCCTTTGCCGTGATGAGCGCCGGGCCCGTGCTGTCGCTGCTGCTGGTGTGGCTGCTGCTGCCCGCGCACACGCCGCCGCGGCCGGAGCAACCGAGCGGGGGCCTGCAGGACTTCATCCAGGCGCTGACGAACCGGCGGGCGATGGGCTACACGCTCGCCTACATGGTGCACAACTTCGAGCTGTTCGGGCTGCGCTCGTGGCTGGTGGTGTACCTCACCTACAGCCTGACGCTGCAGGCGCCGGGCGGCGCCCACTTGGCCCCGGCCACCATGACGGCGCTGGTGACCCTGCTGGCGCTGCCCTCCAGTGTGTCGGGCAACGAGTTCGCCGTGCGCTTCGGACGGCGGCGGGTGGTGATGGCGATCATGTCCGCCTCCGCCCTGCTGGCCTGCGGCATCGGCTTTCTGCCCGGGCTGCCCTATCCCGCGCTGGCGGCGCTGTGCCTGCTGTATGGCGTGACGGTGATGGCGGACAGCTCGCCGATCACGGCCGGCACGGTGGCGGAGGCCCTGCCGGGCCTGCGCGGCACCACCATGGCCGTGCACTCCTGCGTGGGCTTTCTGGGGTCGTTCCTGGGGCCGCTGGTCTTCGGCGTGGTGCTGGACATGGCTGGGGGCAGCGAGCAGGTGCTGTCCTGGGGCTTGGCCTTTGCCACCATGGGCGCGGCCGTCGCGTTGGGGCCGGCATTCGTGTGGGTGCTTGTGCGCCCGTCGCGGCACGTTGGCCTCGCAACGGTTGGCGCGTCCACACAGGGTGGAGGGGGCTAGGGGCAGTCCGGAAGGGCCGGCAGAAGATGGGGGCGCGCCCCCACACCTCCAGCAGGGCGCGAGACTCACGGTGCCCTAATAGCCGGGTCGCATATGCGGTTGTGGGCCGTCCTGCCATTCGGCCGAGGCGCTGGGATCGCTAGGGTTGCGTGGCCGAGACGGGAATCCAGCCTTCGCGGCGTTTGTCCAACTGCACGCGCACCCAGTCGCCCTGCTTCTCGACCACCGGAAAGGTGTCGTTGCCAAAGGCCAGGGCGATGGCCGCCGCCTCCTGGCTGGGCCGGCTCCGTACCTGCACCCAGCTCTTGCGGATCTCCACCTGGCCCAGCGACGAGCGCTCGTGGCGCATGCCCTGGGCGCTGGTCGTCGCCTCGGTGCCCGGCGGCTGGGATTGAGGCGAGGTCGTCGCGCTGGTCGCCGCCTCGGGCTTGGTGGGCCCGGGCTGGGAGGGCCCGCCCTTCTGCGCCGCGCAAGCGGCCAGGGTGAAGCCCAGTGCCAGCAATGTCAGCACAAAGCCGGCGCGGATGGCTTTCTTCCGTGGACTCATATCGTTCCGTTCCCCTTGGGTTTCGGTCAATCGCTCCATCGGTTGATCCGGGTGTTGCCACTGCCGTTGTTCTTCGGTGCTGCGCGTTTAGCTCGTGAGCCCCGTGGCGCCATCCCTGCACCCGGTCCTTCATTCTACCGGGATTCAACGGCGGCCGGGGCGGTGCGTCACGTTCCGCCGGGTGCCAGCGTCTGGCCTGCGCTGCCGCCGGAGGCGTCCGCATGCACCGGCGTCGCCGTCTTGGTGGCCGACGCGGGGCTGGGTGCCGGGGCCGATTGCGTGGGCGGCAGGGCAGCGGCCTGCGCCACGATCCAGCCCACCCGTCCATCGGGCAGCCGCACGGCCAGCCAGGTGCCGCTGCGGCGCACATACGTCAGCGTGTCGTTGCCGAAGACGAGGGTCAGCGTGGGTGCGCTTACCGTGGGGCGGGCACGCACGGCAGTCCAGGACCTGATGATCGTGAGGGTGGCGGCGAAGGCGCCCTGCCAGCTCAGCAGGAGCACCAATGTGCCCAGGGTCAGCCGCTTCATGCATCCGTTCATGGTGGCGCGGTCGCCGGGTGCGGCCCGGGGGAGACCTTCCGTGGCTCCCTCTGGTGCGGGTCGCGCAGTTGGAACTGCTCTTGCGACGCTAGGGAGCAATTTGCACGCCAAACGGTGCACGCGGTGCAGGGAGTGAGCGCCCCAGGGATGTGGCGGGGTCGCTCCGGACGGGCCGGTGGATGCCCTCGACGGCCCTCAGGGCGCGGATTGTGAGGAGTAGAGCAGACGGAACACCTGGAGGTGCTCTTCGGGGGTGAGCGTCTCCGCCCGACGGTCCGCCACCAGTGCTTCCAGTTGCGCCCACTGCTCGGGGGGCAGGTGCTGCCCGGCCTCGCGCAGTCCGCTGATCATGAGCTTGCGGCGGCGCGAGAACAGGCGCTTGATGTGCTCGAAGAACCACGCTTCGCGGCCAGGCGGCAGCTCCGGCGGACGAGGCCGCAGCTCCACCACGGCCGAGTGCACCTTGGGTGGGGGCCGGAAGGCGCCCGGCGGCACGCGCAGCACCCGGCGCACGGTGAAGGCGTGCTGGATGGCCACGCTCAGCGAGCCGTAGTCCTTGCCGTCCTGCGGGCCGGCCGCCATGCGCAGCGCCACCTCGTCCTGCACCATCAGCAGCAGGCGCGAGAAGAAGCTGCGGCCCGCAGCCATGCGGAACAGCAGCGGCGTGGAGAGGTAGTAGGGCAGGTTGGCGATCACCGCGTAGGGCTCGTCGCCGCCGAAGAGCGCCTGGGGGGCCAGTTCGATGCGCAGGATGTCGCCTTCGATCAGGTGCAGGCGCGGATCGGCGCCCCAGCGCGCCTCCAGCTCGCTCAGCAGCGTCGGGTCCAGCTCCACCGCGGCCAGGCGCGCGCCCGCGGCCAGCAGGCGCTCGGTGAGGGCGCCGGCGCCGGGTCCGATTTCCAGCACGGGCTCACCGGGCCGCAGCGCCGCGGCCACCACGATGGCGTCCAGCACACTCCGGTCGTGCAGGAAGTGTTGTCCGAGCCGCTTGCCCATGGTCCTTTGCCCGTTGCCAGTGTGGCGCGTCCCTCGCGCCTGTTCCCTTTCGTACCACAATCGGCTCAACGCGGCCGCCGGGCGTCCACCGGGGGGCCAAGGCCGCATTGTGCGGGTTCTCCGGCCTGTGATAAACCGGAGATAACGCGGACCCTTCCGGAAATCTCCGGCAGGCGCCGTCGGTGCGCCCATCATGCAAGCCTGCGCGCCGCCCGCATCCCGCCTCCGGCGTCGCGCGAGCCCGGCTCGCACCCGCCTGCACCCGCACCGACCACGGAGCGATCGCAATGGCATCGGATTATCTGGCCACCTTCGAGCAGAAGACCCCGGGCTCCAAAAGGCTCAATCAAGCGGCCAGCCAGGTGACGCCGGGCGGCATCAGCCACGACAGCCGCTTTCACTCTCCCTATCCGCTGTACGTGACGCGCGCTCGCGGTTCCAAGGTATGGGACGTGGACGGCAACGCCTACCACGACCTGTGGATGGCCCACTACGATGCCATCCTGGGCCACGCGCCGCAGATGGTGCTGGGCAAGCTCAAGGACGCGATGGACGACGGCCTGCACATCGGTATGGCCATGGAGCATGAGGTGACGCTGGCCCAGAAGGTGGTGGAGGCCGTGCCCAGCGCCGAGCAGGTGCGCTTCTGCAGCTCCGGTACGGAAGCCACCATGTATGCCGTGCGGCTGGCTCGTGGCTTCACGGGCCGCAGCGTGATCCTGAAGATCCTGGGCGGCTGGCACGGGGCCAATACCGACCTCATGATCGACGTGCGCCCGCCGGAATACATCGGGCCGGAGAGCGCGGGGCTGCTGCCGGAGCTGAACAAGTACACGCGCTCCGTGCAATTCAACGACATCGAGGCCATGCGCAAGGCCATGGATGAGGCCGGGGATGATCTGGCCGGCATCATCATGGAGGTCGCCGTGGGCTCCCTGGGCTTCACGCTGGCCGAGCCGGACTACCTTCAATTCGTACGCGAGGAGACCCGCCGTCGGGGTGCCGTGCTGATCTTCGACGAGGTCATCACCGGGTTCCGCCTCAGCTATGGCGGCGCGCAGCAGATGGTGGGCGTTACGCCCGACCTGACAACGCTGGGCAAGGTGCTGGGCGGCGGCATGCCCGTGGGTGCCATCGCGGGCCGCGAGGACATCATGCGGATTAGTGCCGTGACCCCCAAGCGTCCCAAGATGCAGAAGGTGGTCATCGGCGGCGGGACGTACTCCTGCAACCCGCTCACCATGATCGCCGGGGCCACCACGCTGGACATCCTCAAATCCCGCCAGAGCGAGATCTACCCTGCCCTGGCGGAGGCCAACGCGCGCCTGTGCGGCGGCTTGCGCCAGGTATTCACGGACGTGGGCATGCCGGTACACGTCAATCAGCTCGGCTCGCTGATGGAAGTGCACTTCCTGAAGGAGGAAGGGCTGCCCGTACGCAACATGGCCGACGTGCTGAACAACACGTACAAGGCCAAGCAGGAAGAATACGCCACGCGCCTGCGCAACCACGGCGTGTTCCTGCTGCACGGCGGTGCGCTCTCCGTGGAGCACTCGGAGACGGACATCCAGGGCATCATCGAGGCCCACCGCAAGGTGGCCGAGGAGATGGCCGAGGGCAACTGAGCCGGCCGCCGGCTGGTTGCCGCGCGCCGCCATCAGGGGGTAGAATGGACGTAATTGGCTGGCCGCCACACCGATGCGGGTGTTGCGGCTGTGACTGGATTGCGATGCAATCGATACCCGGCTGAGGTTCGAAGAGACGCAATGGCCTACGAGATTCGACTGACGGACAAGGCGGCGCAGGTGGTGCGCGAGGCCTTCGCGGCGGAGAATGTGGACCCCGCCCAGTCCTACCTGCGCGTGGGGGCCCACCCGGGCGGCTGCTCGGGCTACAAGTTCGACATGGACTATGCCGACGCGACGCAGGTGTCCGACGCCGATGAGGTGTTCGAAAGCAACGGCGTCAAGGTGGCGGTCAGCCGGGAGATGTTGAACGACGTGCTGGGTTCCCTGGAGATCGACTTCCAGACCGGCAACATGGTGGAGCGCGGCTTCAAGTTCCGCCAAGTGCTGGAAGGCGGCATGTGCGGCTGCGGCGAGTCCTTCACGCCCATCAAGCAGCGCAAGGCCTGAGCCGCGCCTGAATCCCGCGGCACCTCACCGCCCGGCGTCTGTCGGGCGGTTGACGTTCCCCCTGAACCATCCCCAGTATCCTGAAACCGAGCCAGCCTTGCGCCGGCTCCGCTGCCCGGTCGGCGCGTCCGGCGTTGGGGCGCAGGGCCGCACTGCCGTGGGCCTCGCGGCGACTGGCACGGCTCTTTCATTGCAGGTCGGCGAAAGGCAGGATGCCATGCCCCCGCCCGCCGGCCGTCTCTGGCCGGGCACCGGACCGGGGGCGTCCCGGACAGGAGGTTCGCCGATGATCGAGATTGATCCCCGTTGGTATTTCCCGGCCAGCTACGTCCTCAACTGGCGCTGTCCCCATTGCGGCGAGCGCGTGCCCGTGGCGAACAGCGCGCTGACGCACGAGCACTGTCCGCACTGCGCGACCCCGCTGACCGGCGAGGCCCTGCAACAGGCCGCCGAGCCCATCGGCCTCGACGCCACCCGGCGCAGCGCGTAGCCGCGTCTGCCTGGCAGTGTCGGATTGCGAGCCGAGCCACCTCGCCCCCACCGGGAAGCAAGGCTTCCCGTATCCGCTTGACCAGCGGTCAAGCAAGCGGTTTTGTCTGCCTTGTCTGGCGAAACCCCATCCCAGGCCGGCTTGTGCCGGCTTCTCCCTCCCCGTGCCCCTGGGAGCCCGGAGCGCGACGGCACAAGGTGGCTGTTGCGCCGCGCCGGAGGTTTTTGCTGACGGACCGCTAGCCCCGGGCGGCGAGGACAACGCCTGCCCCAGCCAGCACGGCGCCAATGGCCAGCATCATATAGGCATTGGTGGGAGTGGAGCCCAGCGCTCGGCCCAGGCGGACGCCGAAGGACTGGTAAGCCTCCCAGCCCTGCCAGGCCACGATGGCGCCTACGACGATCAGCGCTACTCCAATGAGGCGTTTTATCGGCATACGTTCCTCCTTTGCTGAAGCCTGCGGTGGCGGGCGCCGTTCAGCGCCGGGGCGCCGAACCGACGCCACTGCGGTCGGCCCGGGCGCGCTGGATCTCGCGCGCCTTCTCCTTCGCGTCGATGAGCACGCTGTGGTTCACGGAGAGCAAAGTCTGGAGGCGCCCCGCGAGCTGGTCCTCGAAGGGGTCCAGGCGGTCGTCCGAGAAGATGACCTGCCACACCATGGTCAGCACCTCCTGCTTCCTGTCCGGCGCATACGTGCGGGCGATGGCGTTGGTGAAGGGGAAGAGATCGGTCGCCTTCTCTCGTGCCTGGCTGGCCGTGGCCAGCAGATCCTCCACCTCCTCCTTGCTCATACCGAAGTACGCGCGGAGCTGGATGATGATCTCGCGGAACTCCTCCGGCGCAAAGTTGCGGTCCGCCTCGGCGACCTCCAGCAGGATGGCCGCCACAGCCACCTGATCCTCGGGTAGTCGCTCCGCGACGTTGGCGTGGTGGACGGACTCGTGGAGGAATTGCTTGAGCTTTTCGAACATGGCGTGGGCGCGTATTCGGCTGAAGTGGAACCGGCAAGGCAGAGGGCGGGCAGCAATGCGGCAGGCTGATCGTGCCGGGCGGTGTGGGGGTCGTCGCACGTGCCCTTCAGTACCGGCGATACCCGACTGTAGCGTACCTATTCCGCTTCCACCACCCGCCAGAGTTCCTCGATCTCCGTCTCGTAGCCCCCGGCCAGGATGGGGAAGCGGCACCAGGTGCGCGGATCGAGGTTCTCGTCATCCAAGTGAAACGAGGGAGCGATGCGCTCGCGCTTCCACTGGGTATGGCTCCACAGGCGGAAGAACGTGGCCACGAACGCCGCGGCATCGCGGGGGGGCAGCGCGCGCCCGGCCGGCGGCCGCGCCATCAGCGTGCGCCACACCTCCACGGGCGCCATGCGGTCGCGGATGGCCGCCTGCTCGATGGCGTCCAGCACGGGATAGGGCATGAGGTCCTTCTCGTCCTCCTGGCGCTGATCGCCGGGGCGCAGCTCGGCCGTGGGCGCCTGCACGTTCACGGCGGCCAGCGCCGGTAGCGGCCCCAGGCCGGGCAGGCCTTCGCGCTCCATCCAGGCCAGCCAGGCGCGCAGGAAGGTCTTGTTGGCGCCGGCGATGGGGGCCAGCCCGCCGCTGGTGTCGCCATCCATGGTGGCGTAGCCCACACCCACCTCGCTGCGGTTGCTGGTGCTCAGCAGCAGACGTCCCTCCAGGTTGGCCAGCAGCCAGATGCCCGGCGAGCGCACACGGGCCTGAATGTTCTGCCGCGCGATGTCGTCCGTCTCCCAGCGCAGCGGGCGGCCGATGGCCTCGGCGGCCAGGGCCTCGTAGCGCTCCACCAGGGGCTGGATATCCAGCTCCAGGTGCCGTGCGCCGATGGCCTCGGCCACGCCCCGTGCGGCCGTGCGGGTTACGTCGCTGGAGTTGGCGCTGCCCTGGTACACCGTGAGCAGCAGGCGCCGCGTGAGCGCGCGGGCGGCCTCCGCGGGGGGCAGGCCCTCCAGCGCGGGCAGGTCGTCCAGGTAGCCCAGCGCCTCGTGCACGCCCGCCGCGCCCAGCTCGGCCAAGGCGCGGCTTGCCATCACCCAGCACAGCACGGCCACGGCTGCGGAATCCACGCCGCCGCTGATGGACAGCGCGAAGCCCCGGCTGCGGCTCTTGCGCAGGTAATCCCACAACCCCAGGCTCACCGCCGCGGCGAAGGCCTCCTCGCGGGGCAGTCCGGCGGGCTGCGGCGGGGGCGCCGCCAGCGCCGTGCGCAGCTCCCGCGCCTCCGGTTCGCGGGGCGTGAAGGGCACGGAGACGGCGCCCTTGGCGTCGCCATTGCGCACGACGGGGTACGAGATGCGCCGCCGCTCCAGGCGGTTGGCGCGCAGGTCCACGATGGCCGTAACGAGGTTCGTGGCGCGGTAGGAGAAGCGGCGGTTTTCGGCCAGCAGGTGGCCGTCCGAGGCGATCAGCACCGTTCCGTCGAAGATCAGGCGGCCGGCCTCGTTGCCCAGCAGATTGGCGTAGAGGTAGGCGGCATGGCCCTGGCGCGAGCCCTCGCGCACGATGCCGCGCACCGTCTCGTACTTCCCGGCGGCAAAGTGGCTGGCGCTGGGGTTGAGCAGCACGTCCGCCCGGCCCGTGACCGGATTGGCGGCGATGCCGCGGCGGGCCCAGGCGTCCTCGCAGATCTCGAAGCCCAGGCGCACGCCGCCCAGCTCGAACACCACATCGCCGAAGGGGTAGCTCTGCCCGCCCCACTCGTGCTCGTCCACCAGGTCACCGGGCCATGCCTTGAACCAGCGCGGCTCGTAGTACACGCCGTAGCCGGCCAGCACCTGCTTGGCGAAGAAGCCGGCCAGGCGGCCATCCACCAGCAGCGCAGCCGTGTTGTACAGGTTCTGGCGATGGATAATGGGCAGGCCCACGGCCACGGCGATTCCGCGGGTTTCCGGCAGGATGGCGGCCAGGCTGCGCAAGGACTCTTCGGCCACCCACTCGCCATGGAAGGCATCCTCGCAGCCGTAGCCGGAGATGCACAGCTCGGGCAGGCAGAGCACCTGCACGCCCTCGGCCTGTGCCGCGTGGATAGCCTCCACGATGCGGGCACGGTTGCCCTTCCAATCCAGCGGGGTCTGGTTCAGCGCGGCCCCGGCGACCTTCAGGTAGCGCATGGGGCCTCCCTCAGGCACCGCCGTTGTCCAGCCCGGCGCGGGCCTCGGCGATCATCGCGTCGCGCAGCTGGTTGAGGTACGGGCTCAGCCCCACCGGATAGATGTGGGGGTTCTCGAATCGCTTGTGACCGGGGTCCAAGTGCGTGAGCTGCTGCTGGGCGCGGGCGCGGATGTCTTCCAGCGAGGGCGAGGTGTAGACGGCCTCGCCGCCCCGGAACACGGGCACGAGCAGGGGCTCGCGCTGCACGGCCGCGCGCAGGGACTTGGTCTTGGTATTGTCGTTGGGATCGGTGATGCGCGGGACGGCCTGGGGGTCTTCGCTCTCGTCCACGATGGCGTCCGCGATGAACGTGCCGCTCGCGTCCGAGCAGCGGTAGACCTGCAGCAGCCCCGGAATGCTGATCTTGGACTTGGCCTCGGAGAGCTTGAGTTTGTAGGCCCACGCTTCCCGGCCCGGCGGGCGCACGGCGGTGAGCTTGTACACGCCGCCCAGCGCCGGGTCGTCATAGCCGGTGACCAGCCGTGTGCCCACACCCCAGGAGCCGATGCGGGCGCCCTGGTCCTTGAGGCTGCGGATCAGGTACTCGTCCAGGTCGCTGCTGGCCATCACCACGGCATTCTGCAGGCCGGCCTCGTCCAGCATGTGCCGGGCCTGGATGGAGAGGTAGGCCAGGTCGCCGCTGTCCAGGCGGATGCCCACCATCTCGTGCCCCTGCTCGCGCAGGCGCA
>DATFMP010000061.1:0-51153 GCA_035266845.1 bacterium
CAGCACTTTCAGCGCCATTGCCGGGGGGCACCTGGCGCTGCCGTTCTTCTAGCCGCCCTGGTTCGAGCGCCTCGCTCTGGGCGGTGCAATTCGCGGCAAACGACAGCTTGGTTGAACCTGCCCCATCAGCAAGCGCGCCGCTAGATGGGCCGCATCGGCCGGGTCCGGTCGTCAGTTGGGCAGCCGCCAAGGCCAACCGTATTGGCTATTCTGATTCGGGCGGTCGCTCTCCAAGCCTCTCCACTGACGCAATAAGAGCAGTAGAACTACCGATTTACGTATTTAATGCTACGGAATCGCGTGGATATATCCTTATTTAAGCCAAAAAGGGGTTGTCGATCTTCAGCCCAACGGGTATGCGGGACCATTCTCCAGACTAGTCAGGCCGGGCTTTAGCCTTCGATTGCTCTCCTCGATTTCCTGCCTTTGGCCGAACTGGGGTTCATAGTGGAAGCCGTATGTGCGATCCTATGCACGTTGCATGAAAGCAGAGCCTCAATGCATGCGATCCATACTTATTTTAGGCTCGCATCATATTCCCCACAGAATTGACGGTCACTATACTTTACAAGGTGGCTGTAAGTGGATATACGCGATGAGGTATAGCAATCACTTCATCGCCGCCGCGACGGCGGGTCCAAGCCCGGGTGACTCGGAGGTGTCGTGTGCGATGGCAGTTGAAGTCTGATCTATTTGCTTGAACGGTTGTTGTGGCGCAAGTACGCCTGATTGCAGATCAGTGACGGCACATGATTCGTGTCGGCCGAGTTGGCATCGGTGCCAGGGATGGCTTACTTGGTGGCCTTCAGCGTAAACGCCCTTGATCTTATTGAATTCGGACCCTGACGCGACCCATAAAACAATGAGCAAACCTAAGAAATTTTCGGATATCGTTGAGCGGATCGAGTATCTGCGGAATCTGCTCAATCTCAACAAGAGCCGGTTCTCCGCCGACATTGGGATGAAGCCGCAGACCTACAACAACTTCATCGGGGCGCAGGGTAGCAAACCCAACGTGGAGTTGATCTTCGGCATCGTGAATCAATTCGGCGTGAACCCAATGTGGCTGCTGAATGGCACCGGCCCCATCTTCGCGGACGAATCCAAAAGCGCCCACTATCTGGGCCGCTCGCCGGCCTACCGCGCGGAAGCGGCAGCGGGCCTGAGCGCGGTGCACGAGGAGCGTGCGGGCTTCGCGTCCGCACCCAGCCGCGCGGATCTCGATGCGCTGCGGACCGAACTCAAGAGCATGGAACCGGTGCTGCAGAAGGCGGAGGCCCACCTGCAGCAGGTGGAACACAGCCGGCTCAGCGTGCTCGAACGATGTGTGGGTCTGTTGCGGCGCTTCTACGAGGTCGATCCCGCTGCCGCGGTGACCGAGATGCGCACGCTGATGCATCAGATCGAGCAGCGGCTCTCCAAGCGCGACTGAAGAATCCCGAGTCTGCCAAGCGCCAGCGATCCACCACGTGTTCCGCAGGGGGACGACGGGACTAGTCGGGAGCAGGCGCAGGTGCGCCATGATGGTGTCCACCTCGGCGGGAACGGCCCCGCCGGGAGCGGCCGCGACGGCGTGGGCCCTCGCCGGCACGCGGGTGGCGGCTCAGGGTGCCACGGTGGATCGGCCGGGGATGATCCAGGATGGGCATGTCCGGTAGGTGCGGCAGGTGCTCCAGACTGGCCGCCACCTCCTCGGGCGGAACCCCCAGCACATCGCCCAGGATGGCGCGCAGCAGCACGGCCTCGCGAATGCCCGCGATCGCCGTGGCCTCCGCGGGATCGTCAAGCAGCGCGCTGCCCGCGGCAGCGAGTCTTCGTGCCGCTGCGATGATCGCCAGCGCCGGCCCTACCTGCCCATTGAGCATGCCCCAGTTGCCAAGCATCTCCATCAGGCGCGCGCGCAACTGACGCTCGAAGGCCTCCACGGCCCGGCCACCCTGGCCAAGCAGATGGGCTCGGAACGCATCGCGTCCCAGAGTCGCCAGCAGACCCAACAGCGCCACCGTAGGCGCGACCGGCTCGCGGCCCTCGGCAACCCAGGCATCCATCCGCACCAGATACGGCTCCAATTGCCGCAGCGGCGCCTCGCGGGCCTCCTCGGCGAAGAACCACGCATGCGGGGCCATGTACAACAGGTGCGGCAGCAAGCTCAGGCGGTCAAACTCGCGGAACGTGGCCACAGCGTTGCCGCGCGTCAGAAAGCGCTGTGTCTCCTCGGCCAGTCGGTGGCGGGTGACCTCGCCCAACTGGGGCGCCATGCGGTGGATGGCCGCTTCGCACTCCGGCGCGATCCGGAAGCCCAACCGCACCTCGAAGCGCACGGCGCGCAGCATGCGCACGGGGTCTTCCCGGTATGAGTCCTCCGGTGGCTTGATGGTGCGGATGCGGCCCCGCCGCAGGTCCTCCATCCCGCCCACGTAGTCGTACAGCGTTAGGGTGAGCGGATCGAAGGTGAGCGCGTTGACCGTAAAGTCCCTGCGCCGTGCGTCCTCCTCGGACGTGCCATAGCGGTTGTCGCGCTGAATGATCCCTTGGTGACGCTCGCGCGGCTCACCGCGGAAGGTGGCCACCTCCACGGACATGCTGGGGTAACGCAACTGCACCAGCTTGAAGCGCCGTCCGATGATGCGCGCGTTGCGGAAGAGTTGCTTGACCGTCTCCGGCCGAGCGGAGGTGGCAAGGTCGAAGTCCTTGGGAGAGCGCCCCAGCAGCAGATCCCGCACTGCGCCCCCCACCAGCAGGGCCGTATGCCCCTGCTCGTGCAGCCGTCGGCAGACGAAGTGCACGTTGGGGTGGATATCCGCGGCGCGGATCGGATGATCCGTGATCACGGCGGGCCCGTGCTCCTTGCGCGAGGCGGGTCCGGCGTGGCCATGGGGCATCGGCACGTCCCTGGTTGGTCGGTCGTGGGGCTATGGGCGCACCTTCGCTGAGGCAATACGTGGCGCGGCCCTGCTGTGCATGCATATCACGCCGGGCGGGACGGTGGAACCCCGGCGGCATCACACGGAAGGGAATGCTGCCGCCCGCGCTGCCGCGCAACGGCCGCGGTCGATCCCTTGTCTGGGGGCGAGGGCAAGGCACCGGCGGCCCGGATCAGCCGGAGAGTACCAGGCCCTCCACCAGTAGCGCGGGAATGAAGCGGTTGGTGAGGTTGGGCTGGTAGCGATCGCCCACCGCGCGGATGTTGCGCAGCAGGTCGAAGAAGTTGCCCGCTATGGTGACGCTGTCCACCGGCTGCATGCGCCGGCCGCCCTCGATCAGGTAGCCCTGCACGCCGATCGAGATGTCGCCGCTGACCGGGTTGCAACCGGCACCGCCTTCAAGTTCGGTCACCAGCAGGCAGCGCTCAGGGATGGCGCACAGGGCGTCCAGATCGTGCGTGCCGGTGGGCATGACCACGCTGTGCGTCCGCGTGGAGATGCCGCCCGAATAGCCACGCCCGGCATGGCCGGTGGATTCGCGGCCGTCTTTGCGGGCCGATTCGACGTGGTACAGGAAGTTGCGGAACACGCCACCTTCGATCAGCGGCAGCGGCTGCGTTGCCACCCCCTCCGCATCCAGGTAGCGCGAGCCGGGCGCCCCCACCCGGTGCGGATCGTCCGTCAGCGCGATCGCCGCATCGGCGATGGGCTCGCCGAGACGGCCCCGCAGCCGCGACATGCCCTTCTGCGCCGCCTCGGCCGAGAAGTTGCCCAGGTACATGCTGAGCAGGTCTGGTGCCACATATTCGTCCAACACCACGGGCAGGCGCCCGCCTGGAATGGAGCGCGCGCCCAGCAGCGCGGCGCCCCGGCCCGCCGCCTCGCGGCCCAACGCGGCGCCCTGGGTGGCATCCCAGGCGCGGCTGGCCCAGGCGTATGTGCCGCTCTTGCGCTGCGTGCCGCTGTCCAACATGGCGCTGCAGTAGGCCCCCACGGAGTTGCTGTGCTGGCTGTAGCGCATGCCGTGGGTGGAGGCGACCAGATAGCGGCCGTTCTCGCGCTTGACCACGGTGTAGGGCACAGCCTTGACGCGCGCATCGGCAGCAAAGGCCGCGGCCTCGGCCTCCAGTCCGAAGCGCGCCAGATCGTCCACAGTCAGCGCGTCCAGTGCCGGATTGAACAGCTCCAGCGTGGCGGGATCAGGCACCTCGGGCAGCGCCCGGTTCATCACGACTTCGGTGGGGTCCGGCAGTTCCGCGTTTTCCCGCGCTGCCAGGAAGGCCTTCTCGATGGCCGGAGGCTCCAGGCGCTCGGTATAGGCGATGCCAGTGCGGCCATCCTTCACCACGCGCACGCCCAGCCCCTGCGCGGTGGACTGGTCCACCTTCTCCACGCGGTGATTGAGCACCTTTATGGCCAAGCTCTCCGATCGGTTGAGCAGCACGTCCACGTCCGACTCGCGATGCTCACGGGCCAGGGAGAGGGCGAAGTCAACGGCGGTCTGCCACTCCATCTAGCGTCCTCCCACGAGAATGCGGTCGATCTTCAGCGTGGGCTGCCCCACGGTGGTGGGCACCCAGCCGCTGGAGGCGCCGCACATCCCCGCGGCCAGTTCCAGGTCGTTGCCGATCATGGAGATCAGCGGCAGCACCTCGAAGCCCTTGCCGATCAGCGTGGCACCGCGCACCGGCTCGGCGATCTTGCCCTTGCGGATCACGTAGCCCTCCTGCACGGCGAAGTTGAACTCGCCCGTGGCGGGGTCCACCGAGCCTCCGCCCATCTTGCGGGCATAGAGCCCATAGTCCACCGAGGCGATCATGTCCTCCACCGTGTGCGGGCCGCGATCGATGTATGTGTTGCGCATGCGGCTCACGGGGGCGAAGCGGTACGACTCGCGCCGTGCCGAGCCGGTGCGGGCCACGCCCACCTGCCGCGCGCCGATGCGATCGCTCAGGTAGCCCTTGAGGATACCGTTCTCGATGAGCACGGTGCGCTGGGCGGGCTGTCCCTCGTCGTCCACGTTCAGCGAGCCCCAGCGGTTGGCCAGCGTGCCATCGTCAATGGCCGTCAGGATGGGCTGGGCCACCGCCTCGCCCACCTTGCCTGCGAAGGGCGACGCGTTCTTGCGGATGGCTTCCGTTTCCAGCGGATGCCCGCAGGCCTCGTGGAAGATCACGCCGCCGAAGCCATTGCCCAGCACGACGGGCATCGTGCCGCCATCGATGTAGCCTGCGCCCGCCATGCGCAGGGCGGCCTGGGCCGCCTCGCTGGTGATGCGCTCGGCATCCAGGCCCTGGAAGAACTCGTAGCCGCCCAGCACGCCCGGACTCTCCGTTGCGGTCTGCGGGCCGTCTCCCTTCTCCGCGATGGCGGCCAGGCGCAGCCGCGCGTACTGGCGGCTGTCCTCCACCCACAGGCCCTCGCTGTTGGCGATGAGCACGCTGCGGTGCTTCTCCATCACGGACGCACCCACCTGTCGGATGGCTTCGCCCTGCTGGCGCGTCAACTCGTCCAGGTGACGCAGCAGCTCTACGCGCTCGCGCTTGGGCACGTTGTCCGGCGCCACCCGCACCGGATGGCGGTCCAGCACCGATTCCACGCGGAAGACACTCAGCGAGCCCGGAGCGCCCTCGGCGTGTGCCCGTGCCAGGTTTTCGGTCAGCTTGAGCAATTGCTCCTCGGCGGCATCGCTGCTGTAGCCGTAGTAGGCCTCGTCCCCGAACAGCAGCCGCACGCCCACGCCGAAGGAATTGCCCGAGCTGATGTCCTCCACCTTGCGATCCAGCAGATCGATGCCGGAGACCTCGGAATCCTCGGCAAAGACCTCGGCGAAGTCCGCACCCCGGCTCAGACCCAGTTCCAGTACCTTGCGCACGCTCGAATCGGACAGCATAGACGCTCCTCAGAATGGCGCTCGTGGCGATGCAGTGCAGCCTTCATGATAGCAGCGCGCGCCCGGATGACAACGCATCTCAATGCGAGCGGTCGCCGAGCAAGCCGGGACAGGGGCCGGCGACCCGCCGGAGGAACGCCGCACGCCTTGTGCTCCGCCCGGGGAGTCGGTAAAACCTTCGATGGATCAGCCCCCCGTCAGCCAAGAGAGCCGACACGAGCGGAGCAAGACCAGTGATTGGCTCGCCCCTGAAAACGAAGCGGCTACTGCTGCGCCCTCTGGACCCGGACGACGCGCGCCCGCTGCTGGACTACGTGCTGGAGAACCGCGCCTGGCTGGCGCCCTGGGAGCCGGCCCACCCCGCCAGCTACTTCACGGTCGAGGGCCAGCGCAACATCCTCTACCAGTGCCTGGAAGACCGCCGCAACGAGACGGGCGTGCTGTTCGGCATCTTCGAGCGTGACAACAGCCACGCGCCGCTGTGCGGCCGCATCAGCGTGTCGGGCATCGTGCGCGGCATCTGGCAGAACGGCTTCGTGGGCTATTCCATCGCCGCCAGCCGTGCCCGGCAAGGTTACATGACCGAGGCATTGCGGCGCATGGTGCTGTTCGGGTTCGGAGAACTGGGCCTGCACCGCCTGCAGGCGTCCATCATCCCGCGCAATGCCGCCTCCCTGCGCGTGGCGCAGAACGCCCGCTTCCGCTACGAGGGGCGCGCCATGCGCTACCTGAAGATTAACGAGGCCTGGGAAGACCACGAGATCTACGCCATTACGGCGGACGAGGTGCGCGCCGGCTATCCGGGTTGATGCAAGGTCGGGGGGCGCCGGGACCCGGCAATTCAGAGCGCGGCCTTTGATAACGGACGGGAGAACGGGTTATCCTGGGCAGTGATGGGGCAGGGGCCCCAACGGCTTTCTCCGGTGCTGCGCTGCCGGACACCATATCCGATGCTTGCACCCGCGGCGGCCGCGCCGTCCCGGATGCCCCCTTCAAGGAGCGAACGGCCATGTTGCGACCCGACCAGATTCACCAAGGCGTTGGCCACCGCCGCACCACGATGGAGGAGGTGAACCCGACCCCCAAGGGCAAGACGCTGGCGCACCCCGCGGCCCTGGCCCCGCGCATCTTCGCGGACACGGCAACCATGGACGAGATCCGGCCTCTTAAGGAGGGCGGCATCGTCAATGGCGTGACCACCAACCCGACGCTGCTCAAGCGCGCCGGAGCGGATTCCTGGGCCAGCGCGGACAAGATCATGAAGGAGATCGTGAAGTACATGGCGCCCTACCCGGTGTCACTGGAGCTGACAGAGTTGGAGCCGGAGGCGATGTTCAAGCAGGCCAAGAAGCTGGCGGCATTTGGCAGCAACGTGGTTGTGAAGGTGCCGACAGGCGGCTACGGCATGATGGAGCGCGACGCCTTCACCGGCCTGAAGATGATCCGCCGGCTGTGGGGCGAGAACATCAAGGTCAACGCAACGCTGGTCTTCAACACCACCCAGGCCTTCTGGGCAGCCAATGCGGGCGCGGCGTACGTCTCCCCATTCCTGGGGCGCGTGGCCGACTACATGTACAAACACGACCAGGTGGAGCGTCAGCCGGGCAACGCCCTTTACTTCATGGAGGATCACAAGGCACCCGAAGGCGGACGCGACGTGGTGGCCAACTCCTCCTACGTGGCCCTCGATGGCCCACGCAAGGATGCCGGCGTGCGGCTGATCAACGAGATCGTGGCGGTGTTCAACAACTACCGCATCAAGACCGAGGTGCTTGCAGCCTCCTTCCGCAACGCGGTGCAGGTAACCGAGTGCCTATTGGCCGGGGCGGACATCCTCACCGTGCCGGCACCCATCCTGATGGGCGTTGCAGACCACCCGCTCACGGACGAGGGCATGAAATCCTTCGTGGACGACTCCAAGGTCTTCGACCGGTAGCCCATTACGCGCCCAGCGCAGGGCTGCCATGGCGTCGCGCGCGCCTCGTCATCCCCCCACGCATCCGCTATAGTGCAAAGATTGGCTCGGCGGGGCATGGCCCCGCCCGGGGCCGCGTGCGCGCGGCCTCGCAGGCCCTTCGTTGAACCGGCCGGCCGGTCGCGCCCGCGCGGCGGGGTGCCGGCGTCCCATCCAGCCCCCACATCTGCAATGACGATCAACCTGCAACCGGTCAAAGGCACGCGTGATTTCTATCCGCCGGAGCTGCGCCTGCGGAACTGGCTCTTCGAGATCTGGCGCGAAAGCTCGCGGGCCTTCGGCTTCGAGGAGTACGACGCCTGCGTGCTGGAGAGCGAGGAGCTTTACATCCGCAAGGCCGGCGACGAGATCACCGAGCAGCTCTACTCCTTCGAGGACAAGGGTGGGCGCCGCATCGCGCTGCGTCCGGAGATGACGCCCACGCTGGCGCGCCTGATCCTGCAGCGCAGGAACGCCCTCTCCTTCCCGCTCAAGTGGTTCACGATTCCCCAGTGCTTCCGGTACGAGCGCATGACGCGGGGCCGCAAGCGCGAGCACTACCAGTGGAACGCGGACGTGGTGGGTCAGCCCAGCGGCGTGGCGGAATTGGAGGTGCTCTCGGTGCTCATCACGTCCCTGCGGAAAATGGGGCTGGGGCCCTCGCACATCCAGGTGCATCTGAACGACCGGCGCATCCTCAATGCGGTGCTGGAACACATCGGCGTGCCCGAGGAGCGGCACCTGCCGGTGATGGTGGTGATGGACAAGCGCGACAAGCTGCCGCAGGACGAGCTGGAGCGCCAACTCCACGAGCAGGCGCTGGAGCCCCGGCAGATCAAGATGCTGGGCGACTTCCTGCGCATGGAAACGCTGGAACAGGTGCGCCAGCGGCTGGGCGATGCGCCTGCACTGCATGATCTGCAACAACTGCTGGGACGGCTGGACGCGGTGGGATACGGCGGCTTCGCGCGCTTCGACATCACGGTGGTGCGAGGGCTCTCCTACTACACGGGCACGGTGTTCGAGGTGCGCGACGCTGGCGCAAGCCTGCGCGCGATCTGCGGCGGCGGGCGCTACGACTCGCTGCTGTCCACCTTCGGCGGAGAGTCCGTGCCGGCTATCGGCTTCGGTTTTGGAGACGTCGTGATCCTGGAGTTGCTGGCCGACCTGGGGCTGCTCCCCAAGCTGACCCCGGAGATCGACGTGGCCGTGATCCCCTTCTCCGAGGACCAGGTGCCGCAGGCCCTCACGCTGAGCCAGGCCGTGCGCCGCGCGGGGCTGCGCGCCGATGCGGACTTCTCGTTCCGCAAGCTCAAGCGGGCCCTGCAGCGCGCGGACGAGATCGGTGCCCGCACCGCCGTGCTGCTGATGCCGGAAGAGCTGGAGCGGGGCGAGGTGGTGGTGCGCGACATGGCCCGCCGCGAGGAGCGCCGGGTAGCCCTGGAGGACTACCTGGCCCATCCGGGCTAACTACGTCCGGTGCCGCCCGCCAACGGCGCGGAGGCTGCGCTGCGTGTGCCTAGTTCAGTGTGGGGGGTGCGTATTGATCGGCGCTGGGCTCCGCATCCAGCCCCATCCCCATCAAGCCCAGCAGGATGCGCTCGCGGTGTGCGGGCGTGGTGGCCTCCAGCAGTGCCTGCTTTTCCGCCGGCGCAAAGGGCAGGGACATGCACAGCCCATTGAGCAGGGCGATCCCGGACACGGCATCCAGCTTGGCCAAGTCAAACGGCAGGTTGTTGCGCTCCCCAAAGCTCTCCAGCGCCCGCTTCAGCCGCTCGGGATCGAGCGCCACGTCGGGCTCGTGCAGATCCCCCTGGAATTCCTCATAGTCCGCCAGTACGCGACGATAGCCCTTGTACAGCGGTAGCTCCTCGCGCGTGCGGAAACGGCAGAGGCCCTTCAGCGCAACCACGAATCTCCCATCCTGGGTCTCGTCGCAGCGCTCGATCAGCCCCAGGCACCCCACGCCGTAGAGGTCCGGATGGTCCGCGGCGACCTCGGGGGCAGGGCTGTTGTCCTGGCGGGGCACAATGGGCTGCACCATGGCGATCATCTTCGCGCCATCGCGGGCGTCCTCCACCATGGCGCGGTAGCGCGGTTCGAACACGTGCAGCGGCAGCCACATCCCCGGGAGCAGCAACACGCCCGTCAGGGGAAAGATGGGGATGATCTCGGGCAGTTCCTGCTTGGCCATGTCCGTCCCGGGCCGGTTGTGGGCCGGTCTGCACCGGTTATCCCTTGTAGGGCCCCGCCACGCGATCGTTCCTGCGCGCAGCAGCTCCGATTCCAGCCATTATTTCATGGGCCGCGGCCGGCGGGCAACGTGGACCGCGCGTGCCTGACCAACCGATGCCAGCGCGAGCAACCGCGGCCCGGCTCCAAAGCGCACGCCGCCGCGCACACCCTGGGGCCACCCAGCACGGGGCTCTGCGGCGTGCATCCGGCGGATGCACGCGTGCCCCGCGTGCCCGGCAAGCCGATTCGACGTTGTGTGTGCCCCGAAACACGCAAGAATAGGCCGTCAGCGCCCCATTTAGTCAATTGATCTTCGAAACAGACGTGTGGTATGGGAGATGAGCTTTCTACCCGGGTCGCTGGGGGTTTACGCCTTTCCCGGGGGTCGCAGGGGGAGAGAATTCGGTTTCCCGCAAAAATGCCGAAGGAGAACACATGGATCGACGATCGTTCCTCAAAAAGGCTGGGGTGGCCACTGCTGCGACGACGTTCGCCGCGGTATCGTATCCCGGCAAGACCACGCATGCGCAGACGAAGTTCCGCTGGCGGCTGGCGCACAGCTTTGGGCCCACCGCGCCCGTGCTGGGCACGAACCTGCCGGCGATGGCCAACGAGCTGCGCACGATGAGCAAAGGCCAGTTGGACATCAAGGTGTACGGCGCCGGCGAGCTGATTCCTGCCTTCGGCGTGTTCGATGCCGTGAAGGAAGGCAGCATCCAGATGATGTACAGCGCGTCGTACTACTGGGCCGGCAAGGTGCCCGCCACGCAGTTCACCTGCGCGGTGCCGTTCGGCATGAACACGCAGCAGTTCAACTCCTGGTGCTATCACGGCGGCGGGATGGAAGTGTGGCGCGAGTTCTACGCCAAGCAGGGCCTGTATCCGTTCCTGGCGGGCAACACGGGCGCCCAGATGGGCGGCTGGTTCCGCAAGGAAATCAAGACGGTGGATGACCTGAAGGGCCTCAAGTATCGCATCCCCGGTCTGGGCGGCAAGATCTACGCCGAGCTGGGTACGAAGGTCATCCTGCTGCCTGGGCCGGAAGTGTTCCCGGCGCTGGAGCGCGGCGTGATCGACGCGGCCGAGTGGGTGGGCCCGTACTACGACTGGAACCAAGGCCTGTACGAGGCGGCGCGCTACTACTATGCGCCGGGTTGGCACGAGTGCTCCACGGCCAACGAGATGACGCTCAACATGAAGGCCTGGAACTCGCTGCCCAAGGAATTCCAGCAGATGATCGACCACGCGGCCTACAAGCTGAACGTGAACAATCTGGCCGAATTCGACGCGAAGAACGTGGAGTACCTGGCCAAGATCAAGGCCACCGGCAAGAACGAGATCAAGTTCTTCCCGCCGGAAGTGCTCAAGGCGTTCTACAAGACCGCCGAGAGGGTCAATCAGCAAACGGCGGACGCGGATCCCGATGCTCACAAGGTGTACGAGAGCTACAAGAAGTTCATGGCGGGTATCCGCAGTTGGCACAAGATCAACGAGTGGGGCTATGTGGACGCCCTCAAGGAAGTCGGCGCCGTCTAGGTACCGGCTCCGCGTGCAGCGCGCCGATTGCTCGGCGCGTCGCGCTCCGCCCGTTGGAAGGAACACGGCAAGGTCGCAAGGCCTTGCCGTTTTTTTTTGTCCAGGCAATTGCCAGACGCCGGACGCTCACGCTTCTGCGAGGCAGCCCCGTCGCCTCACTTTCCAATAGCTGTAAACCGAGCAGCGGCAGGCCACACCAGTAGGCGCAGTCCGCACGGGCGGCCCTTGGGGCGGCTGCGGCCTTATGCCCCCACACTGAAACTGCGGATGGATGCGTACGAATACCGGCGTGCCGGACAGCCGCCGGGTGGTCGCACGGGAGAGCGCTGGCTCTCCCGTGGACCGGATCTGCTATCAGGCGGGGCTACTTGACACAGGTGCTGCCGAACACGACGCAGGGCAGCCACAGTACCATCTGTGGGAAGAGGACTGTGATGAACAGTCCAATCATCTGCAATATGACGAATGGAACGATGCCTCTGTATATGTGCCCTGTTGTCACACTCGGTGGACACACGCTCTTGAGATAGAACAGCGCGTAACCGAACGGAGGCGTGAGGAAGGATGTCTGCAGGTTCACCGCGATCAGCACCGCGAACCAAACCGGGTTGAACCCGAAGTAGAGCATCAGCGGGGCCAGCACCGGCACGTGGATGAAGCAGATCTCGATGAAGTCCAGGAAGAAACCGGCCATGAACAGCGTCATCATCACGATGGCCAGCACACCCCACTCGCCGAAAGGCAGGTGGCCGATGAAATTGCGGATCAGGTCGTCCCCACCCAGCCCACGGAAGGTGAGGCCGAAGGTCTGCGCACCGACCAGGATGATGAACACCATGCTGGTGAGGCGCACCGTGGTGCGCATTACGCCCCGCAGCATCTCCATCGAGAACTTGCCGTTCCAGAGCACCAGCAGCAGCGCGACTGTGGCGCCCACCGCAGCGGCCTCCGTGGGGGCGGCGATGCCGGCGAAGATGGAGCCCAGCACGGCCAGCATCAGCGCCAGCGGCGGCACCAGGGAACGCATCACGCGCCGGGTCAGCTCCTGTCGGCTGATGGCGGCCAGTTCTTCGGCCGGGATGGCGGGGGCCGCCTCCGGGCGGAAGATCCCGACGGCAACGATGTAGATCAGGTAGAGCGCCACCAGCAGGAAGCCGGGGATCACGGCGCCCACAAACAGGTCACCCACCGAGATGTTCATGATGTCGGCCAGCACCACCAATACGATGCTGGGCGGGATGATCTGGCCCAGCGTTCCGGAGGCTGCGATGGTGCCCGCGGCCAGCTCCGGCTGGTAGTTGCGCCGCAGCATGGTGGGCAGGGACAGCAGACCCATCGTGACCGTGGTAGCGCCCACGATCCCCGTGGAGGCGGCCAGCAGCGCGCCCACCACGGTCACGGAGATGGCGAGCCCTCCGCGGATGCGCCCGAACAGGAGGGCCATTGTATCCAATAAGTCCTCTGCCAGCCCGGATCGCTCCAGCGTCACCCCCATGAAGACGAACAGGGGCACCGCAACGAGGGTGAAGTTCGTCATCACCCCCCATATCCGTAGCGGCAGCAGGTTGAAGAACGACAAGCCGAATCCCAGCCAACCGAACAGCAGCGCCAACGCGCCGATGGTGAACGCGACCGGGTAGCCGATCATCAGCAGGCCGAACAGGAACACAAACATCCAGGCCGGCAGGAAGTCCATGAACCAGTACGGCAGAATCTCTTGCAGCATGAGAGGGCTCTCCTTCGGGCGCGTGCGGCGCCGTTGTGGGGTTGGTCCCGGTAGGTTGAAGTGCGGTTCGGTCAGCCGCGCGGCGTCATTGACCGGCCTGTGGCGGGGTGCCGCCTTGCGCCTGCGCCTGCTTCTGTTTCTGCTGCTGCAGGGCTTCTTCCGCGGTGCTGGAGGCCTTCTCGGCACGGGACACGAAGCTGTCGGCCATGGTGAACTCCGCCTCGCCGTAGAGCACACGCACCTTGCGGTACACGTTGGCAATGCCCTGCAGCGTCAGCAGGAAGAAGCCGAACGGAATGAACGCCTTGAGCACGTAGTAGGCCGGGAGCCCGCCCGGATCGGCGGAGACCTCACCCGTCAGCCACGATGCCTTGATGTACCAATACGAGGTCCAGATCAGCAGCATGCACATCGGGAACAGGAACGTGAACGCACAGACGATGTCCACGATGGTCTGCCACTTCTTGTTCAGACGCGAGTAGATGATGTCCACCCGCACGTGCTCGTCGTACAGAAACGTGTATCCCGCGCAGGAGAGGAAGATGATGGAGAACAGCCACCATTCCGATTCCTGGATGATCGGGGAGCCCGTGTGGAACATGTAGCGGCCAATCACATCCACGGTGACCAGCAGCACGAGTCCGAGCATGACCCAGCCCATCATGCGGCCGATCACGTCGTTGAGTTTCTCAATCCATCCGACAAGCCGCCTCATGGCGCTCGATACTCCTAGAAGTGCCCGCGCACGGCAATGGCGGGCAGTGTCCGATGATTGCTGCGATACGATGGAAGTCGAACCCCCTACTACCCCCTGCCCCCCAAGGCCGAAACCCCACACCGGATAACCAATCCCGGGGCTGATGTCAACCACATGAATGCGCCGACGCCCGTCCCGCGCTGCGGCCAATGGGGCGTCCGCCGGCCTCGCCCGAACCACCGCGCGTTGGCGCGACGAGGCTCACGCGGTTCGGTGGGGTGGCGCCTTGTGCGAAGCGTGGCCCGTGGTCTACGGTACGGGCACAAAGGCGCCGGCGGACGGCGTGCGGTGCAACGGGAGTTATCTACGCGGAAAGGAGGTCTCCATGGCCAAGACCGTCTACCCCCTCGCCAAGCCCCTGGCTCAACGGGGCACGTTCTCCGGGCCCGTGGCGTTTTCCAACGGGGTCAAGACCTCGGGCGGAGAACTGCTGTTCATCTCCGGGCAGATCGCCTTCGACGAGAATATGGAACTGGTGGGCAAGGGCGATATGGGCGCCCAGACGCGTCAGGTGCTGCGCAACATAGCCAAGGTGCTGGAGCAGGCCGGCGGAACCCCCCGGGATATCGTCCGGGTGACCGTGTTCGTGAAGGACATCAGCCGCTTCCGCGAGATCCACGACGCGCGGCTGGAGTTCTTCCACGCGGATCACCTGCCCGCATCCACAATGGTGGAGATCTCCGAGTTCGTGCACCCGGACGCGCTGATCGAGATCGACGCGGTGGCCGTCATCGGCGCGTAGCGCCAGTCAACGCTATGGGTAGGTCTCCACACCGCCGGGGGTGTGGAGCGTAAGTCGGTTGCCGGTGCCCGGCGGCGCATCGGCGGGGACAGTCTGCGGGCTCGCCTCGCAATGCCCGACCTGCCGCACGGCGATGCCGTATGCTCGCCCGATCTCCTCCAGAAGAGGCAGCAGGGCGGGCCGGCCGATGACCTCCATGCGGTGGCCCATGTTGAAGACCTGGTACAGCTCCCGCCAGTCCGTCCCGCTGACGCGCCGGATCAGCTTGAACAGCGGCGGCGGCTCGAACAGGGCGTCCTTGACGTAGTGGATGCCCCGGCTGGCGCGCAGGCACTTGGTCTGTCCACCGCCCGTGCAGTGCACCAGGGCCCCCACCAGGTCGCGGTGCCCTTCCAGCAGCGCCTTGATGACCGGCGCATGGCTGCGCGTGGGCGAAAGCAGGCCCTGGCCGATCGTGAGTTGCGTGCCGGGCAGTGGCTCCTCCAACCGGAAGGGCCCGCTGTAACGCAGGTCGCCCGGCATGTCCGGATCGTAGCTCTCCGCATATTTGGCGGCGTAATAGTCCGAGAGCAGGTCGTGGCGCGCGGAGGTGAGCCCGTTGCTGCCGATACCGCTGTTGTAGCGCTCCTCGTAAGTAGCCTGTCCGTCCGAGGCCAGGCCCACGATCACGTCGCCCGGCTGCACGCCGCCGTTGCTCACCACGGCATCGCGCCGCTGGCGGGCCACCATGGTCACGTCCAACAGCAGCGTGGCCACAACGTCGCCCACATCCGCCGTCTCGCCGCCCGTGGCGATGAGCGGCATGCCCCAGTCCGCGAACTGCGCTTCCAGCCGCGCAAAGCCGTGCAGCAGCGCCTGCAGCACCTCTCCGGGCAGGCGCCGCGCGTGGCGGCCGATGGTGTTGGAGTAGAGGAACGGTCCGAGGGCGCCCACGCAGAGCAGGTCGTCCACGTTCATCACCATCGCATCCTGCACGATGCCCTCGAACACGCGCACGTCGCCCGTCTCGCGGTAGGTCAGGTAGGCCAGCACGGACTTGGTGCCCGCGCCGTCCGCGTGCATCGCCAAGCACCACGCCGGGTCGCCCGACAGCACATCCGGCACCAGCTTGCAGAAGGCGCCCGGGAACAGTCCGGGGTCCACTTGACCCACGGCCGCATGCACCTCCTCCTTCTGCGCGGAAACCCCCCGCGCGCGGTAGCGGTCACTCATGGTCGTGGCGTGGCCTGCCAAGCTCCTGTGGGTACCTCGGGGACCGCCCCGCCGGGGACGGGGGCGGCATTGCCGATGCGTGCGGGCCATCATAGGGAGCGCCGGGGCACCCCGTCAATCACACCCGAAAGACCTCACGCCCGGGGCCTGCTGTGGACCATCGACCAACACCGTTTGTTCCGGGGGAGCGGTCGCTCCCCCGGCCCCCCTGTTTACGGATTGGCCAGGACGCTCTGGTAACTCTAATTCTTTGCGGCACCACCTGTGACGTCCAGTGCTCGACAAGCCCCAGTGGGAGCATCCGACTTTCGAGACGACCTGGCACACAAGCAACCACCATCGATGTTCGAACCCGTGTGTAGGGGCCCGGGAGTGGAAATCCCCCAGCACTTTCGTGACGATCCCGCTCAAAAGCCGGACGGGCCGGCGGCGTATGCCGGCCGCGGGTGCGAGATGGGCAGGCGCACGATGGTGCGCAGCTTGTCCGGCGCCGTCCGCTGCGGGTCGTTCAGGTACACCTCGTGGGCCGGTCCGCGCACACGGTAGTGCGAGTGCGCCGCCGCTTCTCCCAGTGCTTGGTAGGCCGGGGCCACGGCATCGTAGGGCCCCACGTGGAGCAGTTGCAGGGCACGACCCTCCCGCCAGCTCACGCGGCGCACGTCGCGTAGGTCCCAGCCCTTGCGCTCGGCCACAGCCTTGCGGGCCGCCTTCAGGTGCGCGGGCGTGACGCTTTGCGGCACGCGCAGCAGGGCCCGCCACTTCCACTGGCTGGGGTCGGTGCGCTGCGGGTCGTCAACGAACCACAGACATTCCAGCTTGGGTACCTTGAAGTCGCCCGTGCCAGCGGCCTTAAGCTGCGCCTTGAGCGTGTAGGCCACCGTGTAGAGGTGCTCCAAAGCCTGATGGAACTCCGGGCCACCCGGCGCGCCCTGCCCATCCACGGCGAGGAACACGCCGCGCTCGGCCGTCACCTCCTGCACCCGGCGCGTCGCGTGGTACAATTCCTTGTGCTGCTGCGAGAAATCAACCGGTCTCATGGCACCTCCTTTCCGGTCCGGCGATTGACCCTGCCGGCACCCGGCAGCGCCTCCTCCCGGTCACGTCAACCCGATCCTCGCGGACAATTCCATTGTAAACGATCGGGCCCGGGCCAGCCATGGCGGCCGATGGTGCGCCGCGCCGGGCCGTGCTAGCCTGACGGCCTGAACCCCATCGTTACCTCTGGAGCCCGCGCCGTACCCCATGCTGATTCTGCCTGCGATCGATCTGAAGCAAGGCCGCTGTGTGCGCCTCATCCAGGGCCGCGCGGAGGACGAGACCGTATACGGCGCCGATCCCGCCGCGATGGCCCGCCGCTGGGTGGACGAAGGCGCGCGCATGCTGCACCTGGTGGACCTGGACGGCGCCTTCCGCGGCGAGAGCGCCAACCTGGAGGCCGTGCGAGCCATCCGCGCCGCTGTGGACATTCCGCTGGAGCTGGGCGGCGGTCTGCGCTCGCTGGACGACATCGCTGCCGCGCTGGCCTTGGGCATCGACTCGGCCATCGTGGGCACGCTGGCCGTGCGCGACCCCGCCGCGCTGGAGCAGGCGCTGGCCCGTTTCGGCGGCGAGCGCGTGCAGTTGGGCATCGATGCCCGCGAGGGCCGCGTGGCCGTGCAGGGCTGGGCCGAGGACACCGCGCTTGACGCCGTGGCCTTCGCGCGGGACTGGGCGACCAAGGGCGTGGAGCGCATCATCTTCACGGACATCGCCCGCGACGGCATGATGGCCGGCCCCAACACGGAAGCCATCGGCACCTTCGCTCGCGAGAGCGGTGTGAAGGTCACGGCCTCGGGCGGGGTTACCCGCTTGGCCGACGTGCAAGCCCTGGCGGCCCTGGAGGCGGACGGCGTGGACCGCATGATCATCGGCAAGGCGCTCTACGAGGGCATCCTGCACATGGCCGAGCTGGCCGACTTCAACCGCTGAGCCCCGGAGCGCCCCACCTCATGCTCGCCAAACGCATCATCCCCTGCCTGGACATCAAGGAAGGCCGCGTCGTCAAGGGCGTGAGCTTCCTGGGCCTGCGCGACGCCGGCGACCCGTTGGAGCTGGCCATGCGCTACAACGAGCAGTCCGCGGACGAACTGGTGTTTCTGGACATCACGGCCAGCCACGAGAACCGCGGGCTGACGCTGGACCTGGCGGCGCGCCTGGCGCGGGTGCTCTTCATCCCGTTCACCATCGGCGGGGGCATCACCAAGCTGGAGGAGATCCACCGCATCGTCACCGCCGGGGCGGACAAGGTCTCCATCAACACCGCGGCCGTGAAGAACCCGGAGCTGATCTCCCAGGGCGCCGAGCGATTCGGGCGCCAGTGCATCGTGGTGGCCATGGACGTGAAGCGTTCCGGCGAAAGCTGGGAGGTCTTCACCCACGGCGGACGCACGCCCACCGGCATCGATGCGTTGGAATGGGCGGAAGAGGTGGCGCGCCGGGGTGCGGGCGAGATTCTGCTGACCAGCATGGACCAGGATGGCCGCCAGACCGGCTTCGACCTGGACGTGACCGCCGCCATCAGCAGCCGCGTGGGCATCCCCGTGATCGCCTCCGGCGGCGGCGGCAGCGTGGAGCACTTCTACGAGGCCCTCACCACCGGCAAGGCCGATGCCGTGCTGGCCGCCTCCGTCTTCCACTACGGCCAGATGACCGTGCCCCAGCTCAAGCGCGCCCTGCACGAGCGTGGCGTGCCCGTGCGCCTGACGCCGGAGCTGGAGGCCCAGGCGGCCGCCACGGAAGCCTCCCCCGCGCCGTAGTTCTCTTATCCGGAAACGCAATTCTGCCATGGGGCCTCTCGGCCCCCATGTCCCACCAGGGTATGGGACTCCCTGAACTCTATCTGTGGGTGAGATCGCACCGGACTTGGTGCGGATCCGCTGGCACAACAGATTCCTCGCTACGCTTGGAATGACACGGTCCTGCGGCCAAATGGGGCGCTGAAATGCCCTGGCCGTGCCGCTCAGGCGCGGAGTTGGGCTTCCAGCTCCTTGGTCAGGCGCTTGACGATGCGGGTGCGCACCTTGGCTACCTCGTCGTCGGTGAGGGTGCGGTCGTCCGCCTGATAGGTGAGGGCATAGGCGAGGGACTTGCGGCCCGGGCCCACCTGATCGCCGCGGTACAGGTCGAACAGCGCCACGTCGCGCACCAGAGGTCGGCCCGTTTCGGCAATGAGCGCGCGTACCTGCTCCGCGGGCACCGTCTCCGCCACCACAAAGGCGAGGTCCTCGTAGACCGGGGGATGGCTGGAGAGCACCGTCATCTGGCGATCCTCCCGCCACTGGTGCAGCAGCGCGCCCACGTCCAGCTCCGCCGCGCAGACAGGCTGGGCGGGCAGACCGAAGGCGTCCACCACGCGCGGGTGCAGCTCGCCCAGTTGCCCCACCACGGCGCCGCCGATCTTCAGCACGGCCGAGCGGCCGGGGTGGTAGGCGGCATCGGCGCCGTAGTCCCAGGTTGCTTCCGGCACCTCCAGGCGCTCCAGCAGGGTCTCCACCAGCCCCTTCACGTCGAAGAAGTCGAAGCCCGCCGGCTCGGCACCGTCCAGCCAGGAGGCGGGGTCGCGCGGCCCGGTGAGGAGGACGCACAGCCGTGCCGGTTCGTCCGGCAGCACGGCGCCCGGCTGAGGCCAGAACGCCGCACCCACCTCGAAAATGGCCACGCGGCGCCCGAAGCGCAGATTGGCCCGCGTCGTGTTCAGCCCCTCGGCCAGCAGGCGCCGCCGCAGGTGCGCGCGCTCCGCCGAGAGCGGGTTCTGTACGCGCAGATAGGTGGACTCGTCCACCGGCGCGCGATCCGGGTGCAGGCGGCGCTCATCCTCCAGCGAGATCATGGAGTAGGTGATGATCTCGTCCAGCCCGCAGCCGGTGAGCACGTCACGCATCAACTCCGTGCCCTCCAGCCGCAGATTGCGCTCCTGCGGGGGCATCTCGTCGCCGATCAGCGTGTGGGGCATGCGGTCGTAGCCGTGGATGCGGCCCACGTCCTCCACCAGGTCGGCCGCGATGGAGACGTCCATGCGGTGCGAAGGCGGCGTGACCACCAGCGGATCGGAGCCTTCCACCTGGAATTCCAGCGCGCGCAGGATGCGCAGGATCTCCTCGCCCGGCACCTCCACGCCCAGCAGGCGCGTGACGAAGTCCGGTCGCAGCTCGATGGGCGCCTGGGTGCGCGGATCGGGATACAGATCGCCCACCACCGTGTGCACCGTGCCGCCGCACAACTCCGCGATGAGGTGCGCGCAGCGCAGCCCGCCCTGGAGCGCCAGCTCCGGATCGAGTCGCTTGCCGAAGCGGTCGCTGGCCTCCGTGCGCAGCTTGAGGAGCTGGCTGGTGCGGCGCGTGTTGAGGAACTCGAAGTTGGCCGATTCCAGCAGCACCGTGGTGGTGCCGTCGGTGATCTCCGATTCCAGCCCGCCCATCACGCCCGCGATGCCCACCGGCCCGCCGCCGTCCGTGATGAGCAGCATCCGGTCGTCGAATGTGCGCTCCACGCCGTCCAGGGTGTGCATCTTCTCGCGCGGATGGGCCGGACGCACGCGAATCAGCGGGGGCTGGCCCTTCTTCTCGGGCCGCAGCGTTTTGTAGTCGAAGGCGTGGGTGGGCTGCCCCAGTTCCAGCATCACGTAGTTGGTGGCATCCACCACGGCATTGATGGGGCGCATGCCGGCCCGCAGCAGGCGCTGCTGCAGCCAGAAGGGCGAAGGCTGCACCGTGATGCCTTCGATCAGCGTCACGGTGTAGCGCGGGCACATCGCCGCATCCGTGACCTCCAGCTTGAGGTAGGGCGGCTCATTGCTGGGCTTCAGGCCATCGGGGCGGGCGGCGCGCAGCACGTCGTCGCGCAGGGTGCCGCCCAGGATCGCGGCGGTCTCGCGCGCGATGCCGTAGATGCACATCAGGTGCGCGAAGCCGCCCTTGATGTCGAACTCCAGCACGGCATCGCCCAGGTACTCCACCAGCGGCGCGCCCACCGGGGCATCATCGGGGAGGATCAGGATGCCCTCGTGCTCCTCGCTGAGCCCCAGTTCCTTCTCCGAGCAGACCATGCCCTCGGAGCGCACCCCGCGGATGTTGCCGGCCTTGAGCTTGAGCTTGCGGCCGTCGCTGGCGTGTCCGTCGATCAGCTCCGCGCCCACCATGGCGAAGGGCACCCGCGGCGCCGGGCTGGGCAGCGGCTCGCTCAGGTAGCGCAGCATGTTCGGCGCGCCCGTCACCACGGTCAGCGGCTCCGGCTTGCCGTAGGCCACCTGCACCAGGCAGAGCCGGTCCGCGTTGGGATGGGGCAGCACCTTCTCGATGGCACCCACGACCACCGCCTCGCGACCCCACTCGGCGCCGATGCCGGTGACGGACTCCACCTCCAGCCCGGCCACGGTAAGGCGCTCGGCCAGCTCCTGCGGGGTCAGGTCGATGTCCACATAGTCCTGCAACCACTTGATGGGAACGCGCAGCGCCATCGTGCCGGTACCGTCTCGATTGGGGGGCGGGCCGCGTCAGAACTGACGCAGGAACCGCAGGTCGTTGCCGTAGAAGTAGCGGATGTCCTCAATGCCGTGCTGGAGCATGGCCGGGCGCTCCACGCCCATGCCGAAGGCGAAGCCGCTCCACTCGTCGGGATCGTAGCCGCCGTTGGCCAGCACCACCGGGTGCACCATGCCCGCCCCGGCCACCTCCAGCCAGCCCGTCTGCTTGCAGACGCGGCAGCCTTCGCCACGGCAGAGGATACAGTCCATGTCGATCTCCACCGAGGGCTCGGTGAACGGGAAGTAGCTGCCGCGGATGCGCATGCGCCGGCCCTCGCCGTACATCTTGTTGGCGAAGGCCTGCATGGTGCCGATGAGGTCCGTGAGGCGGATACCGTGGCCCACGGCCAAGCCTTCCACCTGGTAGAACTGATGCTCCGAGCGCGGCGTGATCTGCTCGTAGCGGTAGCACTTGCCGGGCAGGATCACGCGGATCGGCTGCGGGTGCGCTTCGCGCATGCAGCGGATCTGGCCCGGCGAGGTGTGGGTGCGCAGCACCACCTTGTCGTTGACCCAGAACGTGTCCCACATATCGCGGGCGGGGTGGTAGGCGGGGATGTTCAGCAGCTCGAAGTTGTTCTCGTCCGTCTCCACCTCCGGCGCCTCGTACACGCGGAAGCCCATCTCGGCGAAGATCTCCCGCACGCGGCGCAGGGTGCGCGTGCTTAGGTGCAGGTGCCCCGGCCCCATGGGCCGCCCGGGTAGCGTGATATCCACCCGATCCGCCGAGATCGCCGCCTGCAGCTCCGCTTCCTTGATCTGCGTCTGGCGCCCCTGGAAGGCCGACTCCAGCGCCTCCTTCACCTCGTTGGCGCGCTGGCCGGCCTTTGGCCGTTCGTCCGCCGTGAGCGCCCCCAGCCCGCGCAGCACCTCGGTGAGGCGCCCCTTGCGGCCCAGGTAGGTGCGATACCAAACGGGCAGCTCCTGGGAGGTCTGCAGCGCCTCCAGCGCGGCGACGGCTTCGGTGTGCAGGGACGCTAGGGCTTCCAGTATCGTCATGACGGGCTGTTCGCGTGGGCGGTGTGTTGTGGCGGCCTCGACAAACCAAAACCGATCATATATCGGATTTTGCCGCATCGGGCAACGCCGCACCGCGGGCGGTCGGCCATCCCGCCGCGACGACCCTCGACGCAAATGGCGGAAAGCGCGGCGGGCAGGCAGGTTGGCCATTGTCCCGCGGGCGATGCTATGCTAAACAAGCAAGTTACCCGGGCCTAGGTGCCAACCCAAGTTCCGCCAGGAGGAGAGGAGCGACGACGACATGATCGAGGTGAAGGTCTCCAACGACCAAGTGGACCGCGCAATGCGGGACCTGAAGCGCAAGCTCATCAAGGAGGGGCTGTTCAAAGAGCTGAGCCGCCGCAAGTTCAACATCAAGCCTTCGCTGGCCAAGCGCCTCAAGCGCGCGCAGGCGGAAAAGGTCCGCAAGAAGGAAGCCCGCCGCGAGCGCGAACGGATGGAGCGCTAGCCGGCACTGCCCTCCCCCTCTTCCCTTCCACCAGCAGCGTCCCTCCCGCCGATGCGCTGAGCGTCCGGCAGGGAACCTGACGGCCGCGCCTACGGCCTCGAGCGCACGGGTGTGCCTTGCTGGCGCTGGTGCTGTTCGCGTCCGCGTGTGACCTGACGTTAAAGGTCCAGCCGGTAGCCGCTGCCGTAGACGGTCTTGAGCAGGCGCGCCATGGGCGGGATCTTGCGGCGCAGTTCCTTCACGTGGCTATCGATGGTGCGGTCGGTGATGTAGGTATCCGACCAGACCTTGTCGAGGATCATGTTGCGGGTCAGCAGCCGCCCTTGGTTCTCCACGAACAGCCGCAGCAGGCCGATTTCCTTGGCCGTGAGGGGGATGCGCTCGTCGCCGCAGGCGGCCTCATGGCGCTCCCAGTAGACGCGGCAATCCTCCAGTTCCGTGTATTCGCCCAGGGGGTCGCGCTGCTGCGCTCCCAGCCGCTTGTTCACGCGCGCCTTGAGCACCTCGCGGTTGAAGGGCTTGCCCACGAAATCGTCCGCGCCCAGATCGAGCCCGAAGGACTCCGTCTCCGGCTGGTTCTTGGAGGTGAGAAAGATGATCGGCACGTGCTTGGTGTCCTCGGCCTGACGCAGCTTCAGGCAAGCCTGAAAGCCATCCATGCGAGGCATCACGATATCCAGGATGATCAGGTCGGGTCGCAACACCGCGGCCTTGTCCAACGCTTCCTGGCCATCGTTGGCCGTGTGCACGTCGAACTCTGCGGAGAAGATGTCCGTCAGCGCGGTGCGATTCTCCGGCTCATCGTCCACGATCAGCAGCCGTTTGCGATTCATCGTTCCATTTCCATTGGCTCGTGCTGGAGTGAACGCACAACGCGCCCCGGTTCGTTAAACGGTCGCGGCGGCCCCCGCGTTTCCCTCTGGCTGCAGCAACCGGTTCACCTCGCGCAGGTACATCAGCGGATTGAGCGGCGGCGGCACCGTGCCGGTGGCGGTGCGCAAGCGCGCGGCGAGGCGCGCGGCGTCGCCCGCCTCGCCATAGAGGATCCAGGCGCACCCCGGATTGGCAGCCCCCAGCCGCTCCACGAGGAGTCCCGCCAGCAACTCGGACGCCACATCGACCACGACCAGCGCGGGCGGGTGGTCATCCAGCAACCGCTCCAGCTGCGAAGGCGTCGTGGCCGACGCCACCTCGATCATGCCCGCCTCCACCAGCACGCCTTCCAGCAATTGGGCTGTGGGCTTGGAGGCGGAGACCACCGCCACCCGCTGCTGCTGGCACGGGGCCAGATCGGGCAGTTGCTCCGCGACGAACACGTTGGGCAGGCGCACCACGAAGCGGGTGCCCTGGCCGGCCTTCGATTCGACCGTGATGCTACCCTCGTGCAGCTCCATCATCTGGCGCGATATGTACAGGCCCAGCCCGCTCCCGCTGCCGTGCAGCTCCAGCTTGGCATACTTGTCGAAGACGGACTGCTGCTGCGCGGGGGGAATGCCGCGGCCGTCATCCGCAATGGCCAGGGCCAGCCGCCCTCCCTGCCCATCCGAGAAGTCCTCCAGCGCGCACTCCAGCTTCACGCGCGACTGGGCGTACTTGGCGGCGTTGTTCAGGATGTTGTGCACGACCTGGGAGATCATCTCCCGGTCGGCGAAGCACAGCAGTTCCTGCGCCGGCAGGTCCAGCGCATGCTCCAGCTTGCGTGCCTGGAAGGTCGGCAGCTCGTCATCCAGGCAGGAACGCACCAACTCCTCCACGGAGAAGAAGGATGGCGAGGGAACCAGCCGCCCCTCCTCGATGCGGTTCAGATCGAGGAGGTTCTCCACCAGCCGGCGTGCCAGGCGCGTCTGGCTCACGATGCGGTTGATCAGCTCGCCCGGCGACTGCTCCGCGGGGCCCGAGGCGCCGTCGGAGAGGAACTGGCAGATCAGCTCGATGGAGTTCAGGGGCGCCCGCAGGTCGTGCGAGCAGATGGAGAGCAGCTCGTCCTTGAGCCGGTTGGTGTTCAGCAGCTCGTCGTTGCTGCGCTGCAGCTCGGTCTGCAGGCGCTGCGCCTCGATGGTCTGACGGATGCGCGCGGTGAGGATGGGCGAAAAGATGGGCTTGCCGATGAAATCCCGCGCGCCCAGCTCGAAGGCCCGCAGAATGTAGTCCGTCTCCTGGTAGGCGGAGAGGAAGATCACCGGCACCTCCGCGGTGGCGGGATTCTCCTTGAGCCGGGTCATGAGTTCGAAGCCATCCATGCCCGGCATGGCCAGGTCCAGCAGAATCAGGTCCACCGGATGGCCACGCAGGTAGTCCAGCGCCTCCCGCCCGTTGTCGTAGAGCAGCAGCTCGCACTCGTAGTTCTCCCGCGTCAGGATGATCTTGACGATTTGCAGGTTCGACAGCTCGTCGTCGACCATCATGATGCGCGGCAGGGATTGTGTGCCCGGCTCGCTCTGCGTCATCGTTCGCCCGCCTCCTCTTTCCATCGTGGAGCGTCGCGCCCTATGTCCTCAGCCGCCCGTTTCTTTCGCACGCTGAACGGATACGCGCGGCGAGGATGGGCGCACTGATGGGCTTGCCGATAAAGTCCTGCGCCCCCAGCTCGAAGGCCCGGAGAATGTAGTTTGTCTCCTGATAGGCGGAGAGGAAGATCACCGGAATCCCGACAGTGCCAGGGTTCTCCTTGAGTCGGGTCATGACCTCGAAGCCGTCCATGTCCGGCATGGCCAGGTCCAACAGGATCAGGTCCACCGCGTGGCCGCGCAGGTAGTTCAACGCATCCCGCCCATTGTCGAAGAGCAGCAGGTCGCACTCGTAATTCTCCCGCGTCAGGATCGTCTTGACGGACCTCAGATCCGAGAGCTCGTGGTCGACCATCATGATGCGCGGCAGGGACTGTGTGCCCGGCTCGCTCTGCGTCATCGTTCGCCTGCCTCCTCTCGGCGAGGTGGAGCGCCACGCGCCGCTTGTTCAGCCGCCCAACTCCTTCGCGCGCTGGTAGGCGCGCTCCACGCCCTCCTCGAAGTGCTTGCCGATCTCGTGCTGCTCGAAGTGCTCCAGCGCCGCGGCGGTGGTACCTCCCTTGGAGGTCACCTGCTCGCGCAGCGTGGCGGGGGGCACACGTTGGTCCTTCCACAGCGCCGTGGCCCCGATCAGCGTCTGCTGCACCAGTTGCTCCGCCTCCTCGGCCGTGAAGCCCAGCTTGAGCGCCGCATTCGTCCAGTGTTCGGCGATGTAGAACACGTAGGCGGGGCCGCTGCCGGAGACGGCCGTCGCGGCGTCGATGGCGTCTTCGTTGGCCACGGCCAGCGACTCTCCGGAGGCCTGCAGCAGTGCCTCCACGGCGCGGAGTTGCGTGCCCGTCACGGTGGGCGCGGCGTGGTACACGTTCATGCCCAGCCCCACCTGCGCGGGCGTGTTGGGCATCACACGCACGATCGCCTCGTGCTCTAGCGCATTGTGCACCGTGTCGATCGTCACACCGGCCATGATCGAGACCACCACCTGGTTCGCCTTGAGATGCGGCTTGAGCTGCTCGAACATGTGCGGGGCCGACTGCGGCTTCACGGCCAGCAGCACCACGGGCGCCTCGGAAACCGCCGCGTCAATCTGCTCCGCCACCACACAGCCCAGGTTCGCGACGCGCTCACGGGCCGCCTCGGCCGGCTCGACGACGAGGATGTCCTCGGCCAGGCACACCCCCTTGCCGACCAGGGCCGCCGCCAGGGCGCGGCCCATGTTGCCACCGCCGATGAATGCATACTTCATGAAGCCTTCCCTCCGGCTGGTGCCCCCGCGCTGCGGATGACCGGTTCAACGCTTATCACGCCCAAGTGTATCCCTCCTGGCGCCCCGGGCCAAGCGCCGGCAGCCCCACAGGGGACCTCGCCAGACTCGGGATTCGCACGCAACACTCGCGGGCGCGGCCCGATCCGGTTATGCTCACCCCAGGCCCCCGACCCGCGCGGTGCCGA
This sequence comes from bacterium, assembly GCA_035266845.1. Lineage (GTDB taxonomy): Bacteria > SAR324 > SAR324 > SAR324 > JACQKK01 > DATFMP01. The sequence continues at coordinate 26,967 of DATFMP010000061.1, forward strand.
GACGCCGCGGCACCCATGCACCCCTAGCCGACCCACCATGACCATCGAGCTGACCGGAAAGCAGAAGCGCACCCTGCGCGCCCTGGGCCACCACCTGAAGCCCGTCACGCAGGTCGGCAAGCAGGGGTTAGTGGAATCGGTGGTGGCCCAGGTGGAGGACAACCTGATCGCCCACGAGCTGATCAAGGTGAAGGTGCTGAAGACCTGCCCGCACGATCCTCAGGCGGTGGCGGCCCAGATCATCGAGCAAACGGGCGCCGCGCTGGCCCAGAGCGTGGGACGCACGCTGCTGCTGTACCGGCCGCATCCCGAGCAGCCCGTCCTCCAGCCCTAGCGCGGGCGGCACCGCGCAGGGGCGATCCGGGCAATCAGCGGTGCCGATGTTTTGACAGCAGCGCCCCCCGGGCCTTACAAGACGGAGGGAGAGCGCGCCGCCACGCCCGGGATTCCTCGACCACACCGCACGGAAACCATGACCGCTGATCTGCAGAGCCCGCCGGAATCCCTGCTGCGCCGCATCCGGGCCATCGTGGGGGCGGACAACGTGCGCCACGAGACCGCGGACCGCGTCGTCTACAGCTACGATGCCTCTGTGTACCGCGGCCTGGAAGCCCTGGCCGTGGCCTATCCGGGCAGCACGCAGCAGGTGGCCGAGCTGGTGCGGCTGGCCCGCGCAGAGGGCGTGCCCGTGATCGCGCGTGGCTCCGGCACGGGCATCAACGGCGGAGCGCTGCCCCAGAAGCAGGCCATCGTAATCGGCCTTTCGCGCATGAACCGTGTGCTGGAGGTGGACCCGGAGAACCGGTTGGTGGTGGTGGAGCCGGGGGTGATCAACCAGGACCTCAAGGCGCACCTGGCGCGGCTCGGCTTCGGCTTCAACTACGTGCCCGACCCCGGCAGCCAAGTGGTCTCCACCATCGGCGGCAATGTGGGCAACAACGCCGGCGGCATGCACTGCCTCAAGTATGGCGTGACCGCCAACCATGTGCTGGGCGTGGAGGTGGTGTTGCCCGATGGCGAGATCGTGCAACTGGGCGGCCCGGTGGGCAGCCGGCCGGGCATGGACCTCACCGGCCTGATGGTGGGCTCGGAGGGCACGCTCGGCATCGTGACCCGCATCTGGGTGCGCATCCTGCCCCTGCAGGAGACCGTGGTCACCCAACTCGCGCTGTTCCCCACCGTGGATCATGCGGCCAACGCCGTCTCGGGCATCATGGCCACGGGCATCCTGCCCGCGGCGTTGGAACTGCTGGACAAGAAGACCATGGACATGGTGGACCGCCACGTCCACGTGGGTTACCCACAGCAGGCGGGCGCCTCGCTGATCATCGAGATGGACGGGCTGAGCGACGGCATGGAGCTGGAACTGCGCCGCGTGAAGGAGGTCTGCGAGGCCAACGAGGCCATCGAAATCCAGACCGCCCAGAGCGAGGAGGAGGCAGGCAAGCTGTGGCTCTCGCGGCGGGCCGCCTATGGCGCCATGGCGCGCTACTCCCACACGGTCTATGTGATGGACGTGACGGTGCCGCGTAACCTGCTGGCCGAGGCCATCCGCCGCGTGCTGGCCATTTGCGACGAGCGGGGGCTGGACGTCGTGACCCTGGCCCATGCGGGCGACGGCAACCTGCACCCGCTGATCCCCTTCGACGGCAATGACCCGAAGGCCCGCGAGGCCGCTCTGGAGGCCCACCACCGCATCATGGAGATGTGCGTGGAGCTGGGCGGCTCCATCACGGGCGAACACGGCGTGGGCGTGGAGAAGCAGAACGAGATCGACCTGATGTACAACGGTGACGACCTGCGCATGATGTTCGCCGTGAAGGAAGTGCTGGATCCCGCGGACCTGCTCAATCCCCGCAAGATATTCCCTACCCGCCTCTTCGATGCGCGGGATGCAGCGGCCCAGCAGGCGGCCGGCGCCACGTCCAGCGCAAAGGCCCGGCCATGACAAGCTCGGCGGAATCAGTGAACGCCGCCCTGGAGGCGCTGCTCGGCACCGAGCGCATCGCGACGGGCGAGGCGGCGCGGGCGGACTTCGCCGTGGACGGCGTGCAGCCGGCGGCGGTGGCATTTCCCGAAACCCCCGAGCAGGTGGCGGAGCTGCTGGCCCTGGCCACACGCGAGGGCTGGGGCGTAGTGCCCTGGGGTAGCGGCACCGGCATCGGGCGCGGCGCGGCGCCCGCCCACTACGAGGTGGCGCTCTCTCTGTCGCGTCTGGCGGAGCTGAGCGATCACGACGTGGAGAACCTCACGCTCACGGCGGGGGCGGGCCTCACCGTGGCGGAGGCCAACCGGCGCATCGCCGCCAGCCACCAGATGCTGGCCATCGCCTTCGCGGACGCACCGCACACCCTGGGCGGCTGCGTGGCGGCCAACCGCACCGCGCCCCGGCGCCTGCTCTATGGTGAGGTGCGCGACCAGCTGCTGGGCCTGCGTGTGGCGCTGCCCGATGGCAGCCTGGTGCGCTACGGCCGCAAGGTGCTCAAGAACGTGGCCGGCTACGACATGAACAAGCTCTTCCTGGGCTCGCAGGGCATGCTGGGCGTGGTGGTGGAGACCACCTTCAAGCTCTTCGCCATGCCGGACCAGGAGCGCTGCCTGCTGGGCGCCTTCGGCACAGTGGAGCAGGCGACGGGGGCCGCGGCGGCGCTGTTCCGGTCGCGGCTGCTGCCGGCCTTTCTGCTGCTGCTGGATGCCCCCTCGGCGGCCCAGGCCTATGGCACGCTGCAGCGCGTGGCCCCGCCCGGCGCGGCACACCTGCTGGTGGGCTTCGAGGGGCGCACTGCGAGTCTGCAACGCCAGCTTCGCGATGGGCAAGCCCTGCTGCGCGAGCAGGGAGCGACGGAGCTGACCGAGGCGGAGGGTATTTCGCCCGCGCTGCGCGAGGTGCTGGAACAGCCTGCGGCGGTGCTTGGCGAATCGGCCGCCCTGCGCCTGCGCGTGGGGGTGCTGCCCACGGCGGTGGCGGCCACGCTGGGTCGCGTGGCGGAGGCCCTGGCGCCGGCGGGCGTCGCACACGCCACTGTGACGGACTATGCGGCAGGTCAGCTCCACGTGGCGGTGGGCAACGTGCCAGAGTCCGCCGCAACCGGCCTGCTGGAACGCACCGCGCGCCTGCGCCGCGACCTGGCCACGCAGCGCGGCTACCTGGTGCTGGAGGTGGCCCCGCCCGCTTTCAAGGCCCGGTTGGATTCCCTGGGCGCGGATGCGGGCGAGACCCGGCTGATGCGCATGTTCAAGCAGCGCTTTGACCCTGGGGACGTACTGGCGCCGGGGCGCTACCTCGCGGCGGAGGGCTGAGATGGCCACCCGCGCGCAACCCTGCACAACCGGCCCCTGCGGCACGCCATGACGGAAGCGGCACGCCCCCTCATCGACCTGCCCGATACCCGGCTCGCACAAGCTTGGCAGGATGCGGAATCGCTGTGCATTAAGTGCGGCTTCTGCCTGCCGGCCTGCCCCACCTACCGCGAGACGGGTCACGAGGTGTCGTCCCCGCGCGGGCGGCTGGAGCTGATGTACCGCACGGCCCAGGGCGAGCTGGACATCGGCGACATCCGGCACGAGCTGTGGTTCTGCCTGGGCTGCATGGCCTGCGAAACCGCCTGTCCCTCGGGCATCCGCTACCACGACATGCTGGAGGCCGCGCGCATCGACGACGCAGTGGACCTGCGCGCCCGCAACGGCGCGCCTCTGGTCAAGCGGTTCCTGCTCAACCGCGTGCTGGTGCGGCCACGCTGGCTGCGCGCCGTGGCCTGGGCGATGTGGCTGCTGCGGCACAGCGGGCTGCGCTGGCTGCTAGGCGGCCGCGGCCTGCTGCGGCTGCTCTCCAAGCGGCTGGCGCGACTGGAGCGCCGCTCACCGCCCATCGCGGCTCCGCGGGCCTGGCGGCCATCCGCCCGCGCCTGGCTGGCTGCGGATGGCGCGGCGCAGGGAGCCCCGGACTCCGAAACAGCCCGGCCCGTGGCGATGCTGAGCGGCTGCGTGATGGACGCCGTGTTCGGGCGGGTGCACGCGGCTACGGCCAAGGTTCTGCACGCCAACGGCTACGCCGTGCATGTGCCCGAGCGGCAGGTCTGCTGCGGCGCGCTGCATCACCACGCGGGCGAGGAGGCCGACGCGCTCACGCTGGCCCGCCGCAACATCGAGGTCTTCGAGGCCCTGGGCGAGGCCCCGGTGGTGGTGAACTCCGCGGGTTGCGGGGCCATGCTGAAGGACTACGGCAAGCTGCTGGCGGGCGACGCGGACTGGGCCGAGCGTGCCCGGCGCTTCAGCGCGCGCGTGAAGGACGTGTGCGAGTTCCTGGCCGAGCAGCCGCTGCGCCCCCCCACGCGCGCCGTGCCGCGCAAGGTGGCCTACGACGATCCGTGCCACCTGCTGCACGCCCAGAAGGTGGGTCAGGCCCCGCGCGCCCTGCTGGGGCAGGTGCCCGGCCTGGAGCTGGTGCCCCTGGCTGAGGCGGACTGGTGCTGCGGCAGCGCGGGCAGCTACAGTCTGATGCAGCCGGAGATGTCCCGGCGCCTGCTGGCCCGCAAGATGGGCCACATCCGCGCCAGCGGGGCAGAGGTCGTCGCCACGGGAAATCCGGGCTGCCTGCTGCAGCTTGGCCTGGGTGCCCGCGATGCACGGCTCAAGGTGCGCATCGCCCATCCGGTGGAGCTGCTTGCGGAAGCCTACGAGTGACGGTGTGAAGCGCGGGCCGCTCCGGTGTGTGCGGTGGCTGCCTCCCCTGCTGGTGGCGCTGGCGCTGGTGTGGGGCGCCCCGGCCCGGGCGGCTCCCCCGGAGTGGGCGGCGCTGGGCAGCCTGCTGCTGCCTGGCACCGGGCAGGTGCTGAACGGGGACTACGGCCAGGGTGCGGCCTACGCGTCTCTGTACCTGGTGCTGCTCAACCAGTTCCGCCAGCACGTCAACCGCCCGGATTACATTCCAGTCGACCAGCGGGAAGACCTCTCCACCAACACGATCCGCATCAACCGCACCACCGTGGTGGGCGACCAGTATGGCGTTGGCGCGCTGGACGTGGCCTTCTACTCGTCCTTCGCCGCTTACCGCGATGCCCGCGCCCGGCCGGAATACGCCGCCCGGTACAGCACGCCGGCACCCCAGGAGTCGCTGCAGGATCTGGCGTTGGCCCCGTTCTCGTGGGAGTGGCTGCGGCGGCCCACCACCATCGCGCCGCTGCTCGTGCCGCTGTACCTGGCTTTGGCCCCGGCCTCCAACGACAACCTGGTCTACGCCCCGGACAGCAGCATCGAGCGCGACGAACTGCGCCTGCGCTATTTCGCCGAGCACGCGGGCGTGGCCGTGGGCGAGGAGGCGTTTTTCCGCGGCTTCCTGAACAACGATGCCAGCGCCGCATTCGGACCGTACTGGGGCCTGGGCATCTCCTCCGCCGTGTTCGGCCTTTCGCACCAGGGCAACGCGGGGCAGGCCACCGCGCTGGGCGCGACGCTCTTCGGCGCGTACCTGGGCTGGCTGCAGCAGCGCAACGACTACGCCATCGGACAGGGCGTGGCAGTGCACTTCTGGTGGAACTTCCTGGCTTCCCTGGCCTTCCTGAAGACCCACGAGCACGCCACGGTCGTGCCATTCTCCATCTCGCTGCGCTTCTAGTGCAGTCTGGCAAGGCGTGGAATCGCCCGCGCTGCAAGGAGACGGTGTCATTCCGAGCGCAGCGAGGAATCCGTCTTGCCTGCGATCAAGCAGATTCTTCGACCCGCTGGGCGGGCCTCAGAATGACAAGCGTGGGGGGATAGCGACGTTCGGTCAATTTCCAGGCACAGCCTGGCCCGGATTGCCCACATCTCTCCTGCGATCTGGGGGAGCGTGGCTCCCCCAGACCCTCCTGCCTACACGAACATCGGAGCAGCAGAGGTAGCGCGAATTGCCGGCACGTGAGACGCGCCCGATTGCTCCCGGGCGCGACAATCCTGGCGCGAGGAATTAGTCGGCCGAGTCCAGCGTGAGCGTGGAGAGCTCGCCCAGCAGGCTGGCAACCTGCGGCATGCCCAGCACATTGTGGAACTGGCAGTGCACCTGGTAGCGAAAGTCGCGGTCGATGAAAGACGAATCGAAGCTTGTGGCCCGGCTGTCCACAATGTCGGCTGCGAAGCGCTCACCGTCGGTGCCACCCAAAGCCAGCGGGGCACCGCGCTCCAGCATCCGGCTGGTGAAGAAGGAGAAGCCGGACTGCGAGAGATCCACCAGACGATAGGGCAGTGCCGCATTCTGCGCCGTTGGTGCATGCGCAAAGCGGATGCGTGGATGTCGGCGCTGCTCGGTGCCGGTGTGCGCCGATCCTTCATCGAAGGAAAGATGCGGATGATCAGCGAATTGTCGGCGCAGATCGGCGATGGACTTGAGATCGTTCAACGGCCCCCCAGTGACTTGAGTGAACGGCGTTGGCCCAGCTACGGGCCCCTTGGCACGCGACATCGCCGAAGCTCGCGGGGTTCACCACGGCGGCGGCTGCCGAAGTGCTGTCAGCAGCCCTCCCAACCGCATGCTCCTAGACGGGGCCCCCCTGCTTCACGGGCGTCGCTATTTGCTTTCCCAGGCGGACAGTACCCGGCTTGCGACCAAGGTGCAAGCCCGATCGCACTCAGCATTCCGGCCGGCGAAGGCGCACATCGCGCGTGGCGATTCAGGCGATTCGGTGGCTGAGGGGAGCGTCATTCTCCCGGAATTGCGTGGCGGATTCAGGCGAAATGCGGGGGGCGATACTCAGCCCACGCGGCGTTCCAGCTCCGCCATCAGGTTGGCGGGCAGCGGCGGTGTGCCGGAGACGGCGGCGTTGCTGGCCACGCGCTCGGGCCGGGACGTCGCGGGCAGCAGCACCAGCGTGGGATCTTTGCTGAGCAGCCACTTGAGGCTGAGGCTGCCGGCATCGCTGACGCCGTAGGGCCGGTAAGGCGCCAGATCGAGCCCGCGCAGGCGATCCAGCAGGGCCCCGCGCCGGAACAGGGGGCAGATCGGCGTCATCACCAGCACGCCCAAGCTCAGCTCGCGCGCCAAGGGCAGCAGGCGGCGCTCGGCCTGGCGCTCCTGCAGGTTGTAGGGAATCTGGATCACGTCCGCGAGGCCCGTGCGCATGGCGGCCTCGATCTCGCCGAAGGCGCCGGGGGCATAGTGCGTCACGCCCGTGGCGCGGATGCGGCCCTGGGCCTTGAGCTCCGCCAGCAGCGGCAGCACCTCGCGCCAGCCGGCCATGTTGTGGATCTGGAGTAGGTCGATGCGCCCGCCGATGGCGGAGAACGAATGCTCGATTTGCCGCTGTGCGCCCTCCGCGGAGGACTGCAGCACCTTGGTGGCGATGAAGGCCTGCGCGCCTGCCGGGCCCAGCGCAGGCAGCGCTGCGCCGATATTGGCCTCGCTGTGGCCATACATGGGGGCGGAATCGAACAGGTTCACGCCCGCCTGCAGGTTCGCGCGCATCAGCGCCAGCACGCGCTCCTGCCCACGCCGTCCGGCCACGTTGAAGCTCTGGTAGGTGCCGCAGGCGATCTCGCTGACGCGCCAGCCGGTGCGGCCCAGGGTGCGCTGTTCCATGACGGCCGGCTCCCGGTCAGGCGCGAGCGGGTCGGTTGACCAGATACAGCCCCAGCCCCACCAGGGCGATGGCCGCGAACGTGGCGATGGTGACGCGCTCGCCCAGCATCAGCGCGCCCAGTGCCACGCCCCACACGGGCGTGAGGAACGTAAAGCTTTGCATGGCGCTGGCCGGATAGATGCGCAGCAGGGTCATCCAGGCCAGGTAGCTGAAGAACACGACCACGATGCCCTGGAACAGCACGATGCCCCAGGACAGCGGGGCGATCGCGGCCAGCGCGCCCGGATGCCATAGGGCCGCCAGCACCAGCAGCACCGGCGTGGAGACGGCGATCTGCACGTAGAGCAGTTCGAAGCCGCTCATCTCCGCCACCATGTAACGCTTGATGTACAGCGTGGTGAGGCCCCACACGGCGGCTCCGGCGATGACCAGCAGATCGCCGCGCAAGTAGCCGCCCTGGCCGGTGGCCAGATCGCCGGAGAACAGCACCACGACGCCCGCGAATGCGAGCACCAGGCCGGCCCAGCGCAGCCAGGTCATGCGGTCGCCCGGCAGCAGGAAGTGCGCCCCGGCGGCCACGAAGAACGGCGCCATGTTGATGTAAATGGCCACATGGCCACCCGTGGTCATGCGCGCGCCCGTGTAGAACAGGCAGAACTCGGCCGCGAACATCAGCCCAGCGACGATGCTGTGCCGCAACAGGTGGCCACGGTACAGGAGCCGCTCGCCGCGCCATGCCCCCCAGGCCACCAGCAGCACCAGCGCCACCAGACCCCGCAGTCCGGCGGCCAGCAAGGGCGCCATGCCGGTGGTGACCGCCTTGATCGTAATGGCGTTGAGCCCCCACAGGCCGCTGAGTGAGACCATCCACAGCACCATGGTGGCATCCACCCCGCGCGTGGTCGTCGCCAGCACAGGACGGGCGCGACGGGCCAGCAGGGAGCGGCGGACTTCGGTCATGTCGCACTCGTCACGGAGGCCTTCACGAAGCGCTGCGATCGCGCATAGGCTCGCGCAACCACGCACCCAGCCGCTGCCACACCTCCTGGCGGCCCGCCCCCGTTTGCGCGGAGCAGGCCAGCGGCGGGGCATCCAGCTCCAACGCGGCCGCCATGGCCTTCAGGCGGATGGGCACCTCCCGGCGCTTGAGCTTGTCGATCTTGTTGGCGACGTATAGCGCCTCCACACCTGCGGCGTCCAGCCAGTCCTTGAGCTGGCGATCGAGCGGACTGGGGTCGTGCCGGGCGTCCAGGATCACCACCACCCCCCGCAGGCAGGGGCGGTCGCGCAGGTAGCCGGAGACGAGGCCCTCCCAGCGCCGGCGCACCTCCAGCGGCACCTTGGCGAAGCCGTAGCCGGGCAGGTCCACCAGCCGGAACCGTTCGTTTATCAGGAAGAAGTTGATGGCCTGGGTCTTGCCGGGCGTGGCGCTGGTCTTGACCAGATTGCGCCGTCCGAGCAGCGCATTGATGAGACTGGACTTCCCGACGTTCGATTTGCCCGCGAAGGCCACTTCGGGTAAGAAGGGTGGAGGAAAGCCGCGGGGGGAGACCGCACTCTGCAGGAACTCGGCGGAAACGATCTTCATGCCTGGTCTGGGAGCATGACCACGCCTTCACACCAAGTCCACCGGCAGCAGGCCAAAGCCTGCATCGCCTGCGGAGTGATTACCGTCAGCGACACGCGCACCGAGGATACCGACAAGAGCGGCCAGCTCATCAAGCAGTTGCTGCAGGACGCCGGGCACGCGACGCAAGCCTACCACATCATCAAGGATGAACCCAGCCAGATCCGGCCCCTGATGGAGGCCCTGCTGGCGCGGGACGACGTGGAGGCGGTGATCGTCAACGGCGGCACGGGCGTGGCCCGGCGGGATGTCACGTTCGACGTCGTGAGCACCATGGTGGAGCGCCCGCTGCCGGGCTTCGGCGAGCTGTTTCGCCTGCTCAGCTACGAGGAGATCGGCTCGGCGGCGATGCTGAGCCGGGCCATGGCCGGGGCGATCGGTAACAAGGTGGTGTTCTCCATGCCTGGTTCCAGCGGGGCGGTGCGCCTGGCCATGGAAAAGCTGGTTCTGCCCGAGATGCCGCACATCGTCTACGAATTGCGCAAGTGACGCGAGCGCACCGCCCGGCACCAGGCCGGTGCCCGCGCTCCTGCCTGCCGGACCGCCCATGAGCAGCAAGTCCCCCCCGATCGCGCAGTCCAAGGCCGAACGCACCGACGCCGGCACGGACGTGGTGCTGCGCGACGAGTCCGACGAGATCATCGACAATCTCAAGCAGCAGCTCCAGGCCCTGCAGGCGCAGCTCAACAGCTACAAGCGCGCCACGCCGCCCGGAGGCAGCGGCGGCACGATCCGGCCGGAGCCGGACGAGCGCCAGACGCTGGACCTGGGACTGACACCGCACATCGCCTCGCGGCTGCAGATTCCCGCCGAGGAACTGACCCAACGGCTGGAGCGCATCATCGAGCAGGTGACAGACCCCTCGCTCAGGGCGGAGCTGGAGGCCTGCCGCGACACCGCGTTCTTCCTCAGCGACACCTTCCAGCGCATCGAGCAGCAGCACCAGGCGCTGACCGACTCGCTCACGGCCGATGCCCTCGTGATGGATGCCGGTACCTTTCGCGAGCGGCTGGAGGGCTCCCTGCGCGATCGCAGCCTGGCCATGCGGGTGGAGGCGGTCTCGCCCCTGCCGGCGCAGTTGCGGCTCTCCCCGCAGTCGGCCATCACGGTGCTGACCACGCTGGCGGAGCTGACCGAGGACCTGTTCGGGCGGGCGCAGCAGATCACGGTGGCCTGCCCGCGCATGGACGACGCAGCCGAGGGCGCGGACACGTTCCTGCAATTGCAGATCACCGGGGACGCCCCTTGGGCCGAAGTGGCCGAAGGCGAGGCCGTCTCGGCCGTAGCGATCCGCTCGGGCGCCCGCTCGCGGGCGGTGGTGGACCTGCTCTACGTGGAGAAGATCATCGAGATGCGCGGCGGATCGCTGGACTTCCTGCGCCGAGCCCAGGGTGTGTGCGGGTTCACGGTGCACATCCCCATCACGCTGCTGAAGAAGGTCGCCCCCACGTCCGGTGCCGTGCAGGCGTAAGCTGTGCATCCCTGCAAGGCATCTGACACAATGGACCCTTGTCCATCCGCACAGCACCCTCCGCGAGGCCTGCATTGCGCCCTGGTTTGAAGCGCGTCACCGTATCTGTCTTGTTGCGGATGTTCGGCGGAATCGCCGACTGGGGCAGGCTCAGGCGCTTGGCCGGCCTGCTCGTCGAATACAAGGCGCTGATCGCGGTGGCCCTGGTGTGCATGGTGGGCTTCAACGTGTTCAACGCGCTGCCCGCCTGGTACGTCAAGGACGTTGTCGATTCGCTGCAGCGCAACCGGGTGCCGGACTTCAACAAGTTCACGCTGGTGGGCGTGGGCATCTTCGGCATCTTCCTCGTCAAGGGCTTCTTCTACTTCGGCTACAACTACCTGCTGGGCAAGGCCACGCAGCGCATGATCCACAAGCTGCGCGCGACCCTTTATGCCCACCTGCAGACGCTCTCGTTCTCTTTCTTCTCCCACCGCTCCTCCGGCGATCTCATCGCGCGGTTCACCTCCGATCTGCTCACGATGCAGAATTCGGTGCGGGTGGTGGTGCTGGGGCCGCTGCGCGATATCCCGCAGATATTCCTGTTCCTGGCAATCCTGCTCTATCGCAGTTGGCAGCTCTTCCTGTTCTCGCTGGTGATCATTCCCATCGCGCTGGCGCTGATCAATCGCTACGGACGGCGCACCAAGCGCCTCACCGGGCAGCGCCTGGCCAGCTTCGGGGAGATGACGACGATCCTGCACGAGACGATCAACGGCATCCGCGTCGTCAAGGCCTTCAGCATGGAGGGATACGAGCGCAAGCGCTTCGCGCGGGCCAACGACGACGTGCTGAACCGCTACACGCGCACGATCCGGATCATGTCGTACTCGCAGCCCGTGCTGGAGACGATCGGGGCCCTGGCCGGGGCGGGCATCATCATGTTCGGCGGCTACCTGATCCTCCACGGGGAGATTACCCCGGGCGACTTCGTTTCGTTCCTGCTCGCGTTCTTCATGCTGAACGACCCGATCAAGAAGCTGAACGCGTTCAGCCTGCAGGTGCAGGAAGGGCTCTCCGCGATGGAGCGCGTGTACCAGGTGCTGGACATTCCGGCGCAGGAGGTGGACGCGCCGGACGCCGTTGAGCTGCCGCCGATCCGCGAGAGCCTGCACATCCACGTGGACCGGTTTCTTCACCAGGGCACGGACGAGCCCGCGCTGCAGGACATCGACCTGGAGGTCAAGGCGGGTCAGGTGGTGGCCCTGGTGGGGCCCAGCGGCGCCGGCAAGACATCCCTGGTGAACCTGATTCCGCGCTTCTTCGAGCTCACCGAGGGCGAGATCAGCATCGATGGCGTGGACACGCGGCGGGCCACCCTGGCGTCACTGCGCGGCCAGATCGCGGTGGTGACGCAGGAGATATTCCTGTTCAACGACACGGTGGCCAACAACATCGCCTACGGCAACATCGAATGCCCCCGAGAGGATGTCATCGCCGCGGCCCAGGCGGCCTTTGCCGATGGCTTCATCATGGATCTGCCCCAGGGCTACGACACCCTGGTGGGCGAGGGCGGCATCCACCTCAGCGGTGGCCAGCGCCAGCGGCTGTCCATTGCCCGGGCACTGATCAAGAACGCGCCGATCCTGATCCTCGACGAGGCCACCTCCGCGCTGGATTCCGAATCCGAGCAGGAGGTGCAGAAGGCCATCGCCACTCTTATCCAGAACCGCACCACCATCGTCATCGCGCACCGGCTCTCCACCATCAGCCACGCGGACTTGATCTGCGTGATGGAGAAGGGTCACATCGTGGAACGCGGCGGTCACGACGAGCTGATGCTGCGCGGCGGGCTGTACAAGAAGCTCTACGAGATGCAGTTCCGCGATATGGGTGGCGGGCCCCCGGGCGCCGGGCGCTTCCCCTGGCGGCGGCTGCTGGGCCGCCTCAAGCCCAACGACGCCAAGAACGTCGCCGGCTCCGACTGAGCCGCGGACGCGGCCCTACCGACACCCCAGGTGGCTGTCGTCGTTGAAGCGCACCAGCAGTGTGCGCTCCCCGTCGCGGCGCAGCTCGGTGAGGGCACAGGGGTCCGTCTCGAGATCACCGATTTTTTCCGGCGCGAAGCGCAGCACGTGGTGCAGCAGCGCCCGGATTACGTCGCCGTGCAGCACGAACAGCAGCGCCCGACCCCCACTGGCGGTCACCCAACGCTCGAAGGCCGGGCCCACGCGTGCCGCCACGTCGCGGTACGATTCGCCTTGCGGATAGCGGTAGCCGAATGGATCGGCATCCAGGGCGAGTTGGATCTCCGGCGGCAGGTTCGTGCGCGGCATGCTGCCTTCCCAGGTGCCCTTGCTGAGCTCCCAGAAGGCGTCGTCGCCCTCCACCGGCACCCCGCCCAGCACCGCTGAGATCACCTCGCCAGTCTCCATCGTGCGCGGCAACGAGGAGCACACCACGCGACCAATGTCGCCCTTGCGCGCCAGCCTCTCCGCCAGACGGCGCGCCTGCTCGCGACCCTCGGGCAGCAGGCGGGCACCGGGCGAGCGGCCCATGTACACGTGCGGCTGCAGGTTATGCTCGCTCACGCCGTGGCGGGTCACATAGATGGTGGTGGTCTGCTCGTCGGCCATGGGTGCTCAGAGGGGATGGACGGGGCAACACGCCGCCACGGCGGCGCGCCTCGCCCCACCCTAGCCGCTCCGGCACCGCAGCGGAAGCCCCCGCAGCGATGGGCCTGCGACCGGGCTAGAACTGATAGTACAGCGTCACCCGCACCTCGGCACCGGAGAAGTCCAGCGTGGTGGTGTTGGCGCCGTCGCCGTTCAGGTCGGGATAGGGATTGCTGGCCAGCTTGACCTGGTCTGCATTGACCACGGCCAGTTCATAGCGGAAGCCCCAGTTGTCCCCGCGCGTCTCCAGTCCGAAGCGCGTGCTGCCCACCGGGGACTGAGAGAAGGGGATGTACAGGGGCGTGGGAGAGGACGCGACCGTCGCCTTGATCTTGCCCTCGATGAATCCCAGGCCGAGCCCAACGAAATAGTTGATGCCCGGATCGTTGGGATTGAAGAAGTAGAAGCGCAGCGTGCCCGTGTAGTAGAAGGCATCCATCGTGATCGGCGTCACGACGCCCGCGGATGCCGCCTCCGTATCGTGCTGTGAGAACGGGGTGTAGTCGAAGCCCCAACCGATGCCGCGCGGGAACGGCAGGTCCACCCCCATCACCCACTCCACGCCGAAGGCCGGCAGGGAGTGGATGGCTCGCAGCAGGGCGCCGGACTGCTGATCCGTATCCCGCGTCTGGGTGCGCAGGAAGAGGGCCGTCGCCGCATGGGCGTTGGCGTACCCGGGGTCTTCCGTGATCTGGTAAAATGGATGTTGTGTGAACGAAAGCTGGTCGATCAGCGGCAGGTGGATGCGCATGGCAACATCCCCCAGGCGCAAGCCGGTCAAGGGGGCCCGAGCCGGCTGTCCGGGCGCGGCGACGCCCGGCACCGGTGCCGGGGCCACACCCGGCACGCCCGGCGCCGGGGCCTGTGCACGAGCGCCCATGGGCCAGAGGCACAGCAGGGCCAGCACCAGCACGGCATAGAGCCGCGCTGGCCGGAGCAATGCCGCGCGTGTTGGGTACGGTGCCGTCATAATCGCCTGGCTGTTGCAGAGCCGAGTTCTGGCCAGCATCGATGCAATTATCGTGACTCGGGAGCGCCCGGGGCCAAGGCTCTGCGGCGGGCACTCCCAGTGAGGAAGCCGCCATGGACATGGACGCATTGCGAGAGGCCGCCCGCTGGCTTGCCGGCTCGCGCAAGACGATCGCACTGACCGGCGCGGGCGTGAGCACGGAGAGCGGCATCCCCGATTTCCGCAGCGCCAGCGGGCTGTGGGCCCGCTACAATCCGGCCGAGTACGCCACGCTGGGCGCCTTCCGCGCCGATCCGGGCAAGGTGTGGCACATGCTGGCGGAGATGGAGCAGGTGCTGGAGGCGCAGCCCAATGCCGGGCACGAGGCGCTGGCGCGCCTGGAGGCGGACGGGGCCGTGGCAGGGATCATCACGCAGAACATCGACGGGCTGCACCAGGCGGCGGGGAGTCATACCGTGGTGGAGTACCACGGCTCCAATCGCAGCTACACCTGCCTCACCTGCCGGGCGCGCTTTCCGCGTGATGCGGTGCGCCGCATGCCCCGAGCCGCCGACAGCCCCATGCCCCAGCCGGCCGAATGCCCGCACGGAGCCCACGTGACAGACGAGGCGGCGACAGCCCGGCAGCCGTGCGTGATCAAGCCGGACGTCGTGTTCTTCGACGAGATGATTCCGGACAGCGCCCAGCTTGGTGCGCTGCAGCTATTGCAGGGAGCGGACCTGATCATGGTGGCCGGCACCTCCTGCGAGGTGTATCCGGCCTCGGACATCCCCTGGCAAGTGCGGCGCCAGGGTGGCAAGGTGATCGAGGTGAACCTGGAGCCCGCCGCGGACCTGCAGGCGGAGCTCGTGCTGCAGGGCCGCTTCTCGCAGATCATGACGGCCCTGCACGAAAGCTGGGCCGCCTTGCGCGCCTGAGCCGCACCCACCCACGCCACGTCCAGCCTGCCCGTGACCCAAGCCAAGCCCACCGCCGAGTCGTCGCCCGTGGACATCCCGGCGCTGGCGCGGCGGTTCGCTGCCGTGTTCCCGCACCTGGATGCCCGCACCGGTGCGCTGGCCGTGACCCTGTACCGCCTGCTGGCCCTGGGCGAGCCCGTGCCCTGGGCGCGGCTGGCTGCCGAGGCGCAGCGCCCGGAGGCGGACGTGCGCACCATCGTGGCGGGCTGGCCGGCGGTGATCGAGGAGGCGGAGGGGCTGGCAGGCTTCGGGGGCCTCAGCGTGCGGCGCATCTCCTCCCACGTCATGGTGGTGGCGGGGCGCACCCTGTACACGCGCTGCGCCTGGGACACGCTGTTCCTACCGGCCGTGCTGGACGCATCGGCGGACGTGACATCGGTCTGCGGGGTGACGGGCGCGCCCGTGCGGCTGCGCGTGGAGCCCGAGCGCGTGGTGGCCGCCCAGCCGCCCGAAATGCGGCTCTCCATGCTGGAGCCGCACGCTGGGATGCGCGACGACCTGCCGCAGCACTTCTGACGGTACGTGCGCTTTCTCGCCTCGGTCGAGGCGGCCCATGACTGGCAGCGCGAGCACCCGGGGGCGCTGCTGCTGACGCTCGAGCAGGGCTTCGCGCTGGGCCGCGAGGTCAACCGCCTGCGGCTGGGCGAAGCGCTCAACGCCGCGCCAACCGCCCGGCCATGACTGGCGGAGCCCTCCGGCTTGGCTTAAGCTGGGGACGCACCGGCCCGCGGCGTGCATGGCCTGCGGTGGCGGCGCGGTGCACCATGGCGGTGCCCGGGGCCCAGCGAGCGAGCGATCGAGGGACGATTGGCTAAAGCACGGAAAGCGGAGACGAAGGCGGAACGGCTGGTGATCAAGGTGGGCACGGGCGTCCTGACCCGGCCCGGCCACCAGTTGGACTACAACGTGATCTACCAGATCGTGGACCAGGTTGGCGAGTTGCGACGCATGGGGCACCAGGTGGTGCTGGTGACCTCCGGCGCGGCTGGGGCCTCGCACGGCCTGCTGGACGTGCAGCGCGAGCACAAGGCTCTGCTGCGCCTGCAGATGATGACCAGCGTGGGCCAGCCGCGGCTGATGCAGACCTATGCGGACTTCTTCCGCGAGCACAACATCGTCGTGGCGCAGGCGCTGCTGACCCGCTACGACTTCGGCGACCGCGAGCGCTACCTGAGCATCCGCGAAGTGCTGGAGGGGCTGCTGGCCCACGGCGTGCTGCCGATCGTGAACGAGAACGACGTGGTGGCCGGCGAGGCCCTCACCTTCGGCGACAACGACTTCCTCTCCGCCGCCGTGGCGTCCACCATCGGGGCGCACCGGCTGTTCCTGCTCACCACCGCCGGGGGCTTCTATGCGGGCGGCGACCCCAAGGTGAATCCCAAGGCGCGACTGCTGCACGAGGTGCGAGAGATCACACCGGAGATGTGGCAGTCCTGCCAGCCCACGCTCTCCATCGGCGGGCGCGGCGGCATGTACTCCAAGCTCAAGGCAGTGGACATGGTGACCGCATTCGGCATCGAGGCCTACATCGCGCCGGGCAAGGAGCCCGCCGTGGTAGCCCGCATCGCGGCTGGTGAGGCGCTCGGCACGCACTTCCCCGCGCGCAAGCAGCGCATGAAGTCCTACCGCCAATGGCTGCGCTTCGGGGCGCTCTCCAGCGGCAAGATCTTCGTGGATCCCGGGGCGGAAAAGGCCCTGCGCAACGACAAGAGCCTGCTCCCCGCCGGCATCACCCGCGCGGAAGGCAACTTTCAGCAGGGCGAGGTGGTGGAGATCTACAACGCCAAGGATGAGAAGCTGGGCATGGGCGTGGTGGAGATGGACTCGGACGTGCTGCAGGCCATCATCGCCGGCGAGCGGGCCGCGCACCGCTCCAGCGAGGCGGTGCACAAGGACCGCCTGCTGATGGTGTAGGCCCCAGCCGGCGCTACCCGCAGGTCCCCCGCAGCACCCGAACCCAGCGACCCGTCACTTCATCTGCGAATAAGCCGTCGGTGTCAGGATAGCGTTGCTGAAATGGGTGACGAGCGGGCCGTTCTTCTCCGTCTCGGCCCGTTTCTCCAGCCATTCGGGGTCGGAACTGAACGCGGCGAAGGCCCGCTCCCGCTCGGCCAGGTTCTCCCACTGCAGCATGTAGTACAGGTCGTGGTTGCTCTCCCCGATCATCACCGTCCAGAAGCCGACCGGGCGGAAGCCGAGCCGTTCCCAGATTTTGAGGGTGACGGTTTCGAAGCGCTTATTGAGGTCCGGCAGCCTGCCCGGGGCAGCGTGGTAGATGCGAAGCTCGTAGAGCATGGCGGTACCCTTCATCGTGGAGAGGTGGGATGCTGCGGGCCCGAGGCCCAGGGGGGGCCAACGGCCCCCGCCGTCCCTACCACGATGCTTCCGCTCGCGTCCACGCCGCCCAGCGCCGACCCCCACGTACTCGCGGCCCGGCCTCAGATCACCAGCGCGCCACGCTTGAACACGGCGCGATGGTTCTCGCGGCGCGAGGCGGCCGTGATGTCTTGGGTGGGGTCGCCGTTCACGACGAGCAGGTCGGCTGCGCTGCCCTCGGCGATGTGGCCCTGGTCCGGCAGCTCCAGCAGTTCCGCGCCGTGCGCCGTGCCGGCGATGAGGGCGTCCACAGGCGGCACACCGACCTCCACCAGGTACTCCAGCTCGTCGCTGTTCTGCCCGTGCAGATTGTAGGGCGTGCCGGCATCCGTGCCCATGGCCAGCTTCCCGCCGGCCTGGTGGAACATGCGCACGGACTGGCGGTGGCGCTCGGCCACGCGGCTGGTCTTCTCCACCACGTAGGCGGGCACGCCGTTGCGGGCATTGGCCAGGATGTTGTGGACGGCCGCCAGGGTGGCCACCAGCATCGTGCCGCGCTTGAGCATCTCCTCCAGGCCGCGCTCATCCAGGAAGATGCCGTGCTCGATGGAATCCACGCCGCCCAGCACTGCGTTCAGGATGCCCTGCGCGCCCTGGGCGTGGCTGGCGGACTTCTTGTGGAAGCGCTTTCCCTCGGCGATGCCCGCGGCCATCTCCTCGGCGGAGTAGTGGGCATCCTCCGGGTTCACGCCGGGCGTCATCACGCCACCCGTGGCCATGATCTTGATCTGGTCGCAGCCGGCATGAATCTGCTCGCGCACGGCCTTGACCACCTCGTCGGTGCCATCCGCGACGCGTGCGATGTGGTTGCCGTGACCGCCGGTCATGCAGATCATGCGGCCCACGGCGCGGATGCTGGGTCCCTGAAAGATGCCCTGGTTCACCGCATCGCGCACGGCGAACTCCAGGTAGTCCTTGCCGCCGCAATCGCGCAGGGCCGTGATGCCGCCGCGCAGGGTGCGCTGGGCGTTCTCCAGCGCCTTCAGCGTGATCTGCGCGGGTGAGAGGGCGCTCATAACGGGCCGTGGGTTGGCCTCGCCTCCGTAGACGAGGTGCACGTGGCAATCGATCAGCCCCGGCAGCAGCGTGCCGCCGGCGGTATCGAAGCGCTCACCCGTGTAGCCCTCGAACTCGCCCAGCCTGGCCACGCGGGCGATGCGGCCGTCCTCCACCAGCACGCCGTGGCTTTCCAGCCGGCGCTTGCCGTCAAAGACGGCGCCGCCGGCAAACAACAGGGTCGTGGCCATGCTTCTTGCTCCTTCGCATTGCGGAATGGGGTGATCCGGGCGCGGCTGGAAACCGTTCGCAAAAACGCGTTCCTGCCGCGCCCTTTGAGACGCTCGCTGCGCTCGCTCCTCAGGAACACGGCCGGAAGCCCGATTTCCTGAGGAGGGCTCCGCAGGAGCCCGTCTTGAAGGGTCGGGCTTCCCCCCGCATTCTGTTGTTTAAGACCTCTTTTAGCCCGGCACCCGGCGCAGGATCGTGCCGGGCGTGGCGCCCGTGTGCTGCCCGCCGGAGACCACGGAGACACCATTGACGATCACCTCGTCAATGCCCTGCGGGTGCTGCTGGGGCTCCTTGTAGGTGGCGCGGTCGAGCACGCTGCCTGCATCGAACACGACCAGATCCGCCCCCAGCCCCGGCGCGATGCGCCCACGGTCCGTAAGGCCAAGCTGCTCGGCGGGCAGGCCGGTCATCTTGTGCACGGCCTGGGGCAGCGTTAGCAGGTGCTGCTCGCGGGCGTAACGGCCAAGGATGCGCGGGAACGTGCCGTAATAGCGTGGGTGGGGCTTGGTGAGGTCCGGCTGCCCCGGCACGGTGGTGATGATGCCGTCCGAGCCGATGGTGGTGGCGGGATGCGCCAGGATGCGCTCCATGTCCTCCACGCCGATGGTGAAGAAGATCGCCAGCGTCTTGGCATAGTCCTGCAGCAGCAGATCCAGCATGGAATCCACCGGCAGCTTGCGCTCGCGTTCGCCGATCTCCTGCAGGTTCAGCCCATTGTAGGCGGGCTGCTTGGGCGAGTCCGCGATCATCACGTCCGTCCAGGCGGCGATCTTCATGTAGCCGTGCTCGCTCATGCCCTCCAGCATCTCCGCGCGGATCTGGTCGCGCTGAGCCGGACTCTCCAGGCGGCCGATCAGGCCCTCGGTGCCGCCCACGTGAGCCCAGTTGGGCAGCAGGCTTTTCAGTCCGGAACTGCCCGCCGGATACGGGTACTGGTCCCAGTTGAGGCGAACGCCGCCCGCCCGCAGCTCTTCGAGCAGCGCCAGCAGCTCGGCCGCATGGCCCCAGTGGTTCTTGCCGCTGATCTTGAGGTGCGAGATGTTCACCGCGGCGCCGGAGCGCCGACCGATCTCCGCGGCCTCGCGCACGGAATCGAAGATGCGCTCGCCCTCGTTGCGCATGTGGGTGTGGTAGCCACCGCCGTAGCGCGCAGCCACCTGGGCCAGTTCCGCGATCTCATCCGTCTGGGCGTAGGCGGAGGGCGGGTAGACCAGCCCGGTGGAGAAGCCGAACGCCCCCTGCTCCATGGACTGTGCCACCAACTGGCGCATCCGCTCCAGCTCCTCGGCGCTGGGCAGGCGGTCCTCCACGCCCATCACGGCGCAGCGCACGGCGACATGGCCCACAAGCTGCGCCAGGTTGACCGCCAGGGGGGGCATGGCGGCGAGAAACTCACCCATGGTATCCCAGGCATAGTCCAGCCCGGAATCCAGAAACGAGGCGTTCTCCACGAAGGTCTTGCGGTGCGCCGGCAGGATGGGCGCGGGCGACCAGCCGCACTGCCCCGTCACCTGGGTGGTCACGCCCTGCAGGGTTTTGCCCGGGATGAGCGGATTCACCGGCAGGTTGAACTCGTCGTGGGAATGGGAATCGATGAAGCCGGGCGCTACCACGCGGCCCGCCGCATCGAGGCGGCGCTGCGCTCGGGCCCGCGCCAGGTCACCCACCTCGGCAATGCGCCCGTCCTGCACGGCCACATCGGCCCGCACGGCAGGTGCCCCGCTGCCATCCAGCACTTCGCCCCCCACGATCACCAAGTCGTACATCCGCTGAAGCCCTCCTCCACTCGTGATGCAGGCCCGGCCCCGCGCATCGGTGCCCGGCGGCCCACCCTCAGCGACCATGCCACATTCCTCCACCGCGCGGTAGCGGCCTTGGGCGGGAGAGGCCCCCCGGTGTGCATCCGATTCCGCTTAACTCAGCCTGTAGGATGCGCTATGTTGGGCTTCCCGCGACAGGCACGCCGGGACAAAAGGGGGATGTACCAGCTGGATCATGACGCAGTCCGTCTGCGACGCCTCGGCGTATGGTTCGCGTCCGAAGCAGGGCTGCGTGTATCGTCTGCTTCGCCCCCGGCAGCTCGAAATGACCGAGACCAACCCCGACCCCATCGTGCGGCTGGCCCGCGAGCGCCTCACCACCGCGCTGATCTCCGACGCGCTGGACAGCCTGGGGCTGATCCATCAGCTCATGGACCAGTCTATCCGGCCGCTGGATGAGTCGCTGACGTTGTGCGGCCGCGCCCGCACCGGCGACTACAAGGACGTCTACCACGCCGAGCACCACGAGGACCCCTACGAGCCGCAGGTGGCGCTGGTGGACAGCCTCCGCTCAGGGGATGTGGTGGTGATGGCCTGCGGCAGTTCGGGGCGCATCCAGCCCTGGGGCGAGCTGTTCAGCCACGCCGCCCGCATCCGCGGCGCCACGGGTTGTGTCACCGACGGCCTGATCCGCGATGTGCGGGGCATCCGCGCGATCAAGTTTCCCGCCTTCTGCAGCGGGTACGGCGCGATGGACGCCCGGGGTCGCGGCATCCTGGTGGCCACGGACATCGCTGTGCACTGCGCCGGTGTGTGGGTCTCACCTGGGGACCTCGTGTTCGGCGATGCGGACGGCGTCGTCGTGATCCCCCGCAACGTGGAGGAGGAGACGATTCGCAAGGCCGTGGAGATGGCCGACCTGGAGCGAGAAATCTCCCGGGCCCTGCATGAGGGCGTCTCGATTGTGGAGATCTTCCGCCGCTACGGCACGCTGTGAGCCCCCAGATTGAGTGACGGAGCCCGTGATGCAGGTCATTGACGCCACGGTGACGCTGGCCCGCGAGCGCCTGACCACCGCGTTCCTGTTCGACGCGATGGACGACCTGGGGCTGAAGGCACAGGCGATGATCCGTCCGGTGCGCCCGCTCGACCCCGGCAGCGTCCTCTGCGGCCGCGCCCGCACGGGCAACTTCAAGGACGTCTACCACGCGGACGAAGGCAGCGATCCCTACGACCTGTTGCTCCGGCTGGTGGACGGCCTGGAGGTGGGCCAAGTGCCCGTGCTGGCCTGCGGCAAGTCGGGCCGCATCCACCCCTGGGGCGGCACGCAGGCCGTGGCTGCGGCGGCGCGGGGCGCGGCGGGCTGCGTCACGGACGGCCACGTGCGCGACGTGGGGCAGCTCCGTGCCGCGGGCCTGCCCACGTTCTCGGCTGGCTACGGCGCCACAAGGCTGCGGGGCCGGGGTCGCCTGGTGGCCATCGACGTGCCCGTGATCTGCGGCGGGGTATGGGTCTCCCCTGGCGACCTGATCTTCGGCGACGCGGACGGCGTGGTGGTGGTGCCCCAGGGGATGGAGGAGACCGTGATGCAGGCGTCGCTGCAACGGGCGGACATCGAGGACGACATGCTGCGCGGGCTACAGGCCGGGGTCTCCCTGATCGAGCTGTACCGCCGCTACCGGGTGCTCTGAGCGCACCCCGGCTTGCCCGCCTGCCCGCCGCGGGGTATCCCATGGGTGCGGCCGCGGGCCATGCCCTGCCGGGAAGCCCTGCCGCGTGCCCCGCACCCCAGACCGGAACCACGATGACGACGCGCCCGCCCGCCGAGATCGGCATGCCCCTGGCCGAGGTGGACACTCCCGCCCTGCTGCTCGACCTGGACGCCTTCGAGCGCAACCTGCAGCGCATGGCCGATGCCGTGGCCGGGACGGCCGTGCGGCTGCGGCCCCACGCCAAGACGCACAAGAGCCCGGTCATCGCCCTGCGGCAGATGGCCCTGGGCGCCGTGGGCGTGTGCTGCCAGAAGGTGGGCGAGGCCGAGGCCATGGTGCTGGGCGGCGTGCCGGACGTCTACGTCAGCAACGAGGTGGTGGGCGCGCCCAAGCTGCGGCGGCTGGCCGCCCTGGCCCGCCAGGCCCGCGTGGCGACCTGCGTGGACGACCCCGCGCAGGTGCCGCCGCTCTCCGAGGCCGCCCGGGCCTTCGGCGCGGAGCTGCGGGTGCTGGTGGAGGTGGACGTGGGCGCCAACCGCTGCGGCATCGCCCCGGGCGAGCCCGCCGCGCGACTGGCGGCGCAGGTGGCTGCGGCGCCCGGCCTGCGCTTCGGGGGGCTGCAGGCCTACCAGGGCGCCAGCCAGCACCTGCGCGGCTACGCCGAGCGCGCCGAGGCCATCCAGGCCGCCTGCGCCCGGGTGCGCGAGACCCAGGAGGCGCTGGCCCGCGCGGGCATCCCCTGCGAGTCCGTGACCGGCGCCGGGACGGGCACCTTCGTCTTCGAGCGCGACAGCGGGGTGTACAACGAGCTTCAGGTGGGCTCCTACGTCTTCATGGATGCGGACTACGGCCGGAACCTGGACGCCGACGGCCAGCCCGTGCACAGCTTCGAGCACAGCCTGTTCGTGTGGGCCACCGTGATGAGCCGCCCCAACCCCACCCGCGTCATCGTGGACGCCGGCCTGAAGGCCCTCGCCGTGGACTCCGGCATGCCCTGGGTGGCCGACCGCCCCGACCTCACCTTCGAGCGCGCCTCGGACGAGCACGGCCGCATTGCCGCCGCCGATCCCGCCCTGGCCCCGGCCCTGGGCGATAAGCTGCGCCTCATCCCCGGCCACTGCGACCCCACCGTGAACCTGTACGACTGGTACGTGGGCATCCGCGACGGCCGCGTGGAGTCCCTCTGGCCCATCACAGCACGGGGTGCGCTGCTGTAGCGGCCCCGGGCGGCGTCGCCGCGCCGTCCCACCCGCCCGCATCGGGCAGCGCCGGGGGCGCTGCCTGCGGCCCCGGCCCCGCCCCAGTGGCTTCGTTTCGCAGCGCAGGCGGTGCCGCCCCCGCGTCGTCCCCCGGCCAGCCGCTGGCCTGCCCGCGCGATGCGTGCAGGTCGCGCAGGTCCCGCTCGCGGGCGGCGCGCTCGCGTTCCGCGGCCAGTTCCGCCAGCTCGGCGCGCTCCTGCTGCCGCCGGTGCACTTGCGAGCGCCTAAGCTCGGCCAGCAGCCGCGCGGCGTTGCGCTCCAGCGTGGTCTCGTAGCGGGCCAGCCGGGCCAGCGCCCCGCCATAGGGCCCGGAATCGAGCGACCACGCTCCGCCCAGCCCCTGGTCCTCCGTGAGCATGTCGTAGCGCAGCCGATCCATCAGCTCCGCCTCCAGCGCGGGCACCCGCGCCAGCCGCCACTGCACGGCCGCGATACGGTTCACGATCAGGGTCTCCAACTGCGTCTCGGGCGCCAGTTCCGCGTGCAGGTTGCGCCGCAACTGCTCGAACTCCGCCGCGTCCTCGTCCGCCAGCACCATCCGCCGCGAGGTCAGCCCGTGCTT
>DATFMP010000062.1:0-3855 GCA_035266845.1 bacterium
AGCAGCACGCACGTCGAACACCCCGGCGGCACCGACTGCCCACGCCATGCCCGCGGTGGCTACCAGCGGCCCCCCGCCGCTGCCGCCCGAGCCGGACGAAGCACCGCCCCACGACGACGACGAGGCCCCGGCCCCCGGCGATCTGGCACCCGCTGACTTCGCGCCCCCTGACGCAGCGGATGCAGCGCCGGTCGCGCCCCCGGCTGCCGACGGCGACACGCCCGCGGACGATGGAGCGCCAGGTGCGGACGCACCCGCGGACGAGGGCCCGGCACTGTGCGACGACGCGCGCTGGCGGGACATGGTGAAGGCGCTGAGCGGCAAGCACCGCGGGTTGGCCGCCAAACTGCGTCGGGCGGAGGTGACGGCCATCGAGGCCACGGCCGTGCACGTGCTACCGGGCGACCCGCACAACCGGCCCTCGGCGGCGGAACTGGAGCTGGTCGCGCCCTTCCTGCAAGAGGCCTTCGGCGATGCGTTCCACATCGCCCTGGTAGATGATACGAATAGAAGGGCGCGCGAAGCGCACACCATCACCGGCCGCAACCGCATCGAGCAAGCCGCGCGCATCGCTGCCCGGCGCGCCGCGGCCGAGGGCGATCCGCAGGTGCAACGCCTGCTGCGCTTCTTCCCGAAGGGCCGCGTCGTGGAGATTGCCCTGAGCGACGAGCCGCACCCCAACCGGAGCGACGATGTTTAAGGGAGACCTGGGCGAGCTGATGCGACAGGCGCAGCAGCTTGGCGAAAACCTCAAGTCCCGGCAGGAAGAGCTGGCCCGCAAGACCGTGGACGTCTCCGTGGGCGGGGACATGGTGCGCATGACCTTCAACGGCAAGTGCGAGGCCCTGTCCATCCACATCGACCCGGAGGTGGTGGACAAGAACGACGTGGGCATGCTGCAGGACCTGGTGCTCTCCGCCGTGAACGAGGGCGTGCGCCGCGCCCAGCAGATGATGCAGGACGAGATGGCCAAGGCCACGGGCGGGCTGAACATCCCCGGGATCACCTCGTGAACATCCCCGCCTCGCTGGAGCGGCTGGTGGCCGAGTTGGCCCGCCTCCCCGGCGTGGGCCAGAAGACGGCGCAGCGCCTCGCGTTCTCCATCCTGCGCAACGATACCGCGCGCGCCCATGCGCTGGCCGCTGCCATCGAGGAGGTCAAGGCGCGCATCCGCTTCTGCGAGCAGTGCCACGGCTACGCGGAGGACGTGCTGTGCGCCGTCTGCGCGGATGGCCGCCGCGATGCCCGCACCCTGTGCGTGGTGGAGCAGCCCGGCGACATCTACGTGATCGAGCGCAGCGGCGTGTTCCGCGGCCGCTACCACGTGCTGCACGGCGTGATCTCGCCCCTGGACGGCGTGGGTCCCGATCAGCTCAGGATTCGCGACCTGGTGGCCCGCATCGATCGCGAGCCGCCCGAAGAGCTGATCCTGGCCACCAATCCCTCCATGCAGGGCGAGGCCACGGCGCTGCACCTCTCGCGCCTGCTGGCCGGCAAGGTGGGCCGCATTACGCGCTTGGCCCGCGGCATGCCCGTGGGCGCCAACCTGGAGTACACCGACGACGTCACCCTCAACCAGGCCTTCTCCGGGAGGCAGAGCTTTGGCGGGTAGGGGGCAGTATTGACAGGAATAGCTAATGAAAATAAAATTTATGGCATTAAACTTAACTTATAGAGCCTCCGGCACGCAGTACTAAAGTCTGGGTTACAGACCAACTTGATAAGCATGGCGAAGCGAGTGACGGGAGAATATGCCGCGCGTGTTCTGAACGGTCTGGAATACCGCGCATTTCTTCCCTCTCCGCTGCCTCCTGCTCCGCCGCTCGAATTCGACCTGGAGCTCGAAACCGCGAGAGACTTGGCCAATCGGGCATTGGGCCGGCTCGATGGGATCGGTGACATTCTTCCCGATCCGGACCTGTTCCTGTACCAATACGTCAGGAAGGAAGCTCTCCTGTCGTCACAAATTGAGGGCACGCAGTCTTCCTTTTCCGATCTGCTGCTCTTCGAGCTTGATGAAGCGCCGGGCGTTCCGATCGAGGACACGCGCGAAGTATCCAATTACGTCGCCGCGCTCGATCATGGCCTGGCCCGGATGACAGCGGGCTTTCCGCTTTCACTCGCACTCCTGCGGGAATTGCACACGATTCTGCTGATGAAGGGTCGCGGGGGCGACAAGCACCCGGGCCAGATTCGTACCAAGTCCGTGTGGATCGGCGGCCATCATCCGAGCAGCGCAGAGTTCGTGCCACCGCCGGCAGAAGCACTGATGGACTTTCTTGCTCCATTCGAAGACTTCCTGCTCAATAGCCGCATGCCTGTGCTCATCAAGGCAGGCTTGGCGCACGCCCAATTCGAAACGATTCACCCTTTCGAGGACGGCAACGGCCGATTGGGGCGATTGCTCATTACGCTGATCCTCTGCGCCGAGGCGGTTTTGTCGGAGCCAACTCTCTACTTGAGTTTGTACTTCAAGAGTCGGCGCAACGAGTACTACGATGCGCTACAGAAGGTACGAACGAACGGAGATTGGGAAGGCTGGATGAAGTTCTTCCTGCGTGGCGTACATGAAACTTCGAAGCAGGCCGTCGAAACAGCCCGTCGGCTGGTCAAGTTGTTCGAGAAAGACGTCCAGGCGATTCAGACACTGGGACGTTCGGCTGGCACAGCGCTGAGGGTCCATTATCTCCTGAAGAAGCACATCATCGTATCGGGGCCATTGATCCGTGATTCGCTTCAGGTGTCGTTGCCGACCGCGCTGAGCCACCTGGACCAATTGGAGCACCTTGGAATCATCCGGGAATTCACCGGCAAGAAACGCAATCGCTTATTTGCCTACGACCAGTACCTCAACATCCTCACCGAGGGCACCGAGCCGCTATAGTCGAGCCGGCCATAGGCCGCTCCGATGAAGGTCTTCTGATCCCATGATCCACCGCATCGAAATCCTCACCGCCCCGCGGCACGCCGACCCGGTCGGGCGCAGCCTGCTGGCGCGCATCCGCCAGTTCTCAGACCTGCCGCTGGAGGCGCTGCGCACCTGCGCGGTGTACAGCTTCGCGGACGAGGCCCTGGCGGGCAACGGCGGCAATGGCGGCAGTGCGTTGGACGCGGCGGCGCTGCGCGCGCTGGGCGCTGAGCTCTTCGCGGACCCCGTGCTGCATCAGGTGTGCGTGGATGGCGAGGGCCTGCGCGCCGCGCCGTTCGACTGGTACGTGGAGGTGGGCTTCCGGCCGGGCGTGACGGATAACGTGGGCCGCACGGCGCAGGAGTCGCTGGAGTACCGGCTGGGGCACCCGCTGGCCGAGGGGCACCATGTGCACACGGCCACGGGCTACTTCTTCCGCGGCGCGCTGAGCCGCGCGCAGGTGCAGGCCCTGGCGGACGAATGGCTGGCCAACGAGCTGATCCAGCAGACCACTGTGCTGGCGCCGGACGAAGCGGCCGACACCACCGGCGAGGCTCGCGCGCGGCTGTTCCACCTGCCCCGCGTGGAGCTGCACCAGCCCATCCGCGTGGAGCGCTTCGCGCTGGAGCGCGCGGAGACGCTGCTGGCGCTCTCCGCCCAGCGCCTGCTGGCGCTCAGCCCGCCGGAGGCGGAGGCCATCCGCGCCTACTACGCCCGGCCGGACGTGATCGCCGCACGGCGCGCCGTGGGCCTGGGCCCCGAGGCCACGGACGTGGAGCTGGAGGTGCTGGCCCAGACCTGGAGCGAGCACTGCAAGCACAAGATCTTCAACGCGGACATTGCCTACACGGACGAATCCGGCCGCAGCGAGACGATCCGCTCCCTGTACAAGACGTACATCCAGGGCGCCACGGCCACCGTGCGCGCCGCCCAGGGCGACGCCGACT
>DATFMP010000063.1:0-10118 GCA_035266845.1 bacterium
ACGCCCGTGGACGAGGTGCGCCTGCTGGACGAGGGCCCCCCGGCCGTGGTGGCCGGCGGCCGCGAGTGGCGCCACGAGCGGCTGCTGCTGGCCGCGGGGAGCTGGTCGGGGCTCATCCCCGGGCTGGATGGCGCCCTGCGCCCCTGGGTGCGGCCGGTGAAGGGGCAGATCCTGGCCATCCGCGCCCCGGCCGACCTGATCCGCCACAACATCCGCACGCCGGACGTGTACATCGTGCCCCGCGTGGACGGGCGGCTGGTGGTGGGCGCCACGGTGGAGGAAATGGGCTACAACCGCGACCTGACCGTGGGCGGCGTGTTCGAGCTGTTGCGGGGCGCCTGGCGGGCGCTGCCGGGCGTATACGAGATGCCCATCGAGGAGATCTGGTGCGGCTTCCGCCCCGGCAGCCGGGACAACGCGCCCATCCTGGGCGAGACGGAGATTCCCGGCTTCTTCATCGCCACGGGCCACTACCGCAACGGCATCCTCAACACGCCCGTCACGGCGCACTACATGAGCGAAGCCATCCTGGGCGGCGAGCTGCCGGAGTTCATGGCGCCCTTCTCCCCACGCCGCTTCAGCAAGTAGCGGGCAGATTCCCGCAAGCGCAACAGATCAACGTTGCGGGTCCAAACAGGGGCACGGTTCGCTGGACGCCGAGGCGTTCAGTCGCACACGATACGCCGCTCGTTGCTCACCACCGCGTGTAGCCTGAGCCGCGCACACAGCACGTCGGCCTCCTTGAGCGAGTGCGGAGACGTCCGGTAGCACATCCTGATGCCCGTAAGCTCGTAGCCCAGTGGCAACCAAGTGTGGCCGGTGACTTTCGTCAGCCAGGCGCAGTGGGCTGCCAGCGGCGCCCAATCGTCCACAATGGGCACCATCGCGCGCAGCGGATGGCCAATGGCGGCGTAGTAGTCCGCCCAACTCCGGGGATCGCGCAGTTCGATCACCAGACGCCGCTGCGATTCGCTCAGCAGAAGGTGCTCGCCCTGTGCAGGCTCCGGCTCCGCGCTCAAAGCCAGCCCTAGCGGGGCTGCCAGCAGCATGCACAGCAACACCCAACGGCTTGTGCTTTTCATCGGATTCCCCCTTTTGGCGTGTCGGCCAGCGGGCGGAGCCGCCTTCCCCCGCACACGCTTGCACCGACCTGGGGCGAGTATGCATCGGAAGGGGTTACGGCAGAGTTACAGCAGGGTTATGCTGGCGCTGAACCGAGCGCGGCAAAGCAGGTGGGGGACCGTTGACCAAGGCTCAGGGGCAGCCGGCTGCGCGCAGGTGGGCGTCCAGCCGGGCGGCGTCCTTGGCGCGCCGCATGGGGTACAGCCAGCGCAGGCAATGCGCGCGGTTGAGCCCGTGCTCAGCCTGCAGCATCTGGCGCACCCGGTCGCGCGCCGCCTTCCGCTCTCCCAAAGCCGCTTGGCTGGCTACAATGAGCACCTGCCCGGAGAGCATCTGGCGCGGCACGGAACCCCGCAGCAGCGCCTGCAGTGCCTCGGCGTAGCGGCCGGAGAAGTAGTGGCAGCGCGCCAAGGACTCCAGGAACGCCTCGGGATAGAACGGCGTAAGGCGCATGGCCCGCCGCACCTCCTGCAACGCCAGCTCCGGCTCGCCGCAATAGACCAGCCCAACGCCCACGGCCACGGCGGTGTCCGCGCCGCCGGGGTTCAGCTCGGCGGCCCGTAGGAGGAGGGGGCGGCCCTCGGCGTGCCTCCGCTGCTTCATACGCACGTGGCCCAGCAGCACGTGAGCGGGACCGGAAGCCGGGTCCAGCCCGAGCGCCTGTCCGGCCAGCGCCTCAGCCCGCCGCAGGGCTTCCTCGGATCCTGGCGGCCACCCGCGAGCCGCGTCCCTTACGTAGGACCAACCCAGCACCACCTGCGCCATTACGTAGTCGGGGTCCAGCTCCAGGGCTTCGCTGCCAAGCCGGCGCACCTGCCCGTTGTTCTCGCGGCTGGAGTGCCGGAAGTGCTCGATGGCGCGCAGGGTCAGCTCCCAGGCCTGCAGATCGTGCGTGCCACGCCACACAGTGCGGGCCTGCTCGCCCTCGGTGAGCTGCACCTGCAGGGCGGTAAGGATCGCCTCCACGATTTCGTCCTGCACGGCAAAGGCATCGGTCAGCGCACGGTCGTACCGCTCGGCCCACAGGTGACGCTCCGTGGCTGCCTCCAGTAGCTGCGCCGTGACCCGCAGGCGCTCGCCAGTCACCAGCACCGTGCCCAACAACACGAAACGCACGCCCAATTCCCGTCCCGTCTCGCGGATGCGCTCCGGCAAGCCCGCGCTGGTGCCTGGAGCCGGCCAGCCGATTAGGGTCAGGCGCGGCACACGCGCCAAGCGTGTGGTGAGATTTCGCGTGAAGCCTGCCGCTAACCACTTCCAACGCCCCACGCGACCCAGGCCCGCAAAAGGCAGCACGGCCAAGCTGGGCTGATCGGGCAGCGGCGCCAGGGCATCCCGCTCGGCCAGGGCCTCCTGCAGCATCGCCTCGGTCTCCGGCGTCGGTGGCCCGGCGCCCCGGCCGTGCGCCGCGCGCCGGAAGCGGTGGTATGCGGCGACGGCCGCCCCGGGCTGTCCGGTCGCACGGTGGCAGCACATCAATCCGCGCCACAGCGGCTCGGCATCGGGTTCCGCAGCCAAAGCCCGCTCGTAAACGCCGATGGCCTCGACGGGCCGACCGGCCGCCTCATGCCGGTGCCCCAGGGCCTCCGCCCGGGATAGGAACAGGGCGCGCAAACGCTCGCGCGCCGCCACCACACTGGCGTACTCAGCCTCGCCGGCCAGGAAGGGCCCTTGGTACAGCGTCAACGCCTGCTCCGGGTGGCCGTCCCGCGTCAGCGCGTCCAGCGCCAGAGCGTCCACCCAGCAGCGCTCGAACGACAGGCTTAGCCGACGGTCACGGAACAGCAGCGCCTCGTGGCCCAACAGCTTGCGCAACCGGTGCAGCGTGGTCGCGAAGGCGCCATGCGCGCGGTCACCGTCAGCATCGGGCCACAGGGCCTCGGCCAACCAGGTTTCCGGCACCTCGCGTCCGCCCCCGGCGATCAGCAGGCCCAGCAGCTCCAGCGGCCGATGCTGCACGCGCTCTCCGGTGGGCAAAGGCCGGCCCTCCTGCTCAATGGCGAAGCGGCCCAAGGTGTAAATACGCAACGGTGGAGCGGACCGGGCGGTCCGCGCTGGTTCGGCGCTGCGGGTCATGGCAGGCCTCGAAGCTCCGGTGCGGGAACGCACGCGTTCTGGCAGATGAGCCCGAATATCCCGATTTCAATACTAGCACCATCGGCCCGGCGCGACGACCGTTCGGGACTGCCGCCCAAGCAGGGGGTTCGGGGGAACGTGTTTCCCCGAATTCTTGCGGGCACTTCCGGGACACCGCCCTAGTAGTGCACCAGGGCGGTCTTGCCGAGCGGGTAGACGTTGAAGCCGATCTCGTGCAGGGCAGGGGCATCCAGCCAGTTGCGGCCGTCGAAGACCGAGGCGGGCTTCTCCATGGAGTCGAAGATGCGCTGGTAGTCCAGCGCCCGGAACTCCTCCCAGTGCGTGACCAGCACGATGGCGTGCGAGCCCGCCGCCGCGGCATAGGGATCCGGCTCGAACTGCAGCTCGCCCTCCATCCCGCGCAGATCGTATGCGGCATGCTCAAGCGCCTGCGGGTCGGTAATGACCACGTGTGCGCGCTCCTCCAGCAGCTTCTTGACCACGTAGAACGCAGGGGAATCGCGCGTATCGTTGGTGCCCGGCTTGAAGGCGAAGCCGAACAGGGCCAGGCGCTTGCCCGCCACGGTGTTGAACTGACGGGCGACCACATTGCGGGTGAAGCGGCTGATCTGGTAGTCGTTCATGTCCACGACGCTCTTCCAATACGCCCCCACCTCCGCAAGCCCCTGCTGCTGGCAGATGTATGCCAGGTTGAGGATGTCCTTGCGGAAGCACGAGCCGCCGAAGCCCACACCCGCCTCCAGGAAGCGCGGCCCGATGCGCCCGTCGGTGCCGATGGCGCGGCTGATCTGCGTCACGTCGGCATGGGTCACCTCGCACAGCGCGGAGATGGAGTTGATGGACGAGATGCGCTGGGCCAGGAAGGCGTTCGCGGTCAGCTTGGAAAGCTCGCTGCTCCACACGTTGGAGAGCAGAATGCGCTCCTCGGGCACCCACTGCCGGTAGACGTCCGCCAGGGCCTGCGCCGCGGCGCGGCCCCGGTCGTCCTCCTCGCAACCGATCAGCACGCGGTCCGGCTCCATCAGGTCGCGGATGGCCGTGCCCTCCGCCAGGAACTCCGGATTGGAGAGCACGGGGAAGTGCCGGTCGCTCTGCCCGTCGTGCAGGATGCGCGAGATGGCCTCCGCCGTGCGCACGGGCACGGTGCTCTTCTCCACGATGATTGCGCCGTCGCGCAGGTGGGGCTTGAGGAAGCGCGCGGCCAACTCCCAGTACTGCAGGTCGGGCGCCATCCCGGCGCCCTCGCCGAAGGCCTTGGTGGGCGTGTTGACGCTGACGAACACGACGTCCGCATCGGCGACCGCCTCGGGCGAGGCCACCTGGAAGAACAGGTTGCGGCCCCGGCAGCGGCGCACCACCTCGTCCAGCCCCGGCTCGTAGACGGGCAGGCGCTCGGAGTTCCACTGGGCGATGCGCTCGGGGCTGATATCCACCACTTCGACACGGATGTCCGGGCACTTGTCGGCGATGACGGCCATGGTGGGCCCGCCGACGTAGCCCGCACCGATGCAGAGAATCTTGCGCACGTTCATGGTGCGTGGGGGCTCGCTTTCAGCGTTGGGAAGGTTGCGGTGAGCGGGGGCGGGGTTCAGGGATAGAGATGAGCCTCGTACCACTGCACCGTGCGTTCGATGCCTTCCTTGAAGGGCACCTGGGGCGCGTACTGCAGCATCTCGCGGGCCTTGGTGATGTCCGCCACGTACTGCACCACCTCGCCCGCGCGCACGTCGCCCAGGTGGATCTGCGTCTTGGCACCCAGGCGGTCGCGCAGGGTCTCGGCCACTTCGAGGATGGTCGTGCCGGCACCGAAGGCCAGGTTGTACACTTGGTTGCGCGCGCGCTCGAAGCGCTCCAGCACCTGCATCACGCCGTGCACGGCATCGTCGATGTAGGTAAAGTCCAGCAGCTTGTCCTTGCCGAACACAGTGAGGTCCTGCCCCTGCTTGGTGAGCCGGATGAACAGCGGCACCACGCGGTTGCTGTCGTCGTACATCCCGTACACGTTGGAAAAGCGGATGTTGACGAAGTCCAGTCCGTAGCAGCGCTGATAGGACGTCACGAGCGCTTCGCCGGCCATCTTGGAGGCGGCGTAGGGACTCTCGCAGGTGTCCAGGTGCACCGGCTGCTCGGCATGCACCAAGCCGTCGGCGTTGCCGTACACCTCGCGGCTGGAGGCGAACATCACGCGGGGAATCGCGTTGCGGCGGCAGAACTCCAGCACGTTGTAAATGGTGAGGATGTTGTCGCGGGCCTGATCCGGATCCACCACCACGTCGTGCACGCGGGCGTTGGCCGCCAGGTGAATCACCACGTCGAAGTCCGTGGGCAATTCGGCGAATGCGGCCGGATCGAGCAGGTCCGCCACCACCGTGACGGCCTGCACGGCGGGGTTCCAGGCGTTGGGGCGGCGGTCGATCCCGGCCACCGTGCAGTCCGTCTCGGCCATCAGCCGCTCGCACAGCCGCGTGCCGATGGTGCCGCTGCTGCCCGTGACCAGCACCTTGCTGATGCGCTTCTCCGCCATTCGTGCTCCTTGCCGCCCTGCGTCTCGAATCGGGGTCCGGCCACGCCGCCCGGGGGGGCGAGCTTTGGGGTCATGCACAACGGTCGGATGATAGCGGAAAGTACGGGCCCGCGCTACCGCCGCGGCGGCCCCATCCGGCCCGGCACGCGGGTCGCGTGGCCGCTGCGGAGCGCCGGTGCATGGGGCGGCGAGGGACGCCACCGCCCGGCCGCAGGCGCGCATCGTGCCGATTGAAGCGGGACAGTTGCCGCGCCGGGGGGCTCCGTGAGACAAGGGGGAGCGACCCACGCCACCCCCCATACCCACTGGACGCCGGCTCCGACATGCTCGATGCCAAGGCGATCCGCCGCATCCCGCGCTTCTCCGGCATCTCGGCCGAGGCCGAGGGCTGGCTGTGCGAGCACGCCGTCGTGAGCACCTATACCAAGGGCGAGACGATCTTCTTCGAGGGCGATCCCAGCGCGCACTTCTACATGGTGCTCAAGGGCGAGGTGAAGGTGTTCAAGATGCTGGAGAGCGGCCGGGAGCTGATCCTGGACTTCTTCCGGGAGGGCGAGGCCTTCGGCGAGGTGGCCCTGGTGGAAGGGGGCGACTTCCCCGCCAGCGCCGTGGCCATGGAGGATGCCTCGGTGCTGGTGCTGCCGCGCCGGGATTACCTGCACCTGCTGGAGCGCTACCCGGAGGTGGCCCACTCCATCATCCGCGACCTGACGCTGCGCATGCACGCCCTGCGGCGGCGGGTGGAGGTGCTGGGGGAGATGGGCGTGCAGGCGCGCATCGCCAACCTGCTGCACGTCTACAGCCGGCAACTCGGCAAGCAGACCGAGGCCGGGCTGCTGATCCCGATCCACCTGAGCCGCAACGAGGTGGCTTCGCTGGTGTGCGCCCGCATCGAGACGGTGATCCGCATCATGAGCCGCTGGCAGAAGGACGGCTTGGTGGTCAACGTGCCGGAAGGCTTTCTGGTGCCGGACGTGGAGGCCCTGGCGGCGCTCACCGCCAGCAGCACCGAATAGGCCGGCTCGGCGGTGCGATGCCCGGCCCGGGCTGGGGGTGCGGCTAACCGGCGTGGGGGACGATCAGCACGGGCACCCCGCAACCGCGCAGGACGTGCTCGGCCACGGAGCCCATCAGCAGGTGCTTGAGCCCCGTGCGGCCATGGGAACCCATCACGATGGCATCCGGCTTGCGCTTGCGGGCTTCCTCGATGATGCCCTCGGCCACCTCGGGGTGCAACACGCAGCCCACCACGGTAGTGATGTGCTTCTCCTGGGCCTGGTTGGGCACGAGGGTCATCAGGTGCCGCTCGACCTCCTTGATCGCCCGGTCGCGATCCTGCGGCGTGGCCAGGTCGTCCGACGTGTAGTGCGCATAGAGCGGATTGGGCACCTGCTCGTGCTCAATCAGGTGCACCAGGTGCACCTCCGCGCCGGGGTCCACCAACGCATAGGCATACGGGAGGGCAGCAGCGGCCGTGGCGGAAAAGTCCGTCACCATCAGCACACGCTTGAGACTCGGCACCACGGGCAGCTCCTTTTGCGACAGCTCGTGCGGCTCCGGTTGCGATGGCCTGCGCGCAGGGTGCGGCATTGGATACGGCCGGGATGCGGCGACAAGCTTGGCCGAAGTTATCGCCTCTCGCAGCCCCGATTGCAAGCGCGGCGGGCCGAGGGCAGGGCGCTGCCGCCGCGGAGCGTGGGCCGGGCGGGTAACCTTTTGACCCCGGCGCGGCCCCGGCGCTATAGTGCGCCCACCCTGGCCGCCACCCTGCACACCCGACCCGGTGCCTGCCCATGCCGACCTACCACGGCAGTTGCCACTGCGGCCGTGTGCGCTTCGAGATCGAAGCGGACATCACGCGCGTGACGCGGTGCAACTGCTCCATCTGCAGCAAAAAGGGCGCGCTGCTGCTGCGCGTGCCGCCGGAGCGCTTCCGGCTGGTGGCGGGCGAGGATGCGCTGCGGACCTATCAGTTCAACCGGAAGGTGGCGCGGCACCTGTTCTGCGGCACCTGCGGAATCCATCCATTCAGTCGCCCCCGGGCCGCACCGGAGCAGTACACCATCAACGTGCGCTGCCTGGACGACTACGACGTGGAGGCCGAAGGGCCGGAGGTGGCGCTGTTCGACGGCCGCAACTGGGAGCAGGCCGTGCAGGGGCACCGCTTCGACTGAGCCGCCGCGCCGGCCGGAAGCCGTCTGGAGCACGGCTGCCTGCGGCGGCTTCAAGACACCGGCTCCTCAGGAGCACGGAAGGAAGCCCGAGTTCCTGATGGGGGCTCCACAGGAGCCCGTCTCGAAGGGCCGGGCTTCCCCCACACGCTCGGAGTGGTGCAGCGCTTTCAGACAGACGGGTCGCCACGCAGAAGCGCACGGCAGTAAACGTTGCACGGGGAGGGAGAGCATACCATGGGCACGATGATCGAGTTCAAGACGCCGAACGGCGGCACCGCCGCGGGCTACCTGGCCACCCCGGCCGCCGGCGACGACGCCCCAAGCCTGGTGGTGATCCAGGAGTGGTGGGGGCTGAACGACCAGATCAAGAAGGTGGCGGACCGCTTCGCGGAACAGGGCTTCCGCGCGCTGGTGCCCGATCTCTACAAAGGGCGCGTGACCGGCGACGCGGACGAGGCCAGCCACCTGATGACCGGGCTGGACTGGGCCG
This sequence comes from bacterium, assembly GCA_035266845.1. Taxonomy (GTDB): domain Bacteria; phylum SAR324; class SAR324; order SAR324; family JACQKK01; genus DATFMP01. The sequence continues at coordinate 8,408 of DATFMP010000063.1, forward strand.
GGGCCACGGAGCAGGACGTGCGCGGCGCCCTGCAGCACCTGAAGGCCAACGGCCGCAAGGCCGCCGTGCTGGGGTTCTGCATGGGCGGCGCCATCACGGTGATCGCCGGAGTGAAGGTGCACGAGACGGACGCAGCAGTGTGCTTCTACGGCATCCCGCCCGCAGAGGCGGCCGATCCGCGCCGCATGCGGGTGCCCTTCCAGGGGCACTTCGCCACGCAGGACGACTGGTGCACGCCCGCCGCCGTGGATGCCCTCGCCGGGCAGCTTCACGCCGCGGGCATTCCGCACGAGCTGTTCCGCTACGAGGCACAGCACGCCTTCTTCAACGAGCAACGCCCGGAGGTCTACGACGCCGAGGCCTCCCGCCAGGCGTGGGAGCGCTCTCTGCGCTTCCTGCGCCAGCACCTGTAGCCACCCCGCGCGGCCCGCGCCGCGCCCCCCATGAGGAGCCCCATGGCGATCGAACGCTTCGAGAAGAGCCCCCGCATGAGCCAAGCCGTCGTGCACGGCGACACGGTGCACCTGGCCGGCGTGGTGGCCGACGACCCCAAGGCCGACATCAAGGGCCAGACGCAATCCGTGCTGACCAAGATCGAGGCCTTGCTGGCCAAGGCCGGCACCTCCAAGGCCAACCTGCTCTCCGCCGTGATCTACCTCTCGGACATGCGCACCTTCTCCGCCATGAACGAGGTGTGGGACGCCTGGGTGGACACGGCCAACCCGCCTGCCCGTGCCTGCGTGGGCGCCTTGCTGGCCCGCCCGGAGTTCCTCGTGGAGATCATGGTGGTCGCCGCGAAGTAGTGGCACCTCAACCCGGCCGGCCAACACCGGCCGCCGCCGGCCAGGCGCAGGTGCACCGCGGACAGCGTCTCCTCCAGGCGCAGCAGGTTGATGCGTGGGCGGTGCAGGGTGTCCACCCCGAAGCTCTGCTCCACGGCGCGCCCGCCGAAGGCCAGCTTCTGGAGGTAGTAGAAGCGCACGGCGCGCTGCACGTCGGTCAGCGTGTCCGGCCGGGCCGCCCTCTGCCGCTCGAACTCGGCCCGGCTCACCAGCGCCCAGCGGAAGTGCCGCAGGAACTCTTCCACATGGTTCTGGAGCACCCGGTACAGCGCCATCAGCTCGGCGTTGCGGTCGGCCAGCACCTCACCGGCCGCCGGCGCCTTGCGGAAGAACACGTGCCCGGCGCCTGCGAACGGCTCCACGTAACGCCCGTGGGGCAGCCACTCCAGGTGCCCGGCGATCACGGCGGCCAGCCGGCGCTTGCCGCCCAGCCAGGGGAGGAAGGAGTTCACGGCAGGGCTCCGGAGCAATGACTTTTCCGAATCGTGATACTGTAGACAGCGGAAATTTGAGCGTGCCGCATGCCATACCCGAGCGGCTGCCGAGGACACCACCCCACAATGGTGCATCTCCAAGGGTTGATTGATGAGCTCCGCTTGGACTTCAATTCTGGAATTTGCCAGGAACTATCTTCGTCCTGGTCCTGCTGTAACGGTGAGCGGTTTCGCAACCGGCTCGGCAATTCTCGTGCTCCGCGCATATGTAACTGAGCCCCAACGTCTCGCTGCATTTCTTGATTACATTGTTGGGCCAACTGTCGTAATCACAGTATTCTTGGGATTCTATTTGGCGTACACGGTTCTCGAACTTTCTACTGTCAGGCTTGCACGCTGGTTGCGGCCAAAGTGGGATAACCTGCAAAAGTCCAG
>DATFMP010000064.1:0-21803 GCA_035266845.1 bacterium
CCGTGTGCTTGGCTCCCGCTCTGCCAGGAGGCTCCCTGTGCCCGACCACCGCATGATGCGTTGCTTCGTCCCCGCCGTGCTGCTGTTGCTGCTCACCCTGAGCGGCTGCGCCCTGCCCCAGAACAACGACCCGACGTCCGACACCAACGCGGTGCTCGGCGCAATGCAGGATGCCACCAATGCATTAACAGGCAGTGCGACGGGCAGTCCGAGCAACTTGCCGTTCTCGGCCACGGGCACCTCGCAGCCGAGCGACAGCGTGATGACCACGGATGTGATGCCCCTGGTGCAGGGGCTGAGCAGCCAGCCGGCTGCCACGACAGGGCCAACGATTACACAAGCGACTTGCCTCGGGTCCAGCACGTCGCCGGGGACTGTCACGTTGACGACCAGCGGAAACTATACCGATACCACCGATTCCGTAACGGGCGTTCGGACGGTCACGTTATCAGTCAACTCGGATGCCCAACTGCAAGATTGTGTTGGAACCTCATACACATCGACCGGCAATATCCATCTCTCTGTAAGTCCCGACACCGTCACGATCACTCCTGACGCCACTTACACAAATCTCCAGCATTGGGTATTGAACCGCATTGAATCGGCCTACGGGACACTGGATATCCAGCGTCATGCAGATGGTTCCATGCACCACGTGACATATTCCTGGAACCGCAACGGCACCATTGCAGTAACCGTAGACATCAGCGGTGCCTCGCTGACGCTTGTATCCATCGATACCCTCGACCAGACCGTCGCCGTCTCCGCCAATGGGCAGACGTGCACCGGCACACTGACCGGCAGCCTGCTGCAGCGCTACAACTGGACCTGCACCGCGCCTTAGGAGGCGCAATCCCCCTTGTGCCCCGCCGCGTGGGTGCCATTGCCCGCACGGCGCCGGTGGTGCTAACAAGGAGCAGGAGGGAACCCGTGGCGCGGCCGTGCTGCCGTGGCGGGTCCCCCGCCGCCGTACACCTGCTCCGGGCCGTCTTCCTGTCGCCGTGACCGCCACCGCCGATACCCTGCTGCAGCCCACCTCGCTGGACGAGGTGCAGGCCCACGTGCACGCCGCGCTGGAAAGTGGCGAGGCGCTGGCCGTGCAGGGCGCGGGCAGCAAGCGCGACTACGGCCGCGCCGTGCAGGCCCCGCGCACGCTGAGTCTGGCGGCACTGCGGGGTGTGGTGGACTATCAGCCCCACGAGCTGATCCTGGTGGCGCGGCCGGGCACGCCCCTGGCGGAACTGGAGGCCACCCTGGCCGAGGCGGGGCAGGCGCTGGCCTTCGAGCCGCCACACTGGAGCCCCGAGGCCACGCTGGGTGGCGTGATCGCCTGCAACCTCTCCGGCCCGCGGCGCTTCAAGGCCGGGGCCGTGCGCGACCACCTGCTGGGCTTCCAGTGCGTCACCGGTACGGGCGAGGTGGTGCGGGGCGGGGGCCGCGTGGTGAAGAACGTGACGGGCTACGACCTCCCCAAGCTGATGTGCGGCAGCTTCGGCACGCTGGCCGTGCTCACTGAGGTGGTGCTCAAGGTGCTGCCCCGGGCCGAGACCGAGCGCACGGTGCTCTTTGCCGGGCTGGGCGACGACGATGCGGTGGCGAAGCTGGTGGCCGCCTCGCGCACGCAGCACGAGCCCAGCGGCTTGGCGCACCTGCCCGCCGGCGCAGGCATCCCCGCGGTCGCGGCGGCGGCGGGCAACGGCGGCGCGCTCACCGCGCTTCGCGTGGAAGGGCCGGAGCCTTCCGTGCGCGCCCGCTCCGAGCGGCTGGCCGAAGGCGGCGCGGCGGGCATCCTGGAGGCCGAAGAGTCCCGCGTGTTCTGGGCCGCCGTGCGCGAGCTGGAGCCGCTGGCGCTGGGCGCCAAGGAGCGCCTGTGGCGCTTCTCCGTGGCCCCCACGGCCGGCCCGGCGCTGGGCCGCAAGCTGGCCGAGCTGCACGGCACGCAGCGCATCTACGATTGGGGCGGGGCGCTGCTGTGGGCCGTGGTGCCCGCCAGGCACAAGCCGGCCGCGCTGCACAAGCTGGCCCGCGAGGCGGGCGGTCAGGCGCAGATCGTGCGCCTGGGCCCGGAGTGCCCCCGCGATGAGCCGGCCTTCACGGAGCTGACGCCCGCGCTGCTGCAGCTCAATGCGAACCTGAAGCGGGCCTTCGATCCGCAGCGCATCCTCAACCCGGGCCGGATGTATCCGGACCTGTAGCGCCCACCGCGCGACCCCCGCACCGGCACGAGCCCATGCAGACCGCCATCGCCGAAGCCACCCTGCAGGAACGCGATGTCAGCGTCCAGGAGCGCATCTTCCGCAACTGCGTGCACTGCGGCTTCTGCAATGCCACCTGCCCCACCTACCAGCTCAACGGCACGGAGCTGGAGGGCCCGCGGGGGCGCATCTACCTGATGAAGTCCGTGCTGGAGGGCCGCATCCCGCTCAACGAGCAGGTGGTGGCGCACCTGGACAACTGCCTGTCGTGCTTCTCCTGCGAGACCACTTGCCCCAGCGGCGTGCGGTACTCGCACCTGATCGACCCCATGCGCAGCCGCATCGAGGAGCAGTTCCAGCGGCCGGCCGTGTCCCGCCTGCAACGCGCGGTGCTGGCGCGGCTGCTGCCCTACCCTGGGCGCTTCCGCTTGGCGATGCGCCTGGCACAATTGGCGCGCCCGCTGGCGTGGCTGGTGCCTCGCAGCCTGCGCGCGCCGCTGGAGATGACCCCGGCGCGCCTGCCCGCGCCCTCCGCGCTCACACGCTACGAGGTACACGCGGCCCAGGGCGTCCGCAAGGCCCGCGTGGCACTGCTCACCGGCTGCGCGCAGTCCGTGCTGGGGCCGCACATCAACGACGCCACTATCCGCGTGCTCACCCGCCTGGGCGCGGAGGTGGTGCTGCCGCGTGATGTGGGCTGCTGCGGGGCGCTGGTGTACCATTTGGGCGACCGGCCCGGCAGCCTGCCCCACATGCAGGCCAATATCGCCGCTTGGCACGCGGAGATGCAGAGCGGCGGACTGGACAAGATCGTCATCAACACCTCCGGCTGCGGCACGGTGGTCAAGGACTACGGCCACATCTTCCGCGACGACCCGGAGTGGGCTGAGCGGGCCGCGGCCGTCAGCGCCATCACGGCGGACATCAGTGAGGTCGCCACGGAACTGGGACTGCCGGACGAGGTGCGAGCCCCCGAGTCCCTGCGCGTGGCGTACCATGATGCCTGTTCCCTGCAGCACGGGCAGAAGCTGAAGGCCCCCCCGCGCGAGCTGCTGCGCTCGGCGGGCTTCACGGTGGCCGAACTGCCGGATGCCCACCTGTGCTGCGGCAGCGCCGGCACCTACAACCTGCTCAAGCCCGCCACGGCCGGCGACCTGGGCCGCCTCAAGGCGGGGGCCATCGCCACCACGAATGCGCAGGTGGTCGCCATGGGAAACATCGGGTGCATGGAGCAGATCGCGCGTTACAGTGACGTGCCGGTGGTGCACACGGCCGAGCTGCTGGACTGGGCACTGGGCGGCCCCATGCCCCAGGCCCTGCGCGCGGGTCACGGCAAGTAGCGCCGCGGCTGCCGGTGCCGCCCCACGCTGAGGCCGGTTCGCCATGCCCCCATCCCTGGTGCTGCAGCCCGCCGTGCTGTCCTTCCTGCAGGCCGCGCGGGTGGGGCGTCTGGCGACGGTAGATGCAGCAGGGCTGCCCGCGGTGATCCCGATCTGCTACCAGGTGGAAGGCTCGCGGCTGTTCACGCCCATCGACGCCAAGCCCAAGCGGGCAGACTGGCGCCGGCTCCGGCGCGTGCGCAACCTGCGCGCCAATCCTCAGGTGGCCGTGGTGGTGGATCGCTGGGATGAGGACTGGACCCGGCTGGCCTGGGTGCACCTGCGCGGCCGCGCCGCGCTGGAGGAGGCGGGGCCGGTGCACACGCAGGGCATCGCGCTGCTGCGCGCCAAATACGCGCAATACCGGGACATGCCGCTGGAAACGCTGCCGCTCATCGTGATCGAGATCGCCGCCGCGCGGCACTGGGGCGATCTCTCCGTCGCACCACCTACCCACCTTGCGTGATGCCCGCCATGGATCAGACTCTGCCGCTGACCCTGGACGAGACCAACCTGCCCGCTTGGCTGGCGGCGCAGGGACTGGTGCCCGCCGGCGTGGAGGTGCGCGTGCGGGTGCTCTCCGGGGGCGTGAGCAACCAGGCCTTCTGGGTGGACGGGCCGCAGGGACCCTGCGTGGTAAAGCAGGCCCGCCCGCGGCTGGCCGTGCAGATGGAGTGGCGCGCGGACGTGAACCGCATCGTGCGCGAGGCCGAGGCGCTGGAGTGGCTGCACGAGCGGATCGGTCCGCCGCGCATCCCGCGCCTGCTGCACCTGGATCGCGCGGCCAAGGTGCTGGTGATGGAGGCCATCCAGCCCCCGGCGGAGAACTACAAAACCGTCCTGCTGCGCGGCGAGGTGGAAGGCGCGCTGGCCGGGCAGTTCGGCGCGCTGCTGGCGGAGATTCACAACGCTACGGCCGACGCGGCCACACACAAGCGCTTCGACGATGCCACGTTCTTCGATCAGCTTCGGCTGAGCCCCTACTACGGCACCGTGGCTGAGCGGCACCCGGACCTGGCGCCACGGTTGGCTGAGCTACGCACCGAGTGCCTGGAGGCGCGCTACTGCCTGGTGCATGGGGACTACAGCCCGAAGAACATCCTGGTGCGGGCGGGCGGCCTGGTGCTGCTGGACTACGAGGTGGCGCACTGGGGCAATCCGTCCTTCGACCTGGGCTTTGCCCTCACGCACTACTGCGCCAAGGCGCTGCACCTGCCCCGCCACGGCGCGGCGTTCATCGATGCCGCGCGCCGCTTTTGGGGCCGCTACCAGGCGGACGTCACGCTGCCGCCCGCCTCGCGCGCGCATGCCGGACACCACCTGGCCGCCGTGCTGCTGGCGCGCATGGACGGCAAGAGTCCGCTGGAGTACTTCACGGACGAGGCCAAACGTGACACGGTGCGGGGCCTCACGCGGCGGGCGCTGCTCGCGGAAGGCACGAGCATCGCCGCCGTTATCGCCGCCGTGGAGGCGGCCCTGCCCCCCTCGTCCCAGGACGCCTCATGACCGTCACCATCGCCGCCGTGGATGCCCTGGAGGTGCTGGACAGCCGCGGTCACCCCACCGTGCGCGCCCTGGTGCGCCTGTCGGACGGCACGCGCGGCGTCGCGGCCGTGCCTAGCGGGGCCAGCACGGGCGCCTTCGAGGCCCACGAGCTGCGCGACGGCGACCCGGCCCGCTACGGCGGCAAGGGCGTGCTGCGGGCCGTCGCCAATGTGCGCGGCCCGCTGGCCGGGGCCGTTGTAGGCCGCGATCCCTTCGATCAGGCCGGGCTGGACGCCGCTCTGCGGGACGCCGACGGCACGCCGGACAAGTCGCGCCTGGGCGCCAATGCCGTGCTGGCGGTCTCCATGGCAACGGCCCTGGCGGCCGCACGGCAGGCGCGTCTGCCGCCATGGCGGCACTTCTCGGCGCTGTCGGGCGGCGAGCCGCGCCTGCCCCTGCCGATGATCAACCTGTTCTCGGGCGGCAAGCACGCCGGGGCGCAGGTGGACTTCCAGGACTTCCTCATCGTCCCGCGTGGCGCGGAAACCATCGCCGACGCGCTGGCCATGACCCACGCCGTGTACTACACGGCCCTGCGCCTGCTGATCGATCAGCATGGCTACCAGCCGCTGGTTGCGGACGAGGGTGGCTTGGCGCCGCGGCTCGGCTCCAACGAGGCCATGCTGGAGTTGGCGGTGCAGGCCATCGAGGCCGCGGGTCTGCGTCCGCTGGAGCAGGTGGCCATCGCCATCGACGTAGCCGCCACGCACTTCTACGAAGACGGGCGCTACCAACTGGCCGTGGAGGGCGCGGCTCTGAGTGCCGAGGCCATGGTGGACCGGCTGGCGGACTGGCGAGCGCGCTACCCCATCCTCTCGCTGGAGGACGGCTTGGCTGAGGACGACTGGGAGCACTGGCCCCTGCTCACCGAGGCCCTGGGCGACCGTTGCCAGGTGCTGGGCGACGACCTGCTGGTGACCAACCCGGCACGCATCGAGCAGGCCGTGCTGCGCCGTGCGGCCAATGCCGCACTGATCAAGGTGAACCAGATCGGCACCCTTTCCGAGGCCCTGGAGGCCATCGCGCTCGCGCGGCAGGCCGGCTGGCGCACGGTGGTCTCCGCGCGTAGCGGGGAGACGGAGGATGCATGGCTGGCGGATCTGGCGACGGGGACGGGAGCGGGGCAGATCAAGGTGGGCGCCATCACGCGCTCGGAGCGGCTGGCCAAGTACAACCGCCTATTGGCCATCGCCCACGCCCACCCCACCCTTCCCTACGCACGGGGGGAGCTGGACCGCTTCACGGGGTGATGCGGGGGCTCCACGGACTACTCGCTCTGGGCGAAGTGCCGGGTGAAATCGCGATCGGAGAGGACACCGACGAGCTGGCCGTTGTCGATAACGGGCAGCGCGCTCACGGCGGACTTGAGCAGCAGACGGGCCGCCTCGCGCACCGGGGCGGCGCTGCCGATGGCGACGGGATTGGCCGTCATGATGTGTTTGACCTGGGTCTGCTTCCAGCGCTCCTCGGTCATCCCGTCCGGGTCGTAGTACAGCGCGAGGTCCCGGTCGGAAAGGATTCCCAACACCTCGTCGTTGTTCACCACGATCAGATGGCGGTTCTTCTTCTGCGCCATCAGCTGCAGGGCGTCGGCCAGCGTGGCCTCCGGCGCGATGGTGCCGGGGCTGTTGTTCATCATGTCGCGTACCAGCATCGGGGCATCCACACGTTGAGAGGGCGGGGCATTCACCGCCAGCAGCCCCGAGGACAGCGCCAACCCGGGCTTCCGCGCCCGGCAAGCGAGGCGCAACCCCGGTGGCCCGGCTTTTTTTTTGACATCGACGCGCGCAAAGCTTAAGAAATTGGGGCTTTGCCGCGGTTCGACCTTGACAGTTTTCGAGAGAGTTTACTATAACGAAATCCCCGCGCAACAGAAGGTCTTCCTGGTCGAATTGAAAGGCTGTCCGCGACGATCTCCCCCTTTCCGCACGTCAGAAGTTGCAGAGGAACCCTCGATGAGCGAAACAACCCCTACGCTGCGCCCTCCCCGTCCGCTGTTCGGCACCGAACGCAAAGACAACTGGTGGTTAGGCCCGCTGGCTACGTTCCTGGGCCTGATGCTGTTCGTCGTATACACCACCTGGGCGGGTCTCGTGGGTGAGCACTACCAGTGGGGCCCCTATCTATCGCCGATGTATTCCCCCCTGTTCACGCCGTCCTGGTGGCCGCTCTCCCCGGCGATCCTGATCCTGTGGGCGCCCGGCGGGTTCCGGTTGACGTGCTACTACTACCGCAAGGCCTATTACCGATCGTTCTTCCTGACGCCTCCGGGCTGCGCTGTGGGCGGCGTGCCCCAGAAGAAGTTCAAGGGTGAGCGCGCGTGGCTTCTGTTCCAGAATCTGCACCGCTACATGCTCCCGTTCGCCATCGCCCTGGTGATCATTCTCGGCTGGGACGCCGTTGAGTCGTACATCTGGCCGGATGGCTTCGGGATCGGCGTGGGCACCATCGTGCTGACGCTGAATGCGATCTTCCTGGCCGCCTTCACCATGGGCTGCAACTCGCTGCGGCACTTGGTGGGGGGCAATGTGGACTGCTACTCCTGCGTGCGCTTCGGGCGCCAACGCTACAAGCTGTGGCACCTGGTCACGCGCTTCAACGAGCACCACATGGAGTGGGCGTGGATCAGCCTCTTCTGGGTCGGCTTCTCCGACCTGTACGTCCGCCTCGTCTCCATGGGCATCATCACCGACTTCAGGATCATCTAGATGGACCACGAGATTCACGAGCACGACGTTATCGTGATCGGTGCCGGCGGCGCCGGCCTGCGCGCGGCCGTTGAGGCCTCGAACCAGGGCCTGTCCGTCGGGCTGATCTGCAAATCCCTGCTGGGCAAGGCCCACACCGTGATGGCCGAGGGCGGCATGGCCGCGGCCCTGGGCAACACGGACAGCCGCGACAACTGGGAGGTGCACTTCCGCGACACCATGCGCGGCGGCAAGATGATGAACAACTGGCGCATGGTCGAGCTGTTCTGCAAGGAGGCGCCCGACCGCGTCAACGAGTTGGAGGAGTGGGGTGCCCTGTTCGACCGCACCCCCGACGGCCGCATCCTGCAGCGCAACTTCGGCGGACACCGCTACCCGCGCTTGGCCCACGTGGGCGACCGCACGGGCCTGGAGATGATCCGCACCCTGCAGAACCATGGCATCCACCAGGGTATCGACGTCTACATGGAGTGCACCGTGCTGGACCTGCTCAAGGACGGCGAGCGGGTAGCCGGTGCGTTCGCCTACTGGCGCGAGTCGGGGAACTTCGTGGAGTTCCGCGCCAAGGCCGTGGTGCTGGCCACGGGCGGCATCGGCAAGTGCTACACGGTCACGAGCAACTCCTGGGAATGCACCGGCGATGGCCAGGCGTTGGCCTACCGCGCCGGGGCAGACCTGATCGACATGGAGTTCGTGCAGTTCCATCCCACGGGGATGGTCTGGCCGCCCTCCGTGCGCGGCATCCTGGTGACCGAAGGGGTGCGGGGCGAGGGCGGGATACTGAAGAACAGCGAAGACAAGCGCTTCATGTTCGGCTACGTCCCCGAGATGTTCAAAGGCGAGTACGCGGAGACCATCGACGAGGCCAAGCGCTGGCTGGCCGGCGACCCCAAGGCGCGCCGCGCGCCCGAACTGCTCACGCGCGACGTCGTGGCCAAGGCCATCCGCTCCGAGCGCCTGGCGGGCCGGGGCAGCCCGCATGGCGGGGCCTTCCTGGATATCGCCACCCAGCGCAGCGCGGAAGACATCAAGCGCAAGCTGCCGAGCATGTACCACCAGTTCATGCAGCTGGGGAATCTGGACATCACCAAGGAACCCATGGAGGTCGGCCCGACCGCCCACTACGTGATGGGCGGCGTGCGAGTGGAGGCGGATTCCACGGCCACCACGGTGCCCGGGCTCTTCGCCGCGGGCGAGGTGGCCGGCGGCCTGCACGGCGGCAACCGGCTGGGTGGCAACTCGCTCACCGACCTGCTGGTCTTCGGCCGGCGCGCCGGGGCGCATGCGGCCGCCTATGCCAAGGATCTCGCCAACGCGCCCAGCGTCAATCCGGATCAACTGCGCGAAATTGAGCACACGGCCCTGGCACCGTTCGGCGACGGCGGCACGGAGAACCCGTACGCCGTGATGCAGGACCTGCAAAAGTGCATGGAGACCAACTCGGGCATCGTGCGCGACAAGACCGAGATGGAGCGGGGCCTGGAGGAACTGGCCCGTCTGCGCGACCGGGTGGGCAAGTTGCGGGTGGAGGGCTCCCGGCATTACAACCCGGGCTGGCACTATACCGCCGACCTGCGCAACATGCTGATCGTTTCCGAAGCCATCACCCTTTCCGCGCTGCATCGCGAGGAGAGCCGGGGCGGGCACACCCGCGAGGACTATCCGCTTTCGATGCCGGAGCTGGAAAAGGTCAACACGGTGGTGCGGGAGCGCAAAGGTGCCATGGAACACGAGCACACGCCGCGCCCGGCCATGCCCGAAGAACTGGAACGTCTTCTCGCTTAAGCCCTTTCACACGGAGACAGATCCTTGACCGACGTGACCTTTCGCGTGTTCCGGGGCACCGCATCCGACGGAGGCTACCAGGAATACAAGGTGCCCTTGAGTGAGGGCATGGTGGTGCTGGACGCCATTCACCACATCCAGGCGACCCAGGCCAACGACCTGGCTGTGCGCTGGAACTGCAAGGCCGGCAAGTGCGGCAGCTGCAGCGCGGAGGTGAACGGCAAGCCGCGCCTGATGTGCATGACCCGCATGGACATGCTGGAGTTGGACAAGCCCATCACGATAGAACCGGTGCGCCGCTTTCCGGTCATCAAAGACCTGGTGACGGATGTCTCCTGGAACTACGAGATCAACAAGCGCATCAAGCCCTTCAAGCCCAAGCCGCGGGAGGCGGACGGCACGTACCGCATGCAGCAGTACGATATCGACCGCATCCAGGAATTCCACAAGTGCATCGAGTGCTTCCTGTGCCAGGACGTGTGCCACGTCATGCGCGACCATCAGCGCAATGACTTCATCGGCCCGCGCTTCCTGATCCGGATGGCCTCGCTGGCCATGCACCCGCTGGATACCGAGAACCGCCTGGGCGAGCTGAAGGACGCCTTCGGCATCGGCTACTGCAACATCACCAAGTGCTGCACCGAGGTCTGTCCGGAACACATCAAGATCACGGACAACGGGATCATCCCGCTCAAGGAGCGCGTGGCGGGCAACTTCTACGATCCGCTGGCCTGGATCTGGCGCAAGATTCGCGGCAAGCAGGCCGACCAGCGCGCCAGGGTGCACTAGGCGCGCTCCCGCTAGCCAGGGCGGCTGCGGCCGCCCGTCCCACCCACCCGCAGGCCACGTTGCCGCCGGCGGGCGGGTGAGCCCCACCTTCACGAAGTCACTCGATGCGTCTGCAGGGCCGAACCGCACTGATCACCGGCGCCGGCGGCCCAATGGGCCGGGCTATCGCCGAGCGCTTCGCCGCCGAAGGCGCCGCGCTGACGCTGGTGGATGTCTCGGCGCGCCGCCTGGACGCCGCCAAAGCCTTCGTGCGCTCTCAGCTTGCGCCGGGCGCGGGATTCTTCGCGCGGCGCTGCGACGTCACGGACAGTGCGGCAGTGGCTGCACTGGTGAAAGCGGCGCAGACCGCGCTGGGCCCGCTGCACGTGCTGATCAACGTGGTGGGGGGCATCCGCGGCACCATCAATGCCCCGCTGGATGAGATTGACGAGGAGCGCTGGGACGACACCTTCCGCCTCAACCTGAAGGGCACCTACCTGCTCACGCGGGCCCTGGCGCCCGGCATGCGCGATGCCGGCTGGGGCCGCATCGTGAACATCGCCTCGGTGGACATGGCGGGGGCGCCCGGCCGCTCCGACTACGGCGCTGCGAAGGCCGCCGTGGTATCGCTTACGCGCAGCCTGGCGGCCGAATACGCACCCACGATCGCCGTGAACTGCATCGCCCCGGGCATCATTCGCACGTCCGCCGTGGAGCGCCTGCCGCCCGAGACGGTGGAGGGCTTCCGGCAACGGACGCTGCTGGGGCGGCTGGGAGAGCCCGCGGAGATCGCCAACGCCGCGCTCTTCCTGGCTTCGGACGAGGCCAGCTACATCACCGGCGAGACGCTCGTCGTCTCCGGCGGCATCCCCGCCCACCTCTAGTAGAGCGACAAGGCTTGGTCTTCGGATGAGATCGTGGCCCAAGGGGGCGCGGCCCCCCTTGGAACCCCCGCCAGGGAGCAAGCCCCCTGGACCCCGTTTGTGTGGGGTGTAGGGGCCTGTGGCCCCTACCGGAGGGAGGAGGTACGGAGGAGGGAGGCAGCGCCTTACCTCCTCCGCAAACCCCAATATTAAGCTTTGGCGCACCTCTAGCGCAGCGCTCGTCTTCGCGTGTGATTGGCGCTATGCTGCCGCACGACCGGCGGCGTTGCACCACCTCCGCCGCGCCCCCCTCCCTGGACGCTCCCACCGCCATGACTCGTCGAATCTGCCTCGCGCTCGCCATCGGGCTGTGCCTGGCCGCCAGAGCGCCGGCTGCGCGCGCCCAGACGACCGGTTGGGTGCTCTCGTTGGGGGTGCCGCTCGGGCTGCAATACACGCACGATCCGCAGCTTGCCACGCCACCCGGGGCGCGCTTTCCCACCGGCCTGCACGTGACGCTGCTCAGTCCGCTGCACGTGGGCGTGGGGCTGGCAGCCTACCGCACGCGCTTCGCCGATGCAGCGTTCCCCGCCGCCGGTCGCCGCGTGGACTACCGCCTGGCGGAGGTTTTCGGCGCACTGCCCTTCGACGATGGCTGGGTGGCCTTGGGGTACGGCATGGGACGTACGACGTTCAGTCCTGTCACGGCCACGGACAGCGGTCTCTCGCAGGACTACCTGGCTTCGGACGTCCAGGAGTGGTTCGTGCTGGCGGCCTACCACTTCTCGGAGCGCCTCGACGGCGAATTGGGGTTCCACCTGCTGCAGGTGGATGCGCGCCGCACAACCAATGGCGCGCCGGCCAGCGGGGCCCTGGATGGCCAACTCCTCAGCATTGGCGCCGGCTACCGGTTCTGACCCGAGGGCGCGCAGCACGGCGCCTGATCACGCCGGCGCTGCCGCCTGCGCGCGCTGAATGGCCTCCTCGAGCAGCTTCAGGTAGCCGCTGTAGCGCGCAGGCTGGATCGCCCCGGCCTCCGCGGCTGCCCGCACGGCGCATTTGGGCTCACCCTGGTGCAGGCAATCGGCGAAGCGGCACGTGCCCAGGTATGGCGCGAAATCGGGATAAAGCGTCGCCAACTCGTCGGGCGCCACGCCGTGCAGCCCGAACTCGCGGATGCCGGGCGAATCGATGGCGAAGCCGCCGGCCTTCAGTGGAACCAGCCGTGCCGTGCTGGTGGTGTGACGTCCGCGATCCTTGTGGAAGCCCACCTCCCGCACCGCCATGTCCAGGCCCACCAGCAGGTTGAGCAGGCTTGTCTTGCCCACGCCTGAGTGTCCCACGAGCACGGACGTGATCCCCTGCAGCGCCGCAGCCAACGGCTCCACCGTTTCGGGCCGGTGCATGTCCGTCCCCAGCACGGGGATGCCCAGCCCAGTGTAAGTTGCTTCCACTGCAGCGAACTCGCCGCCCGGGTCCAGGTCGAGCTTGGTGATGCAGATCAGCGGGGCAATGCCCGCGCGCCGCGCCACCACCAGGAAGCGGTCCAGCAAGCCCGGCCGAAGGGGCGGCCGCCGCACGGAAGCAACCACCACCATGCGATCCACATTGGCCGCCAGCACCTGCGGGTCCAGCGGTCGGTTGGCGCGCTTGCGGTCCGCCACCGCGCGGGTCAGTTCACTGGTACGCGGATGGATCGTCGTCACGGCCCCGCCCCCGTCAGGGGTGGGCAGCCAGTTCACGCGATCGCCCACCACAGGCGTGGCCCGCTCCTTGAGCCTTCCCCGCAGCGCGCAGACGATCTCCTGACCGTCGCTCCACACCAGACAGCGGTCCGCGAACATGGCGGCGATGCGCCCGGCGCGTTCGCCGTCGGGGCGGAACTCCCCGCCATTCCCCTGGAGCTCTTCGGATGATGCACTCATGCCTCTACTGTAGAGGTCGCCCAAGGCCCCGACAAGCCACGCGGCGGTCTCAGCGCACGCGGCCCGACCGGTCGCCCGGCGCAGTTGTGCTGGCACGGCGCCCGTGCTGTGATATCGCAGACAGCCCGCCCATACATGCATCCGCCGCGGCTTGCCGCGCAGGAGGTGACCCTGGGCCACTCCCAACGCCGCACCGCTCTTGAGCTAGCCGCCATGACCGATTCCGACGCCTCGCAGACTGCTTCTTCATCGCCGACAAGCCCGCCCAGCCACGCGGGCCTGCGTTCGGCGGGCATCGGCTTCGGCGCGGGCCTGCTCAACGGGCTGCTGGGCATTGGTGGGGGCATCCTGCTCGTACCGGGGATGATCTTCCTGCGGGGTGCCACGCCTCGGCAGGCCGTGTCGACGTCGTTGGGAACTGTGTTGTGCCTGTCCAGCATGGCGCTGGTGGTGCACCTGGCCATCTCAGGGCTGTACTTCAGCCTGCTGGGCAGCGGCCTGCTGCTGGCCGCGGGCATTGTGGGCTCGCAGGTGGGCGGCTACCTGCTCAACCGCGTGCCGCAGCGCTGGATCCTCTACCTCTTCGCGGCCTTCACCTTCGTCGCGTCCACCAACCTGATCCTGCAGGGCCTGGGCTTCTACGGCCACATGCACGCGGCTGCCGAGGCCCCGTCGCTCTGGAGCTACCCGACTGTCGGCGTGGTCTCGGGCCTGTTCTCGGGCATCCTGGGCATCGGTGGCGGAGGCATGGTGGTGCTCATCTTCTCCGCGTTCTTTCACACGCCCATCCTGGGTGGCGTCCCCCTGGCGCTGGCGGTCAATGTGGTCAATGCCAGTTCGGGCGTCATCGCCCAGCGCGGCAAGGGCCACACGCTCTGGCGCGAGGTGGTGCGGCTCGTGCCCAGCGCAGTGGTAGGCATCGGGGTGGGGGTGGGGCTGGCCGTGGTCATGCCCGCCAACCTGCTCAGGCTGCTCTTCGCAATCTTCTTCCTGTACATGGGCAGCCGACTCTTTCTCCGCGGCATCAAGTCATGAAAGCCCGTCTGGCGGGTGCGTCGCAATGAAACGGTGCGCCACATAAAAAATATGTACAGCGGTCGAACGCTCCCAAAGGCGACGGTGGTACGGGCCCCGAACTCACGGGCCTCTGGTTACAGCTTCCCGCACAACCTGGAGACGGGTTGCCGCCACAGGTACCACCCGAACAAAATCATCGCAATATCAATATACTGCGAGTAACTCGCTGATTTGTAATGCGCCGGTTCATAAAATGAATGAATTGTGTTTTTCAGAATAATATTCTTCAATCAAATTGAGGCGTGAGAACAGCGAGTAAGCGAATTTACAGGCGACGCCGCATTTTTTCGTTGGAAATGCCCGGCCATTATGATTGGTTACCGACAATGGAGATCGCGCAAACGGGTGAGACCAGACCCTCGCGATTTGACGCGCCAGCAAGGGATTTGCGCGCGTCACCCACGCCGGATCTCCAAGTAGTTTCGTTCCATTTTCTGCCACGGTTGAAGGAAAAAAGTGGCGTGACTTGGCGTGGGTTCCGCTTCGATCGACCAATGCCGGCTCGGGGGAAGCAGCGTCGCTGCGCGGGCCCTGGGTTGATCGAAGTTCTGCCCTGATAGCGTCATCAGATTAGCCCATCTGCGGCTTATCGCGTTTGTTCAACGCCTTCGGATACGTGTGTCCAAACGATGATTGTGTGCAGCGGAGCCAGCAAGCAAGGGATGCGCGTCCAGCGGCACAGCCACACCGTCGCGCTGGAGCCGGCCCTGCTGGAGTTGATGCGACTGTACGACCGACTGGGAGGCCCCACGGCAGAGGCCTCCAGCGACATCGAGCGGGAGATCGAGCGCAGCCTTGGGGAGCGCACGGTGGGTCGCGAACGCATGCAGGCGCACCTGCAGCAACTTCTGCGCGCCCGCGACCTGCACGTGTACGTGTGCGAAGACGCCGACCTGATTCCTCTCAAGCTGCAACTGTGCGAGCACTTGCTCTATCACCGCGCGGCCGGGGATCGCTGGGCGGCGGTGCGCGAGCTGCTGCTGGAGCACCTGGATCGCATCTGCCAGACGCCCATGCCCGGTCTCGCCGCCAACCTGGAGCTATACAAGCGTCACCTGAGCGACCGCGGCAGCCGGCTGGGCAAGCTGCTGCTCACGGTGGCCATGTTCAATCTGGATCTGGAGGGGGAGGCTCCGCCGCCCAACCTGTTGCTGCGCTTCCGGCGCGGACGCTTTCCGCACCATTGGTGGGAGATCTGCACGCCGGACGGCCGCACCACGCACCTGGGCGCCGTGGAGAGCTGGACGCCCAGTTCGGCCCTTTGCCGCTGGGAGTACCTGGCTACCGATCTGACCCATTCCCTCTACCGCCGCATGCAGGAGGACGTCCGACAGCGGCGCGGAGGCCGGCACGCCGCGCCCGCCCCGCCGGACGCAACGGAAACGTTGCGCGGGGTAGAAACCCTGCGTACAGCGGCCACGACGGCAGAGACGATCTATTACCGTTTCGATGCCGACACCGCCGAAGCGGGCCCCGCCCAGTTGGAGCTGTTCCCGCTGGACACAGGCACCCTGCTGGCGGGGCTGCTGCGGCGCGTGCACAAGCAACTCGGGCCCGAAGGCGGAAAGCTGCTGGCGGCGCTGTGCGTGCAACTGGATGCACCGGCCAGCCCAGGGGCGGCACCCACCGTGTGCGAGCTTTCCCTGCCCGCCATCGCGGCCGAGGCGGGACTGGGCGATCTCTCGGCACGGGGCATGCGCACACGCATCCAGCGCCTGGAGCGCATCGCCGAAGAGCTGCAGCGGGTGGAGCTGACGCGGGTCTCGCCCGCCGGCGAGGGCTCGCGCGCCCGCACCTCGCGCCTGCTCACGGTGCTGGGCCGCAGCGGCGCCTGGAGCGGCGCTGCGCATCCGGCGGGGGAAGAACGGGCGGATGCCACGCTGCACGTGATGCTCGACCCGTGCGTCCACGCGCTGCCTGGCGGAGGCCTGTGCGAAGCGTTCCAGACGCTGCCGCCCGTACTGATGGAGTGCGCCGGCAAGGAGCACCCCTGCCTGCTGCCACTGTACGTGTGGCTGCGCCGCGCCTGGGCCGGAGCGGCGCCCGGCGAGCCGGCCGCGGCCGTCGAGCGCACGGGGCACGCACTGCTGCAGGAGTCCGGCGTCTGGGTCAGCGAGACGGGCCGCTACCGCGCCATCGAGGCGCTGAAGCGAGACCTGGAGTTCATGCGGGAGCAGGGCTGGCTGGGAAGCTGGCGCCTGCAGCGCAGCGAGCAGCGCGATGCCATGGAGGATCGTTACCGCTTATGCGCACCGGGTGTGGCCAGGCAGGCCACGTCAGCGGCCGTGCCGCGACTGCTGGCCCCGGACGGCTGGGAGGAAGCCCGGACGGGCTCGTAGCAGGATAAGGTGGCCCTGCCCATGTTCGCACATTGGAGCGGTGGAACGATCTCAAGGATGAGAGCCTGCGGCAGGGCCGCTCTTCCCGGCGCATAGCCGGTCACACAGCACCGACGGCGCCATGGCCGGCACTGTGCAGCGCAAGGAACAGAAGGAACAGGTGGCCCTCGTTACGGGAGGAGCCCGCGGAAATGGATTCGCAATCGCCAAGGGAATGGCGGTAGCGGGGGCCACCCTTTATCTGGCGGACGTCGGGCACGACCTGCCCGGCGTCCCCTATCCCCTTTCATCCGAGCAGACGCTGCACGAGGCGGTGGACGCGCTGCGTCGCATCCATCCCCGCGTGTACCCGCTGGCCTGCGACGTGCGCTCCGCCGCCGAGGTGGATGCCGCCGTGGCGGAGATCGAAGGCGCTTCCGGAGGCGTGGACATCCTGGTCAACAATGCCGGGGTGATCGTGCTCAATCCGCTCCCGGACGTGAGCGACGCGGAATGGGACGTGCAGATGGACACCATCGTGCGCGGAGCTTTCCACTGCTGCCGACGCGTGCTGCCGGGCATGAACGCCCGCGGCTGGGGTCGCATCATCAACGTAGCCTCCGTGGCCGGTCATCGCGGCATCGGGACGGGGGTGGCCTATACGGCCGCCAAGCACGCCCTGGTGGGGCTCACCCGCGCGCTGGCGATGGAGGCGGCGCGGCAGAACATTACGGTCAATGCCGTCTGCCCCGGCACCGTGCCCACGGACCTGCTGCGCGGCATGGGGGGCACGCTCTCCCTGGACGAGGCGGAACTGCTGGAGCACTTCACCGAGCGGCACCTCAGCGGCCGCCCCATTGCCCCGGAGGACGTGGCGGCCGCGGTCGTCTGGCTTGCGTCGGACGTTGCCGCGCGCGTCAACGGCACCTCCCTCTTCGTGGACGACGGCTGGCACGCGCACTAAGCTGGTGTGGCGAAGGCGTTGATCCTGCTGCGCGGTACCCATGGCGGATCGCGGCATGCGGATTGGCCCCACGTATCGCAGTCCCTTCCGGAGCATAGCAACCATGCGATGGCAGCGCTGGGCGGTCGCCCTGACTCTGTCGGGGTTGGCGATGGCAGGCGTAGCGGGCGCGGTGCAGGCTGCCGACAAGGCCGCCCCCCGCAAGCTGGTCATCGCGCACCGGGGTGCCAGCGGCTACCTGCCCGAGCACACGCTGCCGGCATACGCGATGGCCTATGCCATGGGCGCGGACTTCATCGAGCTGGACCTGGTGATGACCCGCGACCACCACTTGATCGCGCTGCACGACATCCACCTGGAGGCCACCACGGACGTGGCCACGGCTTACCCCAAGCGGGCCCGTGCCGACGGCCGCTGGTACGCGGCGGACTTCACGCTGGCGGAGATCGAGCGCCTGCACGTCCACAAGCGCACAGGGCCCGGCGGCGCACCGGCGTTGCCCGGGCGCTTTCCGCTTGGGCGCGGCGCGTTCCACGTGCCCACCCTGGCGCAGGCGATCGAACTGGTGCAGGGCCTCAACACCTCCACGGGCTGCCGGGTGGGCCTGTACCTGGAGACCAAGGCCCCGGCCTTCCACGTCGCCGAAGGGCTGCCGCTGGAGGCCCCGCTGCTGGACGTGCTGAACCGCTACGGCTACCGGGGGCCCGACGCGCGGGTGTTCATCGAGTCCTTCGACCCCGCCAGCCTGGAGCGTCTGCGCGCGCTGGGCAGCACGCTACCGCTGGTGCAACTACTCAGCGCTGGGCGCCAGGGTCGGGAGCTGGCCACGCCCGAAGGTCTGCGCCGGATCGCCCGCTATGCCAACGCCATCGGCCCCGACAAGCGCCTGATCGAGCGCAACGGCCAGCCCGTGGACGACGGCGCCCTGGTGCGCGAGGCCCATGCCCTGGGCCTGCAGGTGCACCCATGGACGTTCCGCGCGGATCAGGTGGGGCCCGGTCACGCGGACATCGAGGACGAGCTGCGCGCGTTCTACTCGCGTTACGGCGTGGACGGCGTGTTCAGCGACCAGCCGGACCGGGCCGTGCCCATCGCCCGGGGTGACCCCCACGCCGCCGGACTGCGCGCCTGCCCCCGCTGAAGCCCGCTTTCCGCCGCACCGTGCGCCGCTGACATTCCCGCCAGGGCAGGCAGGGCTTCGTATCCGCGTCCATCTGTGCTCATGTGTGGCAGAACCCAATCCACGAGGAGACCCATGGCCAAACGACGCGTGCTGATCACCGGTGCGGCGGGCTACGTGGCCCAGCGCATGTACGACGAGCTGAGCGAGCGCTGGGACATCGTCCCGCTGGACGTGCACACCACCACCAAGGCCGGCACCGAGGTGCCCGGCTGCGTGGTGGCCGACCTGACGGACCCCAATCGCGACGCCTATCGCGAGCACTTCCGCGGCTGCGACGCCGTGATTCACTGCGGCTTCGTCAGCTACAACCGCGACGCGACCTCCTGGCAGGACAACACGGAGGCCAAGTTCCGCAACGAGTACGCCAACGTGGGCATGGCCTACAACGTGTGCAAGACGGCGCAGGAGGAGGGCGTGAAGCGCGTGGTGGTGTGCAGCTCCAACCACGCCGCGGACTACTACGAGCGCCTGATCTGGGCGGACCGGCTGGACGTCGTCACGCCGGACATGCCCCACCGCTCCGACAACTGGTACGGCTGGGCCAAGGCGGCCTATGAGCTGCTGGGCTTCGTCTTCGCCACGGGCAAGGTGGACGGCAAGCCGCTGGAAATCGTGCAGTGGCGTATCGGCGGGCCTCGCGACGACGACATCGACAACGTGAAGCCCGGCGATATCAAGACCATGCACCGCGCCCTGGGGGCCTTCCTGAGCCGGCGCGACCAGGTGCAGCAGGCCGTGAAGATGGTGGAGGCGGAGGACATCCGAGACGAGCACGGCGTGCCGTTCCTGGTCGTCTACGGGGTGAGCGGCAACACGCACGGCTTCTGGAGCATCGTGAACGCGCGCCAGAAGATCGGCTACGCGCCCGAGGACGACAGCCAGGTGCTCTTCGCGGACAAGATTGCCGCCATCGCCAAGGCCGCGGCGGGGGGCGGTGGGGGTGGCAAATGAGCGCCGGCAATGGCGCCGCACACGAGGGCGGCTGCCTGTGCGGGGCGGTGCGTTACAGCGCGCAGGGCGAGCCGGTTGGCGTGGAGTACTGCCACTGCTCCATGTGCCGGCGTGCGTCCGGCGCCCCCGTCGTGGTCTGGGCCACCTACGCGGCGGAGGCGGTCGCCTTCACCCAGGGCCGGCCCGCCGAGTATGCCTCCAGCGCCAACGGCCGCCGCGGCTTCTGCAACCGGTGCGGAGGAGCGCTCACCTTCCGGTGGCAGGATCGGCCCGGAGAGATCGACGTGACGGTGGGCAGCCTTGACGAGCCGCAACGGTTCGCGCCCGGCCACCACATCTACGATGCGGATCGGTTGCCCTGGCTGACCATCGCGGACGACCTGCCCCGCTACCCCGCCAGCAAGCCCAAGTAAGTGGAAGGAAGGGAACCCGGAACCCCTGCCGGCACCGCGACGGATCGCGGCACCGGCGGGCACGGGGGAACTGCCTGCTACTGCTGGAAGAGGAAGATGGACTGCCAGTTGGACTGTTGCGCCGTATTGGCGCTCGAGTCGTACGCCACGCCGTAGAGCATCTTCTTCCCGGTCAGGGTGTCCGTCATCACCATGAAGGGGAAGGGCATGGTGCCCGATGGCGTGGTGACCTGGCCGGCTCCATACATGCCGCTGGTTCCGGAACTGGACAGGTCCACCGTGCCGGAGTTCACCGTGTCCTTCACGTTGTTCAGCACATCCGTGTAGGGCCCGGCCAACAACGTGCCGGCCGTGGTGCCCGGCTCGGCCCAGATCGGCGTGGCTTCCGAGCGCCAACTGGTGCTCCCGCTGTCATAGCGACCCTGCATTGCCCAGCCGCGGTACTGCACGGTGGCGTCGGGCGTCGTGCCGTCCTGCAACATCAGCAGATTGCCGTCCACGCCCGAGTTCGAATCCTGCACGTGTGCGAGTCCGTTGGGCAGGAAGGCCATCGACGTGGTCGTGGCACCAAATGCAATGTTGCCGCTGCCGCAAGTGCCTGATGTCAACCCCGACGGCGTTGTAATCGTGCTGCCGTCGGCCAGCAGGTTCCAGTTCGCACCTGTGGGCGTCACGGTATACGTAGGCGTCGAATCCCAACTCAGGTCGGCCGTGCCGTAGGATTCGTTGTCGGCACCGGTCGTACTGATATCGAGAATCGGATCGATCTCGTTGGGCACGGTCATGACGTTATAGGACACCGTCCCGCCGGTTGGTGCCGCCGCGTCTGGACACGTCCCGGCAATCACCCCGGTTTGCGCGCTTTGGATGCCGGTCTGCGGATCCGTCATGAACACCTGCAACAGCGAGCCTGGCAATTCCATCGCCGCAAACGTGGTCGGCGCCGTGGTGTCCGGTTGCGTGGACTGCTGCAGGACCAGCTTGAGGAAGCCGTTGCTGAGCTGCTGCAGCGTGCCCCATTCCTGCACGGTCGAGCCATCGTCGTGCACCCAGGTGCCGTTGGTCAGGTCCAGGTTTACATTGGAGGGACCGGAGCCGTCGTTGAAGACGTAGGGCCCATCGGAGCCCGGGGTCGGCATGGGCGTATAGACCGTGCTGTCCTCCACCAGGTAGAACGTCTCCCAGTCCTGGGGATTGGGCCCCATGCTGTCGATACCGAAGATGACCCAGCGGCCGTCAAGCTGTGTGGCCAGAATACGGGCCCCGCTGGTGCCCACCACAGTGCTGTTGTCCATCACGCCAATGGGGCCGCTGCTCTGGACGGTGCCTGATGCCGCAGGTGTAATGTCCCCGCCGTTCAGCGTGTCCACCTGGTTCGTCAAGACATCGGTGTACGGCGCGGCGGCGATCGCGTTTGCAGCATAGTTGCCCGCGCCAACCACAAAGGTGACGTCCATGGTGTCGTAGGCGCCACCCGTGGTGGACTGCCAGGGCTGCATGTGCATGCCATGGAAACGACGCCCCGTAGCCTGGAGCGCGGCGATGAGTTGGGAATAGCTCGTAACCGATGTCAGCGTCGATGCCCCAGGCAGTAGCAGGTAGCCGCCCCCGCTGGTCCAGTTGAGCTGGCCGAAGCCCGACTTGGAGAAGGTGATCGTGCCCTCGGTGCCGGTGGCCACTGCCCCGCTGCACGAGATATTGTGCAGCCCACCGCTGCTCGCCGGATCGT
>DATFMP010000065.1:0-2060 GCA_035266845.1 bacterium
GGCTGCCATCGCCAGCAACTCGGTGCCCGGGGCGGGACACTGTCCCTCCTGATTCACGCCGACCATGTTGGATACATACTCGCCCGGCGTCCCGGGCGGGTTGCTCACGCTGTTTCCACTGGGGTCCACCACGAACAGCGCCGTGTCAGGAATCTCCAGTCCGTAATAGGTGTGCGGTAGTGGGCTTGTGTCGCCGGGATCGGTGGTCGTCTGCTTGACGATCTTCAGGAAACCGTCGGAAAGGTGCGTGACGGAGCCTGTCTCCTGATAGCCGTTGCTCTTGTTGTTGACGTAGCTGTCGGCATACAGGGTCACCGTGCTGGTACTACCGCTGCCATCGTCAAAGACGTAGTTGGTGCCGGTCGGTGCGCTGCTGCCGCCACTGCTGGAGCCGCCACCACCGCCACAGGCGGTCAGGCCCACCGTCATCGCCAGCAGTACCATCCACATCCAAGCTTGTGCCTTTCGCATCGTGTCGCCTCCCTGTACGCCAAGCGGCCAGCGAGCCGCGCAGCCGACCCTGGCCGCACCTAAAGCCGCAACGGTTGCTCTCCCCCGTCAGATTGACAGTCGTATTCTGCCGATGATAAGCGGGGTGGGTGGGGTGGGCTATGGCTGATGGCGCAAGAACGCCTGACCAATCGCGCAAGAACCGAGAGATACTCGGATCGACGCGACCGGGTCCGGCATGCCAGGGAGATGCTGAATGCCGGCGCTGCGTGCGAGGTCAAACCGGATATCCGCACATCGCTGCGGGCGCAGCCAGATTGCGGGAGCACCATGGGCGCCCCATCGCCACTCTACGACGCATCCATCCATGCCTTTGCGCTCGGGCAAGTCGCGACCCGGGCCGGGCTCTCCGTCGAGGAACTGACGGAGGCCGCGGGCATTGCCGTACCCACCCCAGAGCAGTTCGCGACCAGCATTCCCTATACGGCCCTGGTAACGATGCTGTCACTGGTGCTGGCCGGCCAGGATGACCGGAACGTCGGCCTGCGCATGGCGGAAGGCCCCCCTCCACCCCTGGTGGGGCTGATCGGCTACTACCTGGTCAACCAGCCCCTGCTGCGGGACATCCTGGCCATCAGCTATGACATCCTGGGCCGGCTCTCCAACGTATTCCGCGTGGAATTGAAGACGGGCCGCGATCCGGTGCGCTTCTCACTGCACCCCACGGACCCGGAGGCCCCGCTGCTGGACCAGATGGCCGAGTTCCACCTGGCCATCTTCATGCACAACACGCGGAAGTTCGTCTCGCCGGACTTCCAGCCGCGGTACGTGGCTTTTGCCCACCCCGCGCCGGAAGACAGCTCGGAACACGAGCGCATCTTCCGCTGCCCCATCAGCTTTGGGGCGCGCACAACGCGGATGGAGTTCGACGCGGCCTGGTTGGATGCCCCGGTGCCCGATGCGGACCCGGGCTTGCAGCGCAGTCTGCGGCCCTATGTGGAGCGGGAGCTTGAGAAATTCCCCCAGCGCGATGCGCTGTCCGAGCGGGTGGGCGCGGTGCTGCGCCTCCGGATGGGCGCGGTGCCACTGACGCTGAAGGACGTGGCGCGGCACATGGGCTTTGCCCCGCGCACACTGCAGCATCAGCTCCAACAGGAGGGCACCACCTTCCAGGCCGTGCTGGACGCAAACCGGCGCAACATTGCCCTGGAGGCGCTGCGCACCACCAATGACCCGATGGAGTTGATCAGCGGCCGGCTGGGCTTTGCGGATACATCGGCGTTCTACCGCGCATTCCGCCGATGGACGGGCCAAGCGCCTCAGGTCTACCGCAACGGCAACGCGCCCTGAGGCGCGGCCGCTTCCGCAAGCCTGGGCTGGGAGGCAGGCGAAGCCGCGGGGGAGCGGTTGCTCCCCCGCGAGGATACGACATGCGGGTGGGCTACGGCAGATAGTCCGCCGTGCGGTTGATCCCATCGATCAGGATCACACCCGGATCGCCGAAGGACTCCGGGTCGCCGATGAAGCTGCCACCCGTCACGTCGAGCGTGCCGCTCACGGCGGAGAGCCCAGAGCGGCTCCACAGGTAGATCACCCCGCCGTTGCCCGCG
>DATFMP010000066.1:0-20109 GCA_035266845.1 bacterium
GGACACGATGTCGTGGATCGTGTCGTAGGCCATCGCCAGCGTGTAGTGGTTGACCAGGCCCTGTTTGGGCTCGAAGCGGCCCTCGGCCTGCGTCAGCCGGTACAGGCCGTCGTAGCCGAACGTCTGCTGCACCGGCCCGCCGAACCCGGAGGTGGGCGGGTAGGCCACGTCGTTGTCCAGCGCCGTGATGTTGCCGACGCGGTCGTAGCCGTAGCTCAGGTTCTGGAACGTATCCTGGCCGTGGGCCGAGACCAGGTGCGCCAGGCGCCGGTTGTCCGGCCGGTAGCTGTAATCCGTCGCCACCCCGTTGCCGTACACCATGTGCGTGCGCTGCTCGAACTTGTCGTACGCCAGCGACTGCAGGTAGGCGTAGCTCCGCCCGTTCGCCGTGCCCGTGATGCGGGCCAGGTTGCCGCCCGAGTCGTATCCGTTGCGCGGCACCTCCCCATCCGGGTAGGTCAGCTTCAGCATCCGCCCGAAGGTGTCGAACACGAAGCGCGTCGTGTAGACGTGCGGCTTGGCCCCCGTGGCGTCCGGGAAGCTGCGCGTCTCGGAGGCTACGTTGCCTAGCTTGTCGTAGCTGCGCTCCGTGGTGCCCGCCTGGTGCGTCACCTTCACGATGCGCCCGAGCTGGTTGTTGGCCCGGGCCGCCGCGTCCCCGGCCGCGCCGTAGGCGTACGTCACGTCGTTGCCCGGGAACAGCGGGTAGTGGATCGCCGCCAGCCGGTTGTAGTCGTAGTCGAAGGTAACCTGTTTGCCCGCCGCCCGCAGGTTGGCCGTGATGCGTGCCACCGCGTTGCCCGCCGGGTCGTACACCGTCTCCGTGCGCCCCGCGTCCGGGTTGTCGATCGCCGTGCGCCGCCCCAGCAGGTCGTACGCGATGGCCGTGGTGTTGCCCTTGGTGTCCACCACGCGCGTGATCTGCCGCAGGGCGTCGTAGCTGTACTCCGTGTGCACGTCCTCGGCCTCCTCCACGCGCCGGATCAGCTCGCGCACGTCGCGGTAGGTGCGCCGCTGGTTGCCCTCCGCATCCGTGGTGGTGGTGAGGAAGCGGTTGCCCGCGATGGCATACGTCATCCGCGTCGTGCTGCCGTCCGGAATCCGAATGCGCGTCTCGCGGTCCAGCGCGTCGAAGTCCGTGACCGTCGGGGCCACACTGTCCACGGCCCGGTCCAGCCCGCCGTTGTCGCCCTTGGGCTCGATGGTGGGGTAGAACTGCCGCACCGTGCGCCCCGCCTCGTCCAGCGCGATGCGCCCGGAGACGATCATCACGTCCTTGCCCGCCACGCGCGCGTCCTTCTTGGTCTGCAGCACGCGCTTCAGCCCGTCGGTCACCAGTACCGTGTCGAGGGTATCCGCCTGCACGGCGAAGTCCGCGTCGCGCTGCAGGTGCCGCGTCAGGGCCCAGGGCTGCGGGTCGTCCGGGTGGTAGGTGAAGGCCAGCGTGGGCGGCCCGCCGTCCGGCTCGTACGGCCCCCACACGCCCGTCAGCCGCCCGAAGGCGTCGTAGGCGTTGCGGATGCGGTTGCCGTTCAGGTCCGTCTGGGTCTCCGGCCGCCCGAACCGCAGGTCGTAGCTGGCCGTGGAGACGTACTGGAAGCTGTCCGTGATCTTCGTGACGTGCGAGTGCGTCTCCGGGTCGTAGTCGAACGTGAGCCCGAAGTGCTGCCCGCGCGCGTTGGCCGGCCCCGTCACCGTGTACACGTTGCCGTAGTCGTCGTAGGCAAAGTCCGTCTGGGCGGCGTCGTCCGCCGTGAAGTACTGCCGCAGGCGCTCCAGGTTGCCCGTGGTGCAGTCGTAGTCGCCCTCGCGCTTGCGGATCAGCGCGCCGCCGGAGCCGTTGAACACCTCCATGCGCGTGGGCTTGCCCACAATGTAGCTGCCGTCGCACTCGGTGTAGGCGAAGGTGGCGTAGGCATCGTCCGCCGGCTCGCCCGGCTCGCCCACGTCCAGCAGCGTGGCCACGTTGCCCAGCGCGTCGTAGGTGAAGTCCATCTCGGTGGCCTTCACCGTGCCCGCGTTGCCCTCGTAGAAGAAGCGCTGCGTGCGGGTCAGCTCCGGGAACACCGTGGCCGTGCGCAGCACGTCGGGCGTCACGGGCTGGCCCGTGCCGATATCGACCAGGGCGTAGCTGTTCACGGTCTTGGTGAACGGCCGGCCTGGGCCCGGCGGCGTGGTGCTGTCCGCCTTGCAGGCGACCGGTCCCGTGCCGGCGCCCTGCACGTCCTCGTAGCACTCCGCGGCCAGCAGGTTCTTGGTGTACACGCTGTCGTTCAGGTACACGCGCGTGCTCCGCGTGTAGGCCGGCGCCGCCTGGGCAGCGGCCAGCGAGGCCTTGCCGCGCGTATCCAGCCGGGTCTCGCTCACCCGCGCAAAGCCCAGGAAGTCGCGCTCGTCGCGGTCGTAGTGCCCATCGGCATACGCGTAGTCCGTGACCTGCCAGTCCGCGCCCTCGTCGGCCACGGTGGACGGCGTGTCCCCCTGGATGCCATCGAACACGCTCACCCGGCTCAGCACCCAGCGGCTCTGGGGCTGGTCGTACGTGTTGCCCGTGCGCTGGTAGTCCAGATCGATCGTCGCCCCCAGCGGCCGCGTCACCTGCCTGAGCAGGTTCGTGCGCCCGATTCGGGAAAGCCGCACCGACAGGTTGCTGTCGCGGTGCGAGGTCACGAAGTCCGCAAATCCGTCGCCGTTGACGTCCTGGAACGTCGATTCCGTGCGCGAAATGCCGATATTCGCGCTAATCGACGGGTTGACCAGGAAGTAGCAGATCAAAGGAACAATGGGAGTCGGACAGAACGGAAGCGACGGTGTGACGAATGAGCCCCCAGCTCCTTGGCCGATATTGAGGCCGACGTTGGGCATCCCCGCGGTGCCCCAGTGCATAAAGCCGGTGAACCCGGTACCGGTGTTGAATGCAACCGACAATCCCTTCAGATCGGTCCGCACCGCATCCGGCAGGCCATCCCCGTTCACGTCCGCCATCAGATTGCTGGTGCCGCTCATGGCCGCGCTGAGACTGATCCCGCCAGAAAAACCCCGCACCAGGTCGTTGAAGGCCCCGGGCACGCTGACGCCGAAATTGTCGGTCGAAGTGCTGCTGAGCGTCACGGCTGCCGGTCCTTGCCAGGCAACCGCCTGCGCGAAGCTGTAGCCCAGATTGAGCCGGACACTGAGCGCGCCGTTGTTCTGCGAGACGACGTCGGGCAGCCCATCGCCATTGACGTCCATCAGGGTCTGCTCGGCATCGCCATCGCTGTAGCCGCCCGAAAAGCCGAAGGGCGGGCTCTGGCTGTTTGACTTGGACTGGTCTCCTTCGAGTTGCTTGTGCGAATGCGGCGATTGCGCGGCCTTAACCGCGTCTGCGATCTCGTTCAGGTCCGGCGCCGTGCCTGCGGTGGCCAGAACGTGCCCGCTGGTGTGGGTCTGGCTCACCCGCAAGCCGGCACCTTCCCGCGCGGAATTGAGCTGTCCGGTGGGCAGGGTGTACTGGATGCCGGCGGCCTCGCTGACCACGTCCGGATAGCGGTCACCGTTCATGTCGCGGAAGTCCAGCGAGGTCCAGGCGTCGGAGTCCGGCGCGCTCAAGCTGATGCCGAAGCCGACGCTCTTCCCGCTTTCGTTGGATTCGGTAAGCCGCTCCACACCCACGGCTCCCCAGGAACCGGACGTTCCAGAAGCCATCCGCTTCGAGTCCGGGAAGTCCATGATGTCGCGCCCGTCGCGCGAGGGCTCGAAGGTATCCGGGCCGATCCGCCAGTTGTCGTCCTTGGTAACCCAGGCCGGCACCTTGAGCCGGGGATCGCCGAGCGCTCCGGCATACTTCGGATCATCCGCGTGATCGAAGTCGCTGTTCGAAAGTGCATCGGATACAGCGCTTGGTGTAGTCAGGCTCTGGTCGCTGTCGCCGAAGTGCGTTGGGTCGATCGGGGCATCCGCGCAGGGTGGATTCCCGTCCGCATCGCCCAGCGCCACCCGCTGCTCGCAGGACTCATAGCCCTTGTACCCGATGTAGCTCCACCCCCGGTAAGGACGAGGGAAAACGCTCGACCGGGCCCGACTCTCGAAAGCGAACGGCACTGGATGCCAGGCATTTGTATCGGTGACAACGCGCGCCTGCACCCACAGCCCGGCGTTGAGCTGTGCGGCCAGCACGGCGTCGTCATTGCTCGAATACTCCAGCACCAGGTCGTCACCGGCCTTGGCAACCACCCCCACCAGGTTCATCACGGGCCGGAAGGCCTCGCCGACTTGCAGCGTGAATGTGCGCGTGGCGAGGCGTTGCTCCTGCACGACCGGAGGCGGCTTCGTCCCACCCGGAGGCGTCGGCGGCTGCACCAGGAAGCGCCGCTTGATGCTCAGCGTGAGCGCACCGGACACGGTGCTCGCATTGCTGTCCCCAAAGCGAAGTACGGGTGCGACTGTGATCGGGAGATCCGCCCCTGCGGGAAGTCCCTGCGGCGCAAGATGAAGCACCGTCTCGGTTGGATCGCTGCCAGAAACCGGCGATGGCTCGCGCGAATCCACCACGGTCAGTTCGGAGCGCTCCTGCGTGAGCACCGGCTGCTCGCTGCGGCTGTACAGCACGTCCACTGCCGGCTGCTCGATCTTGCCGCTCACCGCCGCCGGCACAACGTAGGCGAAATAGAGCGCCATGATCCGTCCTGCGGAAGTGTCGCCGGGCAGGATCGAGTGCAATCGCTCAGCGTCAACGTGCGCCTCAACGGCGTTCAGATATGGGTCTGCCGCCTCCCCTGGTCGCAAGTGAATGACGCGCTGATCCAGGACGAGTCGGGTCTCGCCCCCCGGGGTTCCCACGCCGCCTGTGGTCGAATCAATGATGTCGCCGGTATACACAGTCGCTTCGAGCTGCAGCACCACGTCCGCACCGCTGGTTGCATCAGCGGCCAAGCCGATCCGCGGCAGCACAGTCAGCAGTGTCGAAAGATCGGTGTTGAGATTGAGCTTGGTCTCCTGGTCTGGATCGGGCGTCTGGATTACCGGAACGAGGACATGTTGCGACTGATAAGGATGCAGCACTCTCGCCTTGAAGGCAGGGGTGTCGAACGAGTCCTGCCAGTATGCGTCTCGCGTGGAGATGCCCAAGTACACTTGCTCACCCTTATCCATCGGAAGGGCGAAACTCTGCTGTGCGAGAAATGGAGCAACGCCTTTCGCATATCGCCCAAAACGCTTGGCCACCAACTCTCCGGGGCGCTTGGCGGTCGCCACGGATTCAGTCTGATTGGCGAACGCGTAGCTCGGGGGCACCGTCTGGCCATCTTCGTTCAGGCCTCCCGGGTCGGACTGGGTGGGCTCGATCTCGGGCTGGAACAACACCATACCGTATCCGGACGCCTGAAATGGCGTGGCCAGTCCCGTCAAGGTCGATTCCGAATATGAGTCCGCATCGTAGTAAGGCGGAACCGTAATCAGATAGTGGCCGTCCTTGTCCAGCGTCTGCAGGTCATGAGCGGTACCATCCACGTGGGCGTCCGGCGGCAGCTTGGACGTATCGAACGCATTGGACTTGGCAGACGTATAGACGATCTGCGGAGACTCCCAGGCTACCTGGTGTTGATTGACGCTCGAGTCGGACTCCACCACCACCACCAGCGAGTCATGGGCGCTGACAGGGATTTCCCCCAGCGCGGTCGCCAGATCGATGTCCACGTCGTGCGCGGCGGCCGCAAACCGGTACTGCACAGTCGGCCGGTGCTTGATCTGCACGCGCTGGAAATCGATGGCATGCAGAGGCTGACGCGTGCTGGGATCGAGAACCGGATCGCCGTTGGCGTCCACCACCGGCTCCGCGTCCGCAGGCGTCAGGTGGTACACCGACAGCGCCACGTCGTCGGTGGTAGCGCCTTCCTTGTGAAGGGTTCCCAGCAGCTTCACAGTTCCCGTGAACGGCAGGTCCGCGGGCACGATTTGCCCGGTCAGTACAAAGTCCTGCGAAGCTTGGTAGGTAAATGGCCGCAGTCCGTTGACATCGGTCGCATTCGGATCGGACACCTGATAAGTGATTTTCGGGTCCCATCGCACCTTGTCACCGAAGCCGTCGTATCGGGACTGAGCGCGGAAGTAGATGGCCTCGCCCTTGTGTACTGGAATGCCCTGCAGGTTCATCGCTGCGGTGTTGGCACCGCCAGGCGCCAACACCCGGCTTGGACCCAGCCGCTCATTGTTCTTCTCCACCGACACCCGCAAGCCATCCCGCCGATCCGGCTCGTCGGTCACTGGGGCAGGCACGAGCGTTGCGTCACCGGATATATCGACCGTTCCGTCGAATGGAGCCGTCCACCGCCGCACAGCGTCTAGCAAGGGGCTGTTCCCTACAGCCTCTGCCAGGTCCGCGTTATAGCTACGCACTGCCCCCGAAGCCACAGAGGCGCCTCCTGTGTCCCCGCCTACCGGTGCAGGTGTGGCCGTGCTGCTTGCCGCGAAAGAGATGGAACCATCCGGATTCCGCACCCCAAAACGCACGCTGCTGCCACTGACCGAGTCCGGGATGCCGTCCCCGTTTACGTCCGTCATAAAGGCGGTTTCCCGCGTCTGACTTTTCGTATTGCTGAAGATCACCGCTCCTCCAAAGTAGGTCTCCGTGGAGGAGAAGCTACTCACCGTCTTCTGCTTGGAGATCGCGGAGAGGCTTTTCAGATCGTGAGGTACACCGAAAGAAAGCCCCGCAGCATGCGGAGTATCCTCCGTATCCTCTGTCGCTGGAGGCGGATCCAGTTGGGGCCTCCATGTGTTGGGGCGATAGCGGAAACAACCGCTTCCACAATTGAAGACCTTGTCGGGCAGACCATCGCCGTTCACATCCATCAAGGCCGTCAAGGTCTTCGAGTCGTTGCGTGACCGCCCAACACGCTTGCCAATCGATACTTCCTTGCTCGGGATGAGCGCGAAACCAAAGAAGGAATCGGCGCTGCCCCCTAGACCGCTGGTCGTCCCCAGCGCTGTCGCGGCATTCACATCGATGCCGACAGAGTTGAATAGCGGATCCAGCACTCCACTCAACAGATCTCCGCCAACAAAGCTGACACCCACATGGTCATCGCCCGTGTCCCAC
This sequence comes from bacterium, assembly GCA_035266845.1. Lineage (GTDB taxonomy): Bacteria > SAR324 > SAR324 > SAR324 > JACQKK01 > DATFMP01. The sequence goes on from DATFMP010000066.1 coordinate 7,076, forward strand.
GAGCCAGGGCTGGTGAAGGCGTCGTACCCATCGGTGGACCGCGGCACCTCATCGTAGTAAGCGAAGGTATGGCGGCTGAACACGGGGCCCTGATCGCCCTGCTCACCGTATTGGGCGATGGCGTCGAGCAGGGTCTTGTCGAATTCGCCCGTCTGATAGGTCAGCGCATAGCTTCGCACGAGCTGACCGTTGAACTTCACGTCAATGCGTCGCAGCAGGTCCCCTGTTAGCACCTGGAACCCGGCGCGAGCGTCCAGGGTGTGGTCCTTACGGTTGAAGCGGCCGCTGGCGGGGAGTTCGCTGTCGCGCACGAACGTCACAGTGTACGGCCCGGGGGCCTTGCTATGCGCCGTGTATTCGACGGACGCGGGGTAGAGCTCGCAGGCTGAATCCGTGCAGGGAAGCATCCCCGTCTTGGCGTAGCTGTAGCGCACGGCGTTGCCGTTGGGGTCGCGCTGCTCGACCAGCATCCAGCGGAACACGGCATTATCGGTGCCGTTCGCACCTACAGCCTTGCCGCCGCGGAGCACGGCGGCGGCATCAAAGCCAGTTTCTGGCGTGCCGCCGAAGAACTGCTTGACGCCGTTCTTGTCCGTCACCTCCCACCAGTAGTTGGCCGGGCTGGTGCCGTGGCGGATGATCTTGCGGAATTGGCCCTCCACGCGCGTGTGAAACTCCCGCATGGGCCCAACGCGGTCGACAAAGGCACTGCGGTGCGCCAACGGGGTGAGCTGCTCCCCGCTCAACAGGTACGTTTCGCTCTCCTTGTCGCGCAGATAGCGAGGCACGCCCCAACGGGTCTCAATGCCTACCGAGGGAATGGAAAGATCCCAGCCCAGCCCCAGCCAGCCATTTCCGCCGGAGGAGCTGTATTGAATGGAGAGCTTGGGCTGCACGCCGCCGCGGCCGGGCGGCACCTCGATGGGATAGGACAGGCGCGCATCTCCCATGGCGTTGGCCTGGGGCGGGTCGATCAGGTTGATGCCCGCACCCGGGTCGGCGGCCTTGATGTCCTTGATGCTCGTCGGATTGAAGCTCACCTGCTGCGGATGATCGGGCAGCGAGAGCGTGGCGTTGATCATGTCGGTAAAGTGCGTGGTCAGCGAGGTCACGGTCTCTTCCTTGCTGTCCACCGCCTTGCGCTCTAGTGGCACCCAGTGGCCCAGAGACTCGTCGTAGAAGTAGGTGCGCACATCCGTGGCCTTCATGCCCGCCGGGATCAGCCGGCTGTCATAAGGCATAATCAACGCGATGGGCGCCTTGAACTTCTTGTGGTTGGGCTTAAAGCGGTAGCCGCGCCGCGGCCCGCGGGTGACGTTGGTCATGCCCGGATCCAGCGGCGGCAACTGGTCCTCGCTCAGCTCTTCGACCTGGATGCCTTCCGCCTCGGCCGCCAGCAATGAAGGCACGATCACGGTCGCGCCGGGCAGCTTGAGCACCTGCTGGCCCCCGTTCTGGCCCGTCCCCGTGACACTCGCCCCGGTTGGGCTGAGCTGCTGGTTCAGCAGGACGACCGTGCTGATGCGTTCGCCATCCGGGTAGACTGCGTCCACGCCCACCTGCCAGGGTTCGCTGCTGGCTTGGCTGGCGAACCCGGCATCCTCCTTGGTGACCGTCAGACCGAAGGCTCCATTGGGCAGGGTCGCGTCCTTGCCGGCCACGAATACCTGCGGCGCCCCCGAACCGTTGTTGAGCAACTCCATGAAGCCGCTGATGTACGCGCTGCGGCCCACGTACTGGCCGGCGTCCGGATAGGTCACCACGATGCGCGGCGCGAAGGACCGGCCCATGCCGGAACCCACTACGGCGGCCTCACCGATCTCTCCGGTGCTCCCCTGCCCATTGAGGAAGTCAAGCCGCACACCGTCGACGGGCTGGCCGCTCGGCAGGTCGATCTCGTTCCAGCCTGTCGTCAACTTGGCGGCATTGAGGGTCGGCAGGGACGCGCTGCCCCACGTGCCGGCGTTGAGGAACTCGATCTTAATGTTGCCGCGCAGCTTGTTGATGACCGACAGCAACAGGCTCTCGGTCTGAGTGGGCTTGTCGAAGTATAGTTCCAACTGTGGTTGGTTTGACTGCACGCTGCCTGCGGAGGGATAGGGGCGCCAACCGTGCGTGGGGTCTCCGTCCACCGCGCTCTGAACGTCGTTGCCGTCAAAGGTTGGCGTTCCCTGCACCGAGTCGATGAAGTTGCTGCCGTTTTCCCGCTCCACCAGCACGCGCACGTTCTGCACCGTGTAAGAGCCGGTGTAGTCCTTGGGCCGGGTAAACGTGATCGTGTTGCGCCCACTGACCAGCCAGGCGGGATGAATCGGCTCGACCTGGCGCTGTCCTGCGACGCCGGCAAAAACAAACGCACCGCCCTGGACCGGGTTGCCGTTGATGCTGCGCACCACGCTGACCCAGTGCGTGAGCCCGGTCAGCTCGTAGGCCAGCCAAGCGCGCTTGACGGTGTACAGCGGCCCGGCAATCTGCACGGTGACCGTCTGGCCGCGGCTGTCGATCGTTCCGTTGGCCGGTGAGGCGCTGAAGCTTTGCGCATTGGCCGGCGGCTGCGTGCCTTGCAGCAACGTGTCGAGCTGGGCACCGTCCTTCGCCATCACCCGCGGACCCGTACCCCAGATTTCCAATTCCTTCAGCCCGCTGCCGCCACCTCCGGCCAGCACCAGGTCGAAGCGCAGAGAACTGGCTGTCACGGCGGAACTGGCCGCGAACACGTGCCAGGCCGGGGAAAGCGCCGTGAGATCCAGGCTCTGCAACCCCGGTACAGGAACCCACCCCCCGCCCTGCAACGCCTGCACGTTCATGCGATATGGCGCAGGACCGAAAATCTTGATGGCGCTGATGCTCTGGGGTGTCGCGAAGCTGGCGGTGATCTGGCTGGGGCCGAACGCGGTGTATTCGCTCGTGGTGTCCCGGTCGGCCAGCAGCGTGACCGTCTGCCGTTCCTGTGCCTGCACTTCGGGCGGTAGGTTCGGGTCGGGTGCGACGGTCAGGGTACTCGGATTGAGCTTGACCGTGTCGATGCTCAGGCTGCTCGCCCACACCAGCCATCCCAGCAAGAAGGCTGAACACAGCCCGGCCGAGAGCGTCAGAATATATTTGAGCGTTCGGGCATCGATCTTCTGTGAGGCGCCACCACTGCGGTTCGTCATCCTTTTTCGGTCCCTTCATACCGTGAAAATACTTACTTCAATCCGAGCCCTGGCGACGAATACGCCAAGGCTCCGTTGGGCAAAGTGGTATGGTTTTGGAATTAACCGAAACGCGTCCCCCCTTGTCGGACGGCATTCTGGCTGGCACCGCTGGGGTGCTCGTCTAAACGGCGCGTCATACTAAGTTGCTTTTTTCGGTCCTGCAAGTCCAAATACTTTAACGCGAATGAAGTGCAGCGGTGTCCTTAATATAGAAAGCGACACTAATTCTGCTGAGGGATGCGCCTAAGGAGGAATTCTCAAATCTGTCGTTTTTTGGCTCGCCGGGAGTGCCGGCCGGCAGAGCGATCGTTTCACCGGCAGATTGACAAATCACGCTCATTCGATTCAGACGATGCCTGCATATCGATTTCGCGCGGTAACGATGGAAGGCGAGGTGGTGCAGGGCCAGCGCCTGGCGCCTTCCAGCGAGGCCCTGCGCAACGAGCTGGCCGAGCGGGGATGGCTGCCGGAGACTGTGCGGCCAGTACACTCTTTCGGCCGGTGGGTCAGCCGGCGCGGCGTGTCGGGCGAGGTGGTGCTGTTGTTCACCCACGAGCTGTCCGCACTCCTGGAAGCGGGGCTGACCGTGCCCGAAGCCCTGGCCACAGCCTCCGATCGCGAGGATGCGCCGCGACTCTCCGCGGTGTTGAACCGCGTGCTGGAAGCGGTTCGGCGGGGCGAGCGCCTTTCCGACGCCTGCGCGCGTTATCCGGAAGCGTTCGACGAGGTGTTTGTTTCCGCGCTGCGTACCGGGGAACGCTCGGGAGACCTGGTGACCTCGCTGCGGCGTTTCCAGCAGGACCTGAGCCGGCGCCTGGCCGTGCACAAGAAAGTGGCCCAAGCGCTGGCCTACCCCCTGTTCCTGCTGATCACGCTGGGCGTGATCCTGGCACTGTTGTTCGCGTTCGTGCTGCCGCGCTTTGTGGCTCTCTATGCGGACTTCCAGGCGCAATTGCCCTTGAGCACGCGGATTCTGGCCACCTTCGTCGAGCGGCTGCCGGTGCTGCTGCCAGTAGCCCTGGCGATCGCGGTCCCGGCGAGTATCCTTGCGCGGGCGTGGCTGCGCAGCGAGGCCGGACGCCTGCGCTGGGGTGCCATCAAGGAGCGCCTGCCATTCTACGGCCCCCTGCACCGGGCCTACCTGGTGGCCCACCTGGCCCGCACCCTATCCACCCTGCTGGGGGCGGGGCTACCCATGCCGGATGCCCTCCTGACCGCCGGGGCAGCGCTGCCGAACCTGGCGTTTGCGCGTCGGTTGGAGCGGGTGCGCGATCGCGTCAACGAGGGTCAGAGCCTGGGCCGTTCCGTGCGCGAAGAGCGGCTGCTGCCCGGGACGGGCATCAAGCTGGTCGAAGCCGGCGAGGCTTCAGGGCGGCTCGTGGATATGCTGGCCGAGATCGCCCGTTACTACGAGGAAGTGCTGGAACATGCGCTGGCCCGGTCCATGGCGCTGGTGGAGCCAGCCTTGATGCTGGTGATGGGGATCCTGGTGGGCGGCATCATCATCGTCATGTATCTGCCCATCTTTCAACTCGCGGACATTCTGCGATGAGCCTGTCCGACGTGCACATGCGCATCGGCGAGATCCTGGTCGCTCTGGGCGCCGTGATGCCGGAGCAGGTGCAGGCCGCACTGGCCACAGGCCAGGGCCCACTGGGGCAGCGATTGCTCGCCGGCGGGCTGATCACGGCCGAGCAACTGGCCCAGGCGCTGGCCGAGCAGTTCCAGCTTCCTTTCGTGTCCCTGGCGGACTTCGCCGTGCCTGGCGAACTGTTCGAGCGTCTACCCGCCAGCCAGTGCTACGAACTGGGCGTGCTGCCCTACCGCCAGGAAGGGCCGCTGCTGGAGGTGGTTACGCCGGATCCTTCCGACCTGAACCTGGGGGACCGCCTGGAGCGCCTGACAGGACTGCAGGTGCGCCTGCTGCTCAGCAGCGCGCCGGCCATCGCCGCGGCCATGCAGCGCAGCGCGGGCGAAGCCGAGGTGCTGCGCGACGTCTCCGCGGACTTCCGCCTGGCCCTGGTGCGCGAGGAAGCGGACGGTGAACGCGTGGCGGAACTGGAGACTACCGGCGAGAGCGCCAGTCCGGTGGTACGCCTGGTCAACGCGATCATCGTCGCGGCTCTGCAGAAGCGTGCGAGCGACATCCATATCGAGACCTACCAGCGTGGCGTGGTGGTGCGCTACCGCATCGACGGCGTGCTTTACGAGGCAACAGAAGCCCTGGACCGCCGCCATCACAGCGCGGTCATCTCCCGGCTCAAGGTGATGTCCGAACTGGATATCACCGAGCGGCGCATCCCCCAGGATGGGCGCTTCAAGCTGCGCTACGACGGCCGCGACATCGACTTCCGCGTCTCGGTATTGCCCAGCGCGTTCGGGGAGGACCTAGTGATCCGCATCCTGGACAAGACCGCGATCGCCGAAGGTGTGGGACACCTGAGCCTGGAAAGTCTTGGCATGCCGGGTGACGTGTTGGGGCGCTTCCGGCGCCACATCCACGAGCCTTATGGGATGGTGCTCATTACCGGCCCCACCGGGAGCGGCAAAACCACCACCCTCTATGCCGCCCTCAACGAGCTGGATGCAGCGGGCGAGAAGCTCATCACCATTGAAGACCCGGTGGAATACCAGCTGGACGGGATCGTGCAGGTGCCGGTCAACGAGCGCAAGCAGGTCACCTTCGCGCGGGGGCTGCGCTCGATTCTGCGCCACGATCCCGACAAAATCATGATCGGCGAAATCCGCGACAGCGAGACCGCACAGATCGCCGTTCAGTCTGCCCTCACGGGGCACTTGGTCTTCACCACCGTGCACGCCAACAACGCCTTCGACGTGATCGGGCGCTTCAGCCACATGGGCCTGGACGTCTACGGCTTCGTCTCCGCGCTCAACTGCGTGATGGCCCAGCGCCTGGTGCGCATGATCTGTCCGCACTGCAAGGAGCCCTACCGGCCCGAGCGGGACCTCGTGTTAGCCTCCGGTCTGGCCGCCGAGGATGCCGAGCGGCCGTGGTTTCGTGGCATCGGGTGCGCCCACTGCGCCGGCACGGGCCATCGCGGGCGCACAGCGGTGGCCGAGTTCCTGGAGCTGTCTCTGCGCATCCGCGAGCTGATCCTGGCCCGCCGCCCTGGCGCGGAGTTGCAGGCCGCCGCGGTGGAGGAGGGGATGGTCACGCTGCGCCGCGCGGCCCTGGCCAAGGCCATGGCCGGCGAGACCACCTTGCAGGAGGTGAATCGTGTCACCTTCGTGGAATAGCCTTGCGACGCCGCTGCGCACCCGGCCGCCCGTAGGGTTGGCGCTGGGCCGCACCTCGTTGGCAGCCGCTCAGATGGAACCCACGCGCGGCCAATGGCGGCTGCTGCGCACCGTCGAGCTGCCACTGGCGCGCCCGCTCTTCGAGGGACCCGCCAACGCGGCGGCCCGCGGTGCGCTGGCCGATGCGCTGCACCAACTGCGCGACGAATGGGGCCGTGCGGCCTGCACCGCGCAGGTATCCCTGCCCGATCCGGTGGTCAGCCTGCGGGTGTTCGCGTTGGAACGGCTGCCGGCCTCGCGCCGCCTCCAGGCCGAACTGGTGCGCTGGCGCTTCGCACGCGAATTTGCCTGCCCCCCCGAACAGATGGCCTGCGCGCACCAAGTGTACGAGCAACAAGGCGGCCGTCCATCGGTGCTGGGCCTGGCCATGGCGGCGGACTGGGCGGCGCTGGTGCGCGAGGCCTGTCGCTCCGCCGGGATCATCGTGACGGCGATGGACATGGACGGCTGCCATCGCCACAACCGGCTGCGGGCCCGCATCTGCCAGCCCGGACGCCCCGGAGTGCTGCTGGCGCTTCAACCCTGGAGCTGGGCGCTGTCAGCGTGGGACGCCGCCGGGCGTCTGTGCTTCGTGAGGGCGCGCTGGATCGGCGCGGCTAACCTGGACGCCGTTCGAACCGATGCGACGCAGGAGCTTTCCGGGGACGAGGCCGAAACGGTGGCCCAGGAGACCCAGCGCGTCGTGCGCTCGCACGCACAGTCCCAGGGCACCTCAGAGCCGCTGACCGTCTGCGTGGCGGGGCCGGCCGGGGAGTGCGAGCGGATGGCTGAGCGCCTGGATCGTCACCTCCGCGAGACCTGCAAAGTGGTGCCCAATGACTTCGACCTGGAGCTTCCCCACGGCACCTGCACCCCGGCGCGGAGCCCCGCATCGCCAGCCATTGCCGCGGCCGTGCCCCGATGAAGCTGACAACCAATTTCGCCCCGCCCGTAGGCCGGATGGTCTGGCCGGCCACCGTGGCCGTGTGGCTGCTCGCACTGTTTCTGGTCGCGGCGATGCTGGCCCTGGCGGCACAACGCGCCGAACTGCGCGCGCAAGTGCCACGGCTGCGGGCGCGGGTGGCGCAGTTGGCCCAACGCCGTGTCCAGGTGGGCTCCCCGCAATTGCCCCCAGCGGACGAACTGGCGGCGCTGCGCCACCGCGTGGCCCGCATCAACACGTTGGCAGAGACGCCCGGGGTGGCACCGCTGGCGGTGCTGCAAGCCCTGGAGACCACGCTGCCCGACGCGGTGTATCTGGTGAGTCTGCGCATCGACGCCGTGGGCGGTGAAGTGAGTCTGCTGGCCGAATCCGGACGGAGCGCCGCCCTGTCCGACCTGCTGCACCGCCTGGAAGCCAGCAAGGCGTTCGCGGATGTGCAACTCGTGCAGCAGCAGGCGGTGGGGACGGCCGACCGGCAGCGTGAGCGCGCGGAGGTACACCTGCGGTTGGCGAAGGACTGAGCCATGACGAGTGCGAACAGGACGAGCGATTGGCGCGATGAGGTACGCTACTGCCTGCTGCAGCCTAGCGTGCGCATCGGACTGGCCTGCGTCGCGATAGCCGCCCTCGGATTGGCAGTGACCACCGGCGCACTGTGGTGGCCTGTTCAACGGACGCACAGCCGGCTCGAGGCGAACCTGACGGCGCTGCGGACGGAGATCGCCGCCAACCTGCGTGCAACCGAACTGCTGGATGCCTACCGGCAGGGTGCCGAGCAGGCCCGGGTCTGGGAGACGCGGCTGCACCACGCGGGCACGCAGAGCGAGGTGATCGCCCTGGTGAGCGACTTGGCGCGACGCCACCGCCTCACGCTCGTGTCCCAGGCGCTGCGGGAGGATCGGCAGCCCAGCGGCGTGACGGCCTTGCACCAGGATCTGGTGCTCGAAGGGCCCTATGCGGGCATGCGGGCATTCCTGGCGGCGCTGCCCGGCCTGCCCGGCTGGACCCGGGCCCAGGTGGTGCAAATGGAGCCATCGGCGCACGGCAAGCAGGCCGTGCGCGCCAGCCTACAGTTGGTTACCTACCACGAGCCTGGGGGGGCATCGTGAACGACCGCGGAGCTTCTGCCCGCTACGTGGCCTATGCCCTCGTCGCCGCCACGCTGATCGGCCTCAACACCTGGTATTGGTGGCCGAACAGCGAGCCGACGGGTAAGCCCACCCGGCAGGCACCGGCGGTGGAAGGCCTCCCCTATCGGTCCACGGACTTTCGCGTGCGGCAACCCGCGTCGCCCAAGCCATCGCCGCAGGCCAATGCCAGGGATCTCTTCCGACCCGCGGCGACCGCGCACAGCACAACCGGGATGGCACGAGCGGCACCACGCCCCAGCGCGAAGGAGCGCAAGCAGGCAGCCGCGCGCCGAGCCGCCGCCCAGCGGGCAGTGGCCCGGCAGCACGCCACCGAGCACACAGCCGCACAGCGCGAGGCATCCCGGCAGGTGCTGAACCAGTTCAAACTGGTGGGCATCCTGGTGCGCTCCGAGGGGCGCGAAGCCTATCTGATCAAGGACGAAGGGGCCTATATCGTGCATTTGGGAGACCTGATCGCACAACGTTACCGTGTGGACGATGTCTCCCTGAACGCAGTCCGTCTGACCGATACGGCGACTCAGGTCTCCACAACCCTGCCGGTTGCCGGCAATTGACGCGAAAGGGGGAATGATCGCTCAACGTCGTCCGCGGCTCCGGCCGATCCTGTGCCTGATCCTGTGCCTGATCCTGTCCGCCGCATTGCTGGCCGCTTGCGCCACGGTGAACGACCAAGCCGTGCAATTCGAACAGCAGGGCGAGTGGCTTAAGGCCGTGCTGGCATACCGCAAGGTGCTGGCTAAGGACCCTGGAAACACGGAGTACAAGCTCCAGCTTGCCAACACCGAGCTGGAAGCCGCCAACTACTATTACGATCAAGGCGCTGCGCTGCTGGAGCAAGGCAAGGTCGACGACGCCATCGCCGCATTCCAGCAAGGGCTGGTGGCCCAACCCAAGCACGAGCGGCTCAAGCAGGGTCTGCGCGAAGCGGTGGCCCGGCGCGAGGCTGAGCGCTACTACGAGGAGGGCACCCGCCTATACGAAGCGGGCCAGCCGGACAAGGCGAAGCAAGCCTTCCAGCGCGCGCTGGTGGAATACCCGGACCACAAAGGTGCCGCGGCGGCGCTCAAGTCCATTGCCGAAGCGGAAAAGCGCAAACGCGAGGGTCGCTTCGCACTCACCTCGCGGGCACCGATCACGCTGAATTTCCGGCAAACGCCGATCCAGACAGCTTTCGAGTTCCTGTCCAAGTCGTTCGGGATCAACATCATCTTCGACGACGCCGTGGACAACACGCCGGTCTCTCTGTTCGCCCGCAGCGTGACCTTCGAGCAGGCCTTGCGCCTGCTGCTCACCACCAGCAAGACGTTTTACAAGCAGATCGGGCCCAACACGCTGGTCATCGCGCCGGACACTGCAGACAAGCGCGCGCAGTATGAGGATCAGATCGTGCGAGCCTTCCAGCTCAACTCGATCAGCTCCAAGAACATGCTGGACATCCTGAAGGGGGTCATCACGCCCAAGAAGGTGGTGGCCAACGAGGAGCTGAACTCGCTGATCGTGCGCGACACGCAGCCGGTGCTGCAGCAGGTGGATCGCCTAATCCAGCTCAACGACCGTATTCCGGCCGAGGCGCTCATCGAAGTGGAAATCCTGGAGGTGAGCCGCACCAAGGCCATGCAGCTTGGGCTGGATCTGGGCTCGCAGATCACGCGCAGCTTCCAGCCCGCCTCCTCGTTCGCCGAAGCGGTGGCCAACGACACAATCACCCTCCCGGCCATCACTTTTCGCTACTTCAAGCAGGATGTGGATGCGCGGACGCTGGCCAATCCAAAGATCCGCGTCATCAATGGCAAGTCGGCGCACATCCACATCGGGGATCGTGTGCCGCTGCGCTCCTCGTCGATCCAGGACGCCACCGGCCAGGTGCGCACCACCTACGTGTACACGGACATCGGCATCCGCCTCAGCGTGGAACCCGTCATCCATCTGGACGATTCGGTAACCCTCAAACTCGGGCTGGACGTCAGCTCGCTGGGACAGAACCTCGGTACCGCCTCCGATCCGGCCTTTGAAATCGGTACCCGCAACGCCGAGACATTCATGCGCCTGCGCAATGGGGAAACGGTGATCCTTGGCGGCCTGATCCGCGATGACGAGCGGCGCTCGCGAATCAAGGTGCCTGGGCTGGGGGATATCCCGGCGGTGGGCTCCATCTTCACCAGCTACGACAACTCGTCCAGCGATAGCGAGGTCTTGCTGACCATCACGCCACACGTCATGCGCTCATGGGACCTGCCGGCGCGCGACAAGCTGCAGTTCTTCTCCGGTACGGGCAATGCCTACTCGGATCAGCCCCTGTATTCCTACCTGAGCAGCAAGCAATCCCCACCCGGTGGCACCCTGCCGGAAATCCACACTGGCGCTAGTGCCGCGCAAGCACCTGCGCACACCGTGCCGGGCACCACCCGCCAGGTTCAGTCCAGCCCGGGGCAGGCGGCGCCGCGCAGGCTGGGATTTGACAAGCCGCTCTACGAGGCCACACCGGGTGACATCCTGCAAGTACGACTGACGGGCGAGCAGTTGGGCGTGGCCGGTGGACTGAGCGCCGAGGTGCTCTACAACGGAGACGTATTGGAATTTGTGCGGGCTGAGGCAGCCTCCGCAGCCGCGACGAACGTGCAGGTCAGTCCATCCGGGACGCCAGGAGCGGTACGGTTGCAGGTTGCGTTGGCTCCCGGGCAGACCGGCAGCAGCGCGACACCGCTGGTGACGCTGACCCTGCGCGCCAAGTCCAAGGGCATCTCCTACCTCGCGTACCGGGCGCCCAAGCTGGAGAATAATGGGGGACAGGCAGCCCATGCCAAAATTCAGGTTGGCGCGTCGCGGGTCGTCATCCATTAGCGCTCCCCGCCGGCTGCGTCCGGCCGGGCTGACGCTGGTGGAGTTGCTGGTGGTGCTGGCCGTGCTCTCGATCCTGGCCATGGCCGCATTGCCCTACGCGGAGACGGCCGTGCGCCGGGAGCATGAGCTGGCGTTGCATCGCGCCCTGCGCGACATCCGCAGCGCGCTTGATCGCGTGCACGCGGACTGGGAGGACGAGCGCATCTCGCGCGCCAGCGAGCGTGTCAGCCAGGATGGCTACCCCAAGACGCTCTCGGCGCTGGTGGAGGGCATTCGCACCGGCGATGCGAACGGCACGCGGCGCTGGTATCTGCGGCGCATCCCGCGCGATCCGTTTGCGGATCCGGCCCTGCCCACGGCCCAGCAGTGGGCGCTGCGCAGCTATCGCGACCCGCCGGACAATGCAACCTGGGGCGGAGAAGACGTTTATGATGTGCACTCCCGCAGCAACGGCACGGCCATCGACGGCACGCGCTACCGCGACTGGTAGGCCTGGCGGCTTCACGCTGGTCGAGCTGATGGTCGTGATGGCGCTGATCGCCTTGCTGGCCGGGCTGGTCACGCCCATTGTCAGCCACGCCATCCTGCGCGCCAAGGAAGCCACATTGCGGGAGAACCTGTACGTGACGCGCAAGGCCATCGACGACTTCTATGCAGATCACGGTGGCTACCCGAAGAGCCTGCAAACGCTGGTGAACCAGCGCTACCTGCGGGCACTGCCCTACGACCCGCTCACCCAGCGCCGGGACGGCTGGGTGCTGGCAGAGCAGCGAGAAAGGAGCCCCGACGGGAGCGGCGGCGTGACCGACCTCCACAGCGCATCGCAGGCGATCTCCAGTGATGGGCAGCCCTACTCGGCATGGTGACCCGACAGACCCTGAGGTGACGAATGACGATTCCAGGCAACGCACGTACTGCGCACGGGCGCTACCGGCGCCACTCTGCCGGCTTTACGATGATGGAGTTGCTCATCGTGCTGGTCATCATCAGTCTGCTGGCCGCACTGGTGGGCCCCATGCTCTACAAACGCATCAAGCCGGCCAAGCGGGCCGTGGCCCGAGCCCAGATCGAGCACTTCATGACGGCGTTGGATACCTACTTCATCGAAACAGGTGGGTTTCCCACCACCCAGCAGGGGCTCAAGGCCCTGCGTGTGGCCCCCCAGGGCGTGAAGGGCTGGAACGGTCCGTACCTCACCAAGGAGGTGCCCGAGGACCCCTGGGGCGATCCCTACGTCTACCGAAACCCCGGTCGAAGCGGGGGCTACGAGATTCTTTCCTACGGAGCGGACGGCCGCGAGGGCGGAAGCGATGACAACCAGGACATCACAAGCTGGCAGAGCGGTAAGTAGGCCCGGCGGCTTCACATACTTGTTGATGCTGGCAGCCATCGCCATCCTGGCCGTCAGCGCGCAGGCCCTCACTACGCTCAACAGCCACGTCGTGCGCGCCGAACGCGAGGCCGAACTGCTGTTCCGTGGTCAGGCCTATCGGAATGCCATCGCCCGCTACGTGCGCACGGGGCCCGACCACAGCCTTCCGCGCAATCTCACCGATCTCCTCAATGACCCGCGGTTTCCACATCAACATTACATCCGTACGCTCT
>DATFMP010000067.1:0-23314 GCA_035266845.1 bacterium
TCGTCCGCCAGCACCATCCGCCGCGACGTCAGGCCGTGCTTCCTCGCGTTCTGGGCCGACTTCTCCTTGCCGGCCTCCGTGCGCGGCCCCGTGCTCTTCTTCGCATTCCTCCGATTCGCCTCGATCTGCTTGTCCGTGGCCATAGGTAGCTCTCCCCGTGCAAAAGGAACTGCATGCGAGGGACTGGCGCCCCTCGCGCTCCCCGTTTGGGTTCGTTTCGCAATTTCCGTGGAAATCGCGCGAAGCGGCGTCCATCAGGGCTTCGCGCGTGGGGCTATTGTATCGCGGAGGGTCGGCGGGTGCAGCGGGAGAGTTCGGACAAATGGGGACGGAACCCCTCCCCGCTGCCTGGCGGCAGCTTCCCCTCCCCGCAGCGCAGGGAGGGGAAACAGGTTATATCAACGATGGGTTGGCAAGAATGCGAGACCTGTCCCCCTTCTCCACGCAGTGGAGAAGGGGTTAGGGGATGAGGCCCCAGGCGAAACCCGCCGTCCGCCCCATTGCCCCGGCACTGCGCCGGGCCAATGCCCGCACGGAACCCCTCCCCGCTGCCTGGCGGCAGCTTCCCCTCCCCGCAGCGCAGGGAGGGGAACGGCTCGCATCCTCGCTGTTTATCCGGAATGCCAAGGCTGAGGGGATGAGGCCCCCGCCCTACTCCGCCCAGCCGAGCGCCGGGTGACGCAGCCGCCAGTCGGTGGCCTGCTCGTAGGCGTGGGCCACGCGCAGGGCCACGTCCTCGGCGAAGGGCTTGGCGTAGACCATCAGCCCGATGGGCAGGCCCGTGGCATCGAAGCCGCAGGTGACCGACGTGCCGCACAGGTTCAGCACGTTGCCCACGGAGGTGTTGCGCAGATACTTCAGGTTGTACTGGGTGTAGGCCCCCTTGTCCGCGTCGATCACCTCGATGGGCCGGGCGGGCACTTGGCAGGTGGGCACGAGCAGCGCGTCCACGTCACGCATCGTCTCCAGCAATGAGCGCCGCAGGTCCTCCCAGCGCCGCAGCAGGGTGAAGTAGTCCGTCGCCGTCATCTGCCGTCCGGACTGCATGCGGTGGGAGACGGCCGGGTCCAGCGCGTCGAAGTGCGCGTCCAGCAGCGCGCCGTTGTAGTGGCAGGCCTCCGCCGCCACGAACAGGTCGCGCCGCCCGAAGTTGAAGGCCTCGGCGAACTCCGGCACCTCGATGCGGCCCACCGGCGCCCCCAGCTTGGCGAACACGTCCGCGGTGGCGCGCACCGCCTCGCCCACCTCCGGGTCCACGTCGTCGAAGAGCATCGTCTCGCAGAAGGCCAGGCGCAGGCCCTGCACGCCGCGCGGCAGCGCCGGCAGCACGTCGTGGGGCGCCACGCCTGCCGTGGTGCTGTCCGCGGCGTCCTCGCCCTGCAGAGCCATGTACACCAGCGCGCAGTCTTCCGTGGTGCGGGCCAGCGGGCCCACGCTGTCCAGCGTCCAGGAAAGCGGATACACGCCCGCGCGGCCGATGCGCCCGATGGTCGTCTTCAGGCCGGTAATGCCGTTCAGCGCGGCCGGGATGCGCACCGAGCCCCCCGTGTCCGTGCCCAGCCCCACGGGCACCAGGCCCGCAGCCACGGCCACGCCCGTGCCGCTGGAGGAGCCGCCGGGGGCGTGGGGCGTCTGGTGCCAGGGGTTGTGCGGGGTGCCGTGATCGTGGTTGATGCCCACGCCGCCGAAAGCGAACTGCACCGTGTGCGTCTTGCCCAGCAGGATCATCCCCGCTCGCGCCAGCCGGTGCACCGCCGGGCAGTCCTCCGCCGCGATGTTGTCCTCCAGCAGGTGCGTGCCGCCCGTGGTGGCCTCGCCCTTCACGTTGTAGAGGTCCTTCACGGCGTAGGGGATGCCGTCCAGCGGCCCCAGCGGCACCCCGGCCCGCAGGCGCTCCGTGGCCGCGCGGGCCTCGGCCAGCGCCCGCTCGCGCGTGACCACCTTGAACGCGTGCAGCGCGGGGTTGAGCTTGTCGATGCGCGCCAGCAGCGCCTCGGTGAGCGCCAGGGGCGTGAGCGAGCCATCGCGCAGGGCGCGGCCCAGCTCGGGAATGGACTGGTAGTGCAGGGGGGTCGCCGCCATGAGGTCGCCATCTCCGCTTGTGGGCCAGGGGGTGCCGCGCCGCCGCGCGAGCCGATACGCCAGAGCCGCCCGGCAGGCGGCCCAGGCGGCGCCCCACCATACGCCACGGCACCGCCGCAGACAACCGGGCCCGGCAGCCGGCTCTGCCGCCGGGGTCGGCCCCCAGCGGCCCGATGCCCTGCCGAACCTGACAGGGGGCGGTGCGCTCTGTTATCGTAATCGCCGCCGGGGGGAATGGGGGCCACGACGCCGTGCCGGCCGCGCCCGGGCGCGCCACACCACACGGCTGCCGGAGCCACTGATGGACGTCATCCGCACCTTTGCCGACTGGCGCGCGCGCCGCCGCGCGCTGCAAGGCACGCTGGGCCTCGTGCCCACCATGGGCTACCTGCACGAAGGACACCTCTCTCTCGTGCGCCGCGCGCGGGCGGAAAACGACCGCGTCGTCGTGTGGATCTTCGTCAATCCCGCCCAGTTCGGCCCGGCGGAGGACCTGGCCAAGTACCCGCGCGACCTGGAGCGCGACCTGAGCCTGCTGCGGGCGGAGGGTGTGGATCTGGTGCTGGCTCCGGACGCGGCGGAGGTGTATCCGCCCGGCCACCAGACAGTGGTGAGCGTGGAGGCACTCTCCCGGCCGCTGGAGGGCGCCAGCCGCCCCGGGCACTTCCGCGGCGTGGCCACCGTGGTGGCCAAGCTGCTGTGCCTGGCCCAGGCCGACCGCGCCTACTTCGGCCAGAAGGACGGCCAGCAGTGCCGGGTTGTGCAACGCATGGTGGCGGACCTGTCCATCCCCTGCCAGATCGTGGTCTGCCCCACCGTGCGCGAGCCGGACGGGCTGGCCCTCAGCTCGCGCAACGTGCGCCTCACGCCGGAGCACCGCCGCGCGGCGCCCGTGGTCTATCGCGCGCTACAAAAGGCGGAGGCCCTGGCGGCCGCGGGCGAGCGCGATGCGGAGGCGCTGCGCACCGCCATGCGGGCCGTGCTGGCCGAGGAGCCCCTGGGGATCGTGGACTACGTGAGCGTGGCCGATGCCGCCACGCTGGAGGAGTGCGCCACGCTAAGCGGCCCCACGCTGGCCAGCCTGGCCGTGCGCTTCGGCGACGTGCGCCTGATCGACAACGTGCCCCTCCCCGCCCCGCGGGACTGACCGCCCGTTTGAAACACAGCTGCCAATGGGGGCGTGGCCCCCATCCCCCCACCACGGAGCGGGGCTCCCTGCACCCTGTTCGTGGGTCGAACCATGCTGGCCGTGGTGCGGGCCCGTGATGGGGGTGTGGGGGCCCTCGGCCGCCACAGTGGGTTTCCTGCGGTCTTCGGACAGCCCAGCCTCTTGCAGACCCATCTCCAAGCACAGCCTGACCTCCCCGCCTTGCTGTGGATGGTGCTCACGCTCCGGCGGGTGCCGCCTCGGGCGCCGCCCCGCGATACCCGCGCAGCAGCACCCACAGGCCCAGCAGGGGCCCGGGCGCCAGCAGCCAGGTGGAGGCCGCTCCCAGCAGGGGAAAGAGGCGGCTGGTGAGCTCGATGGAGACCACCGTCACGGCGAAGCCGATGCAGGTCTGGATGGTCAGCGCGGTGCCCACGTAGCGCTCCGGGCAGGCCGCCGAGGACAGCGCGAAGAACTGCGCGGAATCGGCGATGGCGAACGCGCCCCACACCAGCAGCCCCGCGCCGTAGGCCAGCGGCGAGGCCAGGTGCAGCAGCGGCCCCAGCACGCAGAACGCGCCGGAGACCGCCAGCGCCCCCGCCGCCACCCGCAGGCTGCCCGCGCGCAGGCTCAGCGCCCCGCCGCCCAGGCAGCCGGGGATGCCCGCCGCTACCAGGGCGAAGGCGCCCAGGCGCACCCACGCCGGGGAATCCCAGCCCAGCGGCGCCAGCGCGAGGCCGGCAAACAGCGGGGCCAGCGCCCAGGCCGCGTACAGCTCCCACATGTGCCCGAAGTAGCCCAGTGCCGCGGCGCGGTAGCGCGGCAGGCGGAAGATGCGGAAGGCCATCGCCAGATCCAGCCGCGCCGCCGGCGGCAGGTGCGGCCCCTCGCCGATCCAGAGCGCCAGCACGCCGCCCATGGCTGCGAGGGCCGAGGCCACGCCCAGCACCACCGGCGCGGGCAGGTGCGCGCCCAGGCCCGCCAGCAGATAGCTGGAAGAGGAGCCCAGCGTGCCCGCCGCCAGCATCCAGCCCAGCACGTAGCCCGCGCGCCCGGGGAACCAGCTCACGGCGAGCTTCATGCCCACCGGGTACACGCCGGCGAGCGCCACGCCTGTGGCAAAGCGCCACGCCAGCGCGGGACCGACGCCGCCCGCCAGGGCGAAGCCGGCATTGCAGGCGGCGGTCAGCAGGGCACTGAGCAGGAACACGCGCCGCGGCGCGTAGAGATCGGACAGGTTGAGCAGGGCGAAGAGCAGGGTGCCGGCGAGGAAGCCCGCCTGCACGGCGGAAACCAGCAGGCCCGCGTCGCCGGGCGCCAAACCCCACGCTTGGGTGAGGGCCGGCAGCACCGCGCTGCTGGAAAGCCAGGGACTGATGCCGCAGGCCTGCGCGATGACGAGTCCGGGCAGCACCCAGCGCGGCGGCGCCGCGGGGTCTCCGCCCGGGGCTGCGGTCACGAGTACCTCCGCTGCCGCTCCTCTTCTCGCTCGCGTTCGATTTCCGCCAGCCAGTCGCGGCGGTTGCCGATGCGCCCCTGAAACTCGGCAAACACGCGCCCGGCCAGCTCCAGTGCTTGCTCGGGGCCCCGCTCCTGCGCGGCCAGCTGCACGTCCACCTGATGGCGGGCCATGGGGAAGTCCGTGTTGAGCACGGTATCCGGGTCAAGCTTGTGCTTGCGCAGGAAGCCCAGCAGGTCCGCCACGGTGCAGTTGTATTGCTTGGCGATGCGGTTGCCGTTGACGAAGTGGTACTCGCCGTGCGGGGAGAGCCCCAGGTAGTACCAGCAGAACACTTCGAACGGGTTGTCCAGCTTCATCGGCGGCCCTCCATTGTCGTGCGGCAGCCCGCTCCCCGCGGGCTCGCCCGGCGCATGCGCCATCGCATCAGGCTAGCATGCCCCCCGGGCCGATGCCAGCGCGCGGGGCGGGCCGCACCGGTGCCGCCCGATGCCGCCCATTGCCTGCACCGCGACCGCGCCCTATGCTGCCGGACAGGGCACCGGCGGGCCCGAGGCGCCGCCGCCCCTCCCCCCAATTCCACCCGCGAGGCAGGCCATGGGCGAACGGCTGGCATTCCTGGGCATGGGCGCCATGGGCGCCCCCATGGCCCGCAACCTGCTCAAGGCGGGCCACCGGGTCACGGTCTACAACCGCACGCGGGCCAAGGCCGAGGCCCTGCGGGCCGACGGGGCCCAGGTGGCCGGGACGCCCGCCGCGGCCGCGCGCGAGGCGGACGTGATCCTGGCCTGCCTGTTCGATGCGCCGGCGGTGGAGCAGGTGGTCGCCGGCCCCCAGGGGCTGCTGGAGGCCATCGGGCCGGGGCAGGTGTTCATCGACCACACCACCAACAGCCCGCCCGTCTCCGAGCGGCTGGCGGCCCTGCTGGCGGAGAAGGGCGCGGCGATGCTGGATGCCCCCGTCTCCGGCGGGGACGTGGGGGCGCAAGAGGGCACGCTCTCCATCATGTGCGGCGGGCCGCCGGAGGTGTTCCAGCGCTGCCTGCCCATCCTGGAGGTGATGGGCCACACGATCACGCTGATGGGGCCGCGGGTGGGTGCGGGCGGCTACGCGAAGCTGGCCAACCAGATCATGGTCGCCGCGCACCTGGCCTCCATGGGCGAGGCCCTGGTGTTCGGCGCCAAGGCGGGCCTGGACCTGCCCAAGCTGGTGGCGGCCCTGCGGGGCGGCATGGCCAACAGCGCCGTGCTGGAGATGAAGGCGGACAAGCTGCTGGCGCGGGACTTCCAGCCCGGCGCCGAGGCCAACGTGCACCTCAAGGACCTCACCTACATCCACCAGGCCATGGACGCCCTGGGCATCTCGCTTCCCATGGCGGAACTGCTGCGCGGACTGTTCCAGCAGGCCGTGGAGGCGGGGCTGGGCAAGGAGGATCACAGCGCGCTGGTGCGCCTCTTCGAGCGCGCGGCGGGTGTGGAAGTCCATCGCTGAGCGCGAAACGGCCATGGCCGCGACCGGGCGCGAGGGAACACGCGGCATGCCGGCCCGCCGGCCGGCGTTGCTCGCCTGGCTGCCGGCCACGCTGCTGGTGGCACTGTTGACGAGCGGCTGCGCGCAGTTCGGCGTGCCGCGGCTGCCGCCCGTGCCCGCTGCCGGGCCCTGGCCCGCGGCGGCGGTGTACGTCGCGTACGACCCACAGACGGTGCTGGGCTTCGGGCACACGGGCGTCATCGTCCCGGCAATGGAGGGCGGCGGCTGGCTGCGCTTCGATCAGTACGCCTCCGCCGAACTCGCCTACGGCGAGCGGTTGCGGGCGGGCACCGCGCACTCCTGGGAGGCGGTCACGGCGCGCCTGCCCTCCATCTTCGGACTCACCCGCGAGCGTGTGACGCGCCTGGCCGGGCCGTCTCCGGCGGCCCTGCTGGTGCCCGGCGAGGGCCTCCTGCGCATCCCGGGGCTTGATGCCGCGGCGGTGCGGCGGGCCGCCGAGGCCCGGCATGCGGCGGCCGGGCGCCTGGAAGCAGCGGGGGCCCCGCGCTACTGGTGGACCTTCAACAACTGCCAGCACTTTGTGCGCGACGTGCTGCGCGCGGGTGGCACCATCCACGAGGACTACTTCCCCAAGAGCTTCGTGGAGAGCTATCTGCCGCGCAAGCCCCCGGCTTCCCCATCGCCGGGCCCCACGCCCGAGGCCGTGTTTTGAAATGGGTTTTCATACCCAACTGCAATCAAGATGCGACCAGCCAGTGCGGGGGAGCGGTGGCTCCCCCGCGCCCCCTGAATGGGGTTTTCGGCTGGCGTCGCCAGCCGAAAACCAGTATTTGAGCGGGGTGCCGGGGGCTTGCTCCCTGCCAGGGGGTGGTGGTTTGGAGGAGGGGGACAGCGTCACCCTCCTCCACAACAGGCGCATCTTGAATGCAATTTAGCATCAAGCGGCTGAGCCATTTGAAAACCACAAGAGATCCAATGCAGGGGCCCAGGGCCCCCGCACCCCCCCTATGATCCCTGACGAAGGCTGGCGCGGTCCTGCCCACCCCCATGGCTGAAATGCTTTGCAAAACACGGCACAACCCGGCGCGAAAATGCCCAATGGTGGCTTGTCATTTCCCACCGGTTGTTGCATGTTGAAGCACATTTTCCTTTTCGCTTCAGTCCGATAGCGCGTTTTCGCGACACTGCCCGGCCCCACCTGCGC
Organism: bacterium; assembly: GCA_035266845.1. Taxonomy (GTDB): domain Bacteria; phylum SAR324; class SAR324; order SAR324; family JACQKK01; genus DATFMP01. The sequence continues at coordinate 7,384 of DATFMP010000067.1, forward strand.
GCTCGCGGACTGCAGCGAGCTTGGCATCGGAAGCAGGAGCTCCGCCGCTGCGCGGAGGAAGGGGCGCCCACATGGCACTGCTGGGAGGTTGGCTCTCCTCGTCCAGCCGGGAGGAACGCGCCGTGTTGCGCGCCCTGGCGGAACTGAGCGACCGCAAGACGCCGGTGCGGCTGGAATCGGAACACACCGGCATCAGCTTCTTCACCGTGGTTTCCCTGCGACGCAACGGCGTGCTGGTGGCACGGCCGCGCACCCTGCGCGGCGGGCTGCCCAAGGACAGCATCGTGCGGCTGACGCTGACCAACAGCGGGCGCAAGCAGGTGCGCATGCCCGTGCTGGTGCCGCAGGTGAAGCTGCCCATGACCGTGAAGTACGCCTGCATCTGCGGCGTGCCGCAGACCTTCGAGGGGGTGTGCAAGCGCGGCGCGGATCGCTTCAGCACGACGCGCTTCCGCAACCTGCACCTGCACATCCCCAGCGTGGAGAAGACCTTCCGCGTGCTGGACCTGTCCACCTCCGGCATGCGCATCTTCACCGGCACGGAGGGCAGCCTGATGCTCTTCGAGCCGGACGGCGAGCTGGCGCCGGCGCGGCTGCGGGTGGGCGAGCGGGCCACGATCGAGCTGCAGAGCCTCGTGCCCCGAGCCCACGTGGGCAACACGGTGGGCCTCTCCATGCAGGTGCGGCGTGACGGCGCCTCGGAGCGCTACCTGATGAACCTGCTGAATCGCCTGCAGGAGCAGGAGCTGCAGCGCCTGCGCATCGACACGGCCTGAGCGCCTTCACGCCGCCCAGGGCCTGTACAGGTGCGGTCTTTCGGCCCGTCCCGGCGCTTTTTTCATTGCATCGGGTCTGCCGCGTGGCTATTCTCTGCTTACTCTCTTGATTCAATTGTTGATCTAGTCGCTTGCATCGGTCTCGGCAGTCGTCGTGGGCGCTCTCAGGAGCGGTCGCGCGGGTTTGTATCTGGTCGGGGGGCAAACCAGCTCGGGCGCCCGGCCCCGCCCGGGGAGGCATTTGCATGGCACTGTTCGGGGGACACTTCTCTGCCTCCAGCCGGGAGCAGCGCGCCGTGGTGCGCGCCCTGGCCGAGCTCAGTGACGCTCAGACGCCGGTGCATCTGGAGACGGAGTCGGAGCAGGGAAGTATTGGCTTCTATACCCAGGTCTCGCTGCACAAGACGGTCATCGTCGTCGCCAAGCCACGGGCCGTCCCGGGCGGACTGCCCCGCGGCAGCCATATCCGGCTGACCCTGCCAAACCGCCGGCGGCGGCAGGTGCGCCTGGCAGTGCTGGTGCCGCACGTCAAGCTGCCGTTCAGCCAACGCTACGCCTGCGTGTGCGCCCTGCCGGAGGAGTTCTCCGGCCAGTGCCGGCGCGGCGCGGACCGGCTCAACACGAAGCGCTATGGGAACCTGCGCCTGGCCGTTTCCGAGCAGGACCGGCTGTTCCGCGTGTTGGATCTCTCCGCAACGGGCCTGCGCATCTTCACGGGTGCGGACAGCGGCCTGATGATGTTCGAGGAGGGCATGGAGATCGGGGCCGCCAAGCTCAAGGTGGGCAAGCGCGTGGAGATCGAGCTGGAGCAGTTGCTGCCGCGCTCGCGAGGGGCCAACTGGGTGGGCCTGGAGATGAAGGTGGTCAACGACGGCGCTTCGGACCGCCTGCTGCTGAACCTGCTCAACAAGCTGCGCGAGGCGGAGTTGAGCCGCCTCTCCATCGACGCGGTGTGAGCGCCGGCGCGTGACCGGGGCCCCGCGCCTGCCTTCAGGGCTCCCAGCGCTGCCCGGGCCGATCCAGGGCGAAGGCCCCGGCTCCGTGGGTGGCCAGCACGACAGCCGCGGCCAGCAGGATGAAATTCTGCCCCAGTTCGGGCATCCCCGGCATGCTGACGGCCCACAAGGTCAACACGAAGAACTCGATGGCGTACAGCACCGCGAAGATGCGTGTGAAGAGCCCCACGAACAGCGCGAATCCGCCCACCAGTGCCAGCACGGAAACGACCGGCCCCACCAGCTCCGGCAGCGGCATGCCGTAGTGGGAACGGAACAGCTCGATGGCGAATCCCTGCTTCAAGACCATCAGTTGGCCTTGGTAACCCAGCAACACCCCCATCACCGCCCGCAAGAGGGTCAGCGCGAGGGGTCGCTGGCTGTTCAGCATGCGTAGCCAGGCTTTCATGAGGCGGCTATCCGGTCGGGCGACGGGTTGACGGCAGGCCGGGGCGCCTCGCGCGATGTGGCGTGACTGCGCCCCGACGGACTTCAGACGATGACTGGTAGGCGGCTAGGGTTCCCAGCGCCGGATGCTCTTATCCAGGGAGAATTGCCCCCCACCGTTGGTGGCCAGCAGAATGGAGGTGAACAGGATCAACAGTTCGCGCTCGGCTCCCGAATAGCCATGGCCGGTCACCACCCAGATCACCCAGGTGGCCACGATGAACTCGATCGTATACAGCACGCCCAGGTAGCGAGTGAACAGGCCCACGATCAGGCACGCTCCCCCCACCAGCTCCAGCAGGCTGATGAACGGCCCCATGATCTGGGCCGCGGGAATGCCGATCTGATGGAAAAACCCGATGGCAAAGCCATGGGTTACCTTGACGTACCCGTGAATGAGCATGATGATGCCGAGCATGACCCGCAGGGCGGACAGGGCCAAGTCTCCGAACGCAGAGAGGCGGGCGACGAATGCTTTCAGCATGACACCTCCTTGTAGACTCCAGGTCGGCAACGGCCCCCAATGACCGCGCCGGGGTGGCTCGCGCCACAGATCGCGGCGCAATCTGCCAACTTCTTTAGCACATTGTCGCCGGATGTGCGCCATTGGTGCGTTCGCACCCCCTGGCTCGACCTCAGGACGCGGCATGGAAGCGCGTGATGGCCTCCAGCACGCCCGCGGCGATGCGCGCCGGGCGCGTGGCGATGCCGCGGCAATTGGCCGGGTCGCTGCCGGGGTCGATCTCCGCCAGCTTGGTGCCGGCCTCCACGCGCAGGCCGGACCACGCCAGCCCGCGCAGGATGCCGCTCGCCTCCGCAATTAGTGGCTCCCCATCCACGCTGCCCAGCGCCTCGCCCTTGCGCACCGGCGCCAGCACATCCAGCTCCGTGTGGAACACGCCGGGGCGGGGCGCATAGAGGTATCGTTCGCGGCCCAGGCCCTGGATGCGGCGGTGGTGCCCCGTGTAGGCCTCGCCGGCGCCCTCGGTGATCACGGCTCCCAGCCGGTCGCCCCAGTTGCTCTCGATCACCACGTGGCAGTGTACCCCGGCCTGAAACCCGGGGCCGATGCCGATCACCAGCCGCGCCTCGCCGATCTGCACGGGCGGTTCGCGCCGCTTGCGCAGGCGGGCATCCACCAGCACGCCGGCCGGCACGGGCAGCGGCGCATCCAGATCCCCCACCAGTAGCGGCACCACGTCCGGCTTGTCCGCCAGCGCCAGCGCCTCGGCCGCGTCGGCGCAGCGCCGGGCCGTGAGGCCCTCCAGCTCCGCCGCGCCTGCGTGCACGGCCCCGGCAAAGCACATCAGGCGCCGCGTGGCCGCAGGCGTGGCGCTCTCCAGCAGCACGGGCCGGTAGCCGGCGCTCTTCAGGCGGTGGGCCACGGCGGAGCCGACGTCGCTGGCGGACTTGATGACCTGGACGGGGGCACTCATCGCGGGTGGCTCGCGGACCCTGGAGTGGTTGGGTCGCCGGGGGAGTTGACGTATACTGATGCCTCAGTGACCATCGCGCGGTCGCGGGCATGTGGGCTGGCGCCAGCCTAGCCTGCCCCTCCGCGCCAAGTCAAACCCCGCCGCGGCCCCTCTGAAGCGCGCCACGTCCGCGCCGGAGGCACCCCGCGCACCCGAGCCGGAGCCGTCCCGCTTGTCGTCCGATTCCCAAGCCGCGCACGAAGCGCAGGATCCCATCGCCGGCAACGTACCCAGCGAAGTCCGCTGGCATCTGGACCCGGCGGAGGTGGGCCTGGAGCGCACCGTGCTGGAGGAAGGCCCGGCGCTGTTGGCCGCGGGTGTGCGGGAGGGCCGCCACGCCGGCGCACAGGTCTACGTGGCGCGGCACGGACGGGCCGTGCTGGAATTCGCCGTGGGCGAGGCCGCGCCGGGCCGGGCCATGGGCGTGGATCACCTCACGGCGTGGTTCTCCGCCTCCAAGCCCGCCACGGCGCTGGCCATCGCGCTGCTGTACGACCGCGGGGCGCTGGCGCTGGACGACCGCGTGCAGCGCTACCTGCCGGACTTCGCGGCGGGCAAGGAGCGCTGCACCATCCGCCACGTGCTGACGCACACGGGCGGCTTTGCCGGGGCGCTGGACGCGCGGGTGCAGTTGGACTGGGCCGAGACCCTGGCGCGCATCAGTGCCCACCCGGCCGATTACCCGCCCGGCAGCAAGGCCGGGTACCACTCCACCACCGGCTGGTACGTGCTGGGCGAGATCGTGCGCCGCATCGACGGGCGCCCCATCGACCGCTTCGTGGCCGAGGAGTTATTCGCGCCGCTGGGGATCGTGGACAGCCGCATGGGCATCCCGGAGGCGCAGCAGGGTGCCCTGGAACACCGCCTGGCGCGGGTGCAGCTTGGCCGCACGGAGCGCCAGCCCTATGCCGACCAGGGCTTCGTGGACCAGTTCAACAGCGCCCGCGAGATCGCGCGGGTGAACCCCAGCGGCGGCATCCGCGGGCCGGCGCGGGAGCTGGGGCGGCTCTATGACCTGCTGCTGGCCGGCGGCGTGTGGGGCGAGCGGCAGGTGCTGGACCGCCGCACCGTGGCACTGTTCACGGCCTGCCATCGCTGGGGCATGCCGGATCTCACCCTGATGGGCGCGCCTCTGGCGTGGGGGCTGGGCTTCGGCCTGCACGGCAACGCGGACTACCACCGCGACTATTCGCGGCGGGTCTTTGGCCATTCCGGTATGGTATCCACGGTGGGGCTGGGCGATCCGGAGCACGGGCTGACCTGCGTGGTGGTCACCACGGGCCTGCTGGACCCCATGACCAACGCGCGGCGCCTGCGCGAGGCCACCGGCACGGCCGTGCGGGCCCTCCGCGCGGATCCCGCCGGCGCTTGAACCGTCGGCCGGCACCAGGGGGGAGGGGGATCATGAAGGCTTGTGCTCACGGGATGAGCCACGCATGACTCAGCGCAAGGTGAATGTGGGCGTGGGGCTGTCCGTGGATGCGGACACGGCCCAGGCCGTGCGCAAGGCCACGCTGGACGCCATGGCCCAGGCGGGCCTGCAGCGCGCGGACTGGGCGGTGTGCTTCTTCACCACCGAGCACCTGGAACGCGCGGACACGATCCAGGCGGCCGTGCTGGAGCAGGCCGGCTGCCTCGCGCTCTGCGGGTGCAGCGCCATGGGCGTCATCGGGGCGGGACGCGAGGTGGAGCGCCGCCCAGGCGTGACCGTGATGGTGGGCCGCGGCGAGGGCTTCGCCGCCAAGAGCGAGATGCTGCCCGAAAACGGCGAGGGCCTGGGGCGCTTCGCCAGCCTGAGCGGCACGCCGGACGGCACCCATTCCACCGTGATCGCCCTGGCGGATTCCTTCCGCGTGGACAACGCGCGCCTGCAGCGCCGGCTGGCGCGGGACCTGCCCACGGTGCCCGTGTTCGGCGCCGGGGCCACGGACGACGGCTCGATGGGCGTCAGCCTGCAGGTGGGCATGGAGGGTGTGCGCTCGGCCTCCATCGCCACGATGGGCTTCTACGGCGACCTGCAGATCGCCGTGGGCATCACGCAGAGCTGCACGGCCGTGGGCGAGCCGCACTTCGTCACGCAGGCGCACGACTACGTGCTGGTGGAGCTGGACGGCCGGCCCGCCCTGCACACCTTCATCGAGCAGGGCCGCGCCATCGGCCTGGACGACATGCAGGTTGCCTCGCAGGAGCTGCTGTTCGGCTTTCCGCTGGATCGCGAGCGACCGCAGTTCGTGGGAGAATCTTGCCTGGTGCGGCCCCTGGCGGGCTTCGACCAGAAGAGCCACGGGCTGGTGATCCCGTATCCCATGGACACCAACACCACCGTGGGCTTTATGCACCGCAACCCGGCCAACGCGGAGCTGGACGTGCGGCGCATGGTGGGCTTTCTGCAAGACCAACTGGACGGCCCGCCGGACTTCGGCTTCTACTTCGATTGCGCGGCGCGGGGCCGCGGGCTGTACGGACGCGAGGGGGTGGATCTGGAAGCGATCCACGGACACTTCGGCCCATTCCCCCTGCTGGGCATGTTCGGCGGATACGAATTGGCGACCACTCACGGCATGGCCCACGTTTATACCTACACGGGCGTGCTGGTGCTGATGCGGGCCGCCTGAGGGCCGCCGTCAGGCGAGCGGCCCACTTTCTCTCAACCCACGGGCGCAAAAGGACGCTGACGGGAACGGATGGCAGAACACACGGTCTACTGTGAAGAGTGCGTGGAGGATATCCCCGCGAACGAGGTGTATTGGGACGAAGGCCGGCTGTATTGCAGCCGCTGCGGCAGCGAGGTGGAATCGCCGGATCGGGATATCTTCGAGGAGATCGTAGACAACCGCTCCGCCTTCCTGTTCCGCGACGACGATCTGGCGTCCCAGGATGAGGTGGAGGAGGACGACGAGGACGAAGACGAGGAAACGGAGGCCGAGGACGAAGACGGCGAGCCCGACGCAGAGGGGGACGGCCGCGAGGAGGACTAGGTTCTCCGCGTGAAGAACCGTGAACTCGTCCATCCCGGCGACCGGGCCTTGTCATTCCGGGCGCGGCGTCGCTTCCGCCGTGCCCGAGACCTGCCGGATGGCCCCTGTAGGCCGGCCTTAGCCGGCCATGGTGAGCCCGCCCGAGACACTCAGCACCTGCCCCGTGATGAAGGCCGCATCGTCGCTGACCAGGAACGCCACGGCGCCGGGCAGGTCCTCCGGGCGGCCCAGGCGCTTGAGCGGAATCGCGCGCTTGAGGCCCTCGGCAATCTTGGCGCCCACCTCGCCGGCGCCTGCCGTGGCGGCGAAGAGTGGGGTGTCCGTGGGGCCAGGGCAAATCACGTTGAGCACCACACCGGAGCGCGCCATCTCCCGCGCCATGGTCTTGGTAAAGGCCACGATGCCGCCCTTGCAGGCGGCGTAGACGGCTTCGCCGGACGAGCCCACGCGCGCGGCGTCCGACGCGATGTTGACCACCCGCCCCTCGCGGCGATCGGCCATGCCGCGCAGCACAACGTGGTGCAGGTTCAACGGCCCGCGCAGGTTGATGGCGATGACCTTGTCCCACAGGGCCAGGTCCGTATCCAGGAATGGCGCGATCTGATCCCAGCCCGCGTTGTTGACCAACACGGCCGTGGGCCCGGCCTCCTGCTCGAACGCCGCCACGGCCTTGGCCACGGCGTCGTAGTCCGTGATGTCCACGGCCTGCACGAACGCGGTGCCGCCCGCCTTGCGGATGGCCTCGGCCGTCTCGTTGGCCCCGGCCGCGTTGAGGTCGAAGATGCCCACCTTGCAGCCTTCTTCGCCCAGACGCTGGCAGATGGCGCGTCCGATGCCGCTGGCCCCGCCCGTAACGATGGCGGGCTTGCCCGATAGTCCTCGCATGGTACTCCCCTGATGGTGTGGTGCACGGATGCAACGTGCGCCCGCCCTGCGCGCGGCAGGCGGCGCGGTATCCGGTGGCAAAGCCCGCCTTAACACAGCCGGCGCGCGGCGGTCTACGCGGCCATGTTGGTCGGCGCTCGCGGCGCTGTCCATGCGAAATGTCAAATTCGCGGCGCCCCGCCGGTTGGTCCGCGGCCGGGCGTGCGCTACCATGCGCTGCCGACCACCCCTGCCCGGATGCCTGCGCCGTGACCCCTGCCGCCCTGTCCTTCACCCCCGATGCCGAGCGCACCGCTCTGCTGGCCGCGCTGGCGTTGCCCGAGGCCGTGCGCGCGGCGCTCGAAGCGGTGCTGCAGGGCCCCATACCGGGCGCATCCACCGGCACGGCGGATGGCGTGGCGCTGCCCCCGGGCTGGCGACTGCTGCCGGACGGCGCCTGGGGCGTGCTGCTGCTGGAGGAAGGCGCCGGCGCCCCGCGGCCGTGGGTCGCGGCGGACCGCTTCGGCGTGCCGCACCTGTGCGCGCGCTGGGAGGGCGCGGGTCTGCGCGAGGCTTGGCTGCGGCTGCCCGGGCAGGGCTGGCTGGAGCTGCGGCCGGACGCGGGCACGCACCCGCTGTGGGGCCGCTCGGACGCGCTGCTGCACCATGCGGGAGCGCCTCGGCCAAGTTGCGGCGAGCGGGTGGGGTGGCTGCCCGCCCAGCCCTATGGAGCGCTGCGCGAGCTGCCTCCGTTCGACCAGCCGGGGGCGCTGCCCCCGGGGGCCGGCAGCGCCGTGCTGAACCTGCTGGCGCTGCTGCTGCGGCTGCAGGGCACGGAGGCCGTGGCCTATCGCGGCCCTTACCCCACGCCCGCGCTGTTCGCCAGCCTGTGCCGCAGCTTCGTGCCGGAGGGCGCGCCCGAGCAGGCGGAAGCGCTCTTCACGCGGGACGAGACGGCGCTGGCCTTCCGCGGCGAGATGGCGCCCAATCCCGTGCGCTGGCGCCCGGCACCGTTCGTGGCGTGTCGGCCGCGCCCGGAGCTGCTGCTGCACCTGCGCGAGGGCATCGAGACGGCCTGGACCGGCACGGTGCCGTTCCGCCGTGCGGCGGCCCGGGGCGGCGTGCTGCCGGTCGGGGAGCGCGTCTGGAGCGAGCCGGGATCGGAGGCGCCCGACGAGGCGGTGGGCTTGGTGCTGCTGGGGCGGCCCTGGTGCCGCTTCTATCGCCTGGCGCCGGACGGTGCCGTGCGTCAGGTCGCCCCGCTGGATGGCGATGCCGGCGGGCCCCCGGTGCCGCTGGATGCGCGCTGGCGCGAGGTCGTGTTCGCCTGGAGCACCCTGCGCGCCCATGCCGGACTCGCGGCCGACATCGCCGCCTTGGAGCCCGATCTGGCACTGGCCTGGCGCCCACTGGCGCTGCGAATGGCCGCGCCGACCACCGATGGCGCGACGCTGCACCTGCAGAGCGCACTGGCCGAGGCATTCCGGCAGCGCCGCGTAGGCGAGGCGGTCGGGGATGCGTCCGGTCTGGCGATAATGCTGATTTCGGACGCGCTCCAGGTGCTCGCGCCGCACCTGCGGCGGCTGGCGCAGCAACGCCTCGCCGCGGGCCCATCTCAGGAGCTGCACGCGCTCATGCAGAGCGGCGAGGCGGCCCAGTCCAAGGCCCGCACGCGCCTGGAGCGCGCACTGCCGGCGCTGGTCGCCGCGCTGGTGCGGGGCGAGGCGCTGCCGGACGACACAGTCGGGGATGATGGGCGATGACGACGGAGCGCGGGCGAAGGCCGCTCAGCCCGCAAGCTCTGCGATGCGGCGGGCCAACTCCACGTCCAGCGTGCTCAGGCCGCCCAGGTCGTGCGTGGTGAGGGCAATTTCCACCCGGTTGTAGGCATTGCTCCAGTCCGGGTGATGGTTCAGGCGCTCGGCCACCCGTGCGACCTGCGTCATGAAGCCGAAGGCCTCCACAAAGCCGGTGAAGCGAAAGCTGCGGCACAGACGCCCCTCGCGCAGCTCCCAACCGGGCAGCTCCGCCAGCGCGGCGCGGCGCTCGTCCTCGCTCAGCAGGCGGCGATCCGTCATGCCTGGACTCCTCCGGGATGGCGGCGGTACTACGGCTCCGGCTCGTCGCTCCCAGCCCCCGCGGCATCGCGCGGCAGAGGGCTGGAGAGCTGCTCGCCGGTCTTGCGGAAGTAGGCCGCGAAATAGTCGTAACCCGTCCACAGGGTCACCAGCGCCGCCGCCCACAGCACGATGCGTCCGGTAAACTCCAACGGCAGGCCGAAGGGGTCGTGATTGACCAGCAGCAGGCCGGTCGCCAGCATTTGCAGACCCGTCTTCCACTTGGCACCGCGCACGACGCGAATCTCCACGCCGTCCAGCGCGGCCACCTGCCGCAGGCCGGAGATGGCAAACTCCCGCATCAGGATAAGGATGGTCGGCACGGCGCCGGCATGGCCCTTGGAAACCAGCATCACGAGCGAGGCGGTGACGAGGATCTTGTCCGCGATGGGGTCCAGCATGCGCCCCAGTTGCGTCACCTCGCCGCGGTGCCGCGCCAGGTTACCGTCCACGTAGTCCGTCAGGCCGGCCAGCGTGAAGAGCAGCAGCGCCACCCAGTTGGTCGCCGGCCGGTCCAGATACACCAGCAACATCAGCACGGGGGCGGCGAAGATGCGCCCCAGGGTGAGCTGGTTGGGCGTCACCCACTTGAGCAGGCGATAAGGCATGCCCGGGTCCCGGCGGGGGTGTGCAATGTGGCCGATACGGGTGCCGCGGCAGTGGAGGGCCTCGACCGTGCAGACGGCCCGCTGTCACGTCAGCCGCATTCCGCGGCGCCCGCGCAGCGGCGGCGCGCCCAGCGGAATCGGTCTTCCTGTTCCCTTATAGCGACAATGCGCCGTTGGCGCCACCGGCGTTGCGGCGTCATGGCGGATGCAGGCTGCGGCGGCGCCCGCACGCCCACCGCGCTTGGGGCGACACCGGCGGGCGATTTCTCACCTCTGGGCCGACCGTGAACGAAGGCGGCATCCGATCCCGCAAGACGCCGATGTTGCATGGACGTTCGTTCGGAAAATCAATAAGTTGACGGAAAGGAGCGGCGGGTGCTGATCTCGGCCTGGGGCCGAAAGGCGACCGGCGCCGTTTCAATGTTCAATGAAAGACGCTCCGAAACTTGACGTAGGTCATTGGCCGCGCCCAAAGCCATGGGGTAAAGTGGGCCCGTTGGCGAGGGTGGCGGCCGCAATTGCCGCCCATTTCGAAGAGCATTCAGGTGCGCCAGGCAGCCATGTCGCTATCGCTGATCACCTTCAACTACAAGACCACGCCACTGGGCCTGCGGGAGAAGCTGGCCGTGCCCAGCTCCAGCGTACCCGCCCTGCTGGATGAGGCGCGCAAGCGTTGCGGGCTGGACGAGGTGATGATGGTCTCCACCTGCAACCGTGTGGAAGTCTACTACCAGGCCGCGGACGGGCTCGCGGCGGGGCGCGCCCTGCTGGAGTGGATGAAGCGCGGCTTTGCCGGCTGGGATGATGAACTGGAGCGCAGCGCCGTGATGCTGCACGACGAGGCGGCGCTCACGCACGTGTTCCGCGTGGCCTGCAGCCTGGAATCCATGGTGGTCGGCGAACCGCAGATCCTCGGGCAGGTGAAGCAGGGCTATCAGTTGGCGGGCGAGTGCAACGCGCTGGGGCCGTATCTGAACGGGCTGATGCAGCGCGTCTTCCATGCGGCCAAGCGCGTGCGCACCGAGACGGCCATCGCGCACCACCCGGTCTCCGTGAGCTACGTGGCCTCGGAGCTGGCCGGGCGCATCTTCGAGACGCTGGACGACAAGACGGTGCTGGTGGTGGGCGCGGGCGAGATGGCCGAGCTGGTCGTGACGCACCTGCAGAAGGCCGGCGTGCGCCGCCTGCAGATCACCAACCGCACCTTCGCCAATGCCGTGGCCCTGGCCGAGAAGTTCCATGGCAGCGCCGTGCGCTTCGATCACCTGGCCGAGCAACTGGCCGATGCGGACATCGTGATCAGCTCCACCGGGGCGCAGGGCTTCGTGATCGACGCGGAGATGGTGCGCGCGGCCGAACGCGCCCGCAAGGGCCGGCCCATGTTCCTGATCGATATCGCCGTGCCGCGCGACGTGGATCCGCAGGTGGGCCAGATCTCCAACGTCTACTGCTACGACATCGACGACCTGCAGTCCGTGGCGGACGCCAACCACCGCGAGCGCGAAACGGAGGCCCTGTCGGCCCAGCGCATCGTGGACGAGGAGGTGGCACGCTTCGTGGGCTGGAAGCACAGCGATGCCGTCAAGCCGGTGCTCAAGGCGCTGCGCTGCCACTTCTCGGAGTTGGGCGAGCAGGAGCTGGACAAGGTAATGGAGCGCTTCAAGGACCTGCCGGAATCCGACGCGGCGGCTCTGCGCGCCCTGGTGCAGGGGCTGGTGAACAAGCTGCTGCACCTGCCCTCCACACGGCTCAAGGAGCTGGGCGAAGACCTCAACGGCCACGTGTATGCCGAGGCCCTCGCAGAGCTGTTCAGCCTGCAGACCGAGCCGCAGCCGGCCAAGACCCAGGGCGGCAACAAGGTGCGCAGCGCGGCAGGGGGTGGCGACGCCAACGTCCTGCCGTTCCGCGCCGCCGCCGGACCCACGCAGACCTGAGCGGGCCGCACCCATGGCCGAAGCGCTGCCGCTGCAGGGTCTCACCTTCCTCAACACCCGGGACGCCCGCGGCGCGCCTGCCCTCACCCAGATGCTGGCCGAGCTGGGGGCGGAGGTCGTGGAGTGCCCCACCATCGAGTTCGTCCCCCCCGCAAGCTGGACGCCGTTCGACTCGCGCCTGGAGCAGATCACCAAGGACGACTGGGTGGTCTTCACCAGTGCGAATGCCGTGCGCGCCACCATGGAGCGCATCTGGGAGCTGAACCGCCCGCCCGCGGTGCTGGGGCGTGGGCGCCTGGCCGCCATCGGCCGTAGCACGAAGAACGCCCTGGAGCGCCACAAGCTGACCGTGGAGCTGATGCCGCGCATCGCCCAGCAGGAGGCGCTGCTGGACGCGCTGCTGAGTGCCCTGCGCCGCTCGGACAAGGTGTGGATTCCCCGCGCCCAGGAAGCGCGCGAGCTGCTGGTGGATGGCCTGCGTACGGCGGGCTATCCCGTCACCGTGACGCCCGTCTACCGCACGGTCATGCCGCGGGACGGCCTGGGTCGGGCGCGCGACGCGCTGCTGGCCGGTCGCATCGACTGGATGCTCTTCACCAGCACGTCCACGGTGACCAACTTCTTCGAGCTGCTGGACGAGGCTACCCGCACGGCACTGGCCCAGCGCTGGCCCCGCGTGGCCTGCATCGGGGCCGTGACCGCGGAGGCCGTGCGCGACCAGGGGCTGGCTGTGGCCGTCGTGCCCTCGCGGCAGGACCTGGAGGGGATGCTCGCGGCCGTGGTAGACACGGTGCAGGGCGGCGGCACAACGCCTCGTCCGCGCGCCTGAACCGGCGCGTCCAACCGCACTGGCGGGGGAGCCCACATGGCCGACCGGACCGACGAGCTGGCGCTGCTGCGCCGCCGCGCGCGGCAGTTCCTCGTGCACTCGTTCCTCTACTACCGCCTGGGCGAGTCCGTCATCACCGACGAGGCGTTCGACCGCATCGCCGACGAGCTGCGCAACCTGCGCGCGAAGCACCCCGAGGCCGATCTGCCCCACGCGGACCTGCTGGAGCCGGCGCTGGGGCCGGAGGCCTCCGGCTTCGCGATCCGCACCTATCCGCCCGCCATCGTCTCCGCCGCCTTCAAGGTGCTCTACGCCACCACCCATGCGGACGTGGACTTCCACGAGTTCGTGGAGCGCCGCGGCTACACCGCCGAGATCCAGCCCCACGAGGCCTGACGGGGGCCGGCGGAACCCTCACCCACCCGGAGGAGCAAGCCGATGCCATCCGTGACGACCGACACCGTGCTGCTGCGCGCCGGCGGCATCGCCGCCCTGCTGGGGGCCCTGCTGGCCATCGGCGCCAACGTGCTGCACCCGGCCGGGCTGGGCACGGTGGGCCCGGGTCAGTCCGCCCGGCTCATCGCCGATCACGCTCCGTGGGTGGGCTCCTCGGTGGGGGCGCTGGTGGCCGTGCTGCTGCTCACCGGCGCCCTGGTGGCGCTCACCCGCTCGCTGGAGGGCCGGGCCGGCGCACCCTGGGCGCGGCTGGGCCAGGCGGCTGCGCTCATCGGCGCAGCAGTGTTCTGCGTGCTGGCGGGCAGCAATGGGCTGGCCATGAAGCTGGCGGCCCAGGACGCCGTGCACGGCGGCACCGACCCCGCCTGGGCTGTCTTCCGCACCCTGGACGCGGTCAACTTCAGCCTGCTCTCCGTGGCCATCCTGGTCTACTTTGGCGTGGGCTTCGGCCTGGTCGGCGTAGCGGTGGCGCGGGATACCGTGTATCCGCGCTGGCTGGGCTGGGTGGCCATCGTGGGCGCGCTGATCTGCTTCGTCGCGGGCGTGGAGAGCCTGTATCGCGGCCCCAACTGGGTGCTGATGGGGCTGGTGTTTCCCATCGGCTCCGGGCTGCTGATGCTGTGGATGCTGGCCATCGGGCTGGCCATGCTGCAGCTCGCGCGCCTGCCCGGCCGCGCCATCTAGCGCCGCCCATCGGCGCTGCGGCTCACGGCACCGACAGCAGCGCCAACACCGGTGCCTCGGGCGCAATGACCGCCGCTACGGCCCCCGCCAGGTCCAGCCAAGCGACGCCCGCATCCAGCACGCCGCTGTCCGAGGTGGCCACGATGCCGGGGGCCCGCCGCAGCAGCGGGTCCGCGCTGGGCACCAGTTCCACGCACCAGGGCCAGCCGTGCCGCTCGGCCAGCTCGCGCAGCAGGGTGGCCATGCGGCCCGTGTTGGAGACGGGCGCATCCAGCAGCCAGTGCACCGGGCCCGCCCCAGCCTCCGACAGCCACGCCCCGATGGCCTCCGCCGCGCGCGGGGTCTCGCGCACGAGGCGGTACGTGCCGTGTACGGAGGCCAGATCGCGCAGGGCACCATCGTTCCCGCGCAGCAGGATGCCCCCCGAGCAGGCCACCTCCAGCGTGATGAGCTGGTTGAGGCCATCCACCAGCAGCGGCTCGCCCCGCAGCGCCTCAGGGGTGACGCGGCGCGCGCGACGCGCTTCGGCCCGGCCGGGCGCGCACACCCCGCGCAGCAGGGCCATGCGCTGGCGCTTGCGCAGGGCGTGGCGATCCCCCACCAGCTTCAGCGCGGCGTCCATGGCATAGCTGCGCTCCAGCAGCCAGGCGAGGTCCCCCGCCGCCGCGCGCAGGGCCTGGGCCTGCCGCGCGTCCAGAAACAGCCGCGCATCCTGCGGGTGCTGGCCACGGTGGCCGCGATGGGGGGCAGGGTCGGTCATGAGCGCATCGTCGCGAGAGCGGCGCACTCTCGGGCGCTTGCCGCGCGCCGCAGGTCAGAGTACACGGGAGCGAGAAAGGGGGTTCGTACGGGTGACCGGCGCACCCCAGGCAACGCACAACCCGCACCGTGGCGCCCAGGCGCCCGCCTCATGAGCACCGTCCGCATTCGCGCCGCCGCCCGGCGGGACGCCGCCCGCATTGCCGAGATGGCCAACGCCCTCAACCGTTACCACGGCATGGACGATCGCGTCTTCACGGCCGAGGCCGTGGCGCGCGACGGCTTCGGGCGCCGCGCCGCCTTCCACTGCCTGCTGGCCCTGCTGGACGGCGAGACGGTGGGCTACGCCATGTACCACGAGTGCTACAACTCCGACGTGGCGCGGCGGGGGGTGTGGCTCGTGGATCTCTACGTGGAGGAGCGCGCCCGCTCTCACGGCATCGGGCGCCGCCTGATGGCCGCCCTGGCTCGCGACACCCTGGCCCGCGACGCCGTCTCGCTCTGGTGGGGCGTCAGCGACAAGAATTCCTCGGCGCGCCGCATGTACGCGGGCCTTGGCGCCCACGACTACGACTACCGCCTGCTGGAGTTCGAGCGCGAGGACCTGGAGCGCCTGGCCCGCGAGGATGGGGCCGCGGACTAGGCTGTGTTTGGAAAAGGGTTCTTAAGCGGCTCAGCCGCTTAAGAACCACAAGACATCCCGTGCGGGGGCCAAGGGCCCCCGCACCCCCGATACGGTCCCTGACCAAGTCCGGCGGGGTCTTGCCCGCAATGAGAGTCCAGGGAGCCAGGCTCCCTGGTAGGGGTTTGGGGGCAACGCCCCCATCACCATCATGCTTTTCAAAACAGAACCTAGCCCTTGACGATCAGCTTGTAGTCCGGCGTGGGATTGAGCGGGCAGGAGTAGACGTACTCGCCGGGCTTGAGGGTGACCTCGTACTCCTGCGTCTTGCCGGTGGTGATGCCTCCGCCGGAGACGCTGGGCAGCCGCGCCCGGTTGATCACCCCA